>JAZSRP010000046.1:0-20001 GCA_045538555.1 Eubacteriales bacterium
CTGCGCTCTTTTCACCGACTGCACCTGCCTGAAGGCGTGAAAAGTGATGCAGATTGGACGAACCGATCCCGAAGGCGTACTATTGTACGACGAGAGGTGAGGTTCGTTCAAAACACAAAAAAATATAATAAAAAGAGCCGATTTTCGGCTCTTTTTTACCTATAAACTTACTTGCGAGAATCATCGACAGACGTCAATTTATCCCACAGCTGTAAAAGCACTAATCAGTACAACTTTTACATTCTTTTTTGTGTGGTCTGCGCTCTTTTCACGGCTTCAATTAGCGGCAGAGATGATCACCGCAAAATCAGCAGCTTTCAGCGATGCGCCGCCGATGAGTCCGCCGTCAACGTTCTCCTTGGAGAGAAGCTCGTCAGCATTCTTGGCATTCATGGAGCCGCCATACTGAATAGTGGTTGCATTTGCAACGCAATCACAGTACAGACCTGCAACGACGCCGCGGATGATGCCGCAAACCTCGTCTGCCTGCTCAGCAGTAGCGGTTTTGCCGGTGCCGATAGCCCATACGGGCTCGTATGCGATGATAATGTTTTTCATCTGCTCAGCGCTGACGCCCATGAGAGCGATCTTGGTCTGAAGAGCAACGATCTCTGCGGTGATGCCCTGCTCACGCTCGGTGAGAAGCTCGCCTACGCAAAGAATAACCTTGAGTCCTGCATCAAGTGCGGCATGAACACGCTTGTTGACAGTAACGTCGGTCTCGCCAAAGAACTGTCTGCGCTCGCTGTGGCCGATGATAACGTACTCAACACCGCATGCAACCAGCATATCTGCGCTGATCTCACCGGTAAAAGCACCGCTCTTTTCCCAATGGCAGTTCTCTGCGCCGATCTTGATGGCGCTGCCCTTTGCCGCCTCAACTGCAACAGCAATGTCAACGTAGGGAACGCAAGCAATAATATCGCATCCGCCAACCTCTTTGCCCTCGATCTCTGCTTTGATGGCGTTGATCAGCTCAACTGCCTCTGCAGGAGTCTTGTTCATCTTCCAGTTGCCGGCAATAACGGCTTTTCTGAGATTCTTGTTCATTTTTTATTCCTCTTTTGTCAAAAAATCTTTATTATTTGTCGCTCATTGCGGCAATGCCGGGAAGCTCTTTGCCCTCAAGGTACTCAAGGGAAGCGCCGCCGCCGGTGGAAATGTGGCTCATCTTGTCGCCAAATCCCAGCTGGTTGACAGCCGCTGCAGAGTCGCCGCCGCCGATGATGGTGGTTGCATCTGCCTCAGAAAGCGCTTTTGCCACAGCAATGGTGCCGCCTGCAAGGATGGGGTTTTCAAACACGCCCATGGGGCCGTTCCAAACAACGGTTTTTGCACTCTTTACTTTGGAAGCAAACAGCTCACGGGTCTTGGGACCGATATCAAGAGACATCATATCTGCGGGAACGCAGCCGGCATCAACAACGGAGACCTCGATCTCTGCATCGATGGGGTTGGGGAAATCCTTTGTGATGACACAGTCAACGGGCAGAAGGATCTCAACGCCTTTTTCTGCTGCTCTGTTGAGCATTTCTTTGCAGTAGTCGATCTTTTCGTCGTCAACCAGGGAGGTACCAACCTCTTTGCCCTGTGCCTTGAGGAATGTGTATGCCATACCGCCGCCGATGATGAGGCAGTCTGCCTTGTTGAGCAGGTTTTCAATAACAGCCAGCTTGTCAGCAACCTTTGCGCCGCCAAGAATGGTGACAAAAGGTCTGACGGGGTTGTTGACAGCGTCGCCGAGGAATTTGATCTCTTTTGCCATGAGGAATCCGTTTGCGGACTCTTCAACGTAGGAAGCAACACCAACGGTGGAGCAATGAGCTCTGTGAGCGGCGCCAAAAGCGTCGTTTACAAACACGTCGCAGAGAGAAGCAAGCTCTTTGGAGAAGTTCTCACCGTTTTTGGTCTCCTCAGCGCGGTATCTGGTGTTCTGAAGAAGAACGATATCGCCGTCTTCCATTGCCTCAACAGCTTTTTTTGCATTCTCGCCTACAACACAGTCGTCAGCGGCAAAAACAACGTCAACACCCAGCTTTTCGCCAAGGCGGACAGCAACGGGAGCCAGAGAATACTCGGGTTTGGGCTCTCCCTTGGGCTTGCCAAGGTGAGAGCAAAGGATAACTTTTGCGCCCTTGTCTCTCAAAAACTCAATGGTGGGAAGTGCGGCAACGATGCGGTTCTCATCGGTGATGACACCGTTTTTGAGAGGCACGTTGAAGTCACAGCGAACAAGCACTCGCTTGCCTGCAACCTGAAGATCTTCTACGGATTTCTTGACGTTCATAAGATTCACCTCATAGTTTTTACAAAAAAATTTTTATTTTTTATCAATTTGTTATTATATCCCATTATTGCCCATAAATCAAGTGGATTTATTGAAATTCTCGTCCACCGCATCCAAAAATGGCTGCAGTCTGGTGGCAAAAATATTTTTTATACTGCTGCCGTAATCAAGACAGTTGATGAGCGCCTCTGTAGATGCGGCACGGATATGGCGGTTTTGTGTCCCATAAACGGCACAGAAGTCAAAACAAATACTGTCAACAACGGTTTTGAGCATCATCGTCTCTGCATTTGAGTTCATATACAGAGCGATATATGATTTTACAAAAGCGTCCTTGACGGTTCTGCCGCCTGCGGCACAGGTAGCTGTAAGGAGAGCAGAGGTCTTTTTTGGATCCTTGATGCACTTTGGAACAGAAAAAACTCTGCAACCGTTGTCAACGTAGCAATAATAGTCGCTCTGGCTCTCATCAAGCTTTGGCATAGGTACAAATCCGTACTGCGAGCCCTCGGTTCCGCCGTCCCGAATACCATGGAGATACTCAAGTCGATGAAACATAAACACCAGCCGTCCGTTTTCAAATGCAGCGGCAAGGTCGTTTTTTTCGCTGGGCATCAGCGCACGTGTGTTGTAATAACCTCGCAGCTTGGTTGTGACATCAGTGATTTTTTCTGTTGAGAGAGCAAGAGTGACGGGAGTTTTGTAGGTATTGCCGGTAAAAGGCATTCCGCACGCCGCCCACATAACGATAGGAAAGGTTCCGGTCCGCTCAAAAGCGCCAAATCCATAGGTATCCTTTTCAAGATCAGCAATTGATTTGTCCATGGTGGTGCAGGCATCTGCCATGATCTCATACATGGCATCCCAAGTCCATTTTCCTTGAGATACAAGGATTTCCGGACTTTTGTGTCCTGCGTTTTCAATGAGGGAACGGTTGAAAAACACAACGTTTGCGTTTTCGTATACGATATTTGACGGGTCAGGCAAAAGGTAGAGCGTGCCGTTGGTTGCAAGGGATGTGGCTGTTCTGCTGTCAAAAAAGGAAGAGGTTGCATCAAAATCCGGCAGGGTGTTCATATCTGTGAGCATTCCCGCCAGTGCAAGCTCAGCAGTCTTTTTTGCCGATACTGATAGCAGGTCACAGTATTCCAGCCCCGATTCAACGGCGGATTTTACTTCGGATACCACTTTTGAGTCAGATATCTCCTTGACCTCAACGGAAACCCCGTATTTTTCTTCCAAAAACAGGTTCCGTTCCGCTACGGCACGGCTGATAGTGCCTGATGACTCCTCGTCTACATAAAAATATTCCTTGGCATTGGTGGCGATAACAAAGGTGTGCCCGTCATACTCGGGAGGCAGGTCCGGCAGCCGGCTCACCAGCTCCTCATACACGTCGGAGCTGTCTTCTATAGGTATTTGAGACGTTTCCTCCCTATATGAGACGTTTTCACACCCGCAAAATACAGCAAGCATTACTGTCAATATCAGGCAGCAAAATATTCTTTTCATCAATTTCTCCTTTTATATTCACGTAAATTGTTTCACGTGAAACACAAAAAGCTGACTAAAAGTGACTTTCCTCGGATGTTTCACGTGAAACATCCACGACAGGAGCGACGATGCAATTTCCGTCACCGTCGGTCTCTACGTAACGCGCCTTTATCAGCTCTCCGGACCTCACTGCCGCTCCTGCAAGCAGCATTCCCTCCGGTGCCACTGTGGGATTTGATGCAGGACAAAATCTTGCCAGAATGCCGCCCGAAAGAACAGCGCGCAGCTCGCCATGGCGCAATACTACCATACAATCAAAGGGCTCTGCATGTTTTTCGTGTATTTCTGCAAAATAATCCCGCTTTGTACTTGCCAAAAAACCCTCTGCTGTTCTTGCAACAAGGTTTGCCATTGCTGCAAAAGCATCAACCTTTAACAAAAACCGACGCATATCGGATTTTTGCTGTTTTTTTGCCAGCAGTGATTCCTTGACAAGCTGCTGTACCAGCAAATCACAGTATCGCTCTGTGGGATTCACAAATGAGACCACTTGATCATATGCCGTGTATACATCATTTACAGGCATTTGAGAAAAAACAGGCGGCGGCATCATCGATTCCGCAAGCTCGCATATCATGGGATATGACAGCTCTATTGATGCCGACTCAAGAATTGAAGACAGATATGCCTCATCTTTGGTATTCTTGTCACACGTTATTCCATATATATTGCCCAAAAATTCCAGCTCTTGTTTCTTTGGCGCAGATTTTCCTACAAATATACATGGAATCCCGTTTTGACTCATGTATTTTCCAACAGCTGCAGAAGCAAAGCGAACAAATTCTTCCACCATGGCGGCTGTATCGGAAATGGCAGTCACGGTCATTTCTTCTATTTTTCCATCTCTGCCGTATATGTATTCCCGTTCATAGGAATCAATGCTTATTCCGCCCCTTTGGATGCGGTTGTGTCTCAGCATTCCGCCCAGCTCGTACATTTCTGTCAACACGGGAGCAAGCTGTGCGTATTTTTCCCGCAAAGCCATCACTCCCGAAGGATCAGATGACAAAAACAGCGCGTCTGTCTCGCTGTATATACATTGCTTTGCAACTCGTACCACGCTCTCATCTATGGATACCGACAAAAGCTTACCTTGCTCATTTATGTCCAATAAAACGGACAGTGTAAGACGGTCAACGTTTTCGGACAGGTTGCAGCTATCGGTGATCAAAGTTTTTGGAAGCATGGGGGAGCTGAAAAACGGAGTGTTGAGAGCGCAGGTGCGTGCATATGCATCCCGATCCAGCGGTGATTCGGGACAAACAAACTCCGCAACGTCGGCGATATGGACACCAAGCTGCCATACACCACCCTTTTTGTATAGTGTAAAGCACTTGTCACAAGGATCTTCCTGTTTTTTGGCAAAAGTAAAGGCGATTTTGCCGCGCAGGTCGGCACGGCGTGAAATATATGCAGATGTGCGCTGGCGGTTTGCGGTGGTTGCCTGCGCTATGGATGCAGGTGAAAAATCCCTTTTGTGTTCAAGTATCATATAATCACACTCCCTCAATTTTTAAGTCTACACCATTTAATATCATTAGTCAAGTATTTTTATTTGCCTGTCGGCGCTTGTCGATGGGTAAAGTTATGAATGAAAGCATCTTCCCATCCGCAGCAAGGGGTATTCAAAATTTTGAGATCTTTTTTATAATTATTTTAATATGGTTGTCACTTTTGAAAAAGTGACACAAAACTTTTTCTTTGCCTGTCGGCGCTTGTCGGTGGGTGAAGTTGTGAATGAAAACATCTTCCCATCCGTAACAGGGGGGTATTCAAAATTTTGAGATCTATTTATAATTACTTTAAATAGCTTGTCACTTTTGAAAAAGTGACACAAAACTTTTTCTTTGCCTGTCGGCGCTTGTCGGTGGGTGAAGTTGTGAACGGAAACGACTTCCCATCCGTAACAGGGGGGTATTCAAAATTTCAAGCAGCTATTCCCGCTATGAATATCAAAAAGACAGCTTTTTATACCAAAGCTGTCTTTTTTCTCAAACTATTTTCAAAAGTTTTGCCCCGCTTTTTCAAAAGCGGGCATTATATAATAAAAATTTGTTCCACTCTTTTTTATTACCACTGAAGATGCTGTGTCAACGAAGAATCGAAGACGCTGCCTGAAGGCGTGAAAAGTGATGCAGATTGGACGATCCGCCCCCTTGCAGTACCGTTGTACAGCGTCGGGGGCTGATCGTTCAAAACACAAAAAAATATAATAAAAAGAGCCGAAAATCGGCTCTTTTTTACCTATAAACTTACTTGCGGGAATCATAGACAGACGTCAATTTATCCCACGGCTGAAAAAGCGTTAATCAGTACAACTTTTACATTGTTTTTTGTGTGTTCTGCGCTCTTTTCACGCCTTCAATTCAGATGAGTTCTACGGGGGTCGAAGGCAAAGCAACTCTCAAACATACTCCTTGGTGTTCGCCCCGTTCCTCTGCTGTTTCAAACACATCAAAACCTTTTTCCACCAGCGCATCACGACTCTGCGAAAAAGCAAGCTCCGGACGGTTGTTTTCCTCGCTCAGGTGCGCCAGCACAAAGGAGCGGGTCCCGTGCGCCGCCAGATGAGGCAAAAGCTTGGCACAATCCGTGTTGGAAAGGTGCCCCCGTGTGCCGAGGATCCTTTTTTTCAGCGGGTATGGATAGCTCCCCTCTTTTAGCATCACCACGTCGTGGTTGGATTCCAAAACCACACGGTCACAGCCGGAGAGTCCTCTGAGGATACCCTCTGTGAGACATCCGATGTCCGTAAAATATCCCAGCTTTTCCGTACCGAGGTTGATCCTAAACCCTACGCTTTTTCTCGCATCGTGTGGAGTAGGAACCGAGTAGAATGCCGTTTCCTCCAGCCATACTGCGCTTCCGGGCGAGGTGGGAACAAGGTTTTGCACAGTGGACGGCATGACACAGGAGATATACTCACAGCACTCCGGCGGTGCATATATGGGAACCAAAAAATTTTTTGACAACGTTTCCAGCCCCTTGATATGATCCGTATGCTCATGGGTCACAAAAACCGCCGTGATCTTTGACAGAGAGCTTCCCAGCTCACGCAGACGCGCCTCCACTCTGCGGGCAGATATCCCCATATCAATGAGAATCTCGTCTTTTCCGTTTTTTATGTAGGTGCAGTTGCCCTTTGAGGAGGAAAACAGCACAAAAACCTTTGCTTTCATTCTTTTCCTTTCGGTAAAAAAGGGAATCAGTCAACTATCTCGGATTCTCTCACCACGCAAGCGCCGTGGGCTCTGACGGTAAGCACGTGGCAGCTGCCGTCGCCAAACACGGATTCGATGGTTTTTACGTAGTCGTTCAGGTTCTCGTTTTTCACGTATGCCTGAATAGTGCCTGCAAACCCGCCTCCGTGCACCCTGCACACAGCGCCAAACCGACGGGTTATGCAGAGAGCAAGAGAGATGCCCTGCTGAGAGGGGTTTTGGTTTGTATATACGTTTTGGAGATATTTGAACGAGGAATCTCCCGACGCCTCCACCAGAGAGAGAAAGCTGTCAAAATCACCCTGCTCCAGTGCTTCTTTTTGCTTTTTCACACGTGAGTTTTCGGCAAAAAAGTGCATCGCACGAAGAATGGCTCTGTCGCCCACAAGGGTGCGGAGATAGGAGATTCGGCTGACAAAATCCGACTCGTCGCACTCGGACAGTGTGTGTTTGCCCATCAATGCAGCCACAGAGTGCATCTCCGACGGTACTGAGGCGTAGTCCTCTGTCAGATCAGCGTGATTGCCTCCGGTGTTGACGATGCAGAGACGGTATCCAAAATGGTTGAGATCAAGGCAAAGCTTTTTTGTGACAATGTTTTCGGGGTTGGAAAAGTCAATATACAAACATCCGCCGTGAGCGCACGCCGCCTGATCCATCAGACCGCAGGGCTTTCCGAAAAACACGTTTTCTGCATATTTTCCTGCCTTGGCAAGTGTCATTTTTGATACACTGCCGCCATTGAAAAACCAAGAAAATATCTGTGCACACATCACCTCAAAAGCCGCCGAGCTGGAAAGCCCCGAGCCGGTGAGCACGTCGCTGGTGGTATACGCGGCAAAACCGCCGATGTTCAGCCCGTTTTTTTCAAAATAATCCGCAATTCCTGCAATGATAGACCCCGAGCTGCCCTTGCGAACCTGTGATGGTGTCAACTGCTCAAGACATACCACATCCTCACGGTATCCCTCGCTTTTCATACGGACAACCGGCTCACCTGTTGGTGCCGCCACCGCAATAATATCGATATCCACTCCGGCTGCAAGAACGCAGCCGTTGTTGTGATCGGTGTGATTGCCCAAAAGCTCGGTCCTGCCCGGAACAGAAAACACCTCTGCCTCCAGATCGCCGTACAGCTCCATAAAGTTTTGGGCCAGATGTGCCAGTCTCCGACGCTTTGACCGGACGTCCGAGTTGGGATAGAGCGACTGCAAAACGGAATCAAAGCTGCCCTCTGATGCCGCCTCGGCAATTCGTGAAACAAGCATAAACAGTGTTTACTCCTTTTCCAAAACTTTTGTGATCTCGCAAATATATACCGTGTGATAATCGTCGTTGTACCATTTTTCGATCTCGGGGGTCAAAAAGCAGGCGGGATCAAGACGTCCGCAATACAGCTTTTTGCCGTAGATAATGCGCTCTGCCTCCAAAAATCCCACACCAAAGTCATCACAAAAGAAGGTGAGGCCCGAAAGCGCAATTTTGTTGCAGTCACGTCCGCTCTTGCTTCCACAGAGCTTGAGCGCATCTCGCTTTTCCTCTCCAAAGAAAGCAAGGGATATCCTGTCGCTCTCTTCCGTAAACTCATGGGTATATCTCTGGGGGCGCACAAAACAGACAAAAACCTCTTTTCCCCACAAAACACCCATCATTCCCCAGCTGGCAGTCATGGTGTTGACGGTTCCGTCATTCTTTGCCGCAGACACAAGCATCCATTTTTTTCCGATGTCCTCAAATACGTTTCCGCTGATGGCATTGATCTCTTTTTCTGCAAAGCTCATTGTATTTTCCCCTTTCAAAAAAACCGTTTTTTGTGATTATTTTATTGCAAAGAGCCATACGTCCCATGCGGGAACGTACTGCTTTTTGCGAAGATAAAATTTGTAACCGTAGCCGTATCTCATCAAAAGCACGGGAATCTCCAGCAAGTCGTGGGCGCGGTGGTACAGCGACACCCACAGGTTGCTCCTGCAGCAATACAGAGTGTTGGCGGCACCTGCAATAACCTCCTCATCCATCCCCTCCGCATCGATCTTGATGCTTCCGAGACAGATGCCCTGTGATGAGATGTTTTTGTATCCGCAAAAATCGTCGATGCTGACAGTTTCTACCGCATCGCTTCCCGATCCGCCGTGAGTTCCTCTGCCCTTGCCCGTGTCAAAAAGTGTGACTCCGCTTCTCCGCCCAACACACTTGTTGTGGCAGGAAACGTTGCTGTATTTTTCCGTGTTTCTTTTCAGCTTTTTGAACGTGTGGGGATCGGGTTCAAAAGCCGCTACATGTCGGTCTCCGTTTGACTCTTCAAAAAAGTATTCCACCGTGTCTCCGTCGTATGCCCCCACGTCAATATGGAGTCCGCTTCGGTCAAAAAAGCTCTTTGGAACTTTCTCACAACAGGGGTGCAAAAACAGGTATGACGGATCGCCGCTGATATTGTACCGCAAAACCGATACCAATACCTCTCTCGAAGCATCGTCTGCCAAAGCGTCGTATACCCGCTGAAACATCTCCATGTTTTCCGTCACGTAGTCAATATCGCACACCCCGTCTCCCACTACGGGCAGGTTTGGGGACACAACGGTATGCCGTGAGGAGATGCTTTTCAACAGCTCCGTCTTGTCTCCCTCCAGCCCAAAGCAGAGCACCAGACACAGGTTGCCGTATTTTTCCTCGGTCTCCCCAATGCTTTTTACCTCAAAGCCCAAAAATTTTTGGTTTCGCAAAAAGCCATCCGATGCCACCACTCCCACAGGTGTGATGCCCCGGGACAGGAGATAAGAATTTATTTTTTCCGCCCCGTCTCCCATTCCGTAAAGAAAAACGGGCTTGTTGCAGTTTTTTATTCTTTGTATCAAAGTTTCGGTGTGTGACAGCAGATCAAAAAGCTTCATATCAAAAAACGTTCTGCCTTTTTGCAAAATCTGTTGAGAATATCTTCAATACTGTATTCCCTGTCTCCGTTAAAATAGCTTCGAAGCGAATCCCCAAAGCAGGAATACCAGTGAGGAGCCAGGCATTTTGTTCCGTAAGCTGCACCTGCCAGAGAGCCGGCAGTTGCGGCAGTGCAGTCACAGTCATGAGCCATTGCAACTGCGTTTGCGATCACCTTTCCGCCGTCTGCTCCGCCAATGGAAAGAGCAAAAACGGTGAGAGCCGCATTGTTTATTGTATGTACGGGGTGCATATCGGGATACCGTTCATCCACCAGCCGTGATGCCTCCAACGGGTCGGATACCTTTCCCCAAAGTCCCAGCGCCCAGCTGATACAATCGTGCAAACGGCTGGAGTCGGGAATATATTCCAGCGCCTCTGTCAGAGCGGTTTTTGTATTTCCGTGCAAAAAAGCCAGGGATATTGCCGCCGCAAAATAACGTGAGCCATATACGCCCTCTCCTCTGTGTGAGATAAGAGCGTCAACCTCTGCCATATCTGCCGCAACGGCAGGGTTGCAGGGGTTCATATATGCATACCCGTCACAGCGGATATCCGCACCGATCCACTCGTCATAAGGGTTGTCTGCCTCTGCAGCTTTTGAGGGGGGGATCCCTTTTTTCAGATTGGACAGGGCGACCTCCTCCGCAGTCCAAGCAAGAGTGATGTATTTTTTCCAGCATTTCGCCACGTCATCAAGGGTTATGGCCGGATAATTTTTTGCTTCCTCTGCTATCAAAAGTGACAAAAGAGTGTATCCCACGTCATCATCGCAGGGGATCCCATCAAGGTACGGCTTGGTATAATTTTTGAACTTCTCCACCAGATAACGCGGCTCATCGGGGTTGGGAACAGAATCCCAATAATCGGCAGGGGGAAATTCCACACCCGTTTCCTCTGCGTATTCTTTCATTTTTGCAGAGCTCCAGCCCTCCACGGGCGCGCCCAGAGTACAGCCCGCAGCACGGCACAAAAATGCACCTCTCAGTCGGTCAAGATAAACGGATCTTTCCATTTTTTTCATAGGGGCGTTCCTCTTTTTTGTTTTTTACAGCTCCTCGTCGGAGTGGCTCTTAAATCCCTCGCCAAAAACGCTGGTGGCTTTTGTAACGATCATAAAAGCATCCCCGTCCTCCTGCTTGACAATGGCACGAGCAGAGGGCAGTGTTCGCATCCTCATGACGCACATCAAAACCTGCTTTTTGTCTCCGGTATATGCGCCCGTTCCGTCCAAAAACGTGACGCCTGCATCCAGCTCATTCAGCAGACGGGCAGCAATAAGGTCATCTTTTTTGCTGATGATATAAACCATTCTGGCCTCATCAGAGCCGTACAGCACCGTGTTGAGCACAAACATATTCACCAGCACCGCAATTCCGGCATACAGGGAGTTGTCGATATTTCCAAAAGCAAATCCGGCCGCCACAACCACGATGCCGTCGGTAACGGAAAAGATCACGCCCGTGGACAGGTGGGGAAATTTCATTCTCAACAAACGAACAATAACATCCGTACCTCCCGTGGTTCCCCCTGAGCGAAACACCAGACCGATACCCGCCGCCACCATGACGGCGCCTGCCACGGATGCAAGGAGAGGATCATCGGTCAGCGAGCCGGGAAACTCGGAAAACAGGTTCATTGCCACAGAGGCAATCACTACCGACCAGATGGTAGAATACAAAAATCTGAACCCCAGCTTCCACAGACCCAAAAGCATGATGGGCACGTTGAGAAATATCACCCAGGTTCCCGTTTCAAAAAAATCAAACAGCTTGTGCAGAATTATGGAAATACCCGACACACCGCCCGGTGCCAGCCCGTTGGGATCCAAAAACATTGCCACGCCTGCTGCGTATATGATGCTTCCAACGGTGTTTAGCAACAGGTTTTTTGCAACGTTCACTGCGTTTTTCTTCATGCCCGTCTTCCTTTTCAAAAAAAGCCGTCAGGAGACGGCTTGGTAGTATTTTTCGTCGGTACAATAATCCACGTTGCAACCCACGATGCCATAGCCGTTATCGTTTTCCAGAATCACAAATTGAATCGAATAGTACATATAGTCAATATCTGCCACAAAATCACACACCAGCACTCGGCCATCAAGCCCTGTGTCGTCAGAGTATTTTTTGTCTGCAGAATCCATTCCGTAAAGTGTGTCCCCTACGGTGATCTCAATTTTTTTCAGTTTTTCAAAAAAATCATTGTCGGGCATGGCGCTGTCACGGTGATCGGGATGAAGAGTGGCCCTCAGCTTTTCGTTATCCCCCGACAGCAATCCCAAAAGATAATCCACCGCGCACCTGTCCGCCCGTTCCGAATCAATACCGCAGCTTGCAAGAGCAGAGGCGCACAGCACCACAGCAAGAAACAAAGTCAGTATTTTTTTCATATCATTCACCAAAAATGTCGTAGGTTCCCAAAACGTGTCGCTTGAGCTTTACGTAATCGGAGGTGGTGACGGTGTTTCCGCCGGAGATCGCCGCCGCAAAGAGAGCGTATTCGGCTCCCTCGTAGGTGCCCAGACACATTCTTTTTGCCATGATATAGTCGGTAGAATCCACAACGCCGTTGCCGTTGGCATCGCCCGTGACGCACACCGTCAGGGTTTTTCCGCCAATGAGAAAGGTCAGTCCGCTTTTTGCGTTGCCGTTGGTGACAGGAACTCCGTTTTTGTCAAAAAGCTGAGCGCCCCCAAGAGCCTGCGACAGCTCAGACAGAGACATGCCTGCCTTTACGCCCCGCAAAAATCCGTCTTCCTCCCAAAAAATATCGGGGATCACAGGTGTGATGCTCTCCGTAACGGGAACCGATATCCGGCTGCCCACTCCCGACAGTATGCCGGAATCCGCATTGACGGCAAGAACCTCATCCGTCACGGAAAAAATCCCGTATTCGCCCTCTCTGTCTTCCGTAATAAATGGAATAACCACAGAAAACGAATTTCCTTTTTTCAAAATTTCTTCATCCTTGTCCCCCACAGACATTGCCGCAAACCGAAGTATATATCTGCCGTTCTCGGCATCGAGGGTGCACATCTGCTCCCAGCCGTCTGCAGGCATGTTCTCCATAAAAACATCCATCTCGGAGCTTGTGTTGGAGGTGATCTCGGGAGAAAAAACGTTTTTGTCATAGCAGAGCTCAAACTCCACGCCGATGACTCCCGACGGGTCTCCAACGTTTGTCACTGTTGCCGTGACCTGATATTTTCCTTTTGCGGAGGCGGATTCCGCTCCCGAAAGGATGACGGATACGCTGTCGCTCTCTCCCACAGCTCTGCAAACTGCCTGTCCTCCGATACCGCCTGTCAGCGTCAAAAACTCGTCGTCACAGATGCCCACTATCTCGCTGTCTGCCACAGAAAACACTGCGTTTCCCGTGCCTTTTACGAGAAAAGGAATCTCGATCACCAGCTCATTCGATTTTGTGACGGGAGTGCCCCCGTCGGGCATGAGATAGCGCAAAACGTACGCAGAATCGGAGATCAAAATACTGCTCATCTGCTCCCAGCCGGACAAGATTATTTTTGAAAAAGCATCCATTTGCCCCGCATCGTTTTTTGTGATCTTCGGCTCCACCACCGCCGGATCGTATTTCAATGAAAATTCCAGCCCCGCCAGCGCTTTTTTGGGATCTTTCAGTGAAACGGTAACACGCAACTCACTGCCCACGGTGACAGAATCGGGACAGGAAATATTCAGTCCAAAAGCTGACTCATCGGTTGCAAGCGCAAAAAAGGGAACCGTTCCCGCAAGAACCGCAAAAAGAAGAAAAAATATCAAGAAACGGCGTTTGTGCATGAAGATCAATTCCTTTTTTCAAAAAATCACGTTGCGGAGATACTTTTTACTTTCCGCTCTTGTTCAGCAGATCGTATATGACGCCCTTTCCCACTCCGCGGTCACGGGCTGTCTGCTTGCAGGCGTCCATTTTTGACAATCCCATGGAAATATAATGCTCTACGTGCTGCTCAACGGTCATAGATTCCCAAAAAGCATCCTCTTTTGGCAATCCCTCGCAAATCAACACGTACTCGCCCCGCTGTTGGCTCTCGGAAAGGGCACAAAACTGCTCGTATACCTGACGGAGCGTAGCGCAAAAATATTTTTCATGAACCTTTGTCAGCTCCTTTGCCAGCACGCATCTGCGGTGGGGCATGGCATCTGCCAGCTCGCAAAGATATTTTTTTGCATCGTGAGGCGACACGTAGAGAATAAAAGTCCGCTTTTCGGTTTTGAGCTGGCTGATTCTCTCACTCCGCTCTCCTGCGCCGTCAGGCAAAAAGCCCTCAAAGCAAAATCTCCTTGATGGAAGGCCCGAGGCCGAAAGCGCACAGATGGCGGCGCATGCACCGGGAAGCGCACAAACCTCCACCCCCATCTCCCTTGCCAGTGCCACCAGCTTTTCACCGGGGTCGCTGACAGCGGGCGTTCCGGCATCGGTGATGAGAGCGCAGGTCTCACCCTCCAGTATCCGTGACACCAGATGCTCACTTTCTTTTTTGCCCGTATGCTCCTGAAAGCACACAAGGGGTTTTTTTATGCCCAAAAGCATCAGCAGCTTTCCGCCCACACGGGTGTCCTCTGCCGCTACAAAATCACATTCCTCCAGCACTCTCCTGGCACGGTCGGTGATGTCCCCCATGTTTCCAATGGGGGTGGGCACAACATAGAGTGTTCCTGACATAAGTCACTTTTTACGGAAAGGGCGCAAAAATCAGCCCTCCGCCTTTCTCTTGTGTTTCATCATTCTCAGCTTCATATACAGCTTGGGCAGGTGGTCAACAAGGAAATTTTTCAGCTTGTTGCGGCAAAATGCGTAGCCGTCATGAAGCTTGACGTAAAATTTGTAGGGAACGTGCTTTCCTGTGGCACGAACGTCCAGCCATTTCTCGTATTTTGTCCCCAGCCATTTGGGCATTGCATACGCCCATTTGTATCTGCGTACAAAATGTGCAAAATACGCCTGAAGATACAAAACCTCATGCTCGGGGAACTGGGGCTGTACCAGCGGAACCCTTGCATCGGGTGAAACTCCGCCCTCGGGTATAAAGCCGCCCTCCATGGCGATGTCATAAAGCTTTGTGCCGGGATAGGGATAAAAGATGTTTGGTATCACCCTGTCCGCACCTGCTTTTGCGTTGAGCTTGATTGTTTTTAGCGCGCGGTGCTTGTCCTCATAGGGCAGACCGATGATGTTGTAGGTCAACTGGGCGATGCCGTGCTTGTGAAACCACTTGCTGCAGTTGATGATCATTTCGTCGGTCATATATCTCTTGAGATACTTGAACCGCATCTCCTGATCGCCGCTCTCAAGTCCCATATCGATGGTGTAGCATCCCGCTTCTTTCATACGACGCACCGTATCCTCTGTGAGAATATCAAAGCGAATATTGCCGGTAAAGGGAAGATGAATCTCTTTTGTGTAGAGGTCAATAAACTCATCAAACCACTCGGGGATCATGTTAAAGATCGCGTCACGGAAATTGATGACCTTGATCTGAGGATGCTTTTCAAGCAATGTCTTGAGGTACAAAATTCCATTTTGGGGAGAGCGGAATCTTGAGTAGATCTTTTTGTTGGGATACACGTTGCGGAACTGTGAGTTTCCGCAATAGGTGCAGTTGTAGCGGCATCCGCGGCTCATCATAACAATGGCAGTGCCAACCTTTACGCTGTCAAGATTGTCATAGTCAAACAGCTCAAAATCGGGGATGGGCAGACGGTCAAGATCCTCAAACAGAGGACGCACGGGGTTTTTCTTTATGCTACCGTCATCCATGCGAAACCACATGCTCTCCACGTCGGTGTAGTCCTCGCCTGCAGACATTTTGTCACAGAGCTCAAGATCGGCATACTCACCGTCACCGATACAGACGCAGTCCACGCCCTCCACCTCAATAACCTCCTCGGGCGCAAGGGTGCAGTGATAGCTTCCGCAGGTGATGAACACGTCGGGGCACAGCTCTTTTGCCCATTTTATATAGGTGGTGCAGTCGGGAAACGCCGTGGTGCGGATAGAAAATCCGATGATGTCAAATTCACCCAGATCCTTGAGCTTTTGCTTGAACTCCTGCTCTGTGTGGAGGTACAAAAGGTGCATCAGCTTGACGGAGTGTCCCGCCTCCTTGAGAACTGCAGAAATACTTGCCAGTCCCTCACTGTAATTTCCGCCCGTGGTCTTTCCCGACAGCTCTCTGTCGGTATAATCGGGATAAACAAGAAGCATTCTTGCCTTTTTTCCAAAAAGATTTTTCAGTGCCATAATCCTAAAACCTCTGATTCTTCAAAATATTCAATCCTGCTTTGCGTCATACCAGCTTTTTCCCACACCCACGTCAACCGTCAGCGGGACCGCCGTTTCCGCCGCCTGTGTCATGGCGTCAAAAAGAATCTTTTGCGCCGCCTCCAGATGCTCCCTGCTTGTCTCCACCATCAGCTCATCGTGGATCTGAAGCACAAGGTGAGCGTCGATCCCCGCCCTGTCCAGCATCTCCTCGGTTTTTATCATTGCAATTTTTATGATATCTGCCGCACTTCCCTGAATGGGTGTATTCATCGCCACCCGCTCGCCAAATGCCCGAAGGTTTGCATTTTTTGCGGCAAGCTCGGGAATATACCTTCTGCGGCCAAACATGGTGGTCACGTATCCGTCGGCGTACGCCTGTTTTTTTGTGTCCTCCATATAGCTCTTTACGTCGGGGAACTGCCTGAAATAGCTGTCAATGTATTCTCCTGCCGCCTTTCGGCTCACTCTCAGGTCCTGAGACAGCGTATAGTCTCCCATTCCGTAAATAATGCCAAAATTTATGGTTTTTGCACGGGATCTCATCTCGTGGGTCACCGATTGGAGCGGAACCCCAAAAATCTGGCTTGCTGTGACCGAGTGAACGTCTGCGCCGGAAAGAAACGCTTCCCTCAGCGCTTTGTCTCCCGAGATATGAGCAAGCACCCTCAGCTCTATCTGGGAATAGTCTGCGTCTATAAGAACACAGCCCTCCTTTGCGGCAAAAAAACGTCTCAGCTCCCTGCCCTTGCTGCTGCGGACAGGAATGTTTTGCAAATTTGGTTCTGCTGACGAGAGCCGCCCGGTCATGGTCATTGTCTGCTTGAAAGTGGTGTGTATCCTGCCGTCAGGTGCGATCTGCTTTGAAAGTCCGTCGCAATAGGTGCTTTTCAACTTTGCGTCTCTGCGGTAGTCCAATATCAGTCCCACGATGGGATGATACGGCTCCAGCTTTGCCAAAACCTCTGCATCGGTAGAATACCCGCTCTTTGTTTTTTTGAAATGAGGCAGCCGAAGCTTTTCAAACAGCACCGTCCCCAGTTGCTTGGGAGAGTTGATATTAAACTCTCCACCTGCCAGCTGATAGATCGCCTGCTCCTCCTCTGACAGCTCTCTTGACAACCGCTCGGAAAAAACCTTGAGGGCATCTGCATCAACACCCACACCTCTCTGCTCCATGGATGAAAGCACGGCGCAAAGGGGCCTTTCTATATTGCGGTAGAGATTTTCTGCCTCTTCTGTCATATCTGCATTTATGCTGTGAAGCAGCTGCGGCAGCAGATCTGCTCTGGGCTCCTTTGAGGTGACCGCCAAACGGTCAAGCGCCACTTTTCCAAAAGAAACTCCGTTGTCGGCAGGAGACAGCACGTAAGCCATCAGCGAGATATCTTCAAACCGCTGACGAACACTGTTTCCTATGCCCAGCCCGTCGGCAAGAGTGATAATCTCTTTTGCCGACCAGCAGATGAGCTTGTTTCCTTTTTTCAAAAGCTTGAAAATGTCCTCTCCCGTTGCCGCAACGCACACGTCACCGTATCGGCAATACAGCGTTTTGTTCTCCAGGTCCAAAAACAGATCTGTGCTGCTGTCAATACTTTTCAGATGTTCTTCTGTAACAGCGACAAACTCCGTTTCTTCCGCTTTGGGGGCATCTTTTTCCATTTTTTCAAGAAACTGCCTGAACCCCAACCGTGTATAAAGCTCCTTCAGCTCCCCAAACCGCTCCCCCTCATATCCGCACTCAACGGCTTTTTTTTGCAGGGGAGCATCGGTGCGTATCTCTGCCAAAAAACGGGATTCAAACGCGCTGTCCTTCCCCGCCTCAAGCTTTGTGCGGGTAGCTCCTTTTGTCTCTTCGATATGCTCATAGACACCCTCAAGAGTTCCGTATTCCTTGATGAGAGCTACAGCGCCTTTTTCGCCGATTCCCGCCACTCCCTTGATGTTGTCGGAGCTGTCACCCATGATGGCTTTTACGTCCACCAGCTTTTTGGGCGGAAGCCCGTATTTTTCAAATATAAATTCAGGTGTAACCACCTTTGTGTCATCATTTGACGCAAGAAGCACCGTGACGCATTTGTTTACAAGCTGAAAACTGTCACGGTCACCCGTTACGATGTAGCAGGCGTGGTTTTCTTCACAAAATTCCTTTGACAGCGTACCCAGCACGTCATCCGCCTCAAACCCCTTGCACTCCAATACCGTCAGCCCCAATGCGTTTGCCAGCTCCTTGGCAAAAGGCAGCTGCACCGCCAGCTCATCGGGCATTCCTTTTCGGTTTGCCTTGTAGGTATCGCAAGCAAGATGCCGAAACGTCTTGTGGGGCAGGTCAAAGGCTATTGCGGCAAAATCGGGGTTGCCGCCAATCTGTGCGATGGATTTTTTTATGATACCCACAAACCCAAAAAGTGCGTTGGTAGGCAGACCGTCAGGCGCGCTGAGAGGACGCACCCCGTAAAAGGCACGGTTGAGTATGCTGTTTCCGTCAAAAATTATGGCTTTTCCCACGTCTGTCGCCTCACATAGTTATTCAATATATATAATACCACTTTTTGCCCTGCAAATCAAGTGCGTTTGCGGTCAAATGCCCTCGTTTTTTGCAAAAAAACACCGCCCTTTGGTTCATCGGACGGTGTATAAAAACATATCATTTTTTCAAAAGCGGAGACAACGGCTTGTATATCACAAGCGTCACCACAGAGCAGATCAGCCCTTTGAGCAGATTGAAAGGCACCACGGCAAACAAAATCAGCGTTTTGAGGTCGGTGATGCTTTCGTTGACCGCCGTTCCCATGGAGATAATTGTGTCAAGCGGTAGGTTGTATATCACTGAAAAAGCAGGCACCAGCACAAAATAGTTCATCAGCGATCCGGCAGCCGCAAGAGAAACGGTTCCTGAAGCCATGCCGACCACCGCACCCGAAAATTTCCTGCGGTACTTGTATATCAAAGATGCGGGAAGCACCAGCGACAGACCCGTCACAAGGTTTGCAATCTCACCCACAAAAGCGGTGTCTGTCCCTGTCAGGATCAGATTGAGCAGTATTTTTACCACCTCGGTCAGCACTCCCGCCATGGGGCCGAGAGCAAATCCGGCCACCAGAACGGCGATCTCCGACAGATCCAGCTCGTAAAAGGAGGGCGCAAAGGGCAACGGAAACTCCAGCAGCATCAGCAGCGCCGCCGCGGCACCCAATATGGCAATTTTTGTGACATACGAAATTCTTTTTTTTGAATAACTCATAGGTCAAACCTCTCAAAAAACAAAAAATACCGCCGGAGAAAACCCCTCGGCGGCAAAACGGCACAGAAAAACACTTTTTTGCAAAAAAGTTTGTCTGTCCTCTCTCATCCTGACTGTAACAATCGGTACCGGAATCTCACCGGTTCATGCCTTGCGGCTCGCAGACTATAACTGCCGGTCGGGAATTTCACCCTGCCCCGAAGACAATGTCATTATATGCTCACCCCCGCCCTTTGTCAATAGAAAAGTCATGAAAACAACGCAGCTCACCCAAAATAAGAACGTTTTTTATTTTCTCCCGCTTTTGAAAAAGCTTGTCACTTTTGAAAAAGTGACACAAAACTTTTTGTTGCCCTTCGGGGCTGGGCGGTGGGTGAAGTTGTGAATGAAAGCAACTTCCCACCCGCAGCAAGGGGTATTCGAAACTTTGGGCTACACTCCCCGCTATGTATATCAAATTTCGGCATCTTATCCCCAAGCCA
>JAZSRP010000050.1:0-12301 GCA_045538555.1 Eubacteriales bacterium
TACATTCTTTTTTGTGTGGTCTGCGCTCTTTTCACCGACTGCACCTGCCTGAAGGCGTGAAAAGTGATGCAGATTGGACGATCAGCCCCCGACGCTGTACAACGGTACTGCAAGGGGGCGGATCGTTCAAAACACAAAAAATACAAACAAAAAGTGCCAAGATTTTCTTGGCACTTTTTTACCTCTAATCTACTTGTGGAAACGCACAACACCACAAATTACATCGAACAACGTAAAAGCGTTAATCAGTTCACTTTACAATCTTCTTTTTTGTGTGGTCTGCGCTCTTTTCACGTCTTCAATTCTTGACATTTTGGATGTGAGGTGGTATATTATACTGTGTATGATTGTATGTAAAGACAAGGAGAGTGCGCTTTGGGCAGAGTAGTGTTTGTTACCGGCTTCAAAGGCGGGGTGGGCAAGACCACGGTTTCCGCCAACATTGCGTCATCGCTCCGCGCCTTGGGCAAAAAGGTTTTGCTCATTGACGGTGATTTTGGCATGAGGTGCCTTGATCTGGTTTTGGGCGTGGAGAGCGAGCTTCTCTTTGACTGCAGTGACGTGCTTGCCGGCAGATGTTCTTCCGGCGCCGCCACCACGGATATCAGGGGGGACTCGGGATTTTGCTTTATACCCGCTCCCATGAATTATTCCGACCGCGGCATCAACCAAAAAAGCTTTGACCAGCTTTTTGAGGAGGTGCGGGATCTGTACGATTTTGTTATTGTGGATTCATGTGCGGAGATGACGCCCTACTATATGGCGTTTGCCGCACGGGCGGACGAGGCAATCATTGTCACACTGCATCAGTCAACCTCTGTCCGCGCTGCGGAAAAAACGGCGTCACGGCTATCGCTCATGGGATTGAACAAGCTGTCGCTGGTTGTCAACGGGTTTCGAAAAGAGTTTGCCGACGACGGCAGCTTGCCCGACATACCGGACATTATCGCCAGATCCTCGGTCAAGCTTTTGGGCGTGGTGCCCTACGGTAAAGAGATCCAAAAAGCGCAGGAAAACGCAGAGCTTGCTTTTTTTGGCGATATGCGAAAAAAAGCATCGGGATGCGAGGCGGCATTTTTCAACATTGCCTCACGCCTCTGCGGCAGACGTATCAGACTTTTTGACGGTGTGGAAAAGCCCATGAAACGCTGTCTCTACACCGGAATCCGTTCAAAAAAGAAAAAACGGGGGTAAAAAAATATGAACATTGCAATTGTTGCCAACGACAAGAAAAAAGAGCTCATCACCGAGTTTTGTATCGCTTATTGCGGGATTTTGTCCCGTCATCACATCTGTGCAACCGCCACAACGGGCAAATATATTTCTGAAGCCACCGGGCTTCAGATCGAAAAGCTGCTTTCCGGCTCACACGGAGGCAGCGAGCAGATCGCATCAAAGATCGCATACGGCGAGGTGGATCTTTTGATTCTGTTCCGTGATACCTCCAACGATATGGAGTATGCCGAGACTGAGGTAGGCATGGTGAAGCTGTGCGACAAATACACTGTTCCCGTTGCCACAAACATTGCCACTGCCGAGGCGCTGATACTTGCTCTTGACAGAGGCGACCTTGACTGGCGCGCAAATCTCAAAGACGACGAAGGAAAGAAATTGTTTTGATGAACAGAATTCAAAAACCCAAAGGAACACTTGATATTTTGCCCGGCGACATTGAGCTGTGGCAGTTTCTTGAAAATAAAATGAGACAGCAGGCAGAGCTTTACGGCTTTTCTGAGATACGGATACCCACGTTTGAATCCACGGATCTTTTTTGCCGCGGCGTAGGCGACACCACCGACGTGGTGGGCAAGGAGATGTACACCTTTGTGGACAAGGACGGCTCCAGTCTTTCTCTGCGCCCCGAGGGTACCGCAGGAGTTGCACGCTCGGTTATCGAAAACGGACTCTATGCGGGAGCAATGCCCCTCAAGCTGTTTTATCTTGCCAACTTTTTCCGCCGCGAAAAGCCCCAGGCGGGCAGAAGCCGTGAGTTTTGGCAGTTTGGCACCGAGCTGTACGGTTCCTCTCTTCCCGAGGCGGACGCACAGGTCATTTTGCTGGCAAAAAGTCTTTTTGACTCACTGGGACTCAAAAAAGTCACTCTGCGTGTCAACTCCATCGGCTGCCCGGACTGCAGACCGGATTTTCGCAATGCGCTGGTAGAATATTTTTCAAAATACGAGTCGGAGCTCTGTGATACCTGCCGCGAGAGACTGCAAAAAAATCCTCTCCGTGTGCTGGACTGCAAAAGTCCCGTGTGCTCCGGCATTGCAAAAAATGCTCCAAAAACCCTTGATCATCTCTGCACAGACTGCAAAACACACTTTGACTCTGTGTGTGACCTGCTCACCGCCTGTGGATGTGAGTTTGTTGTCGATCCCTCCATCGTGAGAGGACTTGATTATTATACCGGAACGGTATTTGAGTTTACCGTGGATTCCATCGGCGCCCAGAGCACTGTGTGCGGCGGCGGAAGATACGACGGACTGCTGGAGTCCATCGGCGGGCCTCAAATGCCTGCAGTGGGATTTGGCATGGGCATCACCCGATTGATCCAGGCGCTGAAGGACGAATCCCTGGTTCCCGACATAGACAGGGGCTCTCTGATCTATCTTGCCCCCATGGGTCAGCGTGCCGCAAAAGAAATGTTTTGTCTGTGTCAGGAGCTTCGCAAAAAAGGCATTTCTGCCGACACCGATCTCTGCTCACGCTCGCTCAAGGCGCAGATGAAATACGCTGACAAGACGGGCTGCAAGTACGTTTTGGTGGTTGGCGACAACGAGCTGGACTGCGGAAAAGCAGAGCTGAGAGATATGCGCTCCGGCGAGAGAACATCCGTTGAGCTGACGGGAGATGCACTTTCCGAGGCACTGAGATCCAACTGAACTCCAGGGGTCTTTTAAAAGAATTTTTTACACTGAAAAGAGAAATATATTATGGCAGAATTTTTGGGTAGCGACCGCCGCACGCATTATTGCGGCGAATTGAGAAGCGAGCACATCGGCTCACGTGTATGTGTCATGGGCTGGGTGAAAAAGCATCGCAATCTGGGCGGACTCATATTTGTGGATCTCCGCGACAGAAGCGGAATAGTTCAGCTTGCTTTTGACGAAAACACAAAGCAGGAGATTTTTGACAAAGCGTTTGGGCTCAGAACCGAGTTTGTCATCTCCGCCATGGGCGAGGTGAGAGAAAGATCCAGCAAAAACCCCGAGCTCCCCACAGGAGACGTGGAGATCTTTGTGGATCAGCTCAAAATTTTGGGCGAGAGCGAGACAACTCCCTTTGAAATCGTTGACGACTGCAAGTCCAACGAGGAGCTTCGACTCAAGTACAGATACCTTGACCTCCGCCGTTCCGTGCTGAGAGACAATATTATTTTCAGATCAAAGGTTGCAAAATCCGTCAGGGATTATCTCTGCGACTGCGGATTTATTGAAATTGAGACCCCCATGCTCATCAAGAGCACTCCCGAGGGAGCAAGGGACTATTTGGTTCCCTCCCGTATCCACAAGGGCTCTTTCTATGCTCTTCCTCAGTCACCCCAGCTCTACAAGCAGCTGTCAATGGTGGCAGGGTTTGACAAGTATTTTCAGATCGCACGGTGCTTCCGCGACGAGGATCTGAGAGCCGACAGACAGCCGGAGTTTACTCAGATCGATATGGAAATGAGCTTTGTGGACACAGATGACGTTCTTGCCGTAGGCGAGGGCCTCATCAAGCACGTTTTTGCCGACTGTATGGGCGTGGATATAAAAACTCCCCTGCCCAGATATACATACAAGGAATGCATGGAGCGTTTTGGCTCCGACAAGCCCGACGTCAGGTTTGGAATGGAGATCATTGATCTCACCGATGCCGCAAGAGGATGTGCTTTTCCTGTTTTTGCCTCTGCTATTGAAGGCAACGGAAGCGTCAGAGGCATCAACCTGAAGGGATATGCGGACAAGCTCTCCCGCAAGGATATTGACAAGCTGGCAGAGTACGCAAAGGGCTGCGGTGCAAAAGGTCTGGCTTGGGTCAAGAGAGGCGACACCGACGGCGGCTCGTTCCTCAAGCACATGACCGAGCAGGAGCTGGAGCGTATTTTTGCCGCAGCAGACTGCCAAAAGGGCGACGTTTTGCTGATCCTTGCCGACACCGACAACAACCGTGTTTTGGCACAGCTTGGTCAGCTTCGTGTAGAAGCTGCAAACCGTCTCAACGTTGAAAGATCCGGTTTTTCGTTCCTCTGGGTGGTTGAGATGCCCTTTTTTGAACAGGATGCGGAGACAGGCGAGTGGGTCGCAATGCACCATCCGTTCACCTCACCGCTTGACGAGTGCGTAGAATATCTTGAGTCCGACAAGGGCAGAGTCCGCGCAAAGGCATACGACCTGGTTCTCAACGGAATTGAGCTTTCCAGCGGATCGATCCGTATCACCGAGCCCGCACTGCAGGCAAAGATATTTGAGCTTCTGGGCCTGTCCCTGGAGGAGGCAAACATCAAGTTTGGCTATCTGCTGGAGGCGTTTAAATACGGCGCGCCTCCCCACGGCGGAATGGCCATCGGACTTGACCGTCTGGTGATGCAGATGCTGGGATGCACCAGTCTGCGTGACGTGGTGGCGTTCCCCAAGATCCAAAACGCAAAAGAGCTGATGACCGACTGCCCCGCAGAGGTTCCCGCGCAGTCGCTCATAGACCTCGGAATCGAGATTGCAGACACCGAGGACAAAAACCTCACGGAATAATAAGGAATTTTTGATATGATCGAGATCAAGGACGTCAGAAAAAATTTTGGCAACAAGCAGGCCGTTGACGGAATCTCTTTTTCGGTAAAAGAAGGTGAGATTCTGGGATTTTTGGGCCCCAACGGCGCAGGAAAGAGCACCACACTCAATATTATCACCGGTTATCTTTCTGCCGCCGCGGGTACCGTGACCATTGACGGTGTCGATATTCTCAAGGAACCCCAAAAAGCAAAAAAGGACATCGGATTTCTTCCCGAGATCCCTCCCCTGTATCTTGAGATGACGGTGATGGAATACCTGAGCTTTGTATACGAGCTCAAGGGCTGCCGCCTGCCCAAAAAGCAGCACCTGCGCGAGGTATGCGAGGTAGTCAAGATCGAGGACGTCAGCGGACGTCTCATCAAAAACCTCTCAAAGGGTTATCGCCAGAGAGTGGGCATTGCCCAGGCACTCATCGGCAACCCCAAGGTTTTGATATTTGACGAGCCCACCATCGGTCTTGACCCAAGACAGATCATCGAGATCCGAAACCTCATCCGCATGCTGGGCAGAGAGCACACCATCATTCTCTCCACCCATATTCTGCCCGAAGTTCAGGCGGTGTGCGACAGGATCGTGGTCATAAACAAAGGAAAAATCGTTGCCGACGAGAAAACGGAGGATCTGATCAACGCAGTTGAGGGTTCCCGAAAGCTGGTGGCAAAGATCGTTGGCCCCGAGGAGGAGGTGCTCAAGGCGCTTCGGTCCCTGGGGGGCATAAAATCTGCCGACGTGCTGGGAAAAAGAGACACGGACAGTGTCAGCTATCTGCTGGAATCCCAAGACAGAGTGGATATCCGAAAACCCCTGTTCTACACTCTTGCCTCCAAGGGCTGGCCTCTCATCGGGCTTGAGGGCGTGGAGCTGAGCTTGGAAGACATTTTTATACGTCTTGTGGGCACGGGCAAGGACAAGGAAGCAAAAAAATCCGGAAAGGCGGTGAAGTGATTGTTTGCCATCTATATGCGTGAGCTGAAATCTTATTTTCTCACCCCCATCGGATATATCTTTTGCGGTATGTTTTTGGTAGTATCGGGACTGGTGTTTGCAGAATGCACTCTGCTGGCGCAGTCCACCGACAGCTTGGGTCAGTATTTCATCTGGCTGATGATGATTTTTGCCATTCTCATCCCCCTGCTGACCATGAAGCTCTTTTCTGAGGAGCGCAAGTCCCGCACAGAGCAGATTCTCATTACCAGCCCCGTTTCCATCACGGGCATCGTTATGGGCAAATATCTGGCGGCTCTGACTGTTTTTGGAGCAACCTTTTTGGTAAACAGCTTTAATTTTGTGCTCCTTTCCATCTACGGCACCCCAAATGCCGTCAGCATTCTCATCAATATTTTGGGTATCTTTTTGCTGGGCGCCGCTTTTGTGGCAGTGGGCATATTTCTGTCCTCTCTGACAGAAAACCAGCTCATCGCCGCCGTGTCCGCCATGGGTGTCAATGCCGGTATGCTGATGATCTCACTGCTGGCAGGCAAGATCGACGCCACTTGGCTGAGAACCATTCTCAAATCAATCTCTGTCATTGACAGATTTGTACCTTTTACCAACCAGATGCTTGACATCTCCGCCATCGTATATTATATCAGCTTGGCGGCAGTGTTTGTGTTTCTCACCACAAGAGTGATCGAGAAACGCCGCTGGTCCTGAGAAAGGAGGTATTTTTGTATGAACAACAATTCTCCTGCAAAAAAGGACCTCAGAAAAGCAAAATACGGCTCTCTCTCAATCGCTTTTACGGTGGTTTTTGTTGCGCTGATCATCTCCCTCAACCTCATCCTCTCCTCCATGTCCATTGCGGGCGATCTGACGGTGGACCTGACAAAAGAGGATTTCACGCAGATCGGTGAGGAGACACGCTCCCTCATCAACGCCATGGGCAACGACGTGGACATCACAATTTATTTTATGGCAGCCCGCGACCTGTATGACAGCGAGGAGTTTGAGTACAACGGCGTAAACCGTATCGCCATTATCCGTGACCTTGCTCTCAACTATGAAAAACAGTTCCCCGGCAAGATCAAGGTAGAATTCAAGGAGCTTGGCACCGACCCCGAGTTTGAACAAAAATATCTGGAGGAGGGCGCCACCTCTCTGAGCAATTCCAGCATTATCGTTCAGGGAAAATACCATTTCCGTATTCTGGGTATTCCCGCTTTTTATGAGACTGACGAGGAAGGTAATTATTATTCCTTCAACGGTGAATACAGATTCACCTCCGCAATTCTTCAGAGCTCCATCTCCGAGCCACAGGTGGTTACGTTTACCACCGGTCACGGTGAGTCACCCTCACAATCTCTGCTGGCAATCCTTGCCAATGCAGGATTTGAGCTGAAAGTGAGCAATCTGGAGCAGGACGGTATCGACCCTCGCACAGAGATTCTTGTGTGTGCCGATCCTCAGACGGATTTTTCTGAGTCGGAGATCGATACTCTCACGTCTTATCTTGCAAAATACAACAGCTTTATATTGATGGTGGACTCCGAGACTCCGAGACATCCCCAGCTCTTGGCAATGCTGGAGGATTATTGGGGAATCGGCTACAAGCCCATGTACCGGATCACCGATAGCCAGCACTCCCTGGGCAAAGAGGCGTTTCTCAACGCAAAATATTTTACCATCGACTCCGAAACTGCATCAAAATCCGCTGCATACCAGATCCACAAAACCGTGTCTGACATGGGCGGCGTGATCTCCACCGTGATGCCAGAGAGCGTCATGCTGTATGCACGTGAGAGTCTGTCACAGGATGATTTTATGGTAGAAAAGGTCCTCACCTCCTACGAGACAGCAAGGGTCACCTACAGCGGTGAGGAAATGACAACGGGCGAGCAGCCCATCATGCTCCTGTCTACAAAGGGAGACTATGATGACCAAAACGCATTGCAGTATTCCTACGTGATGCTCATCGGCAGCACGGAGTTTGCCTCCGATGCAAACCTTGCCAACGGAACCTACGGCAATAAGCGTGTTTTGCTGGCGGCAGCACGCACCTTCTCTGCTCATCGAGTGGCTCCCGATATTTCCTCAAAGCCCTTTGGCGATGTGGCGCTGGATATCGAGCTGGGCACCGCAAAAACGCTTACCATTGTCATCTGCACACTCATCCCTGCAGTCCTGCTGGTGCTGGGCGTCCTCATGTTCCTCCGCCGCAGACATCTCTGATGGTTTTTTAACAGAATTTTTTAAAAAGGGGATTTGCAAAAATCCCCTTTTTGAAAATGCTTGTCACTTTTGAAAAAGTGACACAAAACTTTTTAAAGTGGTTGGAGAAAAAGAGACAGTTTTGGGATGAAAATTTCAAAACTTGATATACGTAGCGGGGAATGTTGCTTAAATTTCGAATACCCCCTTGCTGCGGGTGGGAAGCCGTTTCCATTCACAGCTTCACATATCGACCTGCCCCGACAGGGCAATAAAAAGTTTTGCCAAGCTTTTTCAAAAGCGGGAAAGAGGTTTTTTATGAAAAAACAGATAATAACAGTTGTTTCCGTTGCGCTGGTTGCCATTCTTTTGTTTGGCATATACAGTATTTTTCTCAAGGATGACGGCATCGAACAGAGCACGGATGCGTTTTTCAACCTGACTCCTGACGTAAAAGAAGCTCTCTCCAAGCTGGAAACAGGGGTTGATATCCGGCTTTTTGGCTATGAAGAAAACAACTCCGACTGGGAAATGCTTTCAAAATACGCCAAGAGCATCGAATCCGCAAGCCGAAAGATCGATCTGTCCACAGAAGAAAGCGACACCGATTTTGTTCGGGTGTCCGTTGACGGAAACCAACGCGACCTTGCGTTTGATTTGTTTTTCAAACGTCTGTATGACGGCACTCTGTATGCTTTTGACGGAGAGGCGCTGATCTGCAACGCTATTTTTGAGCTGTGCGGAATGGAAAAGATGGACATCTCCCTCAGAGCTGTTTCGGGCTACGACACAGAGGGCGATACGCTCACTGCATCGGGTTATCCTTTCATGTTTACCGCTCTTGACCGCTCAAACATTGCTTTTCTCACCATCAACAATGAGCACGGAAGCTACTCTATCTATCAGCAGGACAAGAATTTTTATTTTTCCGAGTCGGTACTGGTGAGCTATGACGACGAGATGTTTTCGCTGCTGACCACCACCTGCAGATACCCCGTCACCGTGGGCAAGATGGATATGCCCGAGGGCAAGACTTTTGCCAACTACAAGCTGGACAAACAGGAAAGCGCAACCTGCTCGTATTCACTCATGACCGTTGCCGACAAGGAGGGCAGATACTATCTGCACACCGTTTACGTGGGCGCACTGGCGTCTACCGGATCGTTCTATTATGCCCGTTATATCGGCGGACTTTTTGAGCCGGGCAAGAACGGCGAGAGCGACAAAATGATTCAAAATCTGTCAAAAGACAAGATCTATTTCCTGTCCGCATCGGACGTTCAGGGTTCTCTGGCACTTCCCTCCACCGACATCATGGCGGCAACTCTTGTATATGGTATCAACGATACGGGAGAGGCGTTTGCCATTGACAACGTTCATATCGATTATCACAAAGAAGAAATCTACGCCCAGATCCGCAACATGGTGGCGTTCAATGCGGCACCAAACCTTGCTGCCAACGACAACGCCGCTTTGACAAAGCTGCTGGGCAACAAGGTGTTTGCATCGGATTATTCCAACTATGACGGCGGATGGACTCAGCACACCGACGTTTTTGCGGGACTTACCAGCTCCGACGGAAAATCTACCTACGTTCAGGCACTCCTGTCCAAAAAATCCGAGACGGGCGACTACAAGATGACATTTGGGCTGCTCCGTGATGAAAAGAACGGCGCGTACCTGCCCAACAAGGTTTCCATCTCCGTCTCCTCCGATGGCGTCAACTTCTTTGAACCTGAAAATTATTCCGTTATCCCCTCACATGAGGACGGAAAAGTAAAAAAATACGATCTGGATTTTCATTCCGACGAGCCCGCAAAATTTGTCCGTGTAAAATTTGACGTACCCCAAAGCGCAAAAACCTACGTAGTATTTGACGAGATCAGATTCTACGCCGACGGAAAGGATGCCCAGCCGCCCGATTCTATCAGCGGCGTGTGGCGTCTCATGCGTCCGGATGCATATATTGACGAGGGCAGAAATTTTGCCTATCTTGATTCCAACAATTTCAACAACTTCCTGTACGGGTTTGCTACACTTACGGATACAAAGGTGGTTGCCTGCGCTATCTCCGAAAACGGCGATCCCTCCAAGCTCAATACCGAAAAACTGGCAAAATTTGGACTGGACAAGCCCGAAAAGCATTTCTCCTACGATTACAACGGAATCACCACCGATCTCTACGTCAGCGCACCCAACGAGAACGGGAACTACTACGTTTATTCCGTTTTGTCCGGAAAGAGCGGCGACACAGAGGTGAATTTCTGCACCGACGTGGTCTGCGAGCTGAATACCACCGACTGCCCCTGGCTGGGATGGAAGTTTGTAGAATTTGTTGATCACTCTCTGCTGTCAATGTATATCACAGAAATCGACGAGATGTCCATCTCCTTTGACGGAAAAAAATATGATTTTACCCCCGTTTTCAACGCAGATGACGACATGACCCACGTGGAATGGAACGGTGAGGAGCTGGATCAAAAGAGCTTTAAATACCTGTACCAGTACGTTCTCAAGATTTATATGCAGGACGAATACGTTCCGCAGGAAGGTGACAACCCCAGAGAATACCTCCGCATCAACATTGAGACCGAATCCCGCTCCACGGAGATCGTGTTCTACCGCGTATCCGCCAGCCGCTGTTATTTTACCATCGACGGTCAGGGCAGCTACTACGCACTGGTTGAGGACGTGAACAACGTGATGGAAAATACCCTCAAATATATTGAGGGCAAAGAGGTCAGATAATGAAACGCTTTTTGCTCCTCCTGATTTTGATTTTTGGTGTGCTTGGCTGCTCCTGCGGATCACAGCAGGCAGATATCACACCGCTGGTGCAGGCGGTGGAAAAAACAAATTCTGCCCCGTCGCACAAGGGTGACTACCAGCTGGAAATAACGTTTGGCTCGGGTTCTGTCCTGTATTTTTCGGCAGGAGATATACAGTTTGACCGTGACAAAAAGACCGCTCAGGCAGAGCTTTCTACCACTTATCTGGGTTTGTCATCAAAGGTGACCAACCGCTACAGCGACGGAAAAATGGTGTCTGTGGACAACGGTGAAACACTGGAGTTTGAAGAAAGCGCCGATGAGGTGTTCTCGCATTTTCCCTATTGTCCCATTCCGTTGCCCAACACATCGGACTGCCGTGATTTTCAGACGGTGGACTCCAACGGAAAAAATGCTTTTTCCTTTGTGATCCCCGACGGAAAACCCATCTGCGATATGATCATCGGCTCCGACCTGTATGAGCTGGCGGCGGTCATCAAGGAGCCGCAGCCCCACCTGACCCGCTACGGCGAGGTGGCCTGCACCTACTCCTATGACCAAAACGGCCTGCTGGTGGCAAAATACAGCTTTGAAGTAACCCTCTTTGACCGCCAACCCTACACCCCGGGCCATTCCGCACCGGAAGAGGAGTATACTCTCACCCTAAAGATCGTGGCTCGAATATCATTTGACAATTAGTTTCTGCCCCGCTTTTGAAAAAGCTCGTCACTTTTGAAAAAGTGACACAAAACTTTTTCTTTGCCTGTCGGCGCTTGTCGGTGGGTGAAGTTGTGAAAGAAAACAACTTCCCATCCACGGCAAGGGGTTTTCAAAATTTTGAGATTTTTTTATAATTATTTTAATATGGTTGTCACTTTTGAAAAAGTGACACAAAACTTTTTGTTGCCCTTCGGGGCTGGTCGATGGGTGAAGTCGTGAACGAAAACAGCTTCCCATCCACAGCAGGGGGTATTCAAAATTTCGGGCTACACTCCCTGCTATGAGTATCAAATTTTAAAATCTTATCCCAAAGCTCGTCACTTTTGAAAAAGTGACACAAAACTTTTTATTTGCCTGTCGGCGCTGATCGATGGGTGAAGCTGTGAATGGAAACGGCTCCCCATCCGCAGCAAGGGGTATTCGAAAATTCAAGCAACTTTTTCCACTATGAGTATCAAAAAGACAGCTTTTTATCCCAAAGCTCGTCACTTTTGAAAAAGTGACACAAAATTTTTTGTTGCCCTTCGGGGCTGGTCGATGGGTGAAGTTGTGAACGAAAACAGCTTCCCATCCGCGGCAAGGGGTATTCGAAAATTCAAGCAGCTTTCCCGCTATGAATATCAAAAAGACAGCTTTTTATACCAAAGCTGTCTTTTTTCTCAAACTATTTTCAAAAGTTTTGCCCCGCTTTTTCAAAAGCGGGCATTTATAATGAAAATTTATTCCACTCTTTTTTATTACCACTGAAGATGCTGTGTCAACGAAGGATCGAAGATGCTGCCTGAAGGCGTGAAAAGAGATGCAGATTGGACGATCAGCCCCCGACGCTGTACAACGGTACTGCAAGGGGGCGGATCGTTCAAAACACAAAAAAATATAATAAAAAGAGCC
>JAZSRP010000010.1:0-20307 GCA_045538555.1 Eubacteriales bacterium
CTGCGCTCTTTTCACCGACTGCACCTGCCTGAAGGCGTGAAAAGTGATGCAGATTGGACGAACCGATCCCGAAGGCGTACTATTGTACGACGAGAGGTGAGGTTCGTTCAAAACACAAAAAAATATAATAAAAAGAGCCGAAAATCGGCTCTTTTTTACCTATAAACTTACTTGTGGAAACGCACAACACCACAAATTACATCGAACTTTGCAAACGTGTTAATCGGTTCACTTTACAATCTTCTTTTTTGTGTGGTCTGCGCTCTTTTCACGCCTTCACTTCCGTTGTTGGGCGGCGTAGAATGTTTCAAAAGCATATCCGTCAAAACCGCAGTCGCCCTTGTTCAGACCCGCCACCGGGATCTCTGTGCCGCCGCACTCAAAGCTCTTTTTGCCTGCCAGCATGAGACGCACAGAGTCTGCCATCTGCTCAAAAGCGGCAAGCGTCGTCTTGTCGCCCGCCATATAGGCGCAGACACGCTTGAGCATTGCTTCGTATACCTTGCTGCTGTCGATTTTGTATACGTAGGTGGTTTTTGATGTGATGACGGTAACGGTGCTGGGCTGCCAGCATTTTTTGCAGATGTGGTAGTCGGCGGTGACACCGTTGTCAAAACGGACAAAATAACTGTCAACAGTGGAATCCGCTGTGTTTCCGCTGCCCACAAACCGTGTGCTGACGGGACGTGCGTCTCCCAAAAATCCCATGATGGATTCTACGGCGTGGATAGCGTAGTTAAATTCATCAACGCCTACCGTGGCGGTGACGTGCATTATCTCGCCGCGTTCCTCGGCAGGGATGGCAAAAAACGAGTCGTGCTCGTAGGTGTATCTCATTGCGCTGGTGCCCAGAATGACGGCGCCCTGCTTGTGCCACTGCTCCAGTTTTTCAAGATCGGATATACAGCCCGCAATGGGTTTGTCAATAAAAACAGGAATCCCCCTGCGAAAAAACGGCTCCGACAGCTCCACGTGTCGGTCCCAGTTGCATCCCTGAATAAAGGCAATGTCAATATTTTTTGCCATTTCCTCAAGAGAATCATATCTTTTTTCCAACCCAAATTTTTCGCAAAAAGCCGCCACCTCCTCGTCGGTGCGGAAAGCGTCGTTGTAAACGGCGGTGTATCTGCCCTCGTTGCCTGTCAGCAAAATTTCGGCAAAAGAGGGTGCGTGGGAGGTGTCAATATTGACTGTACCGATTCTGAACATGATCAGTGGCTCCTTTTATGTTTTTTTGACAATCTGATTGCAGGATTATTTTACAAAAAAAAACGGTGTATGTCAACAATATTATTTGTTTTCCGACCCCTTTCTTTTGGGTTGTCAAAGAGGAAAAAGTGTGATAAAATCAGCTTGAAAAGAAAGAATAAACATTGAAAAAAGGACGAAAAAACCGATGAAGCTTTTGATTGCCACTCAACGTGACAGCGACCTGTCGGAGATACTGAAAAGCTGTGCGGAATCATATTCAGTGGTGCCCGTCTGTCAACTGAAAAATACTGACATGGATGGCTTTGATGCTCTTGCCGTTCTTGGCGGCACGGGAGAAAAGGCGGTGATCCTTGATGCGGAATCACGTATCAAGGCGGAGGAGTTTGCTGACAAGGGAAGACCTGTTTTTCTGGAATTTGTCAACAGCTTTCGATGTGTTTATTCCGCCCCTGCGGTCAAGCGTACCCACCACCGTCTGCTTTGGGCCGATCAGGGTGATGAGGGGTTGGAGAGCAACGATATTCTTGATGCAAGATACAACGATTTTGCCTCCCCGTATTTTCTCATGCCACACACGGAGGTGTGGATGAAATATCACGATTATCTCACGGCCCATTCCCGCTGTGAAAGCCAAACGGAAATATGCGGCGAGGGGCAAGCGGCTTTTTGGAAAGACAAAAATATTCTTTCCTGCGGGTTTCGTATGTGCGATTATGCAAAAGCTATGTTTTCGCCCCAAAAAAGATGGGATCGTCTTGTGGAAAAGATTTGCGAGTTTCTCACGGGGAAAAAACCGAAACGCCCTGCTGTCCGTCCTGTGGTATATGGCGGAAAAAGCGTGGATTCCTGCGTGGAAAAGGGGCTGAAATGGCTTGAGAATTTTTTGGTAGAAGAAGGTGCGGGGGGTATTCTTGAGGGGCTGAGCCACCACATTTCTCCCGACGGAAAACGGCAGATTGCCACCAACGTTCGCACCGATTGCTCGGGTGAGGCGGGCGGAGCGTTTTTGTTTTCCGATGACCCAAAATACCGCAGGTATGCGGAAAATTTGTTTGATTTTGTTTTTGAAAAAATGATGATAAAGGGCGGAGATTTTGACGGAATGCTCCGCTGGACCGAGGAAGCGTGGGAGGTCTGCTATCAGGATGACGTTGCCCGAGCCGTGATACCTGCGCTGCTGGCGGCAAGAATGGGGATCACAGACAGATATCTGCCCCAATGCAGACGTGCGCTCCGGTTTCTTGTACGCACCACTGCCCGTGACGGGCTGAGGCGTGCCCGTACCGATAATCTGGAATTTTTGAGCGGGAAAAGTGTGTTTTCGTTGTCGGAGGAGGAAAGCGGGTATCCCAGCGCCCACTATAATTCATGGTATTTGGGCGCGCTTCTGCTTTTTGGGATGGTCACAGGTGAGGAATGGGCTCTGTCGGCAGGACAAAAAGGAATGGAACGGCTCATGGAGCTGTATCCCGATACCGCCCGTGAGCACAGCGAGACCAGCGAGATGTGTCGTCTGATATTTCCTCTTGCGCTGCTTTTTGAGGCCACGGGAGAAAAACGGCACAGGGAAATGCTTTTTTCGGTATTTTCGGATCTCAGGCGGGTTTGCCACCCGTCGGGCGGGTATACCGAGTGGGATACCGGCTACAAGGCGGCTTGCTCCAAAACACAGGGCGGAGAGTGCTCGCTTTTGACAAAAAACGGAGATCCTGTGTGCGATCTGCTTTATTCCGTCAACTGGCTTCCGCTGGGATTTTGCTGGGCGGGAGCAGTGACGGGAGATGAGGGTTTTTGGAAAGCGTTTGATGACGTATGCGTTTTTTTGCGTTCCTGTCAGGCGCAGAGCGCAGATCCTCTCACTGACGGAAGCTGGGGCCGCGGCTGGGATGCGGAGGAAAAAGAAAACAACGGCGCACCCCATGACGTGGGCTGGGGGCCTTGTGCGGTGGAGAGCGGCTGGACGGTTTCTGAGATAACAATGGGAATTTGCGTAGGCAAAAGGTTAAAAAAACAAGGGACCAAGCATTGACATATAGTGGAATGAATGTTATAATATACTGATTCTATATGTACTTTGGATTATTGTGCCCATATGACAAAAACCGAGCAACTCTAGGGCATATATACCGATTCAGAATAACACAAGGGGAAATCATACGTGAGCTTTGGTGAACAAACCGGTTCCAAAAAAAGAAAAATGATGGTGGATCTCCACGCACACATATTGCCCGGCCTTGATGACGGAGCGGAAAACATCTCGGAAACGGTAATGATGGCCGCAATGGCTGCCGACAGCGGAGTCGGAGCAATTGCCGTCACGCCTCACACCTATGGTAATGAGTGCTTTGGCGGAGAGTTTCGTACCTCTGTGATGTCCGCTCTGGGTTATGCCCAGAATGAGCTGACTGTGCGGGAAATACCCGTCACACTGCTGCCGGGGATGGAAATATACGCTACTCCCGAGACAGCGGATCTGTTGGCATCGGGCGATCTTTTGACACTGAATGGGACAAAATATGCATTGATAGAGTTTTCATTTGGAGAGAAGCCAAGAGTGATCTATGATATGTTGCGTCCTATCATAGATTTGGGATACGTTCCCGTGGTGGCGCACCCCGAGAGGTATGTCAGCATCTGTGAAAACGTCAACGTTGCCCGTGAGCTGGTGTCCCACGGATGCCTGCTTCAGGTAAACAAGGGCAGCGTGCTGGGCTCTTTTGGCAGTGAGATCATGCGCACGGCACTGCTTATCATCAAGCAGGGCCTGGCGTTTTGCGTGGCATCGGACGGACATTCGCCGTCTCGCAGAAACACGGATCTGTACGAGGCAAAGATTGCCATAACCGATCTTTTCTCTCACGATGTTGCAGAAGCGCTGTTGTACAAAAATCCTGCAAAGATCATAAAAAGTCCGCCCTTTACGGCAGGGACGGGTACACTGAATGGACCGGAAGGAGAATGAAAAAGTGAGCAAAAGAGCAACGATTGTCACACTTGCATTGCTGTTGGCGGTTGCCATGGTTTTTGCGGTGTATGTTTATTCCACCAGATATTCAAAGCAGGACTCTGTGCCGGTTTTGTCAGTGGATTCTTACCAAGTCTCTTTGTCCGTAAAGGATGATGAGTCCAAGCTGCTGGAGGGCATCACCGCCTACGATCAGGAGGACGGTGACCTCACGTCAAACATTGTTTTGGAAAGCGTGTCAAAATTTGTCGCACCCGGCGAGAGCATTGCCACCTATGCAGTGGTGGACAGTGACGACAACGTGGCAAAGATCACCAGACGTGTGATTTTTAATGATTACACCACTCCGAAATTTTCACTTTCCAGACCGTTGTCCTTTGACTACGGCTATGTTTATGACGTGCTTGATCCTCTGGGTGCATATGATTGCATCGACGGGGATCTGTCCGGCAGTGTAAAAATGACTCTGCTTGGCGGAGATGATTCCATCTCCTCTGCCGGTGTGTATACACTCAAATATTCGGTGACCAACTCCAGGGGTGACACTGCATCCATCACTCTTCCCGTAAGGATCACACAGCGCACCTCCACTGAGATCAGATATCAGCCCGTCATCGGACTTCGCAAGTATCTGGTATATGTGGAAAAGGGTGGAAGCTTTTATCCCGAGACCTACGTTGAATCCATGAGGATCAACACACAGGAGGTTGAGCTTACCACAGAGGTGAAGGAAAATATCGTCATTTCATCTGCGGTTGACACACAGACTCCCGGCGTGTACGAGGTCAGATATGAATACACTGCCGAAAACGGACATATCGGCACCACCATAATGACGGTGGTTGTTGAGGAATAGGAGGGACTATGGCTGATACAGTAAAAAGGGAAGAGGTCCGTCGGATCGATATTCCCAGTATGCTCCGCGATATATTCAAGCGGCTGCTGATCCTGATTCTCTGTGCGGCTGTTGCCGGCGTGGGTATGTTTATTTATACCGATGCCACCTACGTTCCCCAGTACGTTGCGCGTACGACTTTTGTGGTTTCTGTGCGTGGCTCATCTGCATCCGCATACACAAACCTTGCAACCGCATCCTCCATGGCAGCGGCTTTTTCGGAGATCGTGGACAGCAAGGTAATGTCGGAGATGATCAACTCCGGGCTGTCGCTCACCGGAAACGAGTATACTCTTGAGTCCGCCGCCGCCGAGGGCACCAATATCGTTGAGCTGGAGGTTACGGCAAACGATCCTCTCACTGCCTACAACGTGGCACGCGCAGTGTACGAAAACCACACGCTCATTATTTATGATATCATGGAGAACGTAAACGTTCAGATCCTCATGGATCCCACCGTTCCTTACGTTCCCTCCAATACAAAGGGTATTTTTACCAAGACAAGAAACGCGGCTGTTATCGGATTTTTGATTGCTTTTGTGCTGTTTGCTTTTTTGTCCTACACAAAGGGCACAGTCAAGAATCAGCAGGAGTTTCAGAGAGAGATCGATGCCAAGCTCATCGGTTCGGTATTTCACGAAAAGGTCAACAAAACTCTCAAATCCCGTATCAAGCGCCGCAAAAAAAGTATTTTGCTGACGGATCCCAGCACCAGCTTTGGCTACGTGGAGACCTTCAGGCGTATCCGTACAAAGATTGAGTACGCAGGAGAGAAGACCAACGACAAGATCATTGTTGTCACCAGTGTGCTAGAAAACGAGGGCAAATCCACCGTTGCCTCAAATATTGCCCAGGCATTTGCGCTCAAGGGCAAAAAAACACTTCTTCTTGACGCGGACCTTCGCCGTCCCGCTATCTACAAGGTGTTTGATCTGAAGCAGCCCCATGTGGGACTCAACCAGCTTTTCACAGGAAACAAGGCAGATGAGCACATCACCGTGGATGAAAAAAGCGGACTCAACCTTCTCTGCACCCGCAACATCAGCGCAGAGGAGATCGCAAGCATCAAGGCGTCCGAGATCAGGAGTCTGTTTGACTACCTGAAGGAAGAATACGATTATATTATCGTTGACACGTCACCTCTGTCTGTGGGTGCGGATTCCGAGAGCTTTGTCAACGTGGCCGATGCGGTTATTTTGGTGGTTCGCCAAAACGAGGCAAAGATCCGCTCCATCAACGATGCGGTCGATATTTTTTCAAAGAGCAGTGCCAACTTTTACGGCTGTATATTCAACAATGTTCACGGTGTTGGATTTACTGTGGGCAAGTACGGCTACGGCAAGTACGGCAAGTATGGATACGGCAAGTACGGCACTTATTCCTACGGAGATGGTTACGGCTATGGCTACGGCTACAACCGCGGTCAGGAAAAACCTCACGAAAAATGGGATGAGGAGGGTGAAAAATGAGCGAAGAACGTGTAGAGCGAACTTCTGCCAGATTTGATCTGGACAACGTTTTTGCAGACGTCATAAAGGGCGCCAAAAAGCTTTTTTGGATCGCCATTCTTGTTTCACTCATATTTGCGGTGGTATTTTGCTCCAACGCAAAGAGCAAATACGTTCCCGTATATTCATCCAGCGCAACCTTTGCCATCAGCGTCAGCAACAGCTACGGTGTCAACAGCAAGTATTACAACGCAAACACCGCCAAGCAGATGGCAACCACGTTTCCGTATATACTTCAGAGCGGTGTGCTGATCAATATTATTTCTGCTGATCTGGGACTTCCCACGCTTCCCGGAACTCTCACCGCCACCTCCACGGAGGGCGTCAACCTTTTTGAACTGACTGCCACCTCAACGGATCCTCAGATGGCATACAATATCCTGCAATCTGCCGTAAAAAATTATCCTCAGGTTGCAGACTACGTGGTGGGCTCCACCGTGCTGACTCTCATCAGTGAGTCAGGCGTGGCAAAAGTTCCCAACAACGCCATCAATTACCGCACTCAGATCATCAAGGGTATATTGGTGGGAATGCTTTCGTTTGTTGTGGTACTGGCGTTTTATGCTGTTACCAGATCCACCATCCGCAAGTCGGATGATATCAAAAAGCTTCTCAACGCCCGCTGCATATGCACTGTTCCCAAGGTTGTCCGCAAGAAGCGCAGCCGCAAGACACGGGAGCCGCTGCTGTTTGTGAATCAGGGGATCGATTACGGATTTCGCGAGGCGTTTCGGTTGTTGCGTACCAGAGTGGAGCGCGAGGAGGGCAAAAAGGTCATTCTTGTCACCAGTGCCCTTGCCAACGAGGGAAAAACCACCGTGTCCGTCAACCTTGCGGCATCTCTTGCCACCAGAGGACACAAGGTTTTGCTGATTGACTGTGACCTGAGCAATCCCTCTGTTGCACGTACGTTGGGTATTCGCAACGAGATCAAGGCGGGTCTGCTTGAGCACCTTGAGGGCAAGGCAGATGCGACAAAGATCGGTATGAAGATCCCCAAGCTGGGTGATCTGATGGTTATTGCAGGCAAGAACCGCACCGACCGTTCAGCCGAGATTTTGGATAACGGCAGAATGAAAGAGCTGGTGGAGAGCATGCGTGATTATGTTGATTATATCATTCTTGATGCTTCTCCCAGCGCTATTTTGACCGACTGTACCGTTTTGTCAAAATTTGCGGACTGCTCGCTGTTTGTCATTCGTCAGGACTATGCGGACAGAGATTCCATTCTTGACGGTGCAGAGAATATGGCAGTCAACAATCTGCCTATCATGGGCTGTGTTCTCAACAGTGCAGAGCGTACCTTCTCAAGGTATTCTTATGGCTACGATTACAGCTATGGAAAAAAATATAGCAGCTATTACGGAAAAAATTGATTGTTGATTTTTGAAAAACAGAATCTTTTTGCAAGGTAATGAGGCGATATGAAAATAGATTTTTTTGCTCACCTTGATTCCTGCATTGATTCAATGTCACATCAACTGTCACAACACGAGCACCCGATCCTTTTGCTGGACGATGACAGAATATTGAGGTATCGCAACAAAAGCGCAGATATGCGTACGGTGCCTATTCGTATCGGGACCAGGATAGATAATTTTTTGTCGCAGGAGGATCTGGCGGCAATAAAAGCACTGAACCCCGGGGAGCTTGCGGATGTTGATCTCAAGCTCCCTTCTGTTTTTGGCACCAGCATGGTGCGCGGAAACGGTTTTTTTGTGCTGGTGTGCAGTGTGGTTACGGTATCATTACGCAGGCATATAAATGAAATAATGAGCTTGATCCCCGGATACCAGCGTCAAATGTACATATCCGCAGGAGGGAACGCCTGTTCCGACGGAGAGTCCAACCGCAGCGTTTTGAGGTTTTATGCCCACTTGACGGAGTATCTGAGAATACTGGCGGGCTCTCCCCGAGATCAAAAAAGACCTTTTTCGGTAACAGCGGTTTCCGAGGGGCTGTTTGACCTGGCAAGAGAGTATCTGGCGCCCGCTTGCTTTACGGTAGGAGTGGGGAAAATCAGATACGGCCTTTTTTCAAAAGGTTCCGAGCAGGATTTTGCAATGATACTGTCGGTGATGCTGTCGGTATCTCTGCTTTATGGTGTGGGGACGGGTGTCAGCGTTTCGGTTGATTGCAACAATGGCAAAATCAGCTTTGAAACGGTTTTTGATAGCTGTTTGGATGCCGAGGATTTGGAAAAGCTGTCGGCGGGAAGGTTTGAAAACGGTGACTTTTTGAAAGAAAACGGCGAGCTGATGTTTGACGTTTATCTTTTAGGTCTCATTGCAGACTGCAACCTGTGGGATTTTTCGGTAAAGACCGATCCTGCTGTGTGGGGCAGGGCTGTTTTTCGGCTGGAGCTGTGTGAGCACAAATACGAAACAGAGCCCCTCTTGAGAGACCCCAAACCCGAGTATTTGAAAGAGATTTTGCTGAGAGAACTGAGTGTTTTGCAGAGGGAGAACGCATGGATAAAAAATCAGGCGCAAAACGAAAAAATCCGTACTCAAAAGGAAATCAACGGTTTCACCGAATCGTTTTTGGAGTGTTGAAATTTCTCTTAAAACCAATTTTTGTGTGGAAATACAAATTTTCTTTTGAATCCATAAAAAAAATCGACGGACCGTTTTTGGTATTTGCCAATCACAACCTGAACCTTGATCCGGTTCTTGTGGGGATCGCGTCAAAAAGGCAGCTTTATTTTGTGGCAGGTGAGCATGTTTTTCGCGCAGGATTTGCCTCAAAACTGCTGCAGTTCTTTCTTGCCCCCATCTCCCGCCCAAAAGGAGCAGGAGCCGTATCCACCGTTCTTTCGGTCAAGCGTGTTCTTTCTACGGGCGCAGGAGTGTGCATTTTTGTGGAGGGCAACCGCTCCTGGGACGGAGTGACGGGTGAGCATCCCGAGGGAACGGCATATCTGGCAAAGAGCTCAAAAGCGCATCTGGTCAACCTGAGGATAAGCGGCGGATACCTCACCAGCCCCCGCTGGTCAAAAAAATCCCGCCGAGGCAGGACGCATCTTTCTGTGGCGGGAGTATATTCGCCCCGGCAGCTGGCGGATATGTCTCTTGAGGAGGTAGAATCCGTCATCAAAAACGACCTTTTTGAGGACGCATATGCCCGTCAGCGTGAAAAAAAAGAGATATACAAGGGAAAAGATCTTGCGGAGTATATGGAATGCCTCTTTTTTGCCTGCCCAAAATGCAAAAAATGTGGCAGCATGGAGTCAAAAGGCGACGTGTTTTTCTGCCGTCACTGCGGAGTTGAAATGAAATACGATACAAGCGGTTATCTTCAGGGTCTTGATTTTGAGACCGTGACAGAATATGCGGAGTGGCAGTGGAAATACGCTTTTGAGCTGATAGAAAAGGGAGATTTTTCTTTTCTTTCCGATCCCGATGCATCGCTGTATGAGGTTGGTGCGGACCATAGCCAAAAGGAGATCTCGAGAGGCAGTGTGTCCTTTGATCCGGAGTGTCTCAGAGTGGGAGAAATAGAGCTTTTGACCCGTGATATCAAGGGAATGCAGGTATATTACCGCAACAGCATTGCCCTCACCTGCGGAAAAAAATACTATATGCTGACCTTTGGGTCGCCCAGAGCCAACGCCATCAAGTATGAGCGTGCACACGGAATATTTTCAAAACAAAATTTTGGGTTGACAAGCAACGGTGATGCAGTTATAATAAGAACATAAAGTGTCCCTCGGATTCTGACGGCGTAAAGTGTGGAGATTACCACAGTGAGTCGGGGGAGATATTTGAGCCGACCGTCTGGGCAGTTTTCGTGGTATCGGAAGCTGCCTTTTTATATTTTTTGTGAGCGATTCGGAGGAAAGATCAATGGAAAGAAACGCATACAGAGGATTTGTTGGTACTGCATGGAAGGAAAGCATCAATGTGCGGGATTTTGTGGTGAGCAACCGCACGCCTTACAAGGGAGACCATTCCTTTTTGAAAGGTGCCACCGCCAGAACAAAAAAGATTCTTGCAAAAGCCGAGGCGCTTTTTGCAGAAGAGCTCAAAAAAGGCGGTGTGCTGGATATTGACGTGGAGACCGTCAGCTCACTCACCGCTTACAAGCCCGGATACGTTGACAGAGAAAACGAGCTGATCGTGGGACTTCAGACGGATTCGCCGCTGAAAAGAGGTGTCAACCCCTTTGGCGGTATAAATATGACCCGCAAGGCCTGCAGAGCGTACGGGTATACACTTTCGGACAAGGTGGAGGAAGAATTTACTTACCGCACCACCCACAACGACGGAGTTTTTCGTGTTTACAGCGATTCTATCAGAGCGTGCCGTCATTGCGGACTTATTACAGGGCTTCCGGATGCTTATGGCAGGGGAAGGATTATTGGTGACTATCGTCGTGTGGCGCTGTACGGCGTGGATCGGCTGATAGATGAAAAGAAAAAAGACAAATCGCTCCTTGCATCAAAGCCCCAAAATGCCGACAGTATTCGACAGCTGGAGGAGCTGTTTCAGCAGATAGCTTTTTTGGGCAAGCTCAAGGAAATGGCGATGATGTACGGGATCGATATTTCACTCCCCGCGACCAACGCTCATGAGGCGATTCAATGGACTTATTTTGCATACCTTGCGGCAAACAAGGAGCAAAACGGAGCCGCAATGAGCTTGGGCAGAGTTTCCACCTTTTTTGATATTTATATTCAGCGTGATATTGATGAAGGAACGCTGGATGAGGAGGGTGCACAGGAGCTGGTAGACGGCTTTGTGCTGAAGCTGAGGATGATGCGCCACCTCCGCACTCCCGAATACAACGAGCTGTTTGCGGGAGATCCCATGTGGATCACCGAATCCCTTGGCGGGATGGGTGATGACGGAGAGACGCTGGTGACAAAAAGCAGCTTTCGTATGCTCAACACGCTGTACAACCTTTCTCCTTCTGCAGAGCCCAATCTCACGGTTTTGTGGTCGAAATCTCTGCCTGAGGGCTGGAAAAGGTTTTGTGCACAGGTGTCTTGTGATACCGATTCCATTCAATACGAGAGCGACGACCTGATGCGTCCCATCTACGGCGATGATTATTCCATTGCTTGCTGTGTGTCCGCAATGCGAACCGGAAAGGATATGCAGTTTTTTGGTGCAAGGGCAAACCTTGCCAAGCTTTTGCTCATGGCTCTCAACGGCGGGCGTGATGAAAAAACCGGAGAGCAGGTGGGACCCGCAGGCACACCCTACGAGGGGGAATATCTTGAGTATGACGCTGTCGTATCGCTTTTGGACAAATACCGTGAGTGGCTCTGCTTCACCTATGTCACCGCCATGAACATGATTCACTACATGCACGACAAATATGCCTACGAAAAGACCCAGATGGCGCTTCACGATACGGACGTTCACCGCTATATGGCATTTGGCGTGGCGGGGCTGTCTGTGGTGGCGGATTCTCTTTCTGCCATAAAATATGCCCGTGTCAGGGTGATTCGTGACGAGAGCGGTCTTATCAGAGATTTTGAGACAGTGGGCGAGTATCCTGCCTACGGAAACGACGACGACAGAGCAGACAGCATCGCGCTGGAGCAGATACACAAATTTATTACCGAGCTTCGAAAAACACCCTGCTACCGCAATGCGGAGCATACACTGTCGGTTTTGACCATTACCTCAAACGTGGTATACGGCAAAAAAACGGGAGCAACTCCCGATGGCAGACCCGCCGGCGCACCCTTTGCACCCGGAGCAAATCCTATGCACGGCAGAGAGAAAAACGGTGCTCTTGCGGCACTGAACTCTGTGGCAAAGATTCCGTATTCGGACTGCCGTGACGGTGTTTCGGACACATTTTCCATCATTCCGCAGGCATTGGGCAACGATGAGGGTGCAAGGATTTCAAACCTTGTTTCCATTCTTGACGGATATTTTGCACAGGGAGCACAGCATATCAACGTCAACGTGCTCAACCGTGAAACGCTTCTTGATGCACAGGCGCATCCCGAAAAATATCCCAACCTGACCGTACGGGTTTCCGGCTATGCAGTCAGCTTTAACAAGCTGTCAAAGGAACAGCAGGACGAGGTGATCTCCCGCACATTCCACTCCTTTGTGTGACGGTATGGTATGAAAGGAAAGATTCATTCGTTTCAAAGTCTTGCCTGCTCTGATGGACCGGGAGTCAGGTTTGGTGTGTTTTTGCAGGGGTGTCCAAATCGATGCGTATATTGCCACAACCCCGACACCCAGCCCTTTTTTGGCGGTGAGGAGTATGACGTGGAGGATGTGGTGAGCAGAGTGCTGCGCTACCGTCCGTATTTTGGCACAAATGGCGGCGTCACAGTTTCGGGAGGCGAGCCGTTGTGCCAGAGCGAATTTGTGGCAGAGCTTTTTGAATCCCTAAAAAAACACGGGATAAACACTGCCCTTGACACCTCAGGTGTGGGTGGGAGCAGAGATGGCAAAAAAAATGTTCTTTTGCACACGGACACAGTTTTGTGTGACATAAAATTTCCTGCAGACGAGGATTGCCGGAGGTACTGCGGTTTTTCGCTTTTTGAAACGCTGGATTTTTTGAAGCTGGCGGAGGAAACCGGAGTTTCCGTGCTGGTGCGCCATGTGGTGGTGCCCGGACTGACGGACAGTGAGGAATCGATAAAAAAAATAAAAGAGCTTGTCTGCGGATTTTCAAACGTAACGGGGATCGAGCTGCTTCCTTTTTCCAAGCTTTGTATCACAAAATACAAGGCGCTGGGCATCCCGTTCCCGCTGGAATCCACTCCCGAGTGTTCCCCCGACACTATACGGCAACTATCAAAGCTGTTGTAACAAAAAAAGATATGCTTTATCAAAAAAGCATATCTTTTTTATTTTTTTCACCGTTTCACAAAACCTTGACGTACTCCAATTTGTCAGAGACGGTACCGTTTTTTGCAAACCCGTTTTTACGGGTGCGAATGTTTTGGAACCCCAGCTTTTCCAACAGATGGATCATGGATTTGTTGTTGCTGCTTGTATCAGCATAAACACGAGTGAGGCCCAGCGTGCCCTTGGCATATTTCAGTGCCATGGAAAGTGCTGCAGTGCCATACCCTTTGTTTTTGTATTCATCGGAGGCAAGGGCAATGCCGATCTCACAGCGTTTCTCGGAAAATACGATACGCTTGAATGTGAAAAATCCGATAATCTCATTGTTTTTTGTAAAAATTCCCAACACGGGAAACCACTCTTGTCGGGCAGTGAGCCGTTCAAAAAGCTCGTCTGCCTCTTCACGCAGGTATACGTAGGGGGCTTCCTCTGCCACGGGATCAGGCTGGTATTTTTTGCAGAGAGCGTGAAACTCTCTGATGTTCATACTGCGGAGCTCAAGGGTTTTTCCTATAATTTCCATGGTGTTTCTCCCTATTTAAAAATATATTTATGGATTGATGATCCCGATAACCAGCATCAGCGCCCAGCACCCAAGGCAGATGCAGCTGCAGATGAGCGATACCCGTCTGCGCCTAAAAACTGCCGGGTCTGCGCTGTTTGTTTCCACAAAATAAGCACAAAGGAGGGACAGCCCCAGCAGCAGGACCATAATGCCATACCTGTCGTCAAAATTCCCCGACATCTTGAGAAACAGCATGGGAATGATGGCGGCGGTGCAGACTATCTGAAACAGAAAAAATATTTTTTGCTTTTTGGTCATGGATTTCATATTTTTTACCTCGCTGCGGCAGGATCTGTATGGATTATTTTTTTATTTTTGTTTTTGATTTGGATTTTTCGGTGAGGTCCATTGCTTTTGCGATATAAAACAGGTTGAGGAGAGTGATGGCAATTCCCGCAGCGGCCACAGCGGGGGAGTCATCCTTGTGTGACTGTCAGTCAATCCAAGTAGGGCTTTGCCCGTATCAAGGGATGCGTGGGCATCATCCCTTTTTGGGTTCCTTTTGCTCCAAAAGAACAACTGTCTCGATGTGCCTTGGGACAACAGCGTGAATAAAAATGCTGTTATCTACACTGTCCACACGACCCTCGGCGTCAGGAATATGCCGTTGACCACACTATTACTCCTGCTCATCAAATAGCTCGGTTGAATCTTTTTCTACCCATCCAAATGAATTCTTAAAATCTTTAAAACAGTCTGGGCATACCCAATAGCGCATATCTTTCGTGCAGTAGAAAACGCATTCCTTATCAGTTGTCGCTTTCTCCCAGCAGAACTCGCAATGTTCATGCCAGAAGTGTTGAATCTTTTCGCCTTCCAGATAATCTTCTCCCCGCTGCATCTGTTCAACAAACCGATGTCCCTCTGTTGAGATCATTTGATAAAACGCATTTTTCTCATCATATGCTTTCTGCCAAAAATCCGGAAATCTGATTTTATAAAAAGTCAAACCCTTTAGGTATTCTTCTTGCCCACTTAATCTCCAGTCATCCATTTTAATATCCTTTCCCATCAGGTATCAAAACTGTACACTCTACCCGCCCTGAGACATCAACACGACTGATTCCACGTGTCCCGTAAAAGGAAACATATCTACGGGCTGAATCTTTTTTGCCTTGTATCCGCCCTTTTTCAGCACAAAAAGGTCACGGGAGAGCGTCTCGGGATTACATGAAACATACACGATCTTTTTTGGAGTCAGTTGAAGGAGCGAGTCCAAAAATTCCCTGCTGCAGCCGGCTCTGGGAGGATCTGTCACCACTGTGGAAACGGTTTTTCCCTCAAGTGCAAATCGTGACATCCATTTTCCCGCATCGTCGCAGACAAAGGAGGCGTTGTCGATTCCGTTTTGGAAGGCGTTGAATTTTGCATCATCCACAGCAGACGGATTTTGCTCAACTCCAATGACACGGCCTGCCCTCTGTGCCAAAACCAGCCCGATGGTTCCCGTTCCGCAGTATGCGTCAACCACAGTCTGGTCTTTTTGAGGGTCGGCAAACTCAAGCACCTTGTTGTACAAGACCTCTGCCTGTATGGGATTTATTTGATAAAAGGAATGGGGAGCGATCCTGAATGTCAATCCGCAGAGACGGTCGGAAATAAATCCGTTTCCGTACAAAACCTCGCTTTTTTGCCCCAAAAACAAGGGGATATCGGTATCATTTACGTTCCATACCACGGTGGTGATCCGGGGGTGGCGCCTTGTCAGCTCACGGCAAAACTCTGCTTTTTTTGGAAAAGCTCCCTCTGCGGTCACCAGTACCGCCATAGTGTCACCGGTAGAAAAGCTTCGGCGCACCAGCACGTGACGAAAAAAACCTTTTCCGCTACGCAGGTCAAAAACCTTGATGCCAAACTGATTGCAAAGCTGACAAACCGTGTGGGCAATACGGGAGGAAACGCTGTCCTCAAGCAGACATTCTTTTACCGGCAGAACCTTTCTTGAGGCAGAATGATATATTCCGCACACCGCTCTGCCGTTTCGAAAATCAAATGCTGTCTGCGCCTTGTTGCGATATTTCAGCGGGTCATCCATTCCGATGATACCCTCCACACGGCAGTATCTGCCCAGCATCTTGATGATGCGTGCCTGCTTGTGAAGCAGCTGCTCGGGATAGGTCAGGTTTTGCAGACTGCAACCGCCGCATTTTTTTGCGTATGGGCAGAGTGTTGACATGGTTTTTCTCCTTTTGCTTTGGTTCAAAAAATTATTTCAATGCATCGCAAATGCGGGGATCCCTTTTATCATTGAATTGCCGTGTTTCCTCATGCCCCGCAGGGCAATTCATGCCGGCGGCAATTCATTGTTGAATCTGACGTGTGAGATACACTATAGATTCCACAGTTGTTTCTTTTGGTAGGAAGTCTACCAAAGCGATTGATATATTGGAATTTGTTTAACTGTTAGTATTCAAAAACCAATGGGTTGGTCTGTTTTGTAAATGCGTTCTTTCTGGGTTTTATCGTCACCCGTTTTGCGCTGACTTGAATATCACCAAGATAATCCAGCATAACAGCTTCAGGCAAGTCCTTTTCAAAAAGCAAATTATCTTCCGCATCATACACTCTCAAGAGCGGATAGAATTTACAAGAATCAAGGAAGCGCAAGAAAATTACAGCTTTTCGTTTTGCGCTGATTTTTTCTTTGAATTTCATTAACATATCTTCACCTTGCTCAACTGCCTGCTGAACACAAGAAAAGATACGCGTTTCATCAAAATCTACAGAAATATAATAAGTGACAAGAATAGTGCTTATCCAATGAATAATATCGTTCCAAGATTCGGGAGAACCAAGCTTTTTGAACAAGTCATCATCTATATGAACATCGCAATATCTATACCGCGGATGATACCTATCCACTTTATCGGATAAGTTTATATTTCCATCAACATCACAAGTGGTAAAATTGACATACAGATGGTCAAATTCTCCAAGACAGAATTCGTTCTCTCGTAATTTCATAACCACTCGTTTGATAACAGCATTTAACTTCTTATCACCAAAAGAGTCGGTAATGTAACCACCAAATTCATTTTGTGATTCACTCTTAAACAACCGAATATCGCTGATTATTTTCTTTTTCACAAACACCAACTCCATTGTCAAATTCAGTTTATCTGTTAGTTAGCCTTGGCTTGCAAATCCTATAGCGTCCTCTCGTAGTTGGTTCTTATTATCGGTCATTTTGTCTTGCTCCTTTGTTTTGTAGCATTTGTCGATATGTTGCTTCGCAACTCGATATTTGCTCGCATTGCGAGCAATCGATATATTTCTCGCTATGCTCCATGAATTGACGCTATGCGTCACTTTTGAGGATGAATTGACGGCGATGCCGTCATGAATTGATGCTATCGCATCATGATTTCTCGTCGGCGTTCCGCCTCCTCCATGAATTGAATTGCGCGTCCTACCTTATGCGCCCGCAGGCGCAATTCATGGCGAAGCCAATTCATGAGTGAGACGCACTCAATTCACGCAACCGTTAGGTTGCAATTCATTGTCGAGTCGTCGTGTGAGACACACGACGGACTCGACGTGGGTGGCGACTCCAAAAGGTATATTTTTGTGCCAAAAACGGGGGTTGTAAAGCCAAAAGGTATATTTATTTACAATTCTTTTGACAAATCCTGTTCATTGGGATTAAACGCTTTTATCAGTCTTTCTCGTTCTGCCCGTGTCATTGTTTTTATAGCATTTTCTTTTTCAAGTGCCTTCTCTTCGCTATCGCTTACCTCATAATATACCAAATTTGAACAATCCACCAAATACACATCGTCGTTTTTGCGGTCTTTGATCACCTGTTTCAAATTGGTAGTAGTTCCTACAAATAGGAAGGTTTTTTGGTTGTTTTCAAGAATATATGTGTAATACATTCGTTCTTACCTTTCCATATGTTATACTAAACTGCTGTAAAACGAACTTTCGAGTTTCGCTCGAAAGTAACATTTGTCCCTGAATTTTTAGCCGTTTTCGGAAACATATCATTCAAACATAAATGATAATTTTATTTGATTTTTTCTTGCGCAAATATAGCTTTAACGGCATGCCCAACTTGATCTTCAAGGCTTGACGTGGACAGGATTCAACACACTTCAGGCATCTAATGCACTTGCGGTTTGTTGTGCCCGATTTTATCGCTCCAAAGGAGCAACGCTCGGCGCAAAGATTACAGCCATTGCAATTTTCACTTTTCTGTATCGCAAGCCCAATCCTGCTTCTTAGTTTGGGGAAAATATCAGCTAAAGGATTTTTATAAAGTCTGAGGAGTTGTATATACGAAGGCTCTTTGACTTTTTCAACGATGGGCTTTAGTTCATCAAGGTCACAGAAAGCATCGTCATTGTCTATGTAGGAGTGTTTCGTAGGAATATACGCTCCCGCGACAATATTCTTTTGATATTTTTTTTGAATTTCATATAGAACGTTTCCACAGCACATTTTTCCGTAGGTAGCGACAACCGTTAGATTTTCAACCGATATGTTCTTCAAAAAACTCTTTACAATATCGGGAATGTTTTGGCAGTGTACCGGAAACACAAGAACAAGATTTTGATAATACTCCGCACATTTTATTTCCATATCCGCAAGCGGATACCCTAATTGATTTGCAAAGTACGTCGCGATTGCCTTGCTCTGACCTGTATTTGAATAAAAAACTACTGCGTTCATGATTCAAAATACTGCCGCATGATTGCGCACTCGGTTATTTCATCAAGAGAAAAGCCAAGCGAGGCTTTTAACTCCGCCAATGCGTCCTCTCTCGACAAATTGTTGCTTCGGCTCGCAATTGCGATTTCAAGTGCGCTGAATGGGATCATCGTACTTCTCATATGATAAAATCTTGCAAATTGCGAATGCTCCTTGCATTTTTCAATTTTGCAGCTTGTATGTAATCCCTTTTCGTTTTGTTCGGGAGCAACCCAACCGCACTCACGAATGATGGTATCCTTTATTTTTCTCCACTCATAAACGCCACCGCATATTTCATCAAAATCCACTTGCACAAATGCGGGAATATTGCCCGACCAAGAGGACGAACGGATCGTTCTTTTTAACGGACTCAGGATATTTGGAACTTCCTTGATGGCTTCGCAGATGTTATAGACGAGTTGGTTGGAATATCCTGCCAAATTCTTAATCTTACTATCGCGGTATGCGAGCTGCTTCATCGTGGCAAGGGTATGGAATTGCCCCTTTCTCAACGGTGGATGAAGTGTTAAAATTCGACCGCAGTTCAGGAAGAAATTCAGGAATTTGTTTTTCGGAAACGTGTAAGCAATTTGAGGTGCCATATGATTGAAATATAAGCTGAGCAACTGTGCGGGCTCGTTTCCCGCAACGAAATACGGTACTTTGTTTGCAACAAGCTCGGGATAAAATAACACATATGCAAGAGAGGGACAGGCACAGGTGTTTTCGCTCAAAGAGTATAGCTTTTTATATATCTTCCTTAAATCGTCATTTGAAATTTTTCGGCTGATAAATTCAACCGAATCAAGCAATTGTTTGGCATTTTCAATGCTTTTCTTTGCGCATTCGGACATATAGGGAATTTCCCAAGTAAGCGCCAAAACGCGAAGATTTAACACTTTTGACAAATAATACAGTAAGTATGTAGAATCCTTGCCTCCCGTATAAAACACGGCAACGTCAAAGCGCGACTTCTTTGCTCTTGGGAATGTATTCATGATTGGAAGGATGCTTTTCAGATTTTTTGTCTTTTCTGCGGATTGACAGATCGGACATTTGCCCTCTGCATCAAATTCGATACCCAGAATCATAAAATCGTTTGCTATACAAGTTGTGCAAAATCTTGCTTCGTCCAAATTAGAAGGAATTACTCTCTTACTTTCGAATTTCACAATCTGTGCACCAATGAGATTTTTCAATATGCTAATTTCGTCATCTGTCAAATCACAGGGGAGCTTTTCAACGATAGTTTTTTGCTTCTTGGTAAGTTTAACAGCATTTTTGAACATATTGGGCTGATTCCTCAAACCATAGTATCTCAAAACGTCGTCTTCAAACTTCCATCTGCTTTGAATATCGTACATAGTAACTCCTTTCTTCTTCGATATGTTATACCGTACTGCTGTAAAACATATTTTTGAGCTTTGCTCAAAACTCACATTTGTCCTCAACCATTTCCCTTTGCGGTGGTAATGGCGGCGATAAGTCTGCGCCTAATTGAGCCGCATTTGTTGCGTAAATCCTTGTAGGTTATTTCTGTTATTTTACCTTTTCTAAAAATCAGTTCAAGCCAATATTCGGTTTCCGAACACTCTTTTAAGGAGATTTCCAATTTATTTATAAAATCGGCTTTGCTCTGTGCG
>JAZSRP010000042.1:0-4978 GCA_045538555.1 Eubacteriales bacterium
TGCACGTCAGGTTGACGCAACCGTAATTGAGATCGATCAGGCGATCCTTGACGCAATTGAAGTAAGCGGCGACGGTATCTTTGACGGTGCTGACGTTGTACTTATGGTTCAGATGGACGCAGGCGCGATCTCCCAGTGGCCTGTTGCGTGACAAGCACTTTTTATTCACAAAACAAAAGCCGAGGCATTGCGAGACTTCTCACAAGGAAGTCTCGCAGTTTTATTCGCCTCATGGGGTCCCCGCAAAACATAGTTTTGTGGGGTTATTCATTCGGCGAGTGATATTGCTTCGCAGTGATATGATGCTTCGCATCGTGATATTCGGCTACGCCGAGTTTGGCGAATAAAATAACACTGAAACCGTAGGTTTTAATATCACGATTGCCGTTCGGCAATCATATCACTCTTTGCGTAGCAAAGAATATCACTAAAAAAATTACTACCCGAAAAAGAGTTTTACGTTTCTCTTCTTCGGGTAGTTTTGTCTTATACTGTCACAAGCAGGGAATTTGTGTGACAAATTCCGTTTTTATTAAAGATAACTGTCCTTAGCAACCCTGCTCATTTGCCTCGGCTTTTTTGCTTTGAAATGCTATTTGATTGCAGTGGCGGTTTTGTCTTTCAGAAGAACGTCGTGTGCACCGCCCTCAATGATGCTGGTTGCAGAGACCAAAGTGAGCTTTGCTTTTTCCTGAAGTTCAGGGATGGTCAGTGCACCACAGTTGCACATTGTTGAACGAACTTTTGAAAGTGTGAGTCCCACGTTGTCCTTGAGGGAACCGGCATAGGGCACATAGGAGTCAACACCCTCCTCGAACGAAAGCTTTTTGTCCCCGCCCATATCATATCTCTGCCAGTTGCGCGCACGCGCAGAGCCTTCGCCCCAATATTCTTTCATATAACTGCCGTTGATATTTACTTTGTTTGTGGGGCTCTCATCAAATCTGGAAAAATATCTGCCAAGCATGATAAAATCAGCGCCCATTGCAAGAGCCAGTGTGATGTGATAATCATACACGATACCACCATCGGAGCAAATGGGAATATATATACCGGTCTCCTTGAAATACTCATCTCTTGCCTGTGCAACCTCAATGACAGCAGATGCCTGACCTCTGCCGATACCTTTTTGCTCACGGGTGATGCAAATAGAGCCACCGCCAATACCGATTTTTATAAAATCAGCTCCTGCTTTTGCCAGGAAAAGAAATCCCTCTCTGTCAACCACATTGCCGGCGCCTACTTTTACGGTATCACCGTATTTTTCACGGATGAAAGCAAGAGTGCGGGCCTGCCACTCAGAAAATCCCTCAGACGAGTCGATGCACAAAACATCTGCGCCCGCCTCTACCAATGCAGGAACACGCTCCTCGTAGTCTCTGGTATTGATACCTGCGCCTACCATATAACGCTTGTCGGCATCAAGGAGCTCAAGGGGATTTTCCTTGTGGGAATCATAGTCCTTGCGGAACACAAAATAGCAGAGCTTGCGGTCACGGGTAATGATGGGGAGCGAGTTGAGCTTGTTGTCCCAGATAATATCATTGGCCTCTTTGAGAGAGGTTCCCTCATATGCAAAAAGCAGCTTGTCAAACGGAGTCATAAACTCGCTCACCTTGGTATCACGGCTCATGCGGCTCACACGGTAATCACGTGAGGTGACGATGCCAAGCAATGTTCCGTTGGCTGTGCCGTCATCGGTAACTGCTACGGTGGAGTGACCGGTTTTCTCTTTCAGTGCAAGAATGTCGGCAAGAGTGGCGTCACTGCGGATATTGGAATCCGAATAAACAAATCCCGCCTTGTGGTTTTTGACACGGCGAACCATATCTGCCTCATCTTTCACGGACTGCGAACCATAAATAAAGGAAAGACCGCCTTCCTTTGCAAGGGCAATTGCCATTTTGTCATCAGAAACCGACTGCATGATAGCGGACACCAGAGGGATATTGATCGATATGGTCGGTGTTTCACCTTTTGAAAATTTGGTAACGGGAGTTCTCAGACTGACGTTGGAAGGAATGCATTCAGCGGAGGAATATCCGGGCACCAAAAGGTACTCGCTGAATGTATGTGATTCTTTTTCAAAATAGGTTGCCATTGCTCTTCTCCTTTATCTTTATTACAATAATTTCAAAAATATAATTATCAAGTATTATATCATATTTATAAAAATAATTCAATACAGTTTTGCACGATTATACATCATTTTCAAACACGAAAACCGTCATACTGTCAAATTTTTTGCCTTTTCTCAATACACATTCTCCCCGGGACTGAAATCCGGGCTCGTACTGAGTTTCAAGGCATAGTGCAGAATTTTTGCCAATAACCCTGCCATGAGTTATTGAAGTTTTTTCGGGAATAAAATTACCCGTATATAACTGAACACAGGGCATATCCGTCCACACAGACAGGTTCACCTCTCCCCTTGCACGTGCAGCAAAGAACAGCTCTTTTGACCCAAAGTTCTTTTTTGTGCTTTTATTGAGAAAATAATTGTGGTCGTATTCACGCCGTATCGGTTTTTCCCGTCGAAAATCAAGATCGCCTTTCACTGCTTCTCTGCCCGATGTACACATCGTTGCATCATACGTGGAAACGCTATCTGCGTCAACAGTCAATTTTGTTCCAAATATACCTTCAGTTCCGTTGACCAAAAAATACGTATGATTGGTGAGGCATACCCACGTATCTCTGTCACAAACAGCGTCATATGCGATGATGAGGCGGTTTTCCTCTACCGTATATGTCACGTTTGCAACAAGGTTTCCGGGATAACCCTCGTCACCGTCGGGCGAAACAAAAGAAAAAGTGACAGAGTTGTTTGTGACTCGCGAGGGTGACCATATCTTTTTTGAAAACCCGCGCCAACCGCCGTGAAGATGTGTGGTTTTGTTCTCATTTAGCGAAAGATGATATTCCTTGCCGTCAATAATAGTTTTTCCGCTGCAACGGTTGGCTGTTCTGCCCACCACAGCGCCAAAATAGCAGGTGTCATTGGTGTATTTTTCTGCACTGTCAAATCCCGCCGCCACAGAAACGCCGTCAAATATCACATCCTTGACAGCAGCTCCGTAGGAGATCAGAGACACAGACAGATTTTTTGAAGATATCAAGTATTCTTTCATAATAAATATCCGTTCGTTTTGTATACTTCGATTGTATTCAAAATCGCTTTGACTGTCAACAAAAAAGTTGATATTGCTCCCCAAAATTCGGGGACAATATCAACCTTTTCATATTTGTGACAAGGCATCCAAAAATTTGTCCGCTTGGCGCAGTGTAGAATCTCTCCCAAAGCTGATACGCACACCGCCCGACTCATACGTCCCCAAAGCACGGTGTGCCAACGGCGCACAGTGAAACCCTGCACGGCAGGCAATTCCACTCTCAGTGAGTCGGTCACATACCTCCTCACAAACCATTCCGTTCTTGTTGAACAGTATCACCGGAACGTAATCATCCACCGATTCCACAGGCGCCCCATACATTGTTATGTCAACCATTCGCCTCATAGAATCCAGGATATATTGAAACACTGTTTTTTCTCTCTGACAAAAAGTATGCTCTTTTATTGCCGCAAGAAGTCCTGCAATGCCGCAGACATTTTGGGTTCCTGCCTCAAATCTTTCGGGCAGTGTGGCGGGCATCTCAGCGTTTTTTGACTCTGTTCCGGTTCCGCCGTCCAAAAGAGGACGAGGGATATGATCTGTTTTTGGATGCAAAATCATTGCTCCGGTGCCCATTGGCCCATAGAGCCCCTTGTGCCCCGGTATGCAAATTATGTCAACTCCAAGCTCTTTTATATCCACAGGGATATGACCTGCTGTCTGGGATGCATCAAGTATAAATACAGTACTTTTTGGCAGGCATTCTCTCATCGCTTTTATCGGCAAAATTTTTCCGCACACGTTGGAGCCGTGAGTAACCGCAACAAAAGATGCGCCTTTTGCAACACGCGAGAAGTTTGACAACGTCTGCATATCGTCGTGTACAGAAACCGAAAACTGCTTCATCACCGTTTTTCCCGCACGTCTCAACGTATTTAACGGCCGAAGCACAGCGTTGTGCTCCATGTCTGATATTACCGTCACTCCATGACAAAGACCTTTTAGGGCAATATTCAGCGATTCTGTTGCACCTGAAGTGAGAATCACCCGTTCAGGCACTGTTCCAAACATATTTGCCAGCGCTTTGCGGCAATCAAATACCGTACGTGCGCCGGCAAGAGACAACCGATGACCGCTTCTGCCGGGGTTTCCGCAGTTGTTGAGCGCTTCTGCCATGCTTCTTGCAACAGCATCGCTTTTTGGAAAACCCGTTGCGGCGTTGTCAAAATATATCATTCCTCTTCCACGCTCCCAAGATTTGGGATATTGTGTAACTGGATAAGCCGCTCTGCTTCATCTGAATACTTCTCGTCAAATTTTACGCCATAGCCGCACCCACGAATCTTTTTTACGCTTCGGGATCTGACCAAACGCGCGGGAATCCCATTCTCTGTCAGCAGATCCAGCGCTTTTTGGGCATAGGTTATGGACGTGAGTACCAAAACTATTTTCATTTCTTTTGTTTCACTCCTCCCTTAACAAGGATATGAAACACTCTCTGAAAAATTGACAAAAAAAGAACGGAGATGCTGTTTCAAGCATCTCCGAAATAATATTTGTTTTTATCTCTTGTTGAGCATCTTGAGAATGTCGTCAATCTCAGTTGCACCGTCTGCCTCTGCAGCGGGAGCGTCAGCAGAAGCGGCTTTTTGCTGTGCTTCTGCCTGCTGGATCTGTCTGCGGACGTCAGCGCCCTTTTTGTCGGAATCAAAACCGGTTGCAACCAGAGTGATTCTCATCTCATCCTCAAGAGTAGGATCAAGCGCAGCACCAAAGATGATGGTTGCATCGGGCTGTGCCTCGCTGGTGATCATTGCAACTGCGGAATCGATCTCCTCCAGACCAATGTCTGCAGAAGCGGTGAT
>JAZSRP010000037.1:0-20983 GCA_045538555.1 Eubacteriales bacterium
GGTAAAAAAGTGCCAAGAAAATCTTGGCACTTTTTGTTTGTATTTTTTTGTGTTTTGAACGAACCTCACCTCTCGTCGTACGGTAGTACGCCTTCGGGATCGGTTCGTCCAATCTGCATCTCTTTTCACGCCTTCAGGCAGGTGCAGTCTGCGCTCTTTTCACACTTTTTTCCCAAGGGTTTGGACTTTTTCTTCTTTAAATGACTTCCAGCTGCCGTCTTTGATAGCGTTTCTGATCTCCTCCATCAGCTTGTTATAGAAATACAGGTTGTGGATGACACAGAGGCGCATTGCCAGCAGCTCACGGGCCTTGAACAGGTGGCGGATATAAGCGCGGGAATAGGTCCTGCACACGGGGCAGTCGCAGTTCTCGTCGATGGGACGGGAATCAAGAATATACTTGTTGTTGTTCAGATTGATGAGCCCGTGGCTGGTAAAAAGGTTTCCGTGACGGGCGTTGCGGGAGGGCATTACGCAGTCAAAAAAGTCAATTCCTCTGTCCACCGCTTCCAAAATATTTACGGGCGTGCCCACACCCATGAGATAGCGGGGCTTGTTGTCGGGGAGATAGGGGTGGCACTCCTCAATAACTCTGTACATCTCGTCGGCTGTCTCGCCAACCGCAAGTCCGCCCAGAGCGTAGCCCGGCAGGTCAAACTGCGCGATCTCTTTGATGTGCTTGATACGCAGGTCGGTATACACGCCGCCCTGACCGATGCCAAACAAAAGCTGGTTTTTGTTGATGGTCTCGGGCAGTGAGTTGAGTCGGTCCATTTCTTTTATACAACGCTCCAGCCAGCGGGTGGTGCGGGCGATGGAGTTGTTGATATAGCTGTGGTCTGCCACGGAGGACGGGCACTCGTCAAAAGCCATGGCAATGGTGGAAGCAAGCTTTGATTGGATCTGCATGCTTGTCTCGGGACTCATAAAAACTCTTGCGCCGTCCATATGGGAGGCAAAGGTGACACCCTCCTCTTTTATATTTCGGAGCTGTGCCAGCGAAAAAACCTGAAACCCGCCGCTGTCCGTAAGCACGGGCTTGTCCCAGTTGAAAAACTTGTGGATACCGCCAAGCTGATAAATAATATCCTCACCGGGACGTACGTGGAGGTGGTAGGTGTTTGAAAGCTCCACCTGGCACTTGATCTCCTTGAGGTCGGCGGTGCTGACACCGCCTTTGATGGCGGCGCTTGTGCCCACGTTCATAAAAACGGGGGTCTCTATGTTGCCATGAACCGTCTCAAAGGTGCCTCGCCTTGCGGCACCGCATTTTTCATGAATAATAAAGCTCATATTCTTCACCTGTCAAAATGTTTTTCGATCTCCCGCCTTTTGATCCTGTATACAAAAGGTCTGCCGTGGGGGCATACGCACAGCGAAGGGTCTTCCATCAGCATTTCCACCACACGCTCATCGGCTTGGGGCAGGTTTTTGATTCCTGCTTTCAGTGCTGCTTTGCATGCCACGGTGTAAAGCGCTTTGTCCACACGCTCCGCAAAGGAAAGTCCGTTTCCGTTGGCAATATCTGCGGCAAACGACTCCATCATCTCGGCGAGACGGTTGGTTTTTGATATGGACATGGGAACGGTGCGAAGCATAATGCACCCGTCTCCAAAATCCTCCATCTCAAACCCCTTTTCTGCCAAAAAGTCCTTGTTGTCCAGCAAAATTGCGGCGTTTTCTCTCCCTACGTTCAGCGGAATGCCTGCCAAAAGGGTCTGCACGTGAAGCTCTTTTGAACCGGCAAGATTCTCGTACAAAACCCGCTCATGGGCGGCGTGCTTGTCAATGACCAAAATCTCGCTTTCTGTCTGTACAAAAATATAAGCATCGTATGCCTGACCGATCATCCGCCAGAGGGGTGACGGGGGTGCAATGGTCTCCTGATCCCTCTCCTCAACACCGATCCTCGTGACGTCAAGGGAGTCGGTGTCAAATATCTGTTCCTCATGGGACAAAGAAGGGGCATCGGGTTGGATTTGAATACTGTCAAACAGCCCGTACAGGGGTGCGGGATCCGCAGAGCCATCTGTCCACAGGTTGGGGTTGAATGCCCTGAACGCCCGTTGGGTAGCGGCGGGATCGGGGTTTTGGTTTTGTTTTGTGTATGAAATTCCCAAACTCTCGCCTTTTGGTTTTTGAAAACCGGCGGGAGCGGTCAAAATCTTTTCCGTATTTGGCTGCAGCGCGGGTTTTTGCTCCTCACAATCTTTCAAAGAGCTGTCATCCTCTTTTGGGGCGACGTTGTCAAGGGCGGCAAAAGCATTTTTTACCGCATAATAAACGGCACGGAAAACGCTCTGCTCCGAGGCAAATTTTACTTCTGTTTTTGCGGGATGCACGTTTACGTCCACGTTCTCGTGATCAAGGTAAATAAAAAGGATGCAGGCAGGAAATTTTCCGCCGGGGATGTAGGTGCGAAACGCCTCTTCCAGAGCCGCCTGAGCGGTTTTTGTCTTGACGTATCTGCCGTTGACAAAAAAGTTTTGCATGCTTCGGCTACCTCTGGGGTGCCCCGGAAGCGAAACATAGCCGCGGACGGAGACGCCCTCAAAATCGTTTGATACGTGGGTGACCGATGAGGCAAAATCTCTGCCGAATATCTCGTATATTGCATCAAAAAGCTTTCCGTCACCGTTGGTCGAAAACTTTCGTTCGCCGTCGGCAATAACAGAAAAAGCCACGTTTGGGTGTGAAAGCGCCATTTTTTCTGCCACGGCAACGCAGGAAGCGCCCTCGGTGGCATCTCTTTTGAGAAATTTTTGGCGTGCGGGGGTGTTGTAATACAAGTCACGCACAATGGCGGTGGTTCCGTCGGGACAGCCGGTATCACACATGACGATACCGTTTTCGTCACAGGTCAGCCGTGTGCCCACCGTCTCGGTGCGGTGCTTGGAAATAATCTCAAACCGTGACACGGAGCCAATGGCGGCAAGGGCCTCTCCTCTGAACCCCAGAGAGCGGATACCTGTGACGGAATCCCCGTTTTGCAGTTTGCTGGTGGCATGGCGCAAAAGCGCTTTTGGCATATCCTCCCGCAAAAAACCGCTTCCGTCGTCTGTGACGCGGATGAGGGATTTTCCGCCGTTTTTTATCTCAAGTGTAATGCTCTTTGCCCCTGCGTCAAGAGAGTTTTCCATCAGCTCCTTGACAGCGGATGAGGGGCGCTCCACCACCTCGCCTGCGGCTATTTTGTTGGAGGTCTCGGCATCAAGAATGTTGATAAAGCCCAATGTCAGTCAAGCTCCTTTTTCAGTTGGTAGAGGAAAGAAATTGCCTCATATGGTGTGAGAGTGTTTATGTCCATCTGTCTCAGCTGCTCCAAAACACGGTCGTTGCTGATGGAGGAAAAGCTGACGTTTTCTTCCTGCGGCTCCGAGGGCGTGCAGGAAGCTCTTTTTGCTCCGCCGTTCTCTGCCAAAAGTGAGGCAAGAACCTCTTTTGCTCTTTTTACCACGGGCGCGGGAACTCCCGCAAGGTGTGCCACCTCAATACCGTAGCTGTCGTCGGCGGCTCCTTTTACGATCTTTCTTAAGAACACAATGTCGTTGCCCCGTTTTTTTGCGGCAATGTTAAAATTAACCACACCCTCTGTCTCCTGGGGAAGAGTGGTGAGCTCATGGTAATGGGTGGCAAAAAGGGTGCGGGCACCGATCTTTTTTGCTGTGTATTCCACCACGGCACGGGCGATGCTCATTCCGTCATATGTGGAGGTGCCGCGCCCTATCTCGTCGTAGATGATGAGACTGTTTTTTGTGGCGTTTTTGAGAATATCCGCCACCTCGGTCATCTCCAGCATAAACGTGGAGCTGCCGGAAGCAAGATCATCGGATGCGCCCACACGGGTGAAAATTCGGTCAACAATGCCGATCCGTGCCTCTGTTGCAGGAACAAAAGAACCGATCTGGGCAAGAAGCACGATGAGAGCCACCTGCCGCATAAAGGTTGATTTTCCCGCCATGTTGGGGCCGGTGATGAGCATCAGCCGATTGGCGCCGCAATCCAATGAGCAGTCGTTGGGAACAAAATAATTACCTTCCAAAAACCGCTCCACAACGGGGTGTCTGCCGTTTTTGATGTTTATTTTGTCGGATCTGTCCACCTCGGGACAGACAAAATTTTGTTCTCTTGCAGTCTGTGCGTGGGAGCAAAATACGTCAAGCTGTGCCAGTGCCGACGCAGTGGTCTTGATGCGTTCGAGATGGGACAGCACGTAGTTTCGCAATGCGGAAAAAAGCTCGTATTCCAGAGCATACAGCTTGTCCCTTGCGCCGATGACACGGCTCTCTGTGTCCTTCAGCTCCTCGGTGACGTACCGCTCGCCGTTGGTTAGGGTCTGTCTTCTTATGTATTCGGCGGGAACCATGTCCGCATTCTGCTTGGACACCTCAATATAGTATCCAAAAACACGGTTGTATCCCACCTTGAGGGTTTTTATGCCTGTTTTTTCACGTTCCTGCTCCTCGATCCGTGCAATCCATGCCTTTCCGTTGTTGACCATGTCCCACAGCTCGTCGATCATGGCGTTGCAGCCGCGTTTGATGATATTTCCCTCACGCAAAAGTGCGCTGGGCTCATCGGCGATGGTGTCGGAGATGGTCTCACCGATGTCTGTCAGCGGATCAAGCTGCAAAAACAGCTGCTTGAGCGAATTTGATCGGCAGACGGAGATCAGGTCTTTGATACGGGGAAGCAGCGTGATCGTTTTTTCCAGCGCCTTGAGATCACGGGCATTTGCCGTACCGTACACAAGTCGGGTGGTGAGTCGCTCGATATCCGTGATCCCCTTGAGGGAAGCAACCACCTCGCCTCTCAGCACGCTGTCGCCGTATAGCTCTTTTACCGCCTCAAGACGGGCACGGATGGCGTTTTCGTTCACCAGCGGGTGCTCCAGATGACGGCGGAGCAATCTGCCGCCTGCACCTGTGGAGGTGCGGTCGATGGCCCAGAGAAGAGAACCTTTTTTTGTTTTTCCGCGGAGGGATTCGCAGATCTCCAGATTTCGGCGGGATGACAGATCGATTCCCAAAAAGGTCTCGCAGGAATAATAATCCACCTGCTTGAAATAGCAAAGATCGGTCTTTTGGGTGGATTTTACAAACCGAAGCAGACCTCCCACGGCACAAAGAGCGTATTCCTGCTGTGTTTCCGGCGCATCCTGCCCAAAAACCTCTGCAATCATCTCCCTTGCGGAGGAAAGGTCAAAAACATCCTCCTCCACCGTGGTGGCAAGGGTACCGAAACGAAGCCGAAATTCGTTTTTTACTCCGTCGGAGAGGGAGGGGGCGCAAACCAGCTCTTTTGGGGAAAATGCGGCGGATTCTGAGATGAGAAGTGCCTCTGCTCCCTCGCCCAGCATTTCCGTGGCAGAGATCTCTCCCGTGGAAATATCGCAAAAAGCCACGCCGCAGCCCTGACTGTCGCCCCATACCGCGCACAAAAAGTTGTTTGATTTTGCCTCCAGGCAGTTTCCGTCGGTGACGGTGCCGGGAGAGATGATACGCACCACTTCACGCTTGACCAGCCCTTTTGCGTCGGCAGGATCCTCCATCTGCTCGCAGATGGCAACACGGAACCCGTGGGACACCAGCTTTGAAACATACGAATCGGCGGCGTGAAAAGGAACTCCGCACATGGGAGCGCGCTCCTCCAGTCCGCAGTCCTTTCCTGTCAGCACCAGCTCCAGCTCTCGGGAGGCGATTTTTGCGTCCTCAAAGAACATTTCATAAAAATCTCCCACCCGACACATCAAAATGCAGTCGGGGTGCTGTGCTTTGACCTCTTTGTATTGTTTCATCAAGGGTGAAAGTGCCATGTAGAATCATCTCCAAAAAAATTTTTTGAAAAAACTGTTTTTAGTGGCAGCCGCCGCAGGTGCTGCAATCGTGAGTGCAGTTGCCTGCATCGGGCTCGATGCAGAGCTGAATCTTTTGGTTGATCTCGGCAATAACGTTGCTGAGAGCTTCCTCTGCCTCTCTCATGTTTTTCAGCACCACGCTGTCGGAGATCTCGTCGTATACCTCACGGAGACGGGCAGAGATGCTCTCGATCAGCTTTGTGTCACGCTCGGACTCGGGCTTTTTGCCCTCCTGCTCCAAAAGAGTTGCCTGCACGTTGTACTCGGTGATCAGCTTGGAAAGAGTGGTGTCTGCTTCATATGCCACTTTTGCGGCATTGTAATTCATCAGCTCGTCGGAGGTCTCCAGCGCCATACAGAGCTGTGCGGTTGCTTTTGCAAGATTCTCGTTCATTTTTTGTTTTCCTTTCAAATATGACAATATATAAAATTTTTTTATTTCACAAGCTCACCCGAAAGGGCGTAGTTGCCTGCTTTTGTAATCCTAACGTCACAAAAATCACCCATGGGGACAAGTGTATCAAATGTGACGATCTTGTTTCCGCTGCTTCTTCCGCAGGGTATCCCGTTTTTGTTGAGCCCGTCGGACAGCACCCGCAGGGTCTGCCCCACCAGTCCGTCGTTGATGCGCTGCGCCATCTCGTTTTGAAGCTCAGACAGCGCCGCAAACCGACGGTTTGACACCTCGCGGGGGATCTGACAATCCATTTTTTCCGCAGGAGTGTCCGGGCGGCGGGAATAAATAAAGGTATAGATCATATCAAACCCAACCTGCTCCACCAGCGACATCGTCTGCAAAAAATCCTCCTCGGTCTCGCCGGGAAATCCTACGATAATGTCTGTGGTGAGGGCAACTCCGGGAATGGTTTGCTTTATTTCAAACGCTTTTTCCAAATATTGCTCACGGGTATAGCGGCGGTTCATCCGCTTGAGGATCTCGGTGCTTCCCGACTGAACGGGAAGATGAAAATGCTTGGCAACGTTTTGGTTATCCGCAATGGCGCGGATCAAGGAGCTTTTTGCGTCCTTTGGATGGCTGGTCATAAACCTGACACGGTATTCGCCGCCAAAAGAAGCGCATTCTGTCAACAGCTCCGCAAAATCGCATCCCCCGTCATAGGAGTTTACGTTCTGGCCAAGGAGCGTGATGTCCTTGTATCCGTTGCTTACAAGCTCTTTTACCTCTGCCAGCACGTGATCTTTGCTGCGAGACCGCTCTCTGCCCCGAACGTGAGGAACCACGCAGTAGGTGCAAAAATTGTTGCATCCGTACATGACGGGGACCCATGCGGCATAGGAGCTCTCACGCTTGGCAGGAACCCCCTCGCAGATGGTGCCAAATTCTGTGTGAGGCAGGTCGGTGATAAAAGAAAGCCGTTTTTTTGAGCTCATAGCTTCTTTTATCATCTGCGGAAGATAGTGTATTCTGTCGGTTCCAAACACAAAATCCACGTAGGGATAGCTTTTTTTCAGCTGATCTCTGCGTCCCTTTTGCTGTGCCATGCATCCGCAGAGGGCAATGAGCATTTTGGGGTTCTTTTCCTTTGCGCCCTTAAACTGTCCCGCCTCGGACAGCGCTCTCAGCTCTGCATGCTCACGGATGGCGCAGGTGTTGATGATGACGGTGTCGGCGGTTCGGCTGTCCTCGGTCAGGGTGTAACCGCACAGCTCCAAAAGCCCACGCAGCTTTTCGCTGTCGGACTCGTTTTGCTGGCATCCAAAGGTGATGACGCAGGCGGTTTTGTTTTTTGTGACGGATCGAAGTGATGCTGCGATCTGTTTTTGTTTTTCAAATTCACCTGCGGGAACAAAAATGTTATTCATAAAAAATTTCGTCCAAAAATCTGTTGTTTATTCCTCAAAAAATCGTTGCGGCTGTGACAAATCTTTCCATCAGTGCAGGCAGGTCGTTGAGGTTCTCCTCGCAAACAACCCCAGTGCGTGCGGTGGCGTGAATGATTTTTCCGCCACCCAGATACATTGCCACGTGACCCTCAAAAAACAGCAGGTCGCCCGCCTCTGCTTGCTCAAGGGAGATTTTTTTCAGGTTTTCCGATCTGTCAACGTCTGCATCACGCCAGATATCCAGCCCGTTGAACCGATATGCGTTGAAGCAAAGTCCCGAGCAGTCAATGCCCATGTGGGTGCGTCCGCCCCAGCGGTATGGGGTGTTGAGATATTCCCTTGCAACCGCAACAAGCCCTTTTCGAGCCTCCTCAACACAACCCTTTTTTTGAGCGGAAACAGGAGTGATCTGCCCTTTGTGAATATACCAGATGCGCTTGCTGGGAAGCACGGCAAACCCAAACCGATCCTCCTTGTGGGAGAACCCAACGTCAACCCTTGCCCCCATGGGCAGAGACATGACGGGACGCTTTTCATACGATCCGTCAAACAAAAGGTCGGCACAACGTGAGGAAACAAAATGGTTTGGCTCACAAAGAATCTCAAACAAGCTGTCCTTGGTGACCCAGCCGGTGTATCCGTACTCGCTTTTTATGGAAAAAAACGCACCGACCTCATCGGTAACCTCTGCCTGCTCGCCGTAGAGCATCTCATCAACCTGGGGAGACATGATATCGGGCGCAGCATATACGGTGCAAAAAGGAACGCAAACTGTAAGCATATGGGTTAAAAACTCCTTTTTTTAAAAACAAATGTCAAAAAATGTGTGCAATAAAAAGCTGTCAGATGAAAAAACTAATCAACAGGAAGGAGGAAAAAAGATTTTGAAAATAAAAATATTTTTTGTTTTTTTGCTGGTGTGTATCGTTGTACTGACATCCCAAAGCGTAGCAGCTGTTTCCACAGAGCGTCAGAACTGGTATTTCAAGTCCTCCCGTGACGGCACTCAGCCCCAGCTGATGGGCAGCACGGAACAGCCGACGCAATATCCGCTGCTTGCCATGGGTCCCAAGGGCGACAAAACGGTCTATCTCACCTTTGATGCGGGGTATTCCAACGAAAACGTTGAAAAAATACTTGATATCCTGAAAAAGCACAACGCAAAAGGCGCTTTTTTTATACTGCCGGGAATCGTCAACAACTCGCCGTCGGTGGTAAAAAGAATGCACGATGAGGGACATCTGATCTGCAATCATTCCTACTCGCACGGCGATATGTCACAGATTGCCGACAAAGAATCCTTTTTTGAGGAGTTGGCAAAATGCCATGCACACCTCAAAGAAAAACTGGGTATAGAGATGACACGGTATTTTCGCCCGCCGGAGGGTGCTTTTTCGGAACAGATGCTTGAGTATTGTGAAGAGACGGGATATATCCCCGTTTTTTGGTCGTTTGCCCACGCCGATTGGGACAATGCACGTCAGCCCACGGCTCAAGCCACAGAGGAACGCATTCTTTCGTCACTCCATGACGGAATGGTGCTGCTGCTCCACCCCACATCAAAAGCCAATGCCGATGCTCTTGACAGTGTGCTGACGGAGATCGCCGCCCGCGGGTATGCTTTTGGAACCCTGCCCGAGCTTGCCCAAAAATGCGGGATCGGCAGGGAACGGTAACGAGATAGTTATACAGTATATATTATATACCTGATGACCCAAAAAATCAATGGTGAAGTGGTGAAAAGAGCGCCCGCTTTTGAAAAAGTGGGACAAAACTTTTTATTGCCCTTCGGGGCCGGTGGATGGGTGAAGCTGTGAATGAAAACGGCTTCCCATCCGCAGCAAGGGGTATTCGAAATTTCAAGGAACTTTTTCCGCTATGAATATCAAAAAGACAGCTTTTATCCCAAAGCTGTCTTTTTTTCTCAAACTACTTTCAAAAGTGGGTAAAAACACAAACAAAAAGAGCCAAAAATCGGCTCTTTTCACTTCCTCACCACAGCTTGGCCGGCAAGATATGCGGTAGAAAATGCAATCTGCAGATTAAAACCGCCCGTGTATGCGTCAACGTCAATGATCTCGCCTGCAAAATACAGACCCGAAACGAGGCGTGATTCCATGGTTTTTGGGTTTATTTCACGGCAGTCCACGCCGCCGGAGGTGATGATGGCCTCGCTGATGGGGCGGGTGCCCGTCACGGTGACGGGAATGGATTTCATCAGATCGGCAATTGCAGAGCGCTGTTCTTTTTTCAGCGAGTTGAGACGGGTCTCGGGGGGGATTCCCGTCATTTTTACAAACGGGTCGATGAGTTTTTGGGGCAGAAGTGCAGAAAATCCGTTTTTCAGCTCCTTGTTGATGTTTTCCGAAAAATCTCTCAACAGCCGTTTGTCCAGTGTTTCCTTGTCCAGTGCGGGCTTGAGGTCGATCTTGAGGGTGTACGGAAAATCATTCCGCAGGTATGCGGAGCCCGACAGTATCACGGGGCCGGTCAGCCCAAAGTGGGTAAACATCATTTCGCCCTGCTCGGAATATACTTTTTTTCCGTTTTTGTCAAAAAAACACAGTCCCACGTTTTTCAGCGACAGCCCCATGCAGTCTCTGCAGAGCCGGTCGGGAGAAACCAGCGGAACAAGGGAGGGACGGATGGGAGCGATGGTGTGTCCCAGCTTTTCTGCCAGCAAAAAACCGTTTCCGTCGGAACCGGTGCGGGGGTATGATGCGCCGCCGCAGGCAAGCAGCACCGAGGAGGAAAAAACCGTTTTTCCGTTGCAGACTGCACCGGTGACGGCACCGTTGTCTGTCAGCACCTCGGTGATCTTTCCTCTCGAAAACACAACTCCCGCACTTTTGCAAGCGTTGATCAGAGCTGCGGTAACGTCGTGGGCACGGTCGCTGACGGGAAAAATTCTTTTTCCCCGCTCCAGCTTTGTGCCGACGCCGAGAGATTCAAAAAACGACACCGTTTCCTCCGGGGGAAACGCTGACAGGGCGGCAAACAAAAACCGAGGGTTTCTCGGCACGTTTGCCAAAAATTCGTCTCTGTCGCAAAGATTGGTGATGTTGCACCTGCCTTTGCCCGTTATATCCAGTTTTTTTCCGCATCGGTCTTCTTTTTCAAAAAGAATCACCTTTGCGCCGTTGGCGGCGGCATTGTAGGCGGCAAAAAGCCCTGCGGGCCCGCCGCCTGCCACCAAAAGATCAAAAATCTTTGTCATACACGTCATTTTCGTCCCATATGCGCTCCAGTATTCCAAACCGTGAGCTTGTTCTCACGGGATCACGCTTTCCGATCTCTACGATCAAAGCGTTGAGCAGTGCCATGGGTGCCACCAAAGAGTCCACAAACAGATCGCTCTCGTTGTTGGCATACAGTGCCACGTCGGAGATCTCTGCCAGCGGACTGTGAATGCTATCGGTAATGCTCAGCACCGTGGCTCCCTGACGCTTTGCAAAGGAGAGCACGTCAACCGTGAGGCGGGAATAACGCGGGAAAGAGATGCCCACCACCACGTCACCCTTTTTCACCTTGAAAAGCTGGTCGTACGCCTCACTTCCGATAACGGTGTGAACCACATGAACCTTGTCAAAGAGCACCGACAGATAAAAATTAAAAAATATTGCCAGACTTGCGCTGGATCTTGCGCCCACCAGATAGATGCTGTCTGCTTTTGTGATTGCGTCCACAAATGCGTCAAAATCTGCTTTTTTTGTACCCAAAAGAGTCTTTTTTATGCAATCTATGTCCTGATTGAAAGAGTAGGACAGCCCGTTGTCTCCGCTGTGAGAAAGTGACATTTCCATCCTCTGGACGGAGGTGAGCTTGCTTCGGGCAGCGTATCGGAGAGCCGACTGAAGCTCGGGATAACCTTCGAATCCCAGCTCCACTGCGTATCTGACAATGGTGGACTCTGATACGCCCACTGTCTCGGACAGCTTGGCGGCGGTCATATATGATGCCTCGGCATAATGCTCCAAAAGGTATTCTCCGATCTTTTTTTGACCTTTTGAGCATCGCGTCAGGCGGTTGCTGATCTTTTCCAGCAGAGTCTGCTTGTTTTCCAAGGCAAAAATCACCTTTCTGTTTTTTTCAAAAGGGAGATCAGAACTCCAGCTTGCTCTCGATGTAGGCCTTGACCTCGGAGATGGGGAGACGGATCTGCTCCATGGTGTCTCTGTCTCTGACGGTAACACAGCCGTCGGTCTCGCTGTCAAAGTCATAGGTAATGCAGAAAGGAGTGCCGATCTCATCCTCACGGCGGTATCTCTTTCCGATGGAGCCCGCCTCGTCATAGTCTACCATAAAGCTCTTTGAAAGCTCTTTTACCAGCTCCTGTGCAGGTGCGGAGAGCTTTTTGGACAGCGGGAGAACTGCGGCTTTGAAAGGAGCCAGAGCAGGGTGGAAATGAAGCACGGTTCTTACGTCGCTGTTGCCGTCCTTGCCGATATCCTCCTCATCGTATGCATCGCAGAGGAAAGCCAAAACGGATCTTTCCACACCCAGCGAGGGCTCGATAACGTAGGGAATATATCTCTCGTTGGCTTCCTGGTCAAAATAAGTCAGATCGCTGCCGGAGGTGTTTTGATGCTGAGTCAAGTCATAGTCGGTTCTGTCCGCAACGCCCCACAGCTCGCCCCAGCCAAAGGGGAACAGAAACTCAAAATCGGTGGTTGCTTTGGAATAGAAGCAGAGTTCGTCGGGATCGTGATCTCTCAGGCGGAGATTTTCTTCCTTCAGACCCAGAGCCAACAGCCAGTCACGGCAAAATCCTCTCCAGTACTCAAACCACTCCAGATCGGTGCCGGGCTTGCAGAAAAATTCCAGCTCCATCTGCTCAAACTCACGGACACGGAAAATAAAGTTGCCCGGAGTGATCTCGTTTCGGAAAGATTTTCCGATCTGACCGATACCAAAGGGAAGCTTTTTGCGAGAAGTACGCTGAACGTTGGCAAAGTTTACAAAAATTCCCTGCGCGGTCTCGGGACGGAGATAAACTGTGTTTTTTGCATCCTCGGTGACACCCTGAAACGTCTTGAACATCAGGTTGAACTGACGGATGTCCGTAAAATTGTGTTTTCCGCAGGTGGGGCAATTTATGTTCTTTTCTTCAACAAAATCCTTCATTTCCTGCTGTGACCAAGCGTCGATGGGGCGGTCCAGCACAAAATCGTTTTCTGCAGCCCAGTCCTCGATGAGCTTGTCGGCACGAAATCTCTCTTTGCACTCTCTGCAGTCCATGAGAGGGTCGGAAAATCCGCCCAGATGGCCGGATGCGACCCATGTCTGGGGGTTCATGAGAATGGCGGCGTCAAGACCTACGTTGTAGGGGTTTTCCTGCACAAACTTTTTCCACCAGGCACGCTTGATGTTGTTTTTCAGCTCTGCGCCCAGGGGGCCGTAGTCCCATGTGTTTGCCAGTCCGCCGTAGATCTCGCTTCCTGCAAATATGAAACCTCTGCCTTTGCAAAGAGCAACGATCTTTTCCATTGTTTTGTCGGTGTTTTTCATAAAAAATCCTTCCTGTATATGAGAAATAATTATTTTTTCATTTTGTTGACCTGCCGCTGTGCCATTACCAGACGGAAATATCTTCCGCCGTTTTTCATCAGCTCGGTGTGGGTGCCCAGCTCCTCTATCCTGCCTTTTTCAAACACCGCGATTTTTGTGGCGTTTCGCAGGGTGGACAGGCGGTGGGCGATGGCAACGGTGGTGCGTCCGCTTGACAGCAGGGCAATGGCGTCCTGTATCTGCTTTTCGGTCTCGGTATCCAGAGAGCTGGTTGCCTCGTCAAGTATCAAAAGCTCGGGATCCCGCAAGATCGCTCTTGCAATGGCGATCCTCTGCCGCTCGCCTCCCGAAAGTGTACTGCCTCTGTCCCCAACGTATGTATTGTAGCCGTCGGGCTGCTTCATGATAAACTCATGGGCATTGGCAAGCTTTGCCGCACGTATGACTTCCTCACGTGTGGCGTTTGGCTTTGCGTAGGCAATGTTGCCGTAGATGGTTCCGTGGAACAAAAACGTTTCCTGCAAAACCACGCCGATGCGGGATCGGTATTGGTTTTGGGGTATAGTGCGAACGTCCTGACCGTCGATAAGAAGTTGTCCCTCCGACAGGTCGTACAACCTCAGTATCAGGTTTGCCGCAGTTGTCTTGCCCACACCGCTTCTGCCCACAAGCCCCACCATCTCGCCTTTTTTGATGGAAAGGTTGATGTTTTTCAGCACGTATTCGGCGTCGGCGTACCCAAAATATGCGTTTTTGAATTCTATGCTTCCCAGAGGAGTGTTTTTTTCCTCCCTGCCGTCAGCCATCTCACTTTTTTCGTCAAGAAGCTCAACCACCTTTGAAAGGGAGGTCACTGCACGGGCGATACGTCTGGGCATATTTGCCATCCAGCGGATGGGCTCGTAGATTGCCCCTACGTAGGAAACAAACTGCATCAGATCTCCCAGCCCAAAATTGGATATTCCCGAGGAAATAAAGGAGGGCCGGCCGATGATCTCGCATCCCAAAAAATACAGCACTGCATACTCACCGATGCCCAAAAGAAAGGTGGCAAAGGGAATCATCAGGTTCCAGGTCAGCTCGTTTTTCTTTGATATCTTTGCGATTCTCAGAGCTGCTTTGTCAAACCGGGACATCTCCCGTTTTTCGGTTCCGTAGGTCTTGACCACCCGCATTCCCGAAAAAACGTCATGCATGAGAGTGCCTGCGTCGCTCTCCACGTTCCACTGCCTGTGATAGAGACGGCGTGTAAATCCGTGAAGCGCCTTGAACATGAGCAAAAGCAGGGGGACGGGAATAAGAATCAGGAGAGTCAGTTTCCAGTTGAGTATAAAAAGCATCACCGCAACGGAAACCAGAATCAACCCCTGCTGAATAATGTCCGGCACCAGCCAGGCAATAAATTCACGCAGCTCGTTGGTATCACCGGAAACACGGTTTATCAGCTCTCCTGAGGAGCGTCTGGAAAGCCCCGTCAGGGATAGCTGCTGAATCTTTTTGTATACTTCTTCACGGAGAGTAACAATAATCCCTCGTGACGCTTTTGCCACCAGCAGACGCCTGCCCATCATAAACAGCGCGTTTGCCAGTCCGCATAGGGCAAGCGCCCCCACCAGCCAGAAAAATCCCGATTTGTCGGCAGGGACAGGGTGCGCGTCGATATAATCGTTGATGAGAAGCTTGTTGATAACGGGAATGACAAGATTGACAGCTGAGATAAGTATCAGCATCAGCGCCGTACCCAGCAGCGCGCCCATGTGGGGCTTTGCGTAGGGGATCAGCCGTGCAAAAAGCCGAGTGCTGTCAGAGCAGTGCATGCAGGATGAACGCCCTTTTTCAAAGGGTCTGCCGCATTTTTTGCAGCAAGGAACGGCGGGAGGATCGATATATCGGCCCTCACGCATTGCCTCAATGTACCTTGCGGCTCCGCGGAAATAAGCCGACAGCCGCATATCACCTCCGCAGAGGCGGACATCCTCGCCGTCCAGCTTGGATTCCAGCGCAACACAGCCCCAGAGGGAAACAAATTTTACTTCCTCCAGCCGGTCAAGCTCTATGACCCGCGCCATTTGTCCGTTTTCCCAAAAAAACAGCTTTCGGTCAAACACGGACACGGCGCCAAGGGTATTTTTTCCGTCAAAGGAAAGGTCGTACCCAAAAGTAAACGCCTTTCCGTCTCCCACGTGGCTTTTTGCCTCGTCGCAAACTGCGGTGATGGCAGAAAGCTCGGGTCGGAAAATAGATGTTTCCATTCAAAAAATCCTTTTGACAGCTTGTGTCAGATATAAAGCTCGATTCTTTTGTAGCTCTTGCGGTCAAGAGCCATATAGTCGTCGATGCGGTAGCGGTTTCCGTCAACGTCGGTGACGATGAGAAGCCCGCCTCCCACTCTTGCGATGTTTCGGTAGGTGTCATGTACGGAAAAACTCATTTTTCCGTAATCGGTGTCAACCTCCCAGTAGGAATAGCCCAGCTTTTCTTTCAGGGAGTTTATTTTTTTGATGACGGGGCAGAGGTATTTTCGGTTCAGCTCCCCCCGGATGATCTCCTGCGCGGAATCGTCAAAATCCGCCAAGCTTCGGATGAGACCGTGTTCGTGTCCGTCGGCATCAAGCACAGATATGTACTCGTCGGGAGTCTCAAAGGGAAAGGCACGGTGAAACCACACCCGTCCCAGATCCTGCTTGACGGGAGTATCGTCGTGTGCGGCCTCAAGGTCGTCGCTTCGTTTGGGAATCACCGCTTCCATTGCGGGAAACCCGTTTTTTGTGAGATAAAACCTTGCGTTGTCCGGTGTGAGCCAGGTCATTTTTGCAAGATCCAAAAAACTGCTTTGCTCCAAAACCACGTTCCTCCTATCTTATTCCGAGATGCCCACGGTTTTGAGGGCCTCTGCCTGAAGCTTGTAAAGCTTGTAGTATACACCCTTCTTTTCCAGCAGCTCTTTTGCGCTGCCTTCCTCGGCGACACGTCCGTTTTCCAGTGCGATCAGTGCATCCGCGTCACGGAGCGTGGAGAGCCGGTGGGCAATGATGACGGTGGTGCGCCCCTTTGTCAGCAGAGAGAGGGCGGACTGAATGTTGCGCTCCGTCTGTGTATCCATTGCGGCGGTTGCCTCGTCAAGAATCAGAATTTTTGGGTCTCTCAGCAGCGCCCGCGCAATGGATATGCGCTGTTTTTCACCGCCGGAGAGCTCTTTTTGGCCAAACCCTATCTGGGTGTCGTACCCGTCGGGGTATTTGATGATAAAATCGTGTGCCGATGCGGTTTTTGCGGCGGCAATGACCTGCTCGTTGGTTGCCTCGGGGCAGGCGTATCGGATGTTTTCAAGTATACTGCCTCGGAACAGGTATGTCTCCTGTGACACAATGGCAACGTTTTGACGCAGGTAGTCAAAGGGAAGCTCCTTGAGATCCACCCCGTCAATAAAAATCTGTCCCTCCGTGGGGTCATAGAGCCGTGTCAGCAGGTTGGCAAGAGTGCTTTTTCCCGCGCCGGTCTGTCCCACGATGCCCAGACAGGTCCCTGCGGGAATGGAAAAGCTGACGCCGTCAATAACCTTTCGGTTTTCCACGTAGGAAAAGGATACGTTTCTGAACTCAACGGAGCCCTCGGACCGTGCAGGGGTTTTTGGATCTTTTGACTCCCTCACGTCGGGGGATGCGTCGGTTATTTCAAAAAGCCGTGAAATAGCGTTGAGCGTCTCGCTCCACCAGTTTGCCACGTCGGCAAGTCCCTGAATGGGGCCGTAAATAAGTCCAAAATAAGCAATAAAGGTCATGAGCTTGCCGTAGGTCATACCGCCCGTTGCATTCATCACCTGCCATCCGCCCACTGCCCACACCACGTAGGAGCCGAGACGGAGAAGATAAAACAAAAAGGGAAAAACTCTGCCGGCAAATGTGTTTATTTCACGGGTAGACTCGGCGTATGCCTCGTTGCGTGCGTCAAAACGCTTCAGCTCCTCATCCTCCCGTGAAAAAGATTTGACCACTCTCATACCGTTGAGAACGTCGGAAACAAGAGAGTTGAAGGAACGTCGTTTGGAATAATTTTTTGCGTGGAGCTTGTCAAAGAAGTTGAAAATAAATTTAAAGCTCAAAAAGAAGACCGGGATGGTAACAAAGGTATAGAGAGCCAGCAATGCGTTTTGCCAGAACATGACAGCCATGATGACCACAAGCTGAACGATGTTGAGAACAAAAAACGGAAAACCGTCGCAAAAAAACCAGTACAGTGTGAGACTGTCTGAGTTTACCTGTGTCATCAGTCCGCCGGTCTGCCGGTTTGTAAAAAAGGAGAGTGATAGGTTGCTGACGGTGTTGAAAATGGTTTTTTTCAGATCATACGTAACGTTTGCCGCAACGCTGGCGCTGATGGCTCCGGAGACAAGATTGACGCAAAGCGCGGCAATCCGAACCCCCACGATGAGCAAAACGATCCTCACCACGTCTCCTGCCACGGAGTCGGGATTGCTGAGCACGTCATCGTACAGCATCTCGTTGCTGATATAGGGAGTCACCACACCCAGTGCCGCAATGAGGGCAAAGGCAAGGGTGATCATAAAAATTGATCTGCGGTATCTGAAAAACAGCTTGGACAAACGCTTGACCAGCTTGGCTTTGTCCATACATCCGGGACATACCTTCAGCTCACGGTCGGGGTATCTTTTTCCGCACTTGGGACAGCAGTGCTTGTGATAGTCCTCCTCCACGTGGGATGACACGTCGGCCTTTCCGTCTTTTATCAGCTCCTGAAGCACCCTGCAAAAAACCGATACGGAGTGCTTGCAGGCAGAGGAAAACCGAAACAGCTCCAGCGGCTCTCCGCTGCATGACGCCACCATTCTGCCTGTGGAGATGAGCTGCTCTGCTTTGGGATCTGACAGATCTTTTACTTCAAAAGTGTCAAAACGGCGCACCAAAAAATGCTCCTGCCTCACCCGTGAGCCGTCGCTTTTGCGTTCCTCACGGGCAGAAAAGGAGATGATCCCCTCCGCCACACAGATCCGTGATCCAAAAAGCGCCGCAAAGCAGTCACAAAAATTGCCGTCACTGCCCAGATCGCTCCTCATCACCAGCAAAGCATCGTCAAGGGGTGCGTCAACAGAAGCAAAATATGATGATACCACAGAGGGTATCTTGTCGAGAAAAAGAGTTTTTTGTTCCACGGTGCACCTGATATAACAAACTGTTCTTATTATAATACATCAAACTGTCCCAAAAATCAATCCCCGACGGCAGGAAATCCCCCTTTTTTTGTACAAAACGGGTTGAAAATCACGATGTTGTGTGATAGAATATACTATATTTAGCATGTGGAGTGAGAAAATGACAAATATTGCCATTCTCGGATTCGGCACTGTTGGCGCGGGTATCTATGAGGTTTTGAAAAACAGCCCCGACGGAGCTCTTTCCGACATCAACATAAAATATATCCTTGACAAGCGCACGTTCCCGGACCATCCGCTGGGAGATCGTGTTTCTGCCGACCTTGACGCCATCCTTGATGATGAGGAGGTCTCTGTTGTTGTTGAGACGCTGGGAGGGCTTGAGTTTGCTTATTCCTGCTCACGCAAGGCGCTGGAGAGGGGCAAGTCCGTTGTCACCTCCAACAAGGCCGTGGTTGACCGCTACGGCATGGAGCTGGAGACGCTGGCGTGCCAAAACGGTGTGTGCTATTTGTATGAGGCAAGCGTTGGCGGCGGTATTCCTGTTATCCACCCCCTCAACACCTGCTTTTATTCCGAGACGGTGACTCGTATTGCGGGTATCCTCAACGGCACTACAAACTATATTCTCACCAGTATGCAGACAGAGAGAAAATCTCTGGAGGAGGCACTGGCAGAGGCACAAAAGCTGGGTTATGCAGAGCAGGACCCCCATGCTGACGTGGCGGGACTTGATGCAGCACGCAAGATCTCCATTCTTGCGGGCATTGCCCACGGCACTTACATCCCCTTTGAAGCAATCCCCCACGTGGAGGGAATCATGGAGATCACTACCGAGGATATTCGGCTGGCAAACGATCTGGGCTGCAGCATCAAGCTGCTGGCGGTTGCCACTCTTCTTCCCGACGGGCTTGACATTGCGGTTGCTCCCCATCTGGTGAGCCGTGACCGCCTGTTCAGCGCAGTCAACGGCTGCTTCAACGCTGTCAGCGTCACAGGCAACAGCGTGGGCGAGACGGTGTTTTACGGTCAGGGCGCAGGCAGTCTTCCCACCGCCAGCGCAGTCTGCTCCGATATTGCCCGTGCCGCCATGGGCGCAAGAACCACCCCCCGCAAGCCCTTTGATCCTGCGTTTATCCTGCCCGAGAGCAAGACGGGCGCTCGATTTGTCACCCTGCCCAACGGCAAAAAATACCGCCTGTTTGATTGATGCTTGCAATGTTCTTTTGATTGTATTTCAAAATAAAAACTTTATCCGAAAGGTATCATCAGTATGAAAACTTGTACAAACTGCGGCCGCCGTCTTGACGACACCGCCCGTTTTTGTGCCGGATGCGGCAACTCAAGCTTTGTTCCCGATCCTGTGACCGCTGCGCCCGCTGCAGAGCCGGTTGCGCCTGCGCCTCAGCCCGCGCCCGCGCCTGCTGCAGAGCCGATTGCGCCTGCGCCTCAGCCCGCGCCCGCGCCCGCCGCAGAGCCGGTTGCGCCTGCACCTCAGCCCGCACCCGCTCCTCAGACGGTTTATACGCCCGCTCCTCAACCTGTTTATGCTCCCGCGCCTGCACCCAAAAAGGAGAAAAAATCCGGTATTCGCTGGTGGGTTCTCCTGCTGGCTGTGATCCTCACTGCTGCAATTTCCGTCGGCGCAACCATGTATTTTACGGGTTATTTTGACGATGACACCACATCCGTGTCCGATGATGACGACAAGTCCAAGGATACGTCAAAAGCCACCTCTGACGAGTCCGAGATTTCTGATGTTTCTGATATTTCCGACGTTTCCGACGAGTCGGTAACAGGCGACCAGTCCATAGATACCGATGTTTCCACCGAAGCTTCTTTTGAACCCGTAGTTTCATACAACAAGGGTGCTATTGAGGGTTCTTTCTACGTCAACGAGTGGGCTGATCTTCAGTTCCGAATCAGATTTGGTTGGACAAACGCAGACCAGTCTATTTACAGCACCTATGAAAACGCTACCACAGAGTGCGGATTTGCATCCTACAACGAGATCAAGCAGAGACAGCTTGCGTTTACGTTTGAGGATCTCTCGGGCACCTACGTGGCAGATGCATCGGAATATACCGATATTCTTCAGGATTCTTCCTGCAGCGCATACGAGTCCATGGGTTATGCCTATACCACCGAGCGTTATACCTACACCATCGCAGGCGAGAACTATGAGTTCCTCGTCATCCGTCTCACCGGCGCCGCTGCTGACGGAAACGACGTCATCACCTGTTTTGCGACCAGAGTCAAGGACGACGTTGCCATCTGCATCAGTCTTGTCACCGTAAACGAAGCTGATATTTCTGATGCTTATGATTCCATCACCACCGTGGAATGAAGGCGTGAAAAGAGCGCAGAACACACAAAAAAAGAAGATTGTAAAGTGAACTGATTAACACGTTTGCAAAGTTCGATGTAATTTGTGGTGTTGTGCGTTTCCACAAGTAGATTAGAGGTAAAAAAGTGCCAAGAAAATCTTGGCACTTTTTGTTTGTATTTTTTTGTGTTTTGAACGAACCTCACCTCTCGTCGTACGGTAGTACGCCTTCGGGATCGGTTCGTCCAATCTGCATCTCTTTTCACGCCTTCAGGCA
>JAZSRP010000002.1:0-84632 GCA_045538555.1 Eubacteriales bacterium
TATTCCCCACTGCTGCCTCCCGTAGGAGTCTGGACCGTATCTCAGTTCCAATGTGGCCGTTCAACCTCTCAGTCCGGCTACTGATCGCAGACTTGGTGAGCCGTTACCTCACCAACTATCTAATCAGACATGAGCCCATCTCAAAGCGGATTGCTCCTTTGCCAGACAGATGATGCCATCCGTCTGGGTTATGCGGTATTAGCACAAATTTCTCTGTGTTATCCCCCTCTTTGAGGCAGGTTGCTCATGCATTACTCACCCGTCCGCCACTAAGTTGACCAAAAGCAAGCTTCCGATCAACTCCGTTCGACTTGAATGTGTTAGGCACGCCGCCAGCGTTCATCCTGAGCCAGGATCAAACTCTCTAATGAGTTGTTTTATTTAGCCGAGTTGCCTCGGATAAATTTCCTGTTTTGCTCTATACTTGTTATTTTAGAATTAACGAGTCTCGTACTTTGTAGTACATCTGTTGTTCAATTTTCAATGTCCGTTCGCGCCGTCCGCCTCGCGGACAGCTTGGTTATTCTATCACACACGTTTTTATTTGTCAACCCCTTTTTTTAATTTTTTTCAAGTTTTTTCGCAAAAGTTTGAAAATCCTTGTACCGCAAGGGATTTCAGCAAAAACTTTTTTAAAAACTTGTTTTTGTGTCAAAAAAAGGGGGGCAAACATCACTTGAATTTATTCATTTTATAAAACGCCTCAGAGAGGGAGCCGTACATATAAAGGGAGCCCAGCATCACCAACGGTCTGCCGTTTATTTTTGATTGGCAGAGGGCAGCACTGACAGCTGCCTCATAATCATCATGCGCACTGCTCTCTATCCCGCAGCCGCTCCAGACAGACGCAAGGTCCGATGCCGAAAGCGCTCTGGGAGACGGAGGGGTAACGCAAAACACCCTATCAACCTGAGGGGCAAGTATGTGCACCATCTCAGCATATTCCTTGTCCGCAAGAACACCCATAATCAGGTTTACCTTTGTGTTTTGAAAGCATGCACGCATACTGTCGAGTGCAACGGTAACGCCCTGAATATTGTGAGAGCCGTCAAATACCACGGGAGGATCAGAGCCAAGCTTTTCAAACCGTGCCTGCCATTTTGTCAGCTTGAGTCCTTTTTTCAAAGCATCATCACTCACAGGGAATCTGTGAGCGATCGCCCTCAATGCCTCAATAGCAGTGGCGGCATTTTGAGGTTGGTACGATCCGCAGAGAGAAAGTTCCAGATCTTCATATTCTCTGTAATCAAAAACGGTACCGTCAAGAGAGACTCTTTTTGTCTTTAGACTTTTTCTATCCACGCGGTAGACGGTCGACAACGTTTCGCTTGCCTTTGATTCGATAACCTCAAGTGCTTCCTCATCGTCGCCCCCAAAAACCACAGGCGCTTCTTTTTTTATTATACCCGCTTTTTCAAAAGCTATTTCTCTCACGGTCGAACCGAGAAAATCCGTATGATCCAGTGCAACGCCTGTGATCACCGACGCCACGGGAGACTCAATAACGTTGGTAGAATCCAGCCGCCCGCCCATTCCCACCTCAAGCACCACAATGTCACAGCGATGGCGCTTGAAATACAAAAACGCAATGGCTGTGATAAGCTCAAATTCAGTGGGCTTGTCTGTCATGGAATCGGCATGGGGTTTTATGATCTCCACAAGCTCTGCCAGCTCGAAATCGGAAATAGGTTGGCCGCAGACACGCATTCGCTCATTAAACCTGACGATAAAAGGCGAGGTATAAAGTCCTGTTTTGTAGCCCGCCTCTCTCAGCACAGACTCGCACATGGCGCAGGTTGATCCTTTTCCGTTGGTGCCCGTGACGTGCAGAAACGCCATATCGTTTTGAGGATCACCCAATCTGGAAAGGAGCTCACGGGTTCGCGACAGTCCCGGCCGGGAGCCCATCCACGCTACCGAATGAATATATTGAAGCGCTTCGGTATAATCCATAAGCTCACATCCTCTCCAATCGGGCAGAAATGTCTCGGTTTTTCATAATTATATATATAATGTAGCTTTCTGCCAGCGCAATCGCAAAATAAAGTGGTATTCTCATGAGAAGCAGAGGGATCGCATAGCCGTAGGTATAAAGTCCCGCAGACTTTAGGATCACGGATCCAACGGCATGCGACGCAAGCGCCGAAGCAAGCACACGCAGATATGATCTGTTTTTCAAAAAGTTGCGGGAGAAGCAGCCCGAAATCGCTCCCACCGACACCGATCCCGCAAATATGATGGGGTTCACCGCATTTGCCGCCATGACACAGGATGTCAGATCGGATACCGCACCCACACAGCCGCCCGCCACAGGGCCGAAAAGAAGACCCGCAAGTATGATGGGAGCGTTTTCAAAGGTGACGCGAAGTGCTCCAAAAAAGGTGAGATACAGCTTGCATATCCACCCCACCGCCACAGACAAAGCGCAAAGCAGAGCGCAAAACACAAGTATTTTTATATTATTTTTCATACTTCCTTTTGAATACAAAAAAACAAACCTCCTTTTCCCTGCAAAACATATAGCAAGAAAAGAAGGCCGTCTACGCCGAATACATGGCGGAAAAGGCGATAATTATTGCCGTATGAAGCGGGATGCAGAGCCCAAACCGCAAGAAATACTTTTCGTCCCAGCGACAACTCCCCGTCCGCTCGGCACTTGACGAATAGGCCCTTACTCTTCAATGTGCAAACATTATACTACCTCTTCCGCCGTCCGTCAACAGTTTTTTTCCTTATTTTTGGTTTTTTGTGCCGCCAAACAACGCCTTGAGAAAAGGGCGAAAGAGTTTTGGAGGCCGTACACAGATTATTTTCATGATTCACCACCTCATTTTATAAAAAGTGCAGCCCCTGCCCCCACCAGCAGCACCGCCTCCACACAAGCAAGAGCCCCTGAGGGCAAAACGATACACAGCAGGATACCAGCACCAAAGGTCAGGGCTGCAACACCCACGGTTTTTGCAAATCCACACATTCGCATCACTGCCTTTCAATAGCAGTATATGCATATTTTTTTGCGCTGACACGTATATATAAACAAAAAACCGAAAGGATGCGATTGCCATAAAAACCGTCATAAACCAAATTTTTGTTCCAAAAACCGTTTTTGATTCCACTGTGGATCACGAGGTCGAATCCGAAATCACTCTTGAAGAAAGCTTGCCTGATATCGCGCGCCTAATCAGAGTGGACTGCACCCCTTTTTGCGACGGATGCGATACAGAAGACGGAAAAACCACCGTCAACGGAAAATGCGTGTATGACATTTTGTACGAAAGCGACAGCGGAAAGCTGAAATGCCACACTTCTGTCCGAAAGTTTTCTGCATCAGTTGCAATTCCCAAGCAGGAATTGTCCGACGTTTCTTCAGATGCAGAGGTAGCTTGCAAAAAAATTTCATGCAAGCTGCAAAGCCCTAGAAAAGCCACTTTGAAGGCCTCGCTGGGAATACATATTTCAACAGTGGGCTGCCAAACCCTTGAGGCAGTGGCAGTAACAGAGGAAAGTGACCTGTTTTTTGACAAAAAAGTCATAGGATTTGACGGAAAGCGCCAGGTGATTCAAAAGGATTTTGAATTTTCTGAGACCTGCAGATTGGCACAGGGAGAAAAAAACATCGGAGAGATCGTTTTTGGTTCTCTCAGACTGCAGTCGCCCCAGACAACGCTTTCACCCGGGAACGCCACTCTGAAATCCAACTTGACAGCAAGGATTTTGTACGAGGACGAAGACAGGGAGGGTGAATACGTTATGTCAACCAAAACATTTCCCGTAGAGCTGCAGCTCGATCACCCTGCCATTGAGGATTTCAAAACCCTTTCTTTCACACACGCAGTAACGGGCACCCAGCTTGAGCCGCAGCTTGACGAGTACGGCGAGAGCAGGTGTATTGCAATAAAATTTGGAATACAGCTCAAAGCAACGGTGTGCGAGCCCGCAGCGCACACGGTAGCTTGCGATCTATTTTCTACCACACACCATCACTCATCCGAAGAAACAGAGACCACGCTTGAGCGAGTGGCAGCCAGAGAAGAAAAAAGCTTTGGGTTTGAATCCAAGCTCCCTCCTTCCGAACCCGGAATAAAAGAAATTTTGTCTTGTGTTGCAAGGGATTGCGGCACAACCTGCACTATGACAGACAGCGGGTTGCAGGCAGAAGGCAGTGTGGTGGCAACCGTTTTGGCTTCTACCGATGAAGGCATTTTCAGCTTTGATCACGTGCTTCCGTTCAGTCAGACGCTCACCGTTGACAGAGCTGAAAATTACTCAAAAATCACTGCAACAATGGGAGATATTGATGCAATTCCCACGCTTCACACTGACGGAAGTATAAGCGCAAAAATGATTTGCAACCTCTGCATTCGTTGTTATTCCAGGTACACCGAAAAATTCATCAGCAACACCACTCAACAAAAAGAGCGCGATAATCACGATGACGACTGTAGCATGATCTTTTGTTTTCCTGACAAAAACGATACAAGATGGAGCTTGGCAAAAAAATATTATGTAAACCCCAACGAGCTTTCGGATGCCAACCCCAATTATTTTGGAGAAGGCGGGGAAATTTTGAAAAAAGGGATTCCGCTTATGATTCGAAAAATCCGGTAGAGCAAAAAAGACCCTCCCGCATACACTGGCAGTAAGCGTAACTAAAGGAGGTAGGATATGAAAATTGCCGTTGTAGGCGGCGATCTGAGGTCGCTGGTAGTTGGAAAATCATTGGCAGACGAAGGGTACAGGTGTCACTGCTTTGGATTTGACGCCTCCCCCGATCCGCCCGAAGGAATGGAAATCGAAGCAGATGCGGATTCCTGCTGTCACGGTGCAGATGCCTTGATTCTTCCTCTGCCGTGTCTTGCACAAGATCAGATTCATGTCTTTGCACCGTTTTCAAAGACACCCATAGATTTTCAAACCGTGATAAACCGAGTCCCCCGCTCCTGTGTAGTGTGCGGCGGAATGCTTCCTTTTGAGGATGAATGCCATATAGATTATTACTCAAGAGAGGAGCTGAAGCTCAGAAATGCCATTCCTACCGCAGAGGGAGCCATCGGAATCGCTTTTGACGAGATGCCTGTCACCATTTGCGGATCCACGGCTCTTGTTTTGGGGTTTGGCAGGATCGGGCAATGTCTCACCGCACGGCTCAGGGCACTTGGCTGCAACGTTTTTGCCGCCATGCGCAAGGATATGCACCGTGCAAAAGCGGAGGATATGGGCATTTCCGCAGTAGAATACAACCAAATATACAGCATTCTTCCGCAGTGCGATGCAGTGTTCAACACAGTGCCTCACAGAGTGCTGGGGCAGCAGGAATTGAGCTTTGTATCTCCCGCTTGCCCCGTCATCGATCTGGCGTCGCGACCGGGCGGAGTTGATTTTGAATCGGCAAAACAGTTGGGAGTTCGCGCAGTATGGGCGCTTTCGCTGCCGGGAAAGGTAGCTCCCATCACTGCCGGAAAAATAATATACAAGAGCGTCAGCGCCATACTGAAAGCAAAAGGAGTGATGGTATGAAGCTGGTTTATGCAATGTGCGGCTCCTTTTGCACCCACAAAAGATCCCTTGAGGTGCTGAAGGAGCTGGCAAAAGTTCACAGCATCACTCCTGTGCTGTCAGAGATCTGTCAAAAAACCGACACTCGGTTTGGAAAAGCATCGGACCTGGCATCCCGTGTGGAATGGCTGACCGGAAATCAACCCGTCACAGATATCAAAACCGCCGAGGAGGTGGTTACAAACGGATGCTTTGACTGCGTTGCGGTAGCGCCCTGCACAGGAAACACGTTGGCAAAAATTTCCGCAGGGATAACCGATTCTGTGGTGACCATGTGCACAAAAGCTCAGCTTAGATCAAAAAGACCTGTTGTTATTGCGCTTGCTACCAACGACGGACTCAGTGCAAATCTTTTTAATATTGCCATGACTCTGGAACGAAAAAACATCTTTTACGTTCCCTTTGGGCAGGACAATCCGTTGGAAAAGCCAAGCTCGCTGATTTGCAGCTTTGACTTGATTCCCACCGCCATCACTTTTTCCGCAGAGGGAAGGCAAATGCAGCCGATTTTGTTAAACTAAAAAAAGCCGGTACGGCAGAAAACCGTATCGGCCTTTGTTTTTTTGTTTCAAATTATCGTGCTTCTTGTTTTCCGGAGGAAGCGTGAAGCTCCTCTCGTGCTTGTCTGCGGCGCTCCGAGCCGGAGATCTCACCTTGCTTTCTGCCAAAATACATCACAACTGCAGTTCCTGCAAGCACCAGCACAAGGAGGAACAAAAACAGACCCACAAAGTGAGGCGTCACAGAAGCAATGCGGAACGTCTCTCCGATCTCTGCGGGAGAAAGTCCGTCCAACAGCGTCTGCGGTTCTATCATACCAAAAAGATTTGCCAACGTGGCGGCAAGATACCAGCTCACAAGCTCGTGCTCCCCCGAAAGAGTGAACCAAAGAGTAAATCCGACTGCTATCACCATTGTGAATGCAAGCTGAAAAACAGATTTTTTCTTTTCGGTGACATACTCGTATTTGTAACCGATCTTTGAGCCCACAAGTCTTGAGCCCAGCCACAGAGCACCAAAATAAAACAGTGCCGTGGTGAGGAACATAACGGGATACACCTTTGAAAAGAAAAAGTCCGCATCTCCTCCAAGGTTTGAAATATCAGGCATCTCAAAAAACCATGACGTCACAAGCTCGCCGATCATTTTTGAAAACGCCGCCACAAAAAACACCACTGTGAGATACACTACTCCAAGCACAAATCCGTCGGATCTGCTTTCTTTCATTTCGTACATTACATTATTCCTCCGTTTTTTATTGTGCATATTATAACACAAGGTCATTTGATTGTCAAGGGGGGGCGTGTGACCTTTTTACTTTTTTTAAAGCTTTTGAAATATCATCAAAACAAAACTCCCCTTCGGATCGATCCGAGGGGAAGTTTTTTGAAACAGAGTTTTTGGATAATATTTAGATCGTAAAGGTCTTGCCTCTCATTACGGCGCAGATATAATCAACCTCGCTGAGCTTATCGTCGCGGGTCCATGCCTCAACGTATTTCTCACACCAGAGCTCAACCTGCGCGGGATCAACAGAGTTTGTCTTATCAATAAGATCAGCAAACTTGAGGTTGACGATGCCCAGTCCCTCGGTCATGAGGCAGAGATCGGATATAATATCACTCTGAACGGGAAGTGCGCGGAACTCGTCCGCCAGCTTGAACGCACGGAGAGCATTGTCACGGTAGGGCCGGCTGTCGGCGGGGAGAGGTGTTTCCTCATCAATATAATACATACGATTGTCAAAATAAGCGTTGATAAAGATTCCCCAAGAAAGAATGTTTTCACAGTCGCCCACCTGGCGGATCAATCTTACCACCTCACCGCTGGGATCGCCATACACTGACTCGGAAACCTGAAGATCAAATGCCGATGTCATTGCGGGGGTCTTTCCGTTCCATGCAAGAGCGGCACCCAAGACGCAGCCATAGAGCGTGCAGGTCATGGGGCAGAGCGCACCGTAATCGCCCCAAGAGGTGTTGAGCATTCCCATCACCTTGCTCTTGACGCCGGCGCTGACCATTTTTGAGATATTCTGTTCAGCATAGCCCACAACTTCAACAAACTGGTTCCAGCAGGCAGTGCCGGGGCAAACGATCTGAGAAAATCTCTGCTCGGCAAATTTTGCCACGTTTTCAACAGGGGGCTCGTTTGCGTAGTTCCAGTTGAGCATGACCATATCGTCGGGGAAGCGTGACATTGTCTCAGGATGGTTGAGCACCACGTCTCCCCACATCATAACGGTCTTTCCGAGTGACTTGAGGTGATCAATGATCTTGAGAGTAAACTCAAGGTACAGCTCACCCTTGTCCTTGCCTGCGTTTTTGCCGTTGCAGATATCAAAGGTCTCGTCACAGCAGATATTGAAATACTTGCTGCGGAAAAGAGGAACATACTGATCGATGAGCGAACAGATGAGCTTGATGCTGTCCGGGTCGGATGCGTTGATGGTGTGGTGAAGCATGGTGTTGACCCAGGGGTTCTTGTATGCAGTGTAGCTATCAAGCTCGCAAAGATGCTTGTACTTGTCGCTCTCCAACAGACGGAACAGGTGTCCGAAAGTGGAAAGAGAAGGAACAAAATCTATAAAATTCTCGTAGCAATAATCGTCGATTTCAATAATTTCCTCAGCGGTGAGATAACCATACGCTTTGTAGATACCCTTGTACTCGTCAAAGTCAAAGGTATGCTCGATATAGAGCTGGTATGAATTATGCTTGTAATAAGCAAGGAAATCGATCATCTTTTTGCATCCTTCCACGGTGGGCACTCTTCCTCTGGAGGCATCGTGGTAGAATCCGCGGTAGGACATATCGGGAGCATCCTTGATCTCGCAGCAGGGAATCAGCTCACCGCAGCTCTCAACGATCTGGCGGAGGGTCTGAATTCCGTAAAAAGCACCTGCCAGGGAGTCACCCTTGATGGCAATGGAGTCGGATGAAGCAGAGAGTGTGTAGCCCTCTGTTTTCTTTTTGCCGGCAGAGATGAGAATCTTTTTTGCAGGGTCGGGATTGCCCAGGGCCCTGGTAACAGAAAGCTCAAGTCCGGTCTCATCGTAGATTTCATCTCTCAATTTGAGAGCAGCTCTGAATATACGGTTGTCGCACTCGGAGGTGATGACAATGCGGAAACCTTTCAGGCACACAAAACCTCCGGTTTTTTTCAATTTTTTGGGTTGGGGAATAATGTTCATTTTTTTCCTCCTGGTGGTTTATAACTATTTTTTACCACATAAAAAGCAAAAAGTCAATCAAAACTCAACGCAAGTTTGCCTGTTTTTTGATTAAAATAACGAAAAACAAAAAAACGGTAAATTTTGTCTTGACACAGTTGAAACACATTTATATAATATGTAGCGTGCGAAGTGTGGGCATTTGCAAACAGCAAAGAATCAGTTTGTATTTTTCCGCATTGGCATATCATAAAATAACGGCTCAGCCGTACTTATAAGAAAGGGTCAGATTATGGACATCACTCTCGTACTTGGTCTCGTGATAGTTGCTGCGCTGGGCGCTCTTGCTTACGCTGCGTTCAACTTTTTCTCGGTCAAGAAACTGGACGAAGGTACCGACAGAATGAAAGAGATCGCCTCTGCAATCCGCGTCGGTGCAAACGCCTTCATCACCTATGAGTACAAGATCGTTGCAATCGTTGCTGCAGTCGTTGCAGTTCTTCTTGCACTCGTTATCTCCTGGTCAGCAGCCGTCGCTTTCCTCATCGGCGCTACCATGAGTGCTTCTGCCGGCTGGGTCGGCATGAAGATCGCTACCTACGCAAACGTACGTGTTACCAACACCGCACGTACCACCAAATCCCTCTCCGACACTCTCAAGGTTGCCTTCAAGGGCGGCTCCGTCATGGGTATCTGCGTCTCCGGTTGCGCTCTTCTTGGTATTTTTATCGTATTCCTCGTATTTGGTGTTGCTCTCGGTCAGATTGATGCAGAGGTTGCACACACCCACGCTGCTTCATGCAGGAGCATCCTTTCTCTCATCAGCGAGAACCTCAACTTTGGTGCAGGATTTACCATGACCCTTTCAGGTTATGCTCTCGGCTGCTCCATCATCGCAATTTTTGCACGTATCGGCGGCGGTATCTACACCAAAGCTGCTGACATGGGCGCTGACCTTGTTGGCAAGACCGAAGCTCACATTCCCGAGGATGATCCCAGAAACCCCGCCACCATTGCCGACATCGTAGGTGACAACGTAGGTGACGTTGCAGGTCTTGGCTCCGACCTTTTGGAGAGCTACGTGGGCGCACTTCTCTCCGGCGCCATCCTTGCTATTGAGCTGTTTGCAAAATTCGTTTTCGGCGATACCAATATGCTCAAGGCAATGATCTACTTCCCTCTTGCATTTGCTGCAGCAGGTTTGATTTCCTGTATCATAGGTATCGCTTCCCTCTTTGTTCGCAAAAAACTTTCTGACAACCCCCACAAGGAACTGAACGGCGCTACATACATTTCTGCTATTCTCACAATGGCATTCGGCGCCGCTATCGCATATTTCTCTTTCAACCAGTTTGATGGCCTCATGATCGACGGTTATGACAATCTGTCCGTATTTGAGTCTGTTGAATTCCACCTCGGCTGGATCTCTCCCTGGGTTGCCGCTGCTATCGGTATCGTTGCAGGTATCGTTATCGGCAAGCTGGCTGAGTACTACACCAGCTATGATTACAAGCCCACCGTTGAGCTTGCAACCGCTTCTGTTGAGGGCTCTGCTCTCACCATCACTCAAGGTCTTGCACTCGGTATGATCTCCTGCATGCTTCCCTGCGTTGTTTTGGGTATTGCAATCTACGGTTCTTACCTCCTCTCCGGTATGTACGGTGTTGCAGCTGCCGCTATCGGTATGCTTTCATTTGTTGCTACCACTGTTTCCGTTGACTCCTACGGTCCTATCTCCGACAACGCCGGCGGTATCGCTGAAATGTCCTATCTCGATCCCTCCGTCCGTAAGATCACCGATGAGCTTGACGCTGTAGGCAACACCACCGCTGCTATCGGCAAGGGATTTGCTATCGGTTCTGCCGCTCTTGCAACTCTCTCCATGATGACTTCTTACATCTTTGCATACACACCCGCTCCCGAAACACCCAACTTTGCTGAGGGTGCACTGGACAAGATCACTCTCAACTCCATCGAGCCCGCCGTTCTGGTTGGATGTATCGTAGGCGCTGCTCTTCCCTTCATGTTCTCCGGCATGCTCATCAACGCTGTTGCAAAAGCTGCCAGAAAAATGGTTGAGGAAGTCAGACGTCAGTTCAGAGAGATCAAGGGTCTGCTTGAGGGCGAGGTTCTCCCCGACTACAAGACCTGCATTGAGATCTCCTCTCAGGGCGCTCTCAAAGAAATGCGCGTTCCCGCAATCTTCTGCATTGCTTTCCCCGTTGTTTGCGGATTTATCTTCGGTGCCGAGTTTGTCGGCGGCGTTCTCGTAGGCGCAACCATCAGCGCTATCATGCTTGCTCTCTTCTGCGGTAACGCAGGCGGCGCATGGGACAACGGTAAAAAGTACATCGAAGTTACCGGCGTTAACGGAAACAAAAAAGGTTCGGCCGCTCACGACGCTGCTGTTGTTGGCGACACCGTCGGCGATCCTCTCAAGGATACCGTTGGTCCCTCCCTCGACATTCTCATCAAAATCATGAGCACCATCTCTCTGGTTACCGTTGCTGCTTTCTCAAACAACAACCTTTTGAGCTGGCTGGGTCTCTGATAGCTTTTGTTCCAAAATGGTAATCGATTTTCACACACATATTTTCCCCGACAAGCTTGCCCCAAAAGCCATTGCCTCTCTGGAAAACACCGCAGGGGTAAAAACGGTTTTTAACGGCACCGCAAGCGGGCTGCTGGGACTCATGGATAATGAGCGCATCGACAGAGCTGTGATCCTCAACACGGTCACAAACGAAAAACAGGTGGGCAACGTTAACGGATTTGCATTGGAAACAATGAAAAATCACGGCGACCGCTTGATTCCGTTTTGCTCACTGCATCCCGATACCGCCAACCTGCGGGAGACACTGAGCGCGCTCTCACAAGAGGGCATCAAGGGAATCAAGATACATCCCGATTACGTCGGTACGGATCTTGATTCCGACAGGATGTTTCCATTGTTGAAAGCGGTATCAGAATCAGGGCTTCCGCTTGTGATACATGCAGGGTTTGATCCCGTCTCACCAAATCATTGCCACGCATCCCCGGATGCGATACTCAATGTTTTGAGCAGACTCCCCCGACTGAAGCTGGTCGCTGCCCACATGGGCGGAATGATGCTGTGGGATGAAGTATTTTGCAAGCTGTGCGGAAAAAACCTGTGGATTGACACGGCGTTTTGCTGCGAACGTACCGGAATGACCCGAGAGCATGCCAAGCGCATCTTTGACTCGCATCCTCACGACAGGATCATCTTTGGTTCGGATGCCCCTTGGGCAAGACCTACGGAAATTTTGGATTTTATCGATTGCCTCCATCTCGGCGTCCAAAGCAGAAATGCTATATTGCATGAAAATGCCGAAGCGCTGATCGAGCAGAAGTGATTTGTTTTGATTTTATTCAACTCAATACACACGGAAGACGCGGGATACCGCGTCTTCTTTTTTTGTTTTTTTACGAAATTGTTCTATTTAGTGTTTATTTTTTTTGAATTTTTTGTTTTTGTTTGCTCCGCAGGCAAATCCCAGAGGCAAAATGCACAATTTGATATAAGCGCTTTTGTAATTTCCAACAAATAGGTAATTGGTGCTTGATATTTTGACTATTCGATGATATAATTATTCAGTAACAATATCCTTATTTCCAGGTTCGGAGGTCATCATGAAAAAGATTCTTGCAATGGTACTCTGCTTGCTGTTCTGTTTTGGAGCACTTGCAGGATGCAGTTCCCTTGACGATGAGGAAAAAGGCGCAAACGTACATATGTACATTTCCTCTTATCCTCAGACACTTGATCCCGCCCTTGTTCAGGCAAACGGCGATGCGGATCAGATTCTCTCCCTCATTTTCGAGCCCCTCACCCGTATCGACGAGGACGGAAAAGTCGTGGGAGGTCTTGCCGAAAACTGGTACTACAAATACGACAATATCTATCAGCTCCACAAAATGTATTTTGAGCTCAAGACAACTCTCTGGAGTGACAACCGTGCCGTCAGTGCCGATGATGTCATTTATGCATGGAGACGTATTTTGGATCCTGCAACCGAGAGCCCCTATGCAGCTCTTCTCTACCCCATCAAAAACGCAAAGCGTGTAAAATCCGGTATTGATACCTTTGACGACCTGGGTCTTGCCGCTGTTGACGATACTCTGCTTGAAGTTACGTTTGAGACAGAGTATGACATTGAGCTTTTTGCCGAGGCAGTTGCCAACGTCCACCTTGCTCCCGCACGTGAGGATATCATCACCCGCTGCGAGAAAAACGGCGAGGACTGGGCTGCCAGCGGTGCTACCATTGTTTGCAACGGTCCTTTCAGAGTGCAGGCAATGGACATGGATGCCACCGAGGCATACAAGCTGGTTCTTGAGAGAAACGCATATTATATGCGTGAGGAAGAGGACAATCTGGACAAGTACGTTCTCCCCTACCGTATCACCTGCCTCTACTATGAGGGACAGACCGATTTTTATGACAAGGGTCTGACTCAGCATCAGTTCCAGGCAAACCGCTTCACTGCAGGCGAGATATTCTACCTCTCCTCCTTTGATGCCGAAACCTACAAGTATTTCAAGGACAGCAAGGACTATGATATGCAGTCCTTCAGCACCACCAACGGTTTTGCTTTCTATTTCAACACAGCAAACGACATTCTCTCCGATGCAAACGTTCGCAAGGCGTTTTCTATGGTCATTGACAGGACAAAGATTGCCAACGAGATCACCGGCACCGGCGAGATCGCTGCAAACGGATTTGTGCCCAAGGGAGTGTTCAACACCGACAGAAAGACCGATTTCCGTGAGGTTGGCGGTGATGTTTACAACGTGAACGCTGACGTTGACGGCGCAAATGCGCTTATCAACCAGGCCTCCAAAAAATCCGGAACTCTCAAGATGATCTATCTCATCCCCGAGACTTCTACAACCATCATCAACAACAAGAAAAACGTCAACTACACCAACGTATACAAGAACATTGCCGAGTATGCCAAGGGCGTATGGGAAGGTCTTGGATACACTATCGATATTGAAGGACTCAACCCCGAAGAATATCTTGCTGCTCTCTACAACAGAGAATATGATATCATGGGCATCAACGTTTCCGAGAGCTCGGTTTCTGCGTTTGCATATCTTGCACCTTTTGCAACCGAGTACAGCGGCTCCTCCGTTTCTATCATCAACGGCGCAGAGGCGTTCTCACCTCATTACACCAACTTTAACAACGCTGATTACAACGCTTTGATCGACTCCGTTGTCTATGAGAGCGACAGAGCAAAGAGAGCCGAAGCACTCCACAACGCTGAGAGAATGCTGGCAGACCTTTGCCCCGCAACCATGGTATTCTGGTACAGCAACTCATACGTTGCCAGCGATGAGATCAAGGGAATTGAGAACGACAACTGGTTTGGTTATACAAACTTTATCAACCTCAAGCTCTCTGATTGGAGAGATATCAACTCCAAAGAGATCGAGGTCAGCTTGGAGAGAAACGCTGAGTAATCACAACTGGCACACCAGCGCCGCTGACAGTAGCAAGACTCCGAGGTTTCCGCCCGAGACAGCAAACGCTCCAACAGCGGAAAGAATCAACAGCATTTTTGAAATTTGAGACAAGGCGGAGCAAATCTGCTCCGCCTTTTCGTTTGCCATTCTTTGGCACAAAAACGCAAAAAGAGCACGGCCGCCGTCAAGAGTACGGTGGGGCATGAGATTTGTGATTCCCAAAAACAGGTTTGACACCACCCCAAAAAGAGACAGAGCATCTCCAAATGCAAAAAATGCGATGCAAAAAGCCAAACATAACATCAAAGAAAACAATGGACCGAAAAGCGAGATTGTCATATCGTTTTTGTGGTCGGTCTGCTCCCTCGGATAACAGATTACCGCCCCCATGGGGGTAATATCGACTCTGCGTACAGACACGTTGCAAAGCTTGATCGCCGTCAGGTGCCCCAACTCATGAAACAGAGCAGAACACACCAGCAAGGCAAACGCCTCTTTTCCTTCAAGCAGAGCCATCAAAATAAACGCCGGGAGTGAGAGAAGGTGCACTCTGATCCTCTTGTATTGCACAAAAATAACGCCTATCCCCTTTCCAACAGCGATTGTGTCAGCTGAAAAAGTCCTTTTGAGAGCTTTGGAGAACCGGACTGACCAAAAACTTCAATTTCTGCTGAAGCTAAAAACAGTTTGTACGCCACAAATAAGAGCACTGCGGCAAAAATGATGATTTTTGGCAGTTGCTTTTTCACGATCCTCACATAATTTCTTTTCAAAAAAATATCTCCTCTGCACATAGGTTGCGACAAATTCCACCACCCGTATCGGAGTATAATTCTCCTTGGGTGGTGTTTTTTATGTATGCGGAGTCAACGGTGGTTTATGCAGACGTATTGTTTCTCACAAATTTTTGTGTGGATTTTTTGTGTCTGTACCTATCGGCGTTTTTGTTACGGAGGAGGTTAAGGCCCATGAGAGCTGTTGCTGCCTCCGTCATGGGAGGCGGATACGTTTTTGTACCATTCTTTTTGGAAACAGCAGATTGGCTGTCATTTTTATTGCATCTGTCTGTGGCAGTTTTGATGGTTTTTGTTGCGGCCGGATGGAACGGCAAAAAGGATTTTTTAAAATTCTTTGGGTCTTTCTTTGCTATTCAGTTTCTGGTGGGCGGAGCGGTGTCGGGTGTACAAAACCTCTTTGGGCATAGTATTTCTGCTCCATCGGCACAGGGGCTGGCAGGAGCTTTTTGCATATCGTTGGCGGCAGCGGCAGGATACGCTTTGCTTTTTCGAAAACGCACGGGGGCAAAAAGCGTACTGACAAAAATCCATTGTCTCGAAAAATGCCTGACGTTGAGCTTGCTGATAGACAGCGGTAATCTGATGGTGGAGCCATTCTCTGCCCTGCCGGTAATTTTGGTATCTCATTCCGCTCTTCCCCCTCCCCTTGACAACCCCGACCCAATGCATTATCCACTGCCGTTGCGTGCCATTCCGTTTCGAACAGCATCGGGAAACGGAATATTGTTTGGATTTTTGCCAGACAAAATCCAACTGGCATCCGGCGGCAATAAAAAAAGAAGCGTGGAGGCATACGTTGCGGTAGACACCTCCAATACCGATTTTTCGGGCTTTGACGGGCTGATGCCACAATGCTTACTGTAACAAAAGGGAGGAAAGCGTCTATGAAATTGAAAAATGCAAAAAATCTGGTAATACTGTGGATCAAAGAAGTGCTGGGAATCGACAGCGAAGTTTTTTATATAAACGGGCCCCAAACCCTGCCACCGCCTCTTTCAAAAGAAGAAGAGACCCGGCTGATAACAGAAATGGATCGGAATCAAAACGCAAAAAAAACACTGATCGAGCATAATCTTCGGCTGGTGGTATACATTGCAAAAAAGTTTGAAAACACAAACGCGGGTATTGAGGATCTTATTTCCATAGGTACCATTGGGCTCATAAAAGCCATCAACACTTTTCGGCCCGACAAGCAAATAAAGCTGGCAACCTACGCTTCACGGTGTATCGAAAACGAGATTTTGATGCACATTCGCAAAAACCACGGGCAAAAGAGTGAGTTGTCTCTTGACGAGCCGTTGAACGTAGACTATGACGGAAACGAGTTGCTGCTATCCGACGTTTTGGGAACAGACAGCGACTACGTATACAAAAATCTGGAAGAAAGCGAGGACAAACGACTTGTGAGAGCTGCGCTGAAGGAGCTGAACATGCGTGACCGTGAAATAATCGAGCTGCGATTTGGCCTCAGCAAAAGCTCGCGGGAGCTCACCCAAAAGGAGGTGGCGGATATTTTGGGAATCTCCCAGAGCTATATCTCACGGTTGGAAAAACGAATCATCGAAAAGCTCAAGGATTTTCTCATGAAGCAAAACTATTGACACTTTTTTGAAAAAATAGTATAATTATTGCATATAAAAGTATTTTTTCAAGAAAGGAGGAATGATTGTTCTGAGTTTGTTCAGAAAAGAAACCCCAAAGGAAGTTCCCACCTCACCAACCGCTTCTCTGCCAAAAGCAGTGGCGTTTGTGGACTATGAGCACTGGTATATTTCACTCAAAAACAACTATGGGATACTTCCAAACATCAAGGGATGGTTTGAAGAGCTGAACCAAAACTACAATCTGCTGGAGGTCAACTTTTTTGCTGACTTTTCACATAAAAGTCTGGCAGATGAGATCGGCAGGATCAGATTGTTTTCCAACAAGATCATCGATACCCGCAGCCCAAACGGAGTTCAGAAGGACTTCACGGATTTCATCATTCTTGACAACATGTATCAAAAAGCTCTTTCTTCTGAGGACATAGGAGTTTTTATACTGTTTTCGGGCGACGGGCATTTCAGCTCGGTTACTTCGTTTCTCAAGAACTTTTATCACAAGCAGGTGGTGATATACGGCGTCAACGGCTCTTTTTCAAAGCAGCTTCAGGAGACTGCCACCGTTGCTCACACTCTCCCCACAGAGCAGGACCTCAGCGGAAGCTTTTACCGCTATATATTTGATTATCTTAAAACCAGTCCCAAGCCCTCCTACAACGAGGCCATCAACGAGGTTCTCAAAAAAGTAAAAAAAGGCACCAACAAACAAAAGGTCACACAGGCAATGAAAGCGCTCATGGAAAATGATATTATTTCCGAGCGTTCCCTTTCTTCCGGAAAGTCCGGTTCCAAGTCAAAAAAGCAGATATTGCTTTTTGTTGACTGGGAAAAGGCGGAAAAAAGCGGACTTTATTCTCCAAATCTTTGATTTTTGCCCTGTTTTTTTTAAAAAACTATTGTAATGGCTGAGTTTGTGTGGTATAATAGTGCTACAAAGAACAGTAAGTTTTCAAGAGAGGGTGCCAAGCCCTCTCTTGATTGTTGATTGGAGGAAATATGGCAGACAAAAAGGGCGGCATCGCAAAAAAGGTGCGGGATGCCGTGGAATCGGTTATTACTGACGCGGGTTACTCTCTGTGGGATGTTTCCTACTACAAGGAGGGAGCAGAGATGATACTGGAGATAGCCATTGACAAAGTTGGCGGCATCTCCATCAACGACTGCTCCGTGGTGACACGACTGGTGGAACCCATTATTGACGAGCTGGATCCCATCGAGGAGAGATACTGTCTTGAGGTCTCCTCCGCAGGCACTGTTCGCAATCTTACACGTGATGAGCACATCGCCTTTGCATGTGAGCAGGGCATCGGAGTCACCGTGAAACTTTTTGTGGCAGTTGAGGGAAGCAAGGAGCACAGCGGAGTTATTACCGCTTTTGACGGAACCACCGTCACTCTCACAAAACAAAACACCGCACTGACCTTTGACAAAAAACAAATCACAAAAATAAACGCCGAGTTTGTCCCCGATGAGGACGGCGAAAACACCGATCAATCACAAGGAGAATAATAATGAACAAGGAACTTTTTGAGGCACTGGACGTCCTTGAAAAAGAAAAAGGGATTTCCAAGGATTATATGATCGAAAAGATCGAGGCCGCTCTGATCTCTGCTTTCCGCAAGGAAAACTCCGGAAACGAGAACGCAAGAGTCAAGCTTGATCCTGTCAAGCAGGACGTGAAGCTATACCGCCAGCTGACCGTGGTTGAAGAGGTGGAAAACCCTCTCACCGAGATCTCACTTGAGGACGCACAGAGAAAATCCAAGCGCAACAAGCTTGGAGATGTGGTTGAGTTTGAGGTAAAAACCAAAAGCTTTGGCAGAATTGCCGCACAGGCAGCAAAGCAGGTCATCATCCAGGGGATCCGTGAGGCAGAGCGCGGAAATATGATCAAGGAATACGAGGAAAAGAAGGAAGAGATCGTATCCGCAGTGGTTGTCAGAGTTGATCCCACCACAGCCAACGCTACCCTTGAGTTGGGAAAGAACGAGATGGTTCTTTTCCGCAACGAGCAGATCCCCACAGAGACCCTCAGCGTAGGCGACAGGATCAAAGTTTTTATTACTGAGATCAAAAAAGAAACAAGAGGCCCCAGCATTATTCTTTCCCGTACCCAGCCCGGACTGGTTTCCCGTCTTTTTGAGCAGGAGGTTCCTGAGATCAAGGATGGCACTGTAGAGATCAAGCGTATTGCACGTGAGGCAGGCAGCCGCACCAAGATTGCAGTGTTCTCCAATGACGATGCGGTTGACGCCATCGGCGCCTGCATCGGGCCCAAGGGAATGAGAAAGAACAACGTCACAGATGAGCTCAATGGCGAAAAAATCGACATTATCTCCTACAGCGAGGATGTTGAGAGCTTTATCAGCGCCGCTCTGGCTCCCGCAACCGTGGAGTCCGTCACCAAGCTGCCCGATTCCGACAGGGCATACCGTGTTATTGTGGCAGACGACCAGCTCTCTCTTGCCATCGGCAAAGAGGGACAAAACGCACGTCTGGCAGCAAAGCTGACCGGTTTTAAGATCGACATCAAGAGCCGCAAAAGTCTGGAATCTCAGGAATAATCCGGAGGTACTACATTGACCGAAAAGAAAACACCTCAGAGAAAATGCCTTGGTTGCAATCAAATGAAAGACAAGCAGATACTGGTTCGGGTTGTTCGCAATGCCGACGGCACTGTCTCGGTTGACCTCACAGGCAAAATGCCGGGAAGAGGCGCATACATTTGCAGAAATGAGAAATGTCTCAACACCGCACTCAAATCCCACCGGCTTGACCGCTCGCTGAAATGTCATATTCAGGATGAGATCTCTGACACTCTCAGAGAGCAGCTGAAGGACAGCAACTGACGGGAGGTACAAAGTATGGAAAAAAACACTGCAGGTGTTGTGGGTTTGGCAAGAAGAGCCGGTGCCTTGGTTCACGGTACAAACAACGTGCTTGAGGCAGTCAGATCAAAAAAAGCACTGCTGGTGCTGATTGCATCCGACGTTTCCGACAACACAAAAAAGAACATCACCGACAAAGCAGCTTTCTATTCGGTCAAAACAGAGATGCTGGACATCACCGTTGAAGAGCTGGGCAGGATAATCGGAAAGGGCGGCACCGCCGCCGTTGCCCTGACAGATGACAATTTTGTCAAGGCATATCGCAAGCAAACTGCCCAAACGTCTATTTAGAAAGGGGATATTTTATGGCTACAACAAGTGAAAAATACAGAATCAATGCCCTTGCAAAAGATTTTGATATAAAAAGCAAGGACATCATCACCATTCTTGACGATGCGGGACTGACAGGAAGAACTCACATGGCAGTTCTTTCCGAGGAAGAGCTGAGTATTATACTTGAGACCATCACTCAGCGCAATCCCGTGGACATCACTGCATTTTTCAAGCAATATGATGACAAAAAGAACGCAAAAAAAGAAGAAGAGCGCAAAAAAGCAGAGGAAGCCAGAGCCAAAGCAGAAGAAGAGAAGCGCAAAAAAAGAGAGGCAGCAGGTATTACACAGCAGCCCCAGAAAAAGCGCTCCAGAGACGAGGTTCGTGTTGTTGATACCCGCGGAAACGCTCAGGTGGATCTGTCAAAATACGATGACAAGATCCTCAAGTACGACACAGCACCCGACACTCAGTCAAATATTCAAAAGCTGAAAAAGCGCAATAAGTTTCAGGACCAGCAAAAGAGCAAGAAGTTTGACAAAACAAAGCAACCCCAAAAGCCGGTTCAGAAGCCCAAGCCCGTTCAGCTCAAGATCACTGTTCCCGATACCATCACTGTGGGCGAGCTTGCTTCCAGAATGAAAACCGCTGCAGCCGAGGTTATCAAAAAGCTGTTTGCCATGGGTGTAATGGCAACAGTCAACGAGAGTATTGACTATGACACCGCATACCTGGTGGCAGATGAATTCAAAATCAAGGTAGAGCACGAGGTGGTGCTGACCCTTGAGGACAAACTTTTTGACGAGAGCGAGGACGCCGAGGAAAGCTTGGTTTCCCGTGCCCCCGTTGTGGTGGTTATGGGTCACGTTGACCACGGCAAGACTTCCCTTCTGGATGCCATCAGAGACACTCATGTTACCGCAGGCGAGGCAGGCGGTATCACACAGCACATCGGTGCTTACCGTGTTTCTGTAGGCGACAGAGAGGTTACTTTCCTCGATACTCCCGGACACGCCGCATTTACCGCAATGCGTGCAAGAGGTGCAAACCTCACCGATGTTGCAGTTTTGGTTGTTGCCGCAGACGACGGCATCATGCCTCAAACCGTAGAGGCAATCAACCACGCAAAAGCTGCCGGAGTTACTATCATTGTTGCCATCAACAAGATCGACCGTCCCGGTGCGGATCCTGAGCGTGTAAAAACCGAGTTGACAAAATATGATCTCGTTCCCGAGGAATGGGGCGGCGATACCATATGCGTTCCTGTTTCTGCTCTCAAGCGTGAGGGTATCAAGGAGCTGTTGGATATGATTTTGCTCTCCTCCGATATGCTGGAGCTGAAAGCAAATCCCTCCAGAGCCGCAAAAGGTGCCGTCATTGAGGCACGTCTTGACAAGGGCAAGGGTGCCGTGGCAACACTGTTGGTTCAGAACGGAACCCTCAAGAACGGTGATATCATCATTGCCGGAACTGCTGTGGGAAGAGTCAGAGTTATGACCGACCACATGGGCCGCAAGCTCAATCAGGCAGGCCCCTCCGTTCCCGTAGAGATCATGGGTCTGGCAGAGGTGCCTGAGGCGGGCGATCTGTTCAATGCAGTTGCCGACGAGAGAATGGCACGCGAGCTTGCAGAAGAGCGCAAGTCAAAGAGAAAAGAAGAAGAGCAGGGCGGAACCAAGGTCAGTCTGGACGACCTCTTCTCCCAGATCGAAAGCGGTGTAAAATCCCTCAACATCATTGTAAAAGCAGACGTTCAGGGCTCTGCGGAAGCAGTGAAAGCAAGTCTGGTCAAGCTCTCCAACGAGGAGGTCAAGGTCAGCGTGCTCCACGCAGGTGCGGGCGGCATCAACGAGAACGACGTCAAGCTTGCATCCGCTTCCAACGCAATTATTGTAGGATTCAATGTTCGTCCCGACAAAAACGCCATTGACGTTGCCGCAAGAGACAAGGTTGAGATCCGTACCTACCGTATTATCTACGAATGCCTTGAAGAGATCGAAGCAGCTCTCAAGGGAATGCTTGCACCCAAGTTCAGAGAGGTGGTTCAGGGCCACGCAGAGGTCAGAAACGCCATTCACGTTCCCTCCGTGGGCACGATCGCAGGCTCCTACGTTCAGGACGGAAAGATCACCAGAAACGCACAGGTTCGAGTTGTGCGTGACGGTGTGGTCATTGCCGAGGACAAGGTGGCATCCCTCAAGAGATTTAAGGACGATGCAAAAGAGGTCTTGCAGTCATTTGAATGCGGTATCGGTCTGGAGAAATTTAACGATATCAAGGTTGGAGATATTCTTGAGACCTTTGTTATGGAGGAGATTGAAAGATAATGTCCAACCACAGACAGGATAAACTCAACAATGCGATAAGCTCAGAGCTTGCCGCCATCATCCGCAACGTAAAGGACCCCCGAGTCCGAGACAGCTTTGTGAGTATCGTGGGCGCATCTGTCGCCCCCGATCTCTCTGTGGCAAGAGTGTTTTTCAGCGTTTTGGGTGAGGACAGGGGCGTCTTGAAAGGACTGGAATCAGCCACCGGATTTTTGCGCAGCGAGCTGGCAAAGCGTCTCAACCTCCGCATCACCCCAAAGTTGGTTTTTGTACGTGACGACAACACTGAGCGAGCTATGAATATCTCACGCATACTAAAGGATATCGGTGAAGAATGATGAACGTCGGAATAAAAGAAGCTGCGGCTTTTTTGAAAGACAATGACAATTTTTTGATATACACTCACGCAAGCCCCGACGCCGACACTATCGGTTCGGGGTGTGCTCTTGCGCTTATTTTGAGGTTGATGGGCAAAAGCGCAAGTGCATTTTGCACCGATCTTATTCCAAAAAAACTTGATTTTTTGCCTACCCACAGGTTTTTTTTACCCAAGATTCCGCACGATCTCTGTGTTTATACTCCTATCAGCGTTGACGTAGCAAGTCCAAAGATGATTCCCGCCATCACTCTGCCCGAGTTTGAGCTTTCGTTAGATCATCACAAGGTCAACACCATTCCCTGCAAGCGCCTCTGCAATATGAGTGATTTTATTGCCACGGGAGAACTGATCTTTTTGCTGATGAAAGAGCTGGGCGTCTTTATGACAAAAGAGATCGCACTGTGCCTCTATGCCGCCATTTGCTCTGACAGCGGCGGATTCAGATACGATGCGACCACACCCCAGACCCACAGAATTGCCGCAGAGCTGTTGGAAAAAGAAATCGACCACGCCTACGTTTGCAGACGGCTCTTTGAGTCAAAAACCAAGGAGCAGATGGCTCTGGAGGCATTGGCGTATTCAAAGCTCAAGGTTATTTGCAAAGGAAAATTTGCATACGTTGCCATCACAAAAGAAGAATTTTTGGCAACAGGCGCAGAAGAAAGCGACTATGACTCCATCAACAACATTCCCAGACAGATCGACGGTGTATCCGTCTCAGCAATGATCAGATCAAAAAACGGGTTGACAAAAATCTCACTCCGCTCCAACGACAACGTTGACGTAGCAGAGATTGCACAGCAGTTTGGAGGCGGAGGCCACTACCATGCGGCAGGGTTTTCGCTGGACTGCGACGTAAACGAAGCCGAAGAAACGGTACAACGGATTTTTGGAGAAATGCTGTGGTGATAAAAAGCGGAATCTTGGTTATTGACAAACCGGCAGGAATAACCTCTCACAATGTTATTGGAAAGATTCGATATCTTTTGGGTGAGCGGAAAATCGGTCATTGCGGAACACTTGATCCCATGGCAAGGGGAATTTTGCCCGTTATGATCGGTACTGCCGTAAAAGCAAGTGAATATCTGGTAGATCACGACAAAAGATATTTTGCCGGCATCAAACTGGGAGTTTCTACCGACACTCAGGATCTCACAGGAACCGTTTTGGAGACATTTGAGGGAGAACTGCCCGATTTTGATACCTTTTCACGGATAGCAAAATCATTTGAAGGCGAGATCATGCAGACCCCTCCTATGTATTCTGCTCTAAAAGTTGGCGGCATAAAGCTCCTTGACCTTGCAAGAGAGGGCGTTACCGTTGAGCGCAAGGCCAGAAAGATCACTGTGTATTCCTGTGACCCGATACAGACTTCTGACGGGCTGTTTCTTGACGTAAAGTGCTCACGTGGAACCTACATCCGCACATTATGTGCCGATATTGGTGATGCGCTGGGTTGCCATGCAGCCATGAGCTCATTGGACAGAACTGAGGTTGGAGCTTTTTCAAAGCAGGATTCGATTCCCTTTGATGATCTCAACGGAATGACACGAGAAGAGATCATTGAACGTATCATTCCTATTGAAAAAATGTTTTTGCATCTGCACGAGATACGGCTGGACGCCTTTTATCACCGATTGTACCAGCACGGTGAAAAAATACGTACATCCAAGCTCAGAGGCGTCAACCGTGAAAAAGGAACTCTCTGGCGTGTATATGACGAAGAGAGGTTTCACTCCTTGGGTGAGATTACGGAAATCGACGGGCGTGACTGTTTTTTTATGAAGAAACTGTTTTGATACCCTGTTGCAACAAAATAAGACAAGAAAAATGTGGTAGAATGACTCTGCCGCATTTTTTGTCTTTTTTGGAGGAGTTATATGACATTTTTTCACGGTTCTTGTAAAGACAGGCTGGCTTTTCTGCCAACAAAAAACCTGGTTCCCCACCCCTGTCATCCAAGATGGGATTTTGACCAAAAGGAGCTGGACCGGCTCTGCATCAGCATCAAGCAGTTGGGACTTTTGCAACCGTTGGCAGTAAAAAGGCAGGGACGAAAATACGTGATTCTCTGCGGAGAACGAAGATGGAGAGCGGCAAAGATACTGGGGCTGAAAAAACTGCCCTGCCTTGTGATAAAAAACAAAAAACGCCAACCCGTCTGCTCGTTTGCAGAAAACCACGTCAGAGCAGAGCTGTCATGCTTTGAGGAGGCGGATTTGTTTTTGGAACACAAACGAAAAGTACAGGACGGCCTGTCAGAGATTTTTTGTGTTGATGAGGCATACATATCCCAACGATTAAAGCTGGCAATGCTGGATCCACGTGAAAGATTGACGGCAGTACGCAACGGCATTCCCATCAAACAGTTGGACGCACTGTCAATGATTGACTCCCCTGCAGTAAGAAATTCTTTTTTTCAGTACATTTTGCGTGACAGACCTGACGAAAAAACCGCATATCGATTGGCAGAAGCTCTGAAAGAAGGAAAAGACATCCTTGCTGTCAAAAAGATTCAAAAGGTGGCAGGGCTGAACGATCTTAAAAAAAACAAAAAAATTCCACTGAAAAAAGGTGCAATAAGTGATCTTCAGTTCTTTTTCAACACTGTGGAGCGTGCTGTTGCTTTTTTGGAGGAGTCCGGAGTAAACGCCAGTTGGAGCAAATCACAAACCGAGTCAGAGGTCACGGTCACAGTTCATATCTGCACAAAAAAAGAGCCGTCAGTCATCTGACGGCTCTTTTGGGATCAACTTGATTATTTCTTCTTTTTGAGTACAAGAATAACAACTGCAACAACAACTACAACGCCTGCTGCGATTGCGATCCATACCCAAGAGGGTGTACCCTCGGTATCCATCTCGGAGGTGGTGCCGGAAGCGTTGTCAACAGAGGTTGCAACAGATGCAGTCTCAGAAACTGCCTCAGAGGTGGTGTCTGCAGTGTCATCCTCGGATACTGCATCGGATGTAGCTACGTCCTCAGAAACAACGTCAGAGGTGTCCTCGGATACTGCATCGGAAGTAGTGGTCTCGGTATCGTCGATCTTGTCTGCATCTTCCTTGGTCATAACGGTCATGGTGCCGTTGGAGCAGGTGCCTGCAGCGATGTCGATGTTTTCAAAATAGAGGTAGTCACCTTCCTCAACTGCAAGAGCAGCAACCTTTGATTCCCAGTTGGGGAAAGCATCAGCTTTGCTGGGGTCGCTGGTAGAAGAGTGAACAACAACAATGATCTGTCCGTCCTTCAGGTTGACGGAGGGAGAAGCACCGCCCATTGCAGCGCCGTCGGTGGAAGCAACGTATATGTTGGCAGAAACCTTGTCTGCAACAAACCAGATTGCCCAAATACCGCAGTTTGCAAGAGCAGCAGTAGAGGTGCAGATGGTAGAATCCTCACCCTCGATGGTGCCGTTGATATCGTCGATTTCAAAAACATAACCAACTGCATCGTCATATACTGCATCACCTTTGCTATCCAGTGTGTAGGATGCAAATGCAGAAACGGTAAGTGCAGCACAAAGAAGCACGCCAAGTGCGATTGCCAAAAGTTTTTTCATGTTTTCCTCCAAATATGTTCTTTATTTTGGTCTGTTTTATATTACCATACTATTGACAAAAGGTCAATAGAAACTTTTTGTCACGCCATTTTTGAAAGCATTTCTTCCGTGACCTCGGTGCTCAGCGTTCCGTCATTCAAAAATCTCTCCAGCTCCTCACAGACGTGCTGACCGATCTTTTTCAGGCCGTTGTTGGCAAGACCCGCAAGATGAGGGGTCATAATACAATTTTTCAGTGTGCGGAGAGGATTGTCTGCCGCAGGGGGCTCGGGATCAGTCACGTCAAGACAGGCGTATTTTAGGTTGCCCGCTTTCATGTGCTCATACAACGCGGATTCATCAATTATGCTTCCTCTTGCGGTGTTGATGAGAACCGCATCTTTTTTCATCATGGGAAGTGTCGCGGCGTTGAACATATGGCGGGTTGCGGGTATTTCCGGTGCGTGAATGGAAACAATGTCACTTTGCTTCAGCAGAGTTTCAAGATTGACAACAGTAGCACCCTCCATCTCCGTAACAAAGGGATCGTACAACAGCACGTCAACGGCAAAGGGCTTGAGAAGCTCTATATAATGTCTGCCCGCCCATCCGCCGCCGATGACACCCACGGTGAGGTCATACAGCTCGCGGATGTTTTCCTTTCCCTCGGCCCAACCGCCGGCATGAATATTGTCGTTCAGGGCAAAAAAGTTTTTTGATGCCGCAATGGTAAATCCAAGCGCAGTCTCGGACACGCCCATGCTCAATACTCCCGCACAGGAAGTAACTCGCACTCCTTTTTTCCACAGCTCGTCGGAAACAACGGGTTTTACGCTGCCTGCAGCGTGAATGAGAAGCTTGAGATTGGGACAGACGTCAAGATAACGCTGATCCGTATGCTCGTTTCCCCATGAGGTTATGAGCACCTCGGTGTCCTTCACCAACGGCTGCAGGGACGCAAAATCTGTTCCTCCGTCGTTGATGACCACCTCCCCAAGTCCGTTCAGGCGGTCAAGACATTTTTTGTTGAATACCATTTCTCTGGTTCCGGAGTTCATTGCAACGGTAATTTTCATATTTGCACTCCCAAATATTTTTTATTGAAACATTTTTGTATATCCGTTTGGCTCAAAAAGCACACCGCTTTTCTGATAAAAATCGCTGTCAAGCAAAAGTCCCCCGCAGGGATTTTTGTCAAATTCCATTCCCGCAGGAAGCATTTTCCCAAGCTGCTCCCAATTCTCGTAGTTTTGGTGACCGTTTATCTCAATAGCTCCGCAGGTGAGGCCTTTCAGACTGCCGATCCTTGCGGCAAACTGCTTGTTCCATTCTGCCAGCAGAGGAACCACCGTAAGATCGGCACAGAGACAGCTTCCGTGTTTTTTTTCCACTTCGGCAGCCATAGCAAAAGAAACAGACATTGTTTTTGCAATGGGCTTTAGCGCAACAGCACGGTAACCCTGGGACATTCTTTTTTTTACATCCTCCACAGAATGGGCGGATTCATCTGCATTGATAACAACAGGAAGCTGTGTCACGTCGCTTTCATCCGACGGGTCAAAGGGCTCCTCACATATCTCGATATACTCAAGCGCTCCGATTTTATCCGCAAAATCAAACAACTCCTCAAGCCGGGCAGGTGAATCGTACCTGCCGTTTGCGTCAAGATAATAATGAGCCTTTCCGTCCACGGTCAGAGGAGTCTCAATATCACGTGCAAGGCAATGTATCTGCTCAAGACGTGACTTGTCCCACTCCAGCATAGAACGCATATCGTCCTCTTTTGATGAAGGCGAGGCGGTGCCGTGGCCTATCTTGATTTTTAAAAGTCCGCTACCGCGGGCAAGAAGTGTTTTTATTTCTTCATCCCCCACTCCGTAGCTGACAAGGGGGATGTGCGCCAGTGTTTTGTGTCGGTGAGACAGTGCTTTTTTTGCATAGTCGGGGATCAGACCGTCAAATGATGTGATGCCGTTGTGTTTTGCCCACAGCGTCCACAAAGCATAATCAATGCCCACCAAGGAATTGAGAACAAAGGTCTCTGCAACAGAAACACCACAGATCCTGTCGGCATATTTTTTAAGCTGTAAAAAAATCCCGTCGATCATAATGTCGGGACGCAACAACGTTTCACCCCTGAGCATATTGAGCGCTTCTTGGGTGACACTGTTCATCAACGCACTTGATTTTTCGGAAGTATGAGCACAAAACACCCTTGCATCTGACCACAAAACGCTGATGGTACCGGGAGCAGCCGCACAATGATCCTCCGTCTCAATACAAGAAACAGACTGCCAAAGCTCTGACAGGTATCTCCCCTTAAATCCAAAAGGTGTTTTCAATGGCTCCCGCACAAAGCAAAGGGATGTGTTTGTTATCCTGACAGGGCTCATCTGTTTTCCCTCAGCCATTCCTCAATGACCTGTCTTGCTCCCTCAGGGACAGCTCCGGTCAGGTCCTTTTTATATTTTATCAGCTCACGGACATAGGTGGAGCTGATGTGATCCAGCCCGCTGTCCGCAGGCAAAACAATGCTCTCCTCTACCCCAAGTCCCTTGTTGATAATAAAAAGCTGTCTTTCATAATCAAAATCCGTTCCGTTGCGTGCTCCCCTTACCAAAACGGCATTTTCGTATTTTTTGCAAAACTCGGCTAAAAGACCCTCGCACAGCTCCACCAAAACATTGCTTTGGCAGGAGACCGCAGCTTGGATGGCTTTTTTTCTTACAAAATCCGGAACAAGAGTATTTTTTTCGGTGTTGGCAGAAACAGCCACCACCACATGGTCAAAAAGTGCTCCGGCACGTCTGATAATATCAAGATGCCCCACGGTGACGGGATCAAACGTACCCGAAATTATGGCGGTTCTCACTGTCATTCCTCCTCGGGACAACGAATAATGGTAACGTAGGATTTTCCATAACGGTAGAGCTTTTGGTTCATTCCTTCTATCGGCTCAGGAACCCCGTTTTTGTCCGTTTCTGCCACTATGATGGCGCCGGGAGCGAGAATATCCGCCTCTCTGATGCGCTTTAGCACCACGTCCAACAGCCCTTCGGTATACGGAGGGTCAAGGAAGATGAGAGAGAACTTTTCTTTTCCGCCTGCATAGCGCACGTATTCTTTCCAATCAGAGGTGACCACCCGGCACTGCTTCATCAGCTTTGTTTTGAGGGCATTTTCCTTGATGACCTCACAGGCAGCACGGGAAGAATCTACAATCACCGCACGTTCTGCGCCTCTTGACAGTGCCTCCAACGCCATCTGACCGCTTCCTCCAAAAAGATCAAGCACCACTCTGTCATGAAGCTCAAACTGGATGGCAGAAAAAATTGCCTCCTTTGTCAGCTCTGTGGTGGGTCTGGTGTCAATTCCCGTGAGGGTTTTGAGCTTTGTCCCTCTGGCTATCCCCGTGATTATTCTCATCTGTATTCCTCCCAATTGCCTCATAAATTGCATTTGCAATCTCAGGGGTTATACCCTTGACTGCCTGCAACTCCAGAGGTGTTGCATTTTTTATAGATTCGAGTGTTCCAAAATGAAGCATCAGATCGTTGGCTCGCTTTGGGCCAACCCCTTTGATCTCCGTCAAGCTGCTTTTTTTTACCGCATTTCTCCGTTTTGAATCCATCATAGCAAGAGAATAACGGTGAACCTCTTCCTGTATCTTGTAAACAAAAACAAATGCGTCTTGTCTTGTTATAAGTGATATCTCATTTTCACCATCTGTAAGGGTGCGGGTTTTGTGGTGTTCGTCCTTTATCATTCCAAATACCGGAATGGTTATACCAAGCGAATCAAGCACTTGGTTGGCTGTGTTTACCTGTGCCACACCACCGTCCATCAATATCAGATCGGGATACTCCCATCCCGACTCATCGTTATCATGCAAAAAGCGGCGGGTCAAACACTCCTCCAGAGCGCCCGTATCACTTCCCGCAACCGCCTCCCTGACAGTAAAAGAACGATATTTTTTCTTGGCAAAACTGCCGTTTTCCAAAACTACCATTCCGCAGCTGGTATGCTCACCGCCCATATGGGATACGTCATAGGCCTCTATCCTCTCGGGAAGCACCTCGAGGCACAACAACTTTGCAAAAGCCACCAACACGTCTTTTTTCCTGTCCTCAGTGGCACGTTTGTGCAGTGTGAGCTGTTTTGCGTTGTCAGAAGCGCGAGTACACAATGCTCTCATATCCCCTCTTTTTGGACGGGAAATGGAGATGGCATGGCCACTTGTGCAGGACAGGTGCTCGCGCAAAAGCGCCAAGTCCTCCTCTTCAAAATCAAAATCCACGTATATTTTTTTGGGGACAAATCCTCTGACGCTGTAATAACCGTGCAAAAATGATTGCAAAGTGCCGCTGTTGAGTATCTCATCAGCACCGAAGAAGAAATTTTCTCTGTCAACGATAGCTCCGTTGCGCACAAAAAGGAATGACAACGCCGCCCCAAGATCATCGCAAAAAACTCCTACAAGATCCGCCTCCACGTCGGGCGAGCACACGATCTGTTGTCTGTCATTGAGTTTTTTTACCGCAAAAAGGCAATCCCTGAGCTTTGCCGCCAATTCAAAATTCAGCGCTTCCGAGGCAGTCTCCATATTTTTTTCCAATTGCTCTATCAGCTTTACACCGTCCCCCTTAAGGAGTGACACGGTACGCTGATACAGGTTTTTGTATTCTTCCCGAGAGATGTTTCCTTTTATGCAAGGCGCCACGCATCTGCCGATATGATAGTTGAGGCAGGGGCGGCCCTTTCCCTCATCTCTTGGAAAAACTTTTCCGCAGGTGGGAAGCGAAAACGTTTTTTTTACAGCAGTGACAATATCACGAGCCACTTTGTGAGACGAATACGGCCCAAAGTATCTGTCGTTGCCTGAGGAACGCTTGTATACTACAGAAATCTCAGGATAATCGGAGTTTGTGATTTTTATATACGGATATCCGCCGCCATCCTTGAGCTTTATGTTGTATCGGGGCATAAACTGCTTGATAAACTGGTTTTCCTGTATCAATGCCTCAAGCTCTGTGGCGGTATAATATACTTCAAAATCGCAAACCGATTCCACCATCCGCCGTGTCTTTCCACGATGCTCGTTGTAGGGAGCAAAATAGCTTGAAACACGGTTTTTAAGTGCTTTGGATTTGCCTACGTATATGACCTTGCCGCTCTTGCTCCGCATGAGATATACACCCGGGCTTGCGGGCAGCAACCGCGCTTTTTCGTACAATTCCTCACGTGTCATCTGACATACCTACAAAAAATGCCCTGAACCGAAAAGAGCTCAAGGCAGTGTTTTGATAAAATTATTATTCGTTAAATCCAGCCAAAAGAAGCGCAACGAGACCGTCAACTGCCTCCTGCTCATCGGGACCGTCTGCAAGTATGGTGATGATGTCACCCTTGGAGATTCCCAGCGAAAGAACGCCCAACAAGCTCTTGGCGTTGGTCCTGCGATCACTGTTTTCTACCCAAATGGAGCTGCGGTAGGAATTGGCCTTTTGGATAAAATATGTTGCGGGTCTTGCGTGAAGACCGACTGTATTTAGTATCTCAATGTTTTTTGTGATCATATGAAAACCTCCAGTATAGAGTTATTATAACAAAACCGTCCGTGCAAATCAAGTATGAATTTATGACCGAAATCACAAATCTGTCTTATCGCTCGGGGTCTTTTTTGGCGATTATATCTATCAAGCGGGTTTTTAGTCCATCAGCACAGAGCCAAACACTCCCAAAAACTCTTTTTCGTCAAGCTTTACTGTATAAGTGCTTCCATCCGCAAGACGCATTCCGTCTCCTGTATAATATTTTCCAAATTTCTTGTATCCATACCCCGACACACATACTGTTACATCAAAGCAACCCTCTTTTTCAGATAGGATGGCTGTTTTTGTTTCAAGCACCGTTTCGGCTATAGTTCTGCCGGAGGAGATTCCCAGACGGGCCCCCTCGGTAAACAGCGAGGCATCCTCACGGGAAACTTCTTTTATGGTAACAGAATACCTCACAGGGATGATCTCCGGCTCTCCAAAAAACTCTGTGACAGTATCCCGAAACACCACCACCAGCGAAACACACACTACAAGAAGCAGAATGAGCAGGTCAATGATATTGAATTTATATTTCCGTTTTGTCACAACACATACCTTCCCCAGTTTTCTTCTTTTTCGTTTTGAACGTACACCGTAAACAGGGAGCCCGCAAATCCGACAACAAACCATACCAATCCGTACAGACGTATATCAGAATACAGATTCAAAAACCATCCGCTCACCAGCAAAACAGTGCCGCAGGCAGCAACCGCACCACCTTTTTTCACCGCACGGGTGTCCTTTGCCATACTGATGCACCCAAACAGACGCTGTGCAGAAAAAATCACGATCAGCGCAAATATAACGCACAATATTATCCCGCCGTGACGGTACATTCCTGTCAAAAAGCTGTTGGCTTCCATGATGCTTTCTGCTCCTGAAATTATGCCTGTAAGCAATCCGCTCTCCGCTGTTGCCCATGCATATCCGGAGGCAAAAATCGACATCGGAGGTATCAATATCAGCCCGCAAAGCAGAGCTCCTGCAGGGGCCTTGCATCCCACGGAAACATATACCAAAAAGGACAAAAACACGGTCATATACATCGCATAATTGTCAGACAAAACCGTGCACGCCACCGACAGCAGCAACTGGAACAACGCCATTTTTTTGCTTCCCTCAGAGGAAAAAGAAATAAGGGCAAACGGAAGCATACAGCCCACAAACACGCCAAGATACTGGCTCGGCAGAGAGTTTGAAACAAGACCCTGCACGCTCCTGTACAAGTTTTCGGAAGGAATATAAGAGCAAAAATATGACACTATATAGCAAAGCATCCCAAGATTTGCAGAGAGGCAAAGACAATTTACGGTATGCCGAACCAGACTCCGCGAGCAGATGAGATTTTTTGCAAGAAAATACAGACAAACAAAAATTGCCGCATAACCGTAAAATCGGCTTTCATGCTCTGCCAGTGCACCTGCTGCCAGCACCGTTGCCAGCGCAAACAAAACACAGGTGCCTGCGGTTCCGAAATGTATGTTACGCTTCATACGGATATATTTGATAAGATATGACACCAAGGTCAAAAGCACTGCACCCGCCAGCAGTTTGGCTGACAGCACGTGCATCAGTGCCAAAGACACCAATAGCCCAAACTCCGGAATATTGAAGGTGAGCAATGCCAACGGTGCCAATATCAGAATTTTCAAAAGTAACGACATGGGGGCAATCAGCGCAAAGGCGCCGTAGCAGGCGCCGAAAAACAGCATCGTGCCTCCATGATTTTTTGCACCGCGCTCACGGCGCAGCACCGCTTCGTTCAGACCAAAGCAACAGGACAGAGGATAACCGGTCAGACGTGAGGAGCAAAAAGCATCCACTGCGTTTTTTGAGCCAAATATCAACAAAATTACACCGGCCAAAAAGATCAAAGCAGAAAATGACAGATTGTCGGGATCGGCTTTCCCCCCCGTCACCAGCACGTACCTCTGCAAAAAAAACATTGCTCCCGAGCTGACTCCAAATGCCGCAAGAAACGCACCCAAAGAGCGCAATGACAAATCGGTCAGTTCCGATTGAAGTCGACGCAAAAGAGCAAACAATGGAAATCTGTCAAAAAACAATGAGATCTTGCGCCGCAGATTGTTGGTCACCTTGTCATGAAACCCTGTTTTTTTGTCAACGGGAAGATACAGCTTGTCATGTACAAAGGAATCGGTTTTTTTGCAGGATTTGATAAAAAACGAAAATATTCCCGTTTCAAACATCCCTACGATCTTGTCGGACAAAAAAGATGTGCATGACAAGAAAACGCTCTCCTGTGCCAGACGTTTCAAAAAGCTTTTATTCTGTTTTTGTGTCTTTTTCCTGTCCATCTTCGTTCTCCAGCAGATCGGGACGTTTTTGCGACGTACGGCTCAAGCTTTGGAGCTGTTTCCATTCCTTTTGCTTTTTGTGGTTGCCGTTTATCAAAACCTCGGGAACCTCCAGCCCCTCAAACACTCGGGGACGGGTGTACTGAGCATGCTCAAGAAGTCCGTTTTGCAAGCTCTCTTCTCGGTAACACTCCGGTGACGGCAAAACGCCATCAACCATGCGTGAAACAGTATCCACCACAATGGCGGCGGGAAGCTCTCCGCCGGTGAGCACGTAGTTGCCCACAGAAAGCTCCTCATCCACGCAAAGCTCTATGATACGCTCGTCGATCCCTTCATAGTGGCCGCAAAGCAGGATCAAATTGTCATAGTCGTTCAGAAGTTGAGCGGCTTTTTTCTGATCAAACAACGCACCCTGAGGCGACATATAGATCACTCTTGTTCTTCCGCCGCAACGGCTTTTTACGTCTCTGATGCAATCCACGGCGGGTTGGCACATCATCACCATGCCGTATCCCCCGCCGTAGGGTGCGTCATCTACCTTGCGGTGCTTATCTTTTGTATAATCCCGTATATCAGTGCATTCTACCGATATCAGTCCCTTTTCCATCGCTCTGCCTATAATGCTTGAGGAAAAAATGGGTTTTAGAGAATCAGGAAAAAGCGTAAGCACATTAAAATTCATAAACCAAACCTACGCTTCAAATCCGTCAATAAGACGAACCGTTATTCCATTTTTTGGGTCCCGTTTCAACACAAACTCACTCACCGCAGGGATGAGGTAGTTTTTCTCGCCGGTAATATAATAATAATCGCTTGCTACGCCCTCGTCGATGCGCGTCAGCACGCCGATGACGCTGTTGCTGGTCTCATCAAATACCGGAAGCCCGATGAGGTCGTCATTAAAGCACACTCCATCGGGAAGCAAAATATCCTCACGGTCAAACCAAACCGTCCTTCCCGTGAGCTGGGACGCCTTGCCTCTGTCCTCGTATCCGTCAAAAATGACGGTAGACAAACGCAGATTGAACGCCTTGACTCCAATGGGCTTTTCACCCTTTGAGTCCAGATACAGAGTCTTGACACCCTGCAAGAACTCCACTCCGTCGCACCAGCAATCAAAGCGAAGCTCTCCGTTCAATCCGCGGGGGGAGTTGAGCCGCCCTGCCTCCAAAAAACGCTTCATCAGATGATGTCAACGATGACGCGCTTGTTCTCCTTGGCTGCAGCCGCACGCATTACTGTACGGATGCTCTTGGCGATCTTGCCTTCCTTGCCGATAACTCGGCCCATATCACGCTTTGCCACCGAAAGCTCAAGAACCACAGTGTCTCCGCTGACCTTTTCGGTCACCAAAACCTCGTCGGGGTTCTCAACAATGGCTTTTGTGATGTTGACAAGTATCTGTTTCATTAATCCAACACTCCGCTCTTTTTGAGAAGATCTCTTACGGTGTCGGTGGGCTGAGCGCCGTTTGCAATCCATTTCTTTGCTTTCTCGCCGTCAACCTTGAGCTCATAGGGCTCGGTCATGGGGTTGTAGAAGCCGATCTCCTCGATGAATCTGCCATCACGGGGATAACGAGAATCTGCTACTACGATTCTGTAGTGAGGTGCTTTTTTTGCGCCCATTCTTCTGAGTCTGATTTTTACTGCCATTTTTGGGGTCCTCCATATGTTAAAAAATATTTTTATTAAAAGGGAAATCTGAATTTTCCTTTTTTTCCTTTTTTGCCCATGAACTGCTTCATGAGTGATTTTGTCTGCTCGTACTGCTTGAGAAGACGGTTTACCTCCTCCACAGTGGTTCCGCTTCCTGCGGCTATCCTGCGCTTGCGGGAGGAGTTGAGCGCGTCGGGATGGTTGCGCTCATAGGGAGTCATGGAAAGAATGATTGCTTCCGTGTGCGCCAATGCTTTTTCATCAATCTTTGCATTGTTGAGCTGACCGGGCTTCACTCCGGGCATCATGCCCAGCAAAGAGTCCATAGAACCCATATCCTTGAGTGCTGCCAGCTGATCCAGAAAATCGGTCAGGGTGAAAGATTGTTCCCTAAGACGCTTTTCCATCTCAGCGGCTTTTTTTTCATCAAACTGCTGCTCTGCCTTTTCAATCAAAGTCAGCACGTCGCCCATTCCCAGTATACGGGACGCCATCCTGTCAGGGTGGAATGGTTCAAGGCAATCCATTTTTTCACCCGTACCGATAAACTTGATGGGTTTGTCGGTGATATATTTGACAGAAAGTGCCGCACCCCCTCGGGTGTCTCCGTCCATTTTTGACAGCACCACGCCGGTGATGTCCAAAAGATCGTTGAAGCTCTGAGCAACGTTGACGGCATCCTGACCGGTCATTGCGTCCACCACCAGAAGTATCTCCGTGGGGTTCACCGCTTCTTTCACGTTTTTGAGCTCTGCCATCAGCTCCTCATCAACGTGAAGACGACCCGCAGTGTCTATGATAACTACATCATGACCGTATTTTGTAGCATGACGGATAGCTTCCTTTGAGGTGTCAACGGGACTTGCCGTACCACGCTCAAAAACGGGAGCACCGATCTGCTCACCAACCACCTGCAACTGCTTGATGGCGGCAGGACGGTAAATATCACAGGCAACCAGCAAGGGACTGCGCCCCTGCTTTTTGAGCATAAGTGCCAATTTGCCGCAATGAGTGGTCTTTCCCGATCCCTGAAGTCCGCACATAAGTATCACTGTGGGGGGCTTGGAAGCGATGGTGAGCTTGCTGTTGGTGCCGCCCATAAGAGCGGTGAGCTCCTCATTGACGATTTTTACGATCTGTTGTGCGGGCAACAAGCTCTCAAGAACCTCACTGCCCACTGCACGCTCTGTAATTTTGTTGACGAATGCCTTGACCACCTTGAAATTGACGTCCGCTTCAAGCAATGCAAGCTTGATCTCACGCATGCCCGCCTTTACGTCGGACTCTGTCAGCTTGCCTTTGTTGCGAAACTTTGAAAAGGCGGAGGACATTTTTTCCACAAGACTTTGAAACATTATAATTCTCCGGTGATACGCTCTGCCAGCTGTATGATACGGTCATCGGACGTGAGTGAAACGATCTCCTGCAAAAGGGAACCGATCCGCTCGCCTCGGGCAGAAAACCCCAGCGACTCCTCCAACCGGCACAGCTGATCAACGCCGTGTCTGATGGCATCGCGCACGCCCTGGCGGGTGATGCCGCAATGCTCACTGATCTCCGACAGGGACAGATCCTCGTTGTAATACAGATCAATCACGTCACGCTGTCTGTCAGAGAGGACTTTTCCGTAACAGTCAATAAGACGGCATATATACGCTCTGTCTTGTTGCACAAAAAACGCTCCTCTCTTTTGGCAAAAAGGCCTGTAAAGTTTTTTTCTTTACAGGCCCCATTATACTACCCCGTTTCCCTTTTGTCAATAGGTGTTTTGGGATATTTTTGCAACACTTTGTCCATTTTTGAAAAAAACAGTCATTTCACACTCTGACTTTTCCTCCGATTCGGTCAGCAGGCAACGGGAAATGGCATTTTCCGCTTCTCTGATAACCGACATCACTGCACCCCGCGCTCCCGTTGCACCGCAAAAGGAAATAACGCTTTTTACAAACCCGTCATCAAAGCACACCTTGATACCTCTGTTTTCCAGTCGAGAGGTCATCTCCCGCAGCTTTGATTCCGCAATAGCGCACACATTTTCGGATCCGAGAGGCAAAAACAGCACAGTCTCATCGATTCTGTCCACAAGCTCGGGGGACAAGATCTTTTTTGCCGCCGTCACCGCACGCTCTCTTTCTTTTGTTTCCTCCTGGGGACAAAATCCGATGGATGGAGCAACGGGAAACGAGGTGTTGGCCGTCAGTATTACAACAGCATCGCAAAAGGATACCGTAACTCCCGATGAATCTGTCAGGCATCCCTCATCAAGCAACCGCAGCAAAAGCGCACGCACGTCGGCATGAGCTTTTTCCACCTCGTCAAAAAGCACCAGCGAATAGGGATTTCTTTTTATCCTTTCAGTAAGAAATCCTCCCTCTCCGTATCCCTTGTATCCCGGAGGTGCACCAATCAGCTTTGATACGCTGTGGGGTTCCGTAAACTCTCCCATATCCAGCCGAACAAATGCGTCTTTTCTGCAAAACACCGCTTTTGCCAGTGCTTTTGCGCACTCGGTCTTTCCGACCCCGGGGCTTCCCAAAAACAAAAAAGTTCCCCAGGGGCGGTTTCCATCTCTCACCGATGCCCTTGACCTCATCACCGCAGAGCAAAGGGATCTGATGGCCGAATCCTGACCCACAATGTTTTTTTTCAGTTCCTCCTCAAGATTTAAAAACCTGTTTTTGCCCCCGGTTTCTCCTTGACCTGTTGGAATTCCTGTTTTTTCCTCAACCAACAGTGCCACATCCCTCTCGTCAAGCAGGCACGGATTGTCACCTCTGTGCATTTTCTTTTTTGCCGCTGCCTCATCAAGCAGATCAATGGCTTTGTCCGGCAAAAATCGCTGGGCAATAAATCTTTTTGAAAGTGACACCGAGGCAGTCACCGCACCGTCGGTGATGGTAAGATCATGAAATTTTTCGTACCGATCCCTCAAACCAAACAGCATCGCCGCACATTCCTCCTCGGTGGGCTCACATACGGTGACGGGCTGAAATCTACGCGCAAGCGCTCCGTCTCCCTCAATAGTCTGTCTGTACTCCTTTGGGGTGGTAGCACCGATAAGACGGATCTCTCCCCTTGCCAGTGCGGGTTTGAGAATATTTGAGGCATCGATGGCTCCCTCGGCTGCGCCCGCTCCCACCATCGTGTGTATCTCATCCACAAACAAAACAACGTCTCCCGCCTGACGCACCTCGTCGACGATTCCTTTTATTTTTTCCTCAAACTCACCTCTGTATTTTGTTCCCGCCACCACAGACGAAAGCTCCAAGCTCATTATACGGGTGTTTGTAAGCTCACGTGGAACTTCTCCCGATGCAATTCTTCTTGCAACCGACTCCACAATGGCAGTTTTTCCCACACCCGCCTCGCCTATAAGCACAGGATTGTTTTTGGAACGGCGCAAAAGTATTCCGATGAGCTGCTCCTCCTCCTTTTGTCTGCCGATAACGGGATCGAGCTGACCTTTTGAAGCTTTTTTTGTCAAATCCACCGCATTTTTGTCAAGTAGCGGCGTAGGGCGGGATTTTTTTGAATACTCTTCGCTGCGTTCGCAAAAAAACGCAGTTTCCACTGTTTTTTCTGCTGCGTTTGAAGAATACAGGTTTGCCAGCACGTCGTACAGCTCGGATACCTCTACACCAAAATCCTCCAGAATGCGTGCTCCCACACAGTCCTCGCGGAGAAGCGACGCCAACAGATGCTCGCTTCCGGTCAGGCGGCATCCCCACTGCTTTGACAAAAACGCTGCCTGCATCAAAATCTTTTTGCACACGGGAGTCATATCCTCACCCGTCAGTCCGCTTTTTGCGCCCATTCCGATGATTGACACCACTTTTGCCTTTACGTCCTCAAAACGGCAGCCGCAATCAAACAGCAGGCGGGAGGGCGTGGAATCCCGTTGAGCAAGAATCCCCAGCAAAAGATGCTCGCTTCCCACATAGCTGTGTCCCATATCCTTGGCAGACGCAAGGGACAGCGCCACCACCCTTTTTGCGTCCTCCGAAAACCTTTTTGTCAAATCTCCCACCGATCATTTCTCCTTTCAGGCAAAATGTAATGTATAAAAATATTTCCAATACGAAACAAACTATTGAAATATATTTTTTGATGTGATATATTTTATATTGGAGAGGAGTGATTGAAACGGAACCCAACAACAAATTCCCAACTACCCAAAAAACACCTCGGACGGCACAAAGATCAGCTGTCCAATCACAACAAAAAACAAAAAAAACCGTCTCATCACGCTCCGACTCCTTGTCTCAGGGAGCTGTGTACCTGATCCTATTTTTGGCATTCTATATCATTATTACGCTGTTGGCGGCAGGATTGATATATTATTCCTTCAACGAGACGGAGGAAGACGTCGATTTGTACGCAGTCAAGGTGGTTTATGACGAAAAAACGCTTCATTCTCTCCCTGCATCTGCGGTCAACAACGAATACGGACTGTACGTTCCATTTTCTTATCTGACAGAGATATGCTCTTTTGGACTGGCCGGTGACGGGGACGACGTCACAATTTTTATCATTGGCACCGACAGCAGAATAGAGTGCACAAAAAATTCCTCGCTCATCGTTATCAACGACAACCCCATCCGCATTTCTGCCCCCATTCTGTTTCAGGACTCTGAATACCTTATTCCGGTCGTTATGCTGGACAACTATATCAACGGTATTGATGTTTCATACGACGAAGAAAAGATGCTCTGCACGCTATCCTCGTCACTGGGAAAAACCGATATATCCCTCAAGCTTCAGCTCCCGGAAGAAATGGAGCAGGCGTATTTTCCAGATTCTTACAAGGAATACATTTTTGGCGAGGAATCCTCGCAGATACCCATAGACTAACAATCAAAAACGGAAAGGAAACGTGTTTTGATCATGAGATTCAAAAATATTTTTTCCGGCATTCTTGCCTTCATCATGCTGATGACTCTTGTGCCCGCGGCAGCTTTGACCGTATCTGCGGAAACAGTGTTTGTATCAGAGGATTTTGAGTCAGGAACGCTCCCTCAGGGCTGGACGTCAACGGGAGATAAAAACACTTTTTATTTTGCAGAAATATCCCAAAACGGCTCCTTTTCCTCCAACGGAAGCTTTTCTGCATTTTGCAACGGTTCTTCCGCCGACGAGGTCTCCTCACTGATCACCCCAAAGATCGACCTGTCAGATTTTGATACCGCTTCTCTCAGTTTTTATTATATGAACCCCATTTGGGCAGGTGACTGCAACGTAATTAGCATCTCTTGGTCGGAATCTGCTGACGGAACATTTTTGGAACTGTGGAACTCAAACACCGCTTTTTCAAACTCTTGGACAGAAAAAACCGTATCCCTTGACGCATTGTGCGGAAAAAAGGTTTTTATCTCCTTCAACAGCACCAGCGGATACGGCTATTGCACCGGATTTGACAACATCAGCATCACATCCGATACCACAAGGATTGACGAGGTCAACTCAAATTTTGAAAACCCCGTTATCGACGGTACTCCCTCATTCAAGACCTCCATTCCCGCTTCTTACCCCTACACCGCCACTATAAAATGGTGGCTGGGCGACGTGGAGCTGGGAAAGGATCACGTTTTTCTCCAAAACGTCACCTACAAGCGTGAGGTATATTTTGTCCCCAAAAACGCTTTTTTTGATTATTCTACCATTGTTGACGGAAGAGGAGTTTTTACAGGAAAGGTAACCATCAACGGAACCGAGACCACCTCGTGCTACGTTGTTACTGACAGCACCAGTCCTTTTTACGGTTCGCTTTGTGTATACGAATACCTTGTTCCCGTAGATTCCTACATGGTGATCTTTGAGTCCAACGGACACGGAAACTCACCTTCTCCCGTCATGGGGCTTGCATTTGGAGACAAGATCAGCGAGCCCGCATCTCTCACTGCAAGCGGATGGCTTTTTGCCGGCTGGTACACCGACAGTGAGCTCACAAAGCCCTTTGATTTCAAAAACGACAGAGTCATGTCAAATATCACACTCTACGCCAAGTGGGTAAAAGGAAGCAGTGCAGACTGGTTTGCGCTCTCTCTTTACGGCGGCAAGAATCAAAACAAATGGATCGGTTTTGACGCAAACGATCCGTCAACCGTCACCGTTGCAGGCAGTGAAGAATCAGGTTATCTCACACATGCCGCATCCTATCACGAAGGATTTGTATACGGCTGCAACTCCGTAAACAACACCGTTTACAAAGCAGAATTTGACGGAAAAACAATGGGCAAGTACGTGGTTCTCAACGCAAGCAATCAATACAAGCTCAACGATATGTCATATGACGAATCCCGCAACACCATGTATGCTGTGGGAGACAAGGATGAAAAAACCTTTTTGCTCACCGTAGATCTGGCAACAGGCGCTGTCTCACCCGTGGCAGAGATCGACAGATACATATCCACTCTTGCCATCGATACGGACGGAAACGCCTATTGTATTTCCATCAATACCGACAAGCTGTATCGCATAGATCTTGCAAACGGTGCACGCACAGAGGTGGGCGATCTGGGCTACAACGCAAATTACACCCAGACCATGGAGTTTGATCCCAACTCGGGACTTCTCTACTGGGCATCCTGCGGTCCTACCGCTCCTTACTCACTCCGCGTGGTGGATATCTCCACTGCCATATCTTTTGTCATTGGAAATGTAGAATGCTCCACCGGTTTGGAGATGGCGGGTTTGTTTGCGTTTTATGCAATGGCTGACTACACCGCTTACAATGACGCTGTCAAGCGCGCAGAGGCACTCAACAAAAACGGATACACCCCCGAGACTTGGGCTCTGCTGGAAGAAGCTCTTGCGGTTGACGTATCCGGGTTGAGAAAATCTGAGCAAAAAAGAGTCTCTGATGCCGCAAAAGCCATCATCAACGCTATTGACTCTCTTGAAACAATTGCTATGCTGGGTGACGTGAACGGCGACAACTATATTGACTCCACAGACTATTTTATTGCAAAACGAATTGTTCTCGGAACATTCAAAAGCGACGATGATCTTGTATCAAGAGGCGACATTGACAGGAACGGAAGCATAGACACATCAGATTATCTCAAAATAAAACGCCACGTTTTGGGCACATACGTTATTGAATAATTGATTTTTTCGCAAAAAAAAGGAGAGCAAAAAGCTCTCCTTTCTTGTTTTTTGGTTTTTTTGTTCCTTGTTTTGTCGTTTTGTCAAGACCTCGCGGTCTCGTCAATATTTATTCAGCGGGAATGATGATACCATAGTCATCCTCATCGCGCTTGTAAACCACATTGTAGCTGCCGTTCTCAGAGTTTTGGAACATGTAGAAATTGTGTTGCAGAAGGTTCATCTGAAGGATTGCCTCCTCAACGGACATAGGATGCATCTCAAATCTTTTTACCTTGCTGATGACGATGCTGTCCTCAGACTCTGCCAACTCGCTCTCTGCAAAAAACTCTTTGCGGATATGGATCTTTTTTTCAAGACGGGTGCGGTTCTTGCGTATCTGGCGTTCAATATTTGACAGTGCGGCATCAAGCGCACATTTGTAGTCCTTGTCGGACACCTCTGATCTGAAAATCGCACCGTTGCGGGATATGGTGATCTCGATCCGCTCACCAATCTTGTTGCTGGTGATAAACACACTTGCCTCTGTGTCAGGGGCAAAGAACTTGTCAAGCTTTTTCAGCTTTTTGTCCACCCATTCACGTACGTCGTCGGTAAGTGTGAATTTTTTGGTGATGATCCTTGTTTTCATAACGCCATCTCCTTTATGTTATTGAGCTCTTCTGCTCTGTCTTTATATTATCATATCCCGTTCTTTTTGTCAACAGAATTTTATCACCCTAAAATTATTTTGTGCATGTTGCACATTTGTTTTTCTGCAAAAAAAATGAGCCCTCAGGCCCTCTTTAACAACGGTTATTTTATTTTATCGCGGCGTCTCCGGGTGCTTTTTTGCTGTTTTTGCAGGCACTGCTGGTGCTTGTTGCTGCTCTGCAAAAAAACAGACAGCATGGATTCAAAGCTCTTTTTTGGCTCTGTTCTGCTCCGGTTTTCACTGTCGCCTATCAATGAAAGACCCACTCTGTTTCCATCGACGGACACCACAGTGGCGGTGACTCTGTCTCCTTCTTTTACAAATTCATGCACATCTCTGACATAACGAGTGGAGAGTTTTGAGATATGGATCAGACCGGTTCCGCCGCTATCAAGCTCTACAAACGCACCGTAATCAACAATTTTTGTTACGGTGCCGCTGACAACGTCACCTTTTTCAAATCCCATCAAACTCCCCCGTTCAGCCCGCTATATCGTTGTAAAATATGATCTCGTTGGGTTTGCGGTAGCCCAATTTTTCACGGGCAACACGCTCAATATACTCCTCATCCATGGGGGCGGCAATACGAAGCTCCAGCTCGTCGATGCTGTCGGACAGCGACTGTACCTGTGCCAGTCTGGCATCGCGGGCATCACGAAGGTCTTTCATCTGTACCTGAAGATTGATGACAGACACAAACAAAAAGATAAATATCAATATAAACGCCACTCGAATGATGAGGTTACTCTTGTGATTTTTGATTGCCATTATATACTTCCTTTTTATTATTTGGCTTGAGCCCGTATCGTACAAATGATAGTGTATGACCGCAGTATCTTTTTGTATGGGCAAATGAGCAAGCGAGCCCGCACCATTTGACCGCTGCAGATTTGAATTTTGAAGTCGCAATTCCTATCATCCTGCGCACACGGACAAGAAAAGCAAAAAACAACCTGCCCGCTGTTTTTTTCCACAAAACAAATCCCGCCAGCGAGATCACAAAGGCGTACGCCCTCATTCTGCCATAAGACAGGTTGAAAAACAGCAACAGCATGGTGACTGTACAGACGCAGGAAAACAAAAGGTCCGAAACAAAAATCCGCAATTTGCCGTTGCCGCGAAATGCACGAAAAACATCATTTACACTGCCCAAAAAGCCGCCGCACAACAACGACCAAAGAGCAAGCAAAAAGTGAAGGCGGTAATCGGTCTGCAATTTGCGTCAACCCCGCAGCCGACCAAAAAATCCTTTTTTTGACGGCGTTTCATCAAAATATACCATTGCTCCGATACTGCCGGTAATAGTGACCTCACCCTGCTCAAGGGACAGATTTTTGATAGAGAGGGACTGTCCGCTGACATTCAGCACACTGCCCTGCACAGAAAGAGAGATCATTGACTCATCAAAGCTGATGACCTCATCCACCGCTGTCACATTGAGAAACTCACGGGTGTTCATAGTAATACTGTGTATTTTTTCGCTCATAGGTGACCTCCCTGTCCTGCATATTTCATACTATGCGAGGCAGAGAGTTTTTATGCCACTCTGTCAGGAAATAACCTCGTACATTTCTGATGCCTCGGATTTTTTGACAGACTCGTTGAGGGACAGCACTCTAAAAACAGTGGTTCTGCTGCCGTATCTCACCTCAATGACATCGCCTATTTTTACGTCATAGGAGGGCTTGACGGTCTTGCCGTTGACAGAGATCAAGCTGTCGGTGCACGCCTCGTTTGCGACTGTGCGGCGCTTGATGATGCGGGATACTTTCAGATATTTGTCAAGTCTCATTGATACTCCGTTGTGAAAAAAGGTGGGAGCATTTGCGTACTCCCACCTCAAAAAGACGTTTTTATTTGTTGACTGCGTCCTTGAGATCCTTGCCTGCTGTGAAAGCGGGAACCTTGGATGCGGGGATGGTGATGGCTGCCTTGGTCTTGGGGTTGCGGCCAACTCTCTCAGCTCTCTCTTTTACCTTGAAAGAACCAAAACCTGCGATCTGAACCTTGCCGCCGGTTGCCAGCTCGGTCTCGATTGCTTTGAACATTGCGTTTACTGCTGCCTCTGCCTCTTTTTTCTTGAGGTTGGCATTTGCTGCTACAAATTCAACAAGTGTGGATTTGTTCATAGTATAATTCCTTTCAAACATATATTATATGTGTATGCCTAAGTATACCATTTATTTTGAGCTAAATCAAGAGTTTTTTCCTTATTTTGACTATATTTTCTCTGTTTTTAAAAAATTATTCATTATTTTTCTTTGAAATCTGCCAATATTCTTCTTTTTTCTCCCTTGGTGTATCAAAAACACTTTTTCCGTCTTTCAGACACAGCTCTTCAACCACAGCAAATCTGTTCACAAATTTTTGGTTTGCCTTGTACAGTGCCTGCTCAGAATCCACTCCGGCAAGACGAGCCGCGTTTACCACCGCCAGCAAAAGATCGCCAAACTCCTCCTCGATTGCTGCTGCGTCTCCGCTTTTGTATGCTTCCAGCGCTTCCTGCGCTTCCTCAAATACCTTTTCCATCGCCTCGGCGGAGTCATCAAAATCAAAGCCCACCTTTCTGCCCTTTGCGCCCAGCTTGTGAGCGCGCATCAGTGCGGGAAGAGCGTTGGAAACAGAGCGCATAGAATCGGTATCCGTGGTCTGATTTTTTGTTTTTCTTTTTATTGCATCCCAGTTGGCAAGTACCTTTTCGCTTGTATCTGCCTCCACGTGTCCAAAAACATGGGGATGGCGGACAATCAACTTTTTGCATACTTCGTCGCACACCTCGCCCATGCCGAACCCGCCGTTTGACTGTGATATCTCGGCGTGAAAGACTACCTGAAGCAAAACGTCTCCCAGCTCCTCACGCATGATCTCGCTGTCGTCCGTATCAATACCTTCGATGAGCTCATATACCTCCTCAATGAGGTCTTTTCGGATACTGTGGTGATCCTGCTCGCGGTCCCAAGGACAGCCGTCGGGTGCTCTGAGAAGCTTTATGATCAGGCAGAGGTCCTCAAATCCGTATTCTGTTTTTTTCAAAAGTTCCTGTTTTTTTGTTGCAGTATCCATATTTCACCTTTTTTATCTGAGCCAGCCCTTTTTTTTCAAAAGGTCTGCCAAAAAATTTCCTTTTGGAAGAAGACGCACCTCATCCTCCTTGATACCTCTGAACACCAGCACCGAAACGGCGTACGATCCCACCAGCGCAATACCCGATACTGCCAGCAGACAAAATGCCGCAAGACGTGTATCCACAGAGGTGCCCACAATGGTTTTCCAAATATATGCACAGCCGTTGTACACCCCGTATGTAACTGCACAGGTCACCAGACCGCACAGCAACGGACGGGCAAACATTCCCGCTATCTTGATGCGCACATTGCAGTATTTTCGCAGAAAAAAAATGTTGAGCGAAAGTGTGATGGCATAGCAAATAATGGAGGAAACGGGTGCTCCGTAAATGCCCATGGGACTGTAAATAAGCATAATCTCCGAGCCGATGAGCCCTACCAGACCGCATACCACGGACACAAACGGCAAATGTGCTTTTCCGTATGCATTGAGCAGCGAGTTTGTGGTAGAAACGGTAGAGATAAAGAAAACGGCAATTGCCAGTATCATCAGGCAGCTTGTAGCGGCATCGATGGGCAAAAGCTCTTTTCCGTTTGCCATGAGGATAGGGTCAGACCATTTTGCCGCCCCATACAAAAACGAGATACAAGATCTGCCTGTGACAAACAAAAACGCAGCGCAGGGAATAGCGATTATGCCGCTGATACGGATCGCTTGCACCGTAAGAGAGGTGGCTTCCGAAACGTCTTTTTTTGCCAGCGCACCCGAAACCGCAGGGAGAATACTGGTGGCAATGGGAAACACCAAAGCGCCCGGCAAAAGATCGTATATAGGAACCGAAAGCCCCGTATATGCAGAAAAAAGCGTGTCTGCTGCCACATGGCTCTCACCCGAGGATTCAAGGCAGTTGACGATAACCAAAGTGTCAAGAAACTGTGAGAAATACAGTGCCGCCGCTGTGAGAGTGATGGGGACCGCCACAAGTATGATGGTTTTGGCCAGTTTTTTGTCGCTTTGGCAGGCGTTGTCGCTAAAATCAAGAGTGCGGTTTCCATATCGTGAGCGGTACAGCAGTATAAACACCATTGCAAACATGGAGCCCACCGAAACACCAAGTATGGCGCAGCCCGCCTGGACTGCGGGAGATGCCCCCTTGTCTGCCGCCACAAGCACGGCACAAAGGCCCACCGCCAGTTTAAAAAATGCTTCGATAAACTGACTGATGGCTGTTGGGTACATATTCCGCAAGCCCTGAAAATATCCGCGCACAGATGATGTGACACAGACAAAAAACAAAGCAGGGGCAATCACACGCATCGCCAGTGCGCTCTCCTCGTGCCCCGAGATTTTTGCAATAAACGGCGCAAAAACCATCAAAAGCACCATAAAAGCAAATCCAATCACGCCAAACAGATACGTAGCGATACGAGAAATCCTTTTTGCTTCTGTTCCTCTGCCTCGGCTGTTGCTGGCTGATACCAGGCGGCTGATTGCTACGGGAAGTCCGCTGGTGCTCAGCATAAACAGCATTGCGTATATGGAATATGCGGCAGTAAAAATGCCAATACTTGTTCCCATAATATTTGTGAGAGGGATCTTGAACACCACGCCGATTATTTTGACGGCAAAATTTGCGGCGGTAAGTATCACTGCTTCTCTCACAAAGCTTTTATTATCACTCATTTTTTACCTTTTCTTGTTTTACATAAATTCCCTGAGAAGAGATTCCTCGGGCACCATCTCATCGGGGATATGCTCTGTGGTTTCCAGCAGATCGGCAAGTGCAATGGCTTTTTTTCTGAATCGGCTGGTCTGATCCACGCAGTGAAGAAGCCGCACCGCATCGTCGTCAAGAATACCGCGCTCATACGGAAAAAAGGTGTTGATGGAAATATCAGCGTATTTTTTGAAAGGATCAATAGAAGCATGTTCGCTCTGCTTCACGTTTTCCCACAGAGAAAAAGTACGCTCTGCATCTGCGTTGCGATGGCGGGAATCCCGCACCAATCTGCGCACAAAACGGCAGTCACTTCCGTCAAATGCCTCTGCAAACAGAAAAACACGGTAGCAGGATCTCTCTGACAGGTTGTGATACAGCAACGGGTTGAGAGCGTGAAGTCCCTCTACCAGCACCACGTCATCGTGGTCCGGAACAATGGTGCGGTGTGCGTCGGTACGGGCCTCCGTCACAAAATCAAACACAGGAATGGGAGTTTCTTTTCCCTCCACAATGCTTTTCATACACTCACGTATCATATCTACACGCAGACTGTTGATGGACTCTATATCACGGGTGCCGTCGGGAAGAAACACCGCCTCGTTGTGATTGCGGTAAAAATCGTCCAGGGATACGGAATGAGCTTTTCTTCCGCTGTCGTTTATGAGCTTCATCAGTTTTTTTGTGCTGGTGGTCTTGCCTGCACAGGATCCGCCTGCAATGAGAACCAGCTTTATATCCAAATCTCTGCAAATGCGGTTTGCCACACCCTGCAGTGCTGCCTCATAATAGCTTTCATCATTTTTGATTCTTGCAAAAATGTCTGCCAAAATTATTCCTCCTCTCATCTCGTGCGGGCAAAAAATTCAAGGGCTCGCTCCCTTCCGATACCTCTGTCCTCGGACAAATACTCAAAGGGATACTTGGGATATGCCAATCTATCGATCAGCTCCCGTGAAGGGCTCACAAGCTTTGTGATGGAGCCCGCGCCGCAGGCAAATACCGTAGAATGCTCTTCCATCATCAAAACGTTGTACAGGTTTTCTTTTCCTGCCAGGGCATAGCCCGTATTCTCGGCATTGCCAACGGTATTTTTTTGCCTGTATAGATAATATGGCAGGTATCCCGCCGCTTTTAGTTCATTGTATGCATATAAAACGCTTTTCCGTGCAAGGTCACCCTGCGGATCGTAGTATCCGTCATCAAAAAACCTGAGGGGTGCCGCATTTTTTATGCTGAGGGTATGCACAGTCACGTTGTCAAACCCAAGATCGATCATATCCCTCACGCTTTTTGAAAACGAAACAAAATCATCGCCCGGAAGCCCTGCAATAAGGTCTGCATTGATGCAGGAAAACCCTATTCCCTTTGCCATCTCCGCCGCTTCGAAAAACTGATCTGCAGTATGATGTCTGCCGATCCTTTGAAGCACGGAATCGTTGGTGGTCTGAGGGTTGATGCTGATTCTTCCCACGCCGTGATCCTTCACCGCAAAGAGCTTTTCTTTTGTGATGGTGTCGGGGCGTCCGGCTTCAAAGCTGAATTCAACGTCAGAGCCGATCAAAAAGCTGTTGTTTATACACGACAGCAGCTCATTGATCTGGTGAGGATCAAGTATTGAGGGAGTGCCTCCGCCGATATATATGGCACGTACGCGCATTCCAAGCTCTTTTACCAGCTCACCCGTAGCACGAATATCTCGCTGAAGTTTGAGAAGATAGTCCGGTATGAGTTTGAACAGCTTTTGGTTGCTGTATGACACAAAGGAACAATAATCGCACCTTGTGGGGCAAAACGGTATAGAAACGTATATTCCGCAATCGTCTGCGCCTATGTCGGACAGCATTTTTTCCTCTGTCAGCGCTGTCTCCACAGAAAGCAGGGATTTTTCCTTGGATACGTTGTAATCCTTTTCAAAAAGCCGCAATACCTCTTGAGCAGAATAACCTCTGTCCAAATAATATTTTGCTCTTTTCACGGGGCGGAGACCGGTGATATATCCCCACGGAAGTCCAAACCCAAATAGCTTTTCACCCGCATCCAAAAACGCCTTGCCCAAAGCGTTCATCACCTCAAACTCGGGATCCATGGGTATGGACGGAATATATCCTCTGCCCGAATAATGGGCAGAAACACGTCTGTTTCCCGCACCCAGGGTGACGTCACACACAAAATATCTATTGTTGTCGATTATTTCCTCCCTCAGAGAAAAGGAGGCATAATTCTCTTTCCCCGCAGATGCACCAAAACGCTCTCCGGGAAAATAAAGCAGACACAGAGTCTGAAAATAATAATCGTTGAGATATTGAGTTCGGTTGTCTATTTCCAGTATCATCTTCGCATTTCCCGTGTGTCTATTATTACGTTTATGGGGCCGTCGTTATTCACCAAAATCTCCATATGCGCCCCAAACACCCCCGTCACCGTGGGAACAGTGAGGGATATCTCGCGTGCAAGGGCATCAAACATCTCCTTGCCCAGCTCATATTTTGCGGCATGGGTGCAATCGGGACGGAACCCTCTTGTCACCCTGCCCATCAATACAAAGTTTGAAATAAGCATTATGCTTCCGCCCACATCGGAAACATTTTTTGACAGCTTTCCCTGCTCGTCACGAAACACCCTCAGCCCTGCAATCTTTTTTGCGGCAAGGGCAAGGTCTCGCTCTGTGTCATCATCGGCAACACCCACGTAGGCAACAAGCCCCGTGTCTATCTGCGAGACGATCTTTCCCTCGACCTCACACTCTGCGTGGCGAACACGCTGAACAACGATTCTCATATATTTCCGCCTCTCGATACGTCACGGATATTTTTGATCCGTTTCAGTCCGCTCAAAATGTTTTTCAGATGGTCTACTCCGCTGCACTTGATGCCTACGTTGATGTGAATATCTCCCTCGTTTTCGCGGGTTGACATGGACACCACAGCAACCTTCATATCCGTCAGTGCAAGCGTCACATCGGCAATAATGGTGGGTGAGTACACCGCAATTATGCCAAGAGTTGCAGAGAATGAACCAAAGCTTTGTTTTCCCAGCTTTTCCGACCAGGATGCCACCACCCATCTGTCCTTGTCTGCCGGACGGGAAAGTCCCGCCTGTGCGTTGGGGCAGTCGTACTTGTGGATGGAAACGCCGTATCCTCGTGTGATATATCCAATAATATTGTCACCCGGGAGAGGGTTGCAGCATTTTGCAAATTTTACGATACATCCCTCTACGCTGTCAACAATTACGCTGCCTGCGTTGGAGCGGGATTCCTTTTCGTATCTGTCGTTTACCGTCTCGGGAATTGATTGAACGGGAGTCTCCGAAACCGGAGCAACCACCCGCATAAATTCCTCTCTCAGCTTGACGGCAATTTTTGACACAGACAGTCCGCCGTAGCCCACGTTGTTGTAAAGATCCTCAACGTCAGGAAGCGACAGGCGGTTGGCAAGGTTTTTCATAACCTCAACCTTTTGCGCCTCGGTGTAATGTCTTCCGTAACGTTTTATTTCACGTTCAAGCTCGGTTTTGCCCACCGAAATATTCTCGGGGCGCATCTCTTTTTTGAAATACTGTCTGATCTTGTTGCGCGCCTCACCAGATCTGACGATCTTGAGCCAATCGCGGCTGGGTCCCTTTGAGGACGCGCTGGTGAGCACCTCTACTATCTGTCCCGTCTCAAGAATGGAATCTATGGGGACAATATTTCCGTTTACTTTTGCACCCACCATCTTGTTGCCCACCGCCGTATGAATGGCATACGCAAAATCAATGGGAGTGCTGTTGTTGGGCAGGTTTACCACATCACCTTTGGGGGTAAACACAAATATTTCATCCTCAAAAAGGTCTATCTTGAGAGGACGGAAAAACTCGTCGGGATCGTCAACATCCTTTTCGGTCTCAATCAGGGTGCGGATCCACTGAAGTTTGGTGTCAATATCCTCTTTTGCCTGCTCGCCGGACTTGTATTTCCAATGGGCGGCAAGGCCGTACTCTGCTATCCTGTGCATATCCCACGTACGGATCTGCACCTCAAACGGGATGCCTTCTTTTCCGATAACCGTGGTGTGGAGAGAACGGTACATATTGGGCTTGGGCGTGGATATATAATCCTTGAATCTGCCGGGAATGGAATTGAACTGCTCGTGAATGATGCCCAGAGCCGTATAGCAATCCAGCTCTGTATCAACAATTATTCTCACTGCATAAAAGTCATATATCTCATCAAACTTTTTGCTTTGATTGTACATCTTTTTGTAGATGCTGTAGATGGTCTTGACCCTGCCCGAGAGTGTATATTTCAGGTTGTAGGCACGGAGACTGTCCTCCACCGTTTGGGTGGCGTGATCCAAAAAATCCTTGCTCTCACCGTAGCGCTTTTCAATATCCTCCTCCACCTCTTTGTAGCCGATGGGGTCGAGATAAAACAGTGCCAAAGTTTCAAGCTCTTGTTTTATTTTTTGGATACCGAGACGGTGAGCCAGCGGCGCATACACGTGCATGGTCTCCAGCGCAATAGAGCGCTGTTTTTCGGGAGATCGCACAGAGAGTGTGCGCATATTGTGAAGCCGGTCAGCCAGTTTTATGAAAATAACTCGAATATCCTTGCTCATGGCAAGAAACATTTTTCGAAGATTTTCGATACTCTCATCCTGTTTTGTTTCAAAAGGAATATGAACCAGTTTTGTGACACCGTCAACTATCTCCGCCACATCTGCGCCAAATTCTTTTTTGATGAGAGCAATATCTGCCAGCTCTGCACAATCTTCCACCGTGTCGTGCAAAAAAGCCGCGCAGAGAGAGTCGGTGTCAAGCTGTAGACCAAACACGATCTCTGCCACCGACAGAGGGTGAACTATATAATCCTCACCCGAAATTCGTTTTTGCCCTGCGTGAAGCTTTTCTGCAAAGCAGTACGCTTTGTATATCTTTTCATAATCGTAGTTGCCTGATTCCCTGATCTTTTCAAACAACGCTTCCTGCTGTGTCATTTTATCATCCCTGAATCCTGATTTGATGAACGGATCCTGCAGAGCAGTTCCGATTGGTCAATGTTGATCTTGCCGGCTGTGGGAAGAAGCGCCAGCTCAATACTGTTTTTGTTTCCGTTGACATCAAGCTTGATCAGCTTTTGCTCATCAAGAACCTTGAGTGCGATGAGCAGCTTGCAGACAGTCATTTGTGTTTCAAACTCGTATGCTATGTTTCTTGCAACAGATGCAAGCGAAAACTTTTTTGTTTCACGTGTTGCCTCACGTTTGAGAAAACGGAAAATCGTGCGGAAATCCGAAAGGTTGGGAATGCTTTTTACATCCTGATCATTTCCCTCTCCTGCAACAAGCCGTTCAAATGCAGCATACCCATCTGCCACGGTTTGCTCTTCTTTTTCCGACAGAGCCATTGCTTTTACAAAAACCTGAGGGACGCGTCGGTTCATATATTCGTTGATGTCTGCTGTGAATACCACATCGCACACATCTCCCTCGCGGTACGGGAACACTGATTCCTGCATTCCAAACCAAACGGCGTTGACGTCAAGACTTCTGCCACAAGGTCTTTGTGCAAGACGAAATCTCATATGCTTGCCCATAGAAAGCGGTACAACGTCCTCCAGCACCATGTTTCTCAGCACCATCACCGGCTGTGGGTTTGACAGTCCAAAGGGCTCCAGCATCAAAAGCTGATCCACACCCTTCTCCGTAATATCACTGAGATTTACCTCACACTCTATTTCAAGTGTGACAAGGGAATCGTTCTTTTCCAAAAACGGAGATGCATAGCTGTTGATTCGGTTACGAAATTCGTCAATTTTTGAGCTTTCTATAGACAGCCCCGCCGCCAGCTCATGTCCGCCGTATTCTGTCAGCATATCCCCGCAGGCGGTCAGCGCATCCATCAGCGAAAATCCCTTGATGCTTCTGCCCGAGCCCTTGGCGGTGTCACCGTCAATCGAAAACAGAATGCAGGGGCGGGAGTATTTTTCTGCAATTTTTGATGCAACAACTCCAATGACTCCTTGGTGCCAGCCCTCATATCCCAGTACGATAAACCTGTCATCACTGCCGGACTGGGAAATGAGCGATACCGCTTGCTCGTATATTTTTTGTTCCGTTGTCTGACGGAGCTTGTTGATCTCACAAAGCTCGGCGGCAATCTCATCTGCCTCTCTGTCATCATTTGTCAGCAGCAGTTCCACCGCGCGGGAAGCAAATGCGATCCTGCCCGCTGCGTTGATGCGGGGGGCAAGAACGTAGCCCACCGTTGCAGAAGTGATTTTTTTTGCGGGTTTTCCAAACTTGATGATACCTGCGTGACGCATCAGCGCAAGAAGTCCTTTGTTTTTGGTATTGGCAAGCTTTTTCAGACCGAGAGATGCGATTTTTCGGTTTTCATCAATAATAGGCATAACGTCTGCGATGGTTCCCACCGCAATTATGTCCGAATATTCGTCCAATATTTTTTGAGTATCTCCCTCAAGAGCGCAAAGAAGCTTGAATACCACGCCCACTCCCGCAAGATTGCAAAACGGATAGCTGCAATCCTCTCTGTGCGGATTGATTACTGCACAAACATCGGGCAGCACCTCACGGCAGGAATGGTGATCGGTGATGACCATCTCGATTCCCATACTTTTTGCATACTCTGCCTCTGCCACGGCAGTCACACCCGTATCCACTGTGATGATAAGGTCGATCCTGCCCTTCATTTTTTCGATCACCGGAAGACTCAGCCCGTAGCCCTCGGAGATACGCTCGGGGATAAAATACTCACATTCCACTCCTTTTGAGCAGAGATATGAATATAGCAAAACCGTACTGGTCACACCATCAACGTCATAATCACCGTAAATGCAGATCCGCTCACGGTTTGCCACTGCACGATTGATACGCTCCACAGCTTTGTCCATATCCGTCAGCAAAAACGGATCGTACAGCTCCATGGCATCCCGCTCCAAAAAATTCTTTATCTTTTCTGCGGTATCAAGACCCCTGTTGGCAAGCAAGCGCGCAGTAAGCGGCAGGAATCCCGTAATCTCTTCAATTTTTTTGCAAACTGTCGGGTCTGCTTCCTTTACTGTCCACTTGCGGTTGTTCATATCGGATATCTCCTTAATCAATTGTGTCAGTCAACGTAAATTTGACTATAATTCCGTTGTTGAGAATATACACGCCGTCAAGCTCAGAGCCCGCATCAATGACAGGGCTTGCGCTGAATGTGCCGTCAAGATTCTCGGTCACTCTGTCAAAATCCACCGTTGCGGTGATAAACTCTTTTTTCAGACTGTTGATAGCGTCTCTTGCACCCAAAAAAGTGACCAGCATTTTTCCGTTGGGGGTTGCGGTCTTGCCCTCGGGAAGATTGACAAACCGAATAGCATCTGCACCCAAAGAAAAGGTGCGGGACGACATAGCAGGAAGCACTACTTTTACGTTCACCTTGGAAACACCGCCCGAGTTTTCCACTCCCTCGGGAAGGAGCGGACTTATTTGAAACTCAAAATCAGCTGTACCGTCAATAGTGCTCTCATCAATATCAAGAGTCACACTCTCAAAAGCTTTGATAATATCCGGATCTCCCGTCACCGTGATGGCATTGATGCTCTGCACCACGGTTGCGGAGGATTTGTCAAGCACTCCGCCCACAAACCTGACGTTTACGGGCACGGTCTTGCTTGCCTTGACGTTGATGGCAACGTAAGCAGTTGTGTCGGACACCTTGAGATAAGGATTGACAACAACATTTCCGTCAGCATCTCTCAGCTCTATCTCCCCATAGCCGTAGAGAGACTTGTCAATGACCATTCCGTCAAGCTTGAAATTTACATACGCTCCCTCAATGGAATCCAAAACGCTTTTTGGTCCCGATACAGACACCGTGAGAGGATTTGCCACCGACTCGATGCCGGATATCCCCTCTGACATCACATAGCCGGTTCCTGTATCAACCGAAACCGACAAAAGCTGATCCCGCTGGGTAAACTCGTCCACAAACACCGTCACGGTAGTAGAAGACTGACTGACAATTTCTATTCCGTTGGGAGAATAAATAACTATGGGAATTGTGGCATATCCCGCTTCTTTTACGGAAGAAACGTCAACCACCGCCGAAAAATCCTCTGTCGAAAGTTCATTGAGTTGGGATCTTTTTCCGGATGCAACCACGGTAACGGAGGAAAAGTCCTGCTCCTCCGCAAGTGTAAATCCGTTTGTACCCGCAAGCACGTCCTCGCCCGTCACTGTCACTGCGATCCCGTTGAAGGTACTCTCAAACAGAGTGCTGTCATAACCGATTGCATATATCCAGAGCAGTAATGCGCCAAGCAATGCACATATCAGCACAATGCTCTTGGTGCCCCTGCTCAAATGCTCTCCGTCAAAACGTCTGCGGCTTTTGGCTTGGTTTTTATTATTGCTCACTGTCGCCGCTCCTTTTAAAGATTTTTCCCTTTACACGGCCTGTTATGGTGCCCTTTGAATCGTCCAACAGCAGCTTGATCAGTTCTTTTTCAAGCGTTTTGCTGTCAAAATTCCGTTTGTATCCGCCGTCAACCGCAACTGTGATATTTCCGGTCTCCTCGGACACGATCACCACCACGGCGTCACTGTTTTCGCTCATGCCGATGCCTGCTCTGTGGCGGGTACCCAGGTCCTTGATTATCTCCGTATTTGCAGAAAGAGGCAAAAAGCACCCTGCAGCATGAACACGTCCCTCGCGGATTATCACAGCTCCGTCATGAAGCGGCGCTTTGTCATAAAAGATGTTTCGGATCAAAAACGAAGATGTGGAGGCGTCAATAACCGTGCCTGTACGAATATTGTCACCCAGTTTTGTACCCCGTTCAAATACGATGAGAGCACCTGTCTTTGACTGCGAAAGAGATTCTGCCGCAACGCACACCTCACCGATGGCATGCTTCAGCACAGAAGCGGTGTCGCTGTCCATTTTTACCTTGAAATTTCGGAGTGACTCGCCACCCACCTTTTCCAGAACGGACCTGAGCTCCGGCTGAAAAACGATAACTATGGCTATCAACCCTACGGAGAAAAGGTTTTTGAGAATAAAATTGAGAGCTCTCATCTCTGCGATCTGACTCAAGATCAACAGTACTGCAAGAAATACCACGCCCAAAAGCAGTTTTCCCGCACGGCGCTCACGCACAAATCTGAAGGTATAATAAAACAGAAATGCAACCAGCAAAATGTCAATAACATCAATGATGCCGATGCCCTTGAGCTGATTCCAAACGTATTCAAAATACTCAAAAACTGCGTTCATATTCTCATCTCCCCTTTTTGTTTTTTCTGCCTTTTTTGCAGAATCGTTTTTAATGAATTATTTTACCATACTAATTGCAGGCATGTCAAGCAAAGTTGCCCTCATCAGATGCCAGTTTTTTTGCCAGAATCCGAATGGCATTGCCTCTGTGGCTCACCGAATTTTTTGTACTCTCATCCAGCTCGGCATAGGTCATGTTCAGCGGCGGGCAGAAGAAAAGAGGGTCATACCCAAACTTGTTGTCACCGCGGGCAGTATCAAGGATCATTCCCTCGCCGGTTCCTGTGGCAAAAAAGTGATTCCCGTCGGGGTTGCACACACAGATGGTGCATACAAAGCGGGCGGTTCTTTTTTCAAAAGGAACACCGGAAAGTTCCGCAAGCAGTTTTTGGTTGTTTTTGTCGTCATCCGCATTCTCACCCGCATATCTGGCAGAGAAAACTCCCGGTGCGCCGTTCAAAAAATCCACCACAAGTCCACTATCATCTGCAATGGCAGTCATATTGCACGCTTTTGCCACGGTGCTTGCTTTGATAAATGCATTTCCCTCAAAAGTATCTGCATCCTCGATTATTTCACTGCAAAATCCCACCTCTCGGAGGGTGAGAAGCTCAATATCTATTCCCGATTCCGCAAAAGCACGACGGAACTCCGATACCTTGTGGCTGTTGTTTGTGGCAAGAATGGCTTTTTTCATCATACTTCCTCAAAAAATGCGTTGATAAACTCCGTGGGCTCAAAGGGCTGAAGATCGTCTATACCCTCTCCCACACCGATATATTTTACGGCAATGCCCAGCATACGGCGGATGGCAAGAATGATGCCGCCCTTGGCGGTGCCGTCAAGCTTGGTCAGCACAAGACCCGTAATATTGGCGGCGTTGCCGAATTCCTGTGCCTGTATCAGGGCATTCTGACCTGTGGAGGCATCAAGCACCAGCAGTGTTTCTCTGCCGCAGCCAGGTGCTTCACGGTCAATAACACGGTTTATTTTTGCAAGCTCGTCAATAAGGTTCTTTTTATTGTGCAACCGTCCGGCGGTATCAACTATCAAAACGTCAACTTCCGCCTTGCGCGCTGCCGCCACCGCATCAAATACCACCGCCGCAGGATCTGCTCCCTCGTTTTGCTTGATGATGGGAACTCCGCATCTGTCTGCCCAGATGGTGAGCTGATCCGCAGCTGCTGCGCGAAAGGTATCTGCGGCTGCAAGCATGACTTTTTTGCCTTTTGTCGAAAGGTCGTGGGCGATCTTTCCGATGGAGGTGGTTTTGCCCACCCCGTTTACGCCGATAACAAGAATAACATTGAGACCTTTTTCAAAATTGAGAGCTCCGCCCTCACCGACGGCTTGTTCAAGTATTTTTCGAAACTCCGCTCTTGCAAGAGACGCTTCTTTGATCTTGTTTTCCTTGAGAGTGGTTCTCAAGGTATCAACAAGATACTCTGAGGTATCAACACCCACGTCTGCCATGATCAGCAGGTCGGAAAGCTCGTCATAAAAATCCTCGTCCACCTTGTCGTAGGAAGAAAAAAGATCGTTTACCGGCTTGAGCAGGGCATCTTTTGTCTTTGTAAGGCCCCGTTTCAGTTTTTCAAAAAAACTCATCGAGTGTACTCCTTGATGTTTTCATCCAATTTTGCCATATTGAGGCGCATAAAGTCGGATATTCCCTTTTGCCTCATGGTGATGCCGTACAGTGTATCGGCACGCTCCATGGTTCCGCGTCTGTGGGTGATGAGAATATACTGGGTTTTGTCACTGTTGCGACGTACATAAGATGCCAGTTTGACAAGGTTGACGTCGTCCAGTGCACTCTCTATCTCGTCAAAGATACAGAAAGGAGCAGGGTTTACCCTCTGAAGTGCAAGGTACAGAGAGATTGCCGCAAAGGACTGCTCTCCGCCGGACAAAAGCGAGATGCTGCGCACGCTCTTTCCGGGAACCTTGAGCACGATGTCGATGCCGCACTCAAGAGGCATCATGGGGTCTGTGAGCTCAACACGGGCGCTTCCGCCGCCAAAAAGCTCACGGAACACAAGGTCAAACTCTGTATTTATGCGGTCAAAGCAGGTGAGGAAGGTCTCTTTCATGCCTGCCGCAAGTTTTGTGATGGTGTTGTCAAGCTCGTTCCTTGCCTTGTTGAGGTCATCGGTCTGAGTCTTGAGAAAATCATACCGCTCTTTTGTGGCGCGGTATTCCTCCACCGCATTGACGTTGATGCTTCCCATAGACCTGATCTTTGCTTTGAGGGAAGCAAGCCGTGAGGGTGCTTTGTCCATACTCTCCTTGGGAAGTCTGAACCGCTGACCGTCAGAATACGTAAGCTCGTATTCATCCCACAGCTTGGCGGAAATCCCGTCATACTCTGTATTGACGGAGTTGAACTTCATCTCCGTCTCTGTCAGAGCGCGGAACGCATTGTCTTTTTCGGCAACGGCAATCTTTTGCTTGCCTCGCATTTCTGTCAGTTCTTTTTCTTTTTCCTCACTGGAAGCAAGAATTTTTTCCAGACGTCCGTCACACTCACCGATCATTCTGTCGCACTCAGAGATCTGTGCATCAAGCAGGTTGATCTCCTGCAAACGCTCTGCTACAAGTGCATCTGCTTTTTCACTGCCCTGAACCAGCAGATTTCGGCGTGCCTTGAGCTCGGTCTCACGGCGCTTTGCCGATTCCAATCTCTCGGTGACCACGGTCATCTCATTTTTTACGGCATAAACATGCATTCTTGCGTCCGAAAGCTTGCCTGCCGTCTCATCTTCCAACCCACGTGCACGGTCGTATTCCTCTCTGCGTGAGGTGCGTGCAGCAGCGGCAAGCGACTCAGACTCTTCACATTGATTCAGTTCCGCTTTGAGAACAGAAATCCTTTCACGGAGCAGCTCTGCCTCTTCGTCAACGGTAGAAATAGCACTGATGTGTGCGTTTTCCTCCTCCATGCGGGCGGTGACTGATCCCATCTGGGTATTGAGAGCTGCTATGAGATTTCTGTGCTCCTTGTTTTCGGACTCAAGTACATCTATCTCAGATTCACGTTGCTTCAGGTCATCCAAAATCTTTTCGGCCTCTGCCAAGGTTTCCGAAAGAACATGATTTTTCTGCTCGATCTCCTCACCCAACCGTTCAATATCCATGGCTCGGGTAAAAACGCCCACCTTTTTGGCAGATGATCCGCCTGTATAGCTTCCGCCCGGGTTGATCACCTGTCCGTCAAGTGTGACCAGCTTGATGCGAAAATCGCTCTTTCGGGCAATGGCGGAGGCGTTGTCGATATTGTCTGCAATGATCGTTCTGCCCAAAAGATCATTGATAACTCCCTTGTAACGGGAATCAAACTTTGCCAGCTCGGAAGCAAGTCCCACAAAACCCTTCATAGACTTGTAGGGAACGGTGTCGCACACCCTGCCCTCCACGCTCTCAATGGGAAGAAACGTGGCTCTTCCCAGCTTGTTTTGCTTGAGATATGCAATACATGCCTTGGCGTCGGATTCTTTTTCCACCACCACAAACTGAACCGATGCCGCCAAAGCAGTTTCCAGCGCAACAACGTACTCGTTGTCAGATGAAATGATGTTGGAAACGGTACCGCACACCGAGATGCTTTTTCCGTTGCTTTGTATCTTTCCGTCAGCAGAATCGTTGATGATATGCTTGACGCTGTCGGAATATCCCTCCAGCAGCTGCTCCATACGAATCAGAGACTCGCGCTTTTGCTCATCCTTGGAAAGCTCCACCCGTTGGAGTGTGATCTGCTCACGAAGTTCTTTTTCTTTTTGCGTATCCCGTGCGGACATTTCTGCAAGCTCTGTGATCCGCAAAGTGTTTTTGTCTGCCTTTTGGGTAAACTCCAAAACCTTTTTTTCCAGCGCATCCAGTTCTCCCTCAAGGCGGGAGATCCTCTCCTTGCCCTGAACCACACGCTCGCTGTTTTCTCTTGCGCTCTTTTGAAGCTGTTCATAGGACGCCTCTGCCGCCGCAAGGGATGCAGTAACGTTTGATTTTGACACCGACAGTTTTTCCAGTATCAGCCCTGCAGTCTCCGATGCATTTGCCGCAGAAGCACAGGACTGTCTTGCGGATTCAAACATATCCTCCGCTTCCGCACATTTCTGCTCAGCTTGCAAAAGCGTTTCGCTTGCGGCATTCAGCGCTTTCTCTGCAGATGTCACCTCTGCGGATGCAAGCTCTCTGTCCAAATCGCAGGCAGAAACCAGTGCACTGTTTTCCTCTACGGTCTGCTTTGCATGGAGAACATCATTTTCGCACACTGCACGTCTGCCCTCAAGATCGCCCTTTTTGTGGATCATATCTGATTTTTCCCGTTCGGTCTCGCTCATGCTGCGGGAAAACTCGTAGCTCTCATCCAACATCCTATCGGTTGCGGAATCGCATTTTTCCACCTCTGCCTCTGCCATTGCCAGCTCCTGCTTGGCTTTGAACAGATCGGCCTCACACTCGGTCCTGCGCTGACGCAAAAAGTCGATTCTGTCAAGCCAAAGAGTAATCTCAATACTCTTTTTCTCCTCACTGAGAACCAGGTACTGTCTGGCGTTTTCTGCCTCTTTTTCCAACGGACCGATCCTGGATGATATTTCCGACAGAATATCGTTTACACGCACAAGGTTTTGCTCCGTATCACGAAGCTTGCGCTCTGCCTCGATCTTTTTGTATCTGAACTTTGAGATACCCGCAGCTTCTTCAAAAATACTGCGGCGTTCCTCATCCTTTTGGGACAAAACCTCGCTGATCTTGCCCTGACCGATGACGGAATAACCCTCTCTTCCGATACCGGTGTCATAAAACAGCTCGTACACGTCCTTGAGACGCACTTGCTTTTTGTTTATGTAATACTCACTCTCGCCGGAGCGGTAAAACTTTCTGGTAACAGTAACCTCGGGATTGTCCGAAAGCCGAGGCTTTTTGGGGTCGGCGGAATCCTGCTCGCCCTCCATACCGTCAAGGGTTGCAGTGTGAGCAAGGTTGTATTCTTCCTCGGTGTTTATGGTCAGTGACACCGATGCACAGTTGGCAGCGGGGCGGGTGGGGGTTCCGTTGAAAATAACGTCCTCCATCCTGCTTCCTCTCAGTGATTTGACGCTCATCTCACCAAGCACCCAGCGCATTGCGTCAGAAATATTTGATTTTCCGCTTCCGTTGGGGCCGATGATGGCAGTAACACCGCTGTCAAAGGTGATCCTCGTCTTGTCGGGAAAAGATTTGAATCCCTGCATTTCAATTGCCGTAAGACGCATTTTTTATACTCTCCTGATTCTGACCTCGGGACAATAATCCGGTACATCGCCGCAGGTAATGCGGATATCATCTGCAAAAAACCGTTCCCTCAGTCGTTTTTCCTCGGCACCGCCGTGCCCGGTCAGCATGGAGATCTGTTTTTTTGAAACGGTGATCTCAATGCAAAAAACTTTGTTTTTATATTGATTCTCGTTGATTTCTTCACTTATTTTTTCGGCAATAATATCCCCCAGAACCCTGCCCTTTACCAGCTCGCCAATCGCAGGGTGAGCGGCACCAAAGGGAGCTTTTGCCAAGCTTTCCGAGGAGTGAAGTCCGATTCGAAGAACTCTTGTGCCCGCAGAAAAAAAGATCCTGTAGCACAATGCTGTCCGTTCCACTGCCTGTTGGTTTGTCAAAGGGGAATACTTGTTATTCTCCGCCATTTCCCACAGCTTTGTACCCTCAAAGACCACTGTGGGATAGATCCTCGTTTCATGAGCACCCATTGACACTATATCACGGGCTGTCTGCATTTCCTTTTCCGCATCAGACCCGGGCAGTCCCACCATCATCTGGCCGCAGAGAGAAAAACCATGTCTAAGCACACGGGCGCAGGCATCAAAGCTTTCTGCTGCCGTGTGTCCCCTGCCGGATTTTTTGAGCACATCGTCGTTTGTGCTCTGAACACCCAGCTCAATATCCGTGACTCCGTATTTTTTCAATACTTCCAGCACTTCGTCATCCACGCAGTCAGGCCGTGTGGAAATTCTGATCCCCGATGCTACGCCCTTTTTCAGATATTCTGCCGCGGTCTCAAGAAGAACCGTCATCCGCTCACGGGGAATGGCCGTAAAGCTGCCGCCGAAAAATGCAATACGTGATTCAACGTTATTTCCCTCTGCGGAGCAGGACTCCAGCAGCGAGACAAGCTGCTGCCGCTCCGTCTCAATGTCCGCAGGGGTGTCGGTCTTTCCGGTAATCTTGGTCTGCGAGCAAAACACACAGGCGTTGGGACAACCCGCATGGGGCACAAAAAACGGGATGTTACGGTGTTTCATCAAGCTCTCCCAAGAGGATCAGCGCTTCCCTGGCGGCAACCTGCTCCGCTTCACGCTTTGACCTGCCGCTTCCTCTGCCCAGAAGGTTTGAGTTCAGGTACACTTCATAGAAAAATGTCCTGTCATGAGGGGGGCCTTCCTCGCCTGAAAGAACGTACGAGAGAGACTCCTCCGGAGTCTGCTGAACGATACGCTGGAGCCGGGATTTGTAGTCCTCTCCGCCGCTTTTTACAACGCTGTCAACGCTGTCCTTTATGAAAGGGAGCACAAATTCTCTTGCGCTTTCCATTCCGCCGTCAAGATAAATAGCGGCGATAAGCGCCTCAAATGCGTCGGAAATAATGCTTTTTCTGTGCTTGCCGCCTGTTTTTCCCGACTCACCGTTGCCAAACAACATATAGTCTCCCAGCCCGATACGATTGGAAAACACCGCCAAAGTATCCTCACACACCAATGCAGCACGGGTGCGTGTCAAAAAACCCTCATCACGGTCGGAAAAGGTGTGGAACAAATATTCCGCAGTGATGACAGACAGCACAGAGTCACCCAAAAACTCACTCCTCTCATTGCTGGAAAGAGCGCCGTGACGACGGTTCTCGTTGCAATAAGACGAATGTGTCAAAGCTGTCATCAGCACCGACTTGTCATTGAACGTATATCCGATTTTTTGCTCCAGCTGAGAAACCGAGCTGATGGTAGAATCTTTCATGTTCAGTCCTCCACGGTCTTTTTTGCAAGCGCTGATGCTATTTCTCCGATGGCACCGCTGTTGCAATAACCGATCGCCTGCTTTACGGCAGAGCGGAACGCAAAATCATCCGAGCTGCCATGCGCTTTTATTACCGGCTTTGCCAGTCCCAAAAACGGCGCTCCGCCGTATTCCTTGGGATCAAGCCGTTTTTTGAGTTTTTTTGTTTTTGAAAGCGTCAGCGCACCTCCCACAAGGGACATAGGCCCTCCATGGAATATGCCTTTTATGGTGCGGGACATAAAACCCGCCATTCCCTCAATAAGCTTGAGGGTGACGTTGCCCAAAAATCCGTCGCACACCAACACATCGCAGGCACCAAAGGGAACCTGTTTTCCCTCAATGTTTCCTGCAAAATCGATTCTGTCGTCAGCTGACAAAAGTGCGTATGTTTCCTGATACAGGGGCGTGCCCTTGTGCGGCTCACTGCCGTTGTTCAGCAGGCCCACCCTTGCGTTTTCGATTCCCAACACCCGTTTGGCATAAACTGAGCCCATGTAGGCAAACAGCCGCAGAATATCGGGAGTGGCGTCAAGGTTTGCGCCGCAGTCAAGAAGCAAAAACGGTTTTTCCAGCGGGATCACAGAGCAGAGCGCCGCACGGCGTACGCCTTTTATACGGCGTATCAGCAGTGAGGAAGCAGTAAAAAGCGCACCTGTGTTTCCCGCGCTCACAACCGCATCCGCCTCACCGTCACGGCAAAGCGTAATTGCTGTGGTGAGGGAGCTGTCCTTTTTTTCTTTCATTGCCACGGAGGGATCGTCTGTCATCAGCACCACGCTGTCCGCAACACGGTACGAAACTCCATCGGGAAGATCCCCCAGCTGTTTTTTTGTTTCCTCGTCGCCCACCAGTATCAGGGATATCCCAAATTCTTTTTGAGCATCCATGGCACCTTTTGCAAGAAGCACAGGCGGGTTGTCTCCGCCCATAATATCGGTGGCAATGGTTATGGTCATTTTCCTTCGCTCCATCCGCAGTTATTTTTGCAGTACAAAAGCTCTCTGTTTTTCTTTTTCAGTGCGGGAGCACCGCAAACAGGGCATCTGCGATCCGTGGGCGCATCCCATGACGAAAACTGGCATTTGGGATAATCCTCACAGCAATAATAATTCTTGCGGCTCTTTGTTTGCTTGATAACAAGACGTTTTCCGCAATCCGGGCAGGGCAGGCCGCTGTCACGCTGATATGGCATGGTACTCTTGCACTCGGGATAATTCCTGCAGGCAAAGAAGTTTCCGTACGCACCCTTGCGGAGCACCATCTCGGAACCGCACTTGGGACATTTTTCGTCCGCGATCACCTCAGGAACCTTTTTGGTCTCTGCCTTTGGAGTCTCCGCCTCAAGGCGCTTTGTGTTGCGACACTTGGGATAGTTGGGGCAGGCGGCAAATTTTCCGTATCTGCCGGTCTTCTCGATCATGATGGCTCCGCATTTTTCGCACACAATGCCTGTCTCGATCTTTGGAAGCTCTACCCTCTCACTGCCCAGAGTTGTCTCTGCGTGCTTGAGCTGGGTCTCAAATTGCTTATAAAACTCACGGAGCACCGTAATGTACTCAATAGATCCGGATTCGATCCTGTCAAGATCCTCCTCCATGTGAGCCGTAAAATCATAATCCACTATCTGCTCAAACGCTTTGAGCATGGTATCCGTGGTGACAAACCCAAGATCGGTGGGAACAAGAAACTTTCCGTCACGGCGGATATATCCCCTTGAAATGATGGTGGTGATGGTGGGGGTGTAGGTAGAAGGTCTGCCGATACCCTTTTCTTCCAGAGCTTTTACCAGCGAACCCTCCGTGAATCTTGCAGGGGGCTGAGTGAAGTGCTGCTCGGGTTTTACCTCTGAGGAATTGAGAACGTCGCCCTCGGAGATGTGAGGAAGCATTGCCTCCTCTTCCTCGCTGTCCGCCTCTGCCTCAGCAAAAGCCGCACCGTATGCTGCAAGATATCCCTTGAATTTTATGCTGTGTCCGCCCGCACGGAAGGTCCACCCCCCCGATACGATATCTGCCGATACCGTATCCAACACAGCGGGTGCCATTTGGCTTGCCACAAAACGCTCCCAGATGAGCTTGTAGAGGCGGTACTGGTCGTTGGACAGTTTGCCTCTCAGTGACTCGGGAGTGACTGAGGGATCCGATGGTCGGATGGCCTCGTGGGCGTCCTGAGCATTCTTTTTGATCTTGTAGATATTTGGTGTCTTGGGATAATATTCCTCGCCAAAACGGTTGATGATCATGTTTTTTGCGGCGGCGCGTGCCTCCTCGGAGATACGGAGAGAATCAGTACGCATATAGGTGATGAGACCGTGGGTGCTTTTTTCACCGATGTTTACGCCCTCATACAACTCCTGTGCGATCATCATTGTTTTTTGAGACTGGAATGACAGTCTGCGGTTTGCCTCCTGCTGAAGCGTAGAGGTGATAAAGGGAGGAGCCGCACGGCGTTGCTTCAATGCACGCTTGACGGATTCTACACAAAAATTCCCGCTGTCAATATCGGAAAGAACCTTTTTTACCTCATCCTCGTTGGGAAGCGGATGCTTTTTTCCGTCTTTTCCAAAGAATTTTGCTTTGAAGCTGTCACCGTCGGAGCTGACCAGAATTGCGGTGATGTCCCAATACTCCTCGGGAACAAAAGCTCTGATCTCCTGCTCACGTTCAACGATCATGCGGGTGGTGACCGACTGAACCCTGCCTGCAGAGAGTCCGTTTTTGATATGCTTCCACAAAAACGGGCTGATCTTGTAGCCCACCAAGCGATCCAAAATACGTCTGGTCTGCTGACTGTTGACAAGGTTCATGTCAATATCACGGGGATGCTTGATTGCCTCTTTGAGAGGATTTTTTGTGATCTCATTGAAAGAGATTCTTTTTGTTTTTGCAGGATCCAATCCCAACACTGCCGCAAGATGCCAACTGATGGCCTCTCCCTCACGGTCAGGGTCGGCTGCCAAAAGCACGCGGTCTGCCGCTTTTGCCTCTCTCCGAAGCTCGTTGATAATGTCTCCCTTGCCCCTGATGTTGATATACTGGGGGGCAAAATCATTTTCTACGTCAATGCCAAGCTTGCTTTTTGGAAGATCGCGGACGTGGCCCCAGGATGCCTTGACCTTGTATCCTTTCCCCAAAAAGCTCTTGATGGTATTTGCCTTTGACGGTGACTCTACGATTACCAATGTGTTCATATAAATGCACAACTCCTCTAAAAAGTTTGCTCTTGCCAAAAAATCCGGTTGTTTTTATGTTATCAGCATTATTGCTTTTTGATTCACTGCGTTTTGCAATATCTCCCGCCGGGCGCGGAGATGATCCTGCCCTCTATCTCAAGCATTATGAGCTGTGACAGCACCTCTGCCATGGACATTCCGCTGCCTCTCACCAGTTCATCGGTTGAAACAGCTTTTCCCGCAGGAATGAGTGACAGTATATCACGATTTTTGCCGCCCGTTTCTTTTGGTTGGGCGATTTGCTCCTGTGTGTCGGAAACAATTGTTTTTTCTTTTTTGCAGTCAAGCTCAAAAAGATCCAACTCTTCTTCAATATCTTCGCCGTTCAGCTCCATTGCCATTCCGTAAGAACGAAGCCGGGACGTGAGCTGCGGTGAATACGAAAAGATTCCGTCAGGAAACTCCAGTTTCAGATCCGCAACAACGTCATAGGGCTCCGTAGCAACTGTTGCTCCCTGCTTGATCAGACAGTTGGTCCCATGGTTATCCACCCCAATATCTCCGGGAACGGCATATAACTTGCGGCCCTGATGGACTGCATGGCGTGCCGTGATGAGAGAACCGCTTCCGTCACCCGCCTCTGCAACCACCGTTGCATCACACATACCGCTTATGATACGGTTGCGGTTGGGAAAAGCCGCTCTTGAGGAAGGACAGCCGGGATACATCTCGCTGACCACAAGTCCCTGTCTGTAAAGAGTCTCAAACGCCTTTTTATTTTCTTTTGGATAAATCACTCCGATGGGGGTTCCCAACACGCCCACCGTATATCCGCCGGCTCTTACCGCGCCCCTGTGAGCGCAAAGGTCAACTCCCTTTGCAAGACCGCTGACCACAACGACTCCGCTTTTTGAAAAGCCGTATGCAAATTCCTCAGCGACCCTGCCGCCGTAATCCGAATTCCTGCGGGTACCCACCACGGCAACGCACGGAGATCCGTTGAGATCCTCCATCCTGCCGATGCAATAAAGACAGGCGGGCGGTGTATCTATGTTGCGAAGGCGGGAGGGATACGAATCATCATAATATCCCACCACAAAAGCACCCAGCTTTTTGCACCGTTTGAGTACCTCAAATGCCTCGCTTGTATCCTTGTCACAAAGATTTTTGATAATTCTTTTGCGTTTTTCTCCCAAAAAAGAAAAATCGCGGTTTTTGTATATTTCCTCCATGGAAGAAAACCTGCCAAATATCTCACGGCTGACAGGTGAGCATATCCCTGTTGCCATCTGAAACCAGATGTAAAGTATGGAATCTGTCATTTTCCCCGCCTTGCCTCCCACATTATCACGGAAGCGGCAGAAGCGGCATTCAAGCTCTCCACCCGATGAGTCATGGGTATAATAACCGTCCCTGTGCAAGAATTGATAGCATCACGGCTGACACCGTTGCCCTCGTTGCCCACCACAAAGCAGTCTGTTTCTGCCACAGCCATTTTTCCCAGCACCTGTCCGTTTTTGGATAGGGCGGCGGCAAAGACCCGTCTTCCCTCGCGGCGGAGCGCAGACACCGCCTGCACCGTATCGGAGCATATCAGGATACGTGAAAAAAACAAAGCTCCCATCGTCGCTCTGACTGTTTTTTGAGAAAAAACATCGGCGCAGTCTCCGCAAAGCATCACCGATACGTCCAGTGCGGCGGCAGTGCGTATGACAGTGCCCACATTTCCGCAGTCCTGGAGCGAATCGAGAAGCAGTACAGTGCCGTTGAGCTTTTTTATCTCATCGGCAATATTGCTCTCATCAAGCCATACCACCGTTTCCAAAAAAGGACACACCGAAAAAACACCCTGGGGTGATTTTTCCTCTGTGAGCTTGTCATACACCGACTCGCTGACAGAAATAACCTCTGCTCCGCTTTTTTCGGCAAGAGCATAGCCATCATCACAGCCGTCACGCACAAAAACCCGGCAAGGCGCAACTCCGGCACGCACCGCCTCCTCCAGCAAATGAATGCCTTCAAAGCAAAAGAGCCCCTGTTCCTGCCTGTTGCGGCGGTTTTTCAGAGCGCAGATGGATTTTATTGTGGGGTTGGAACGAGAATCGATTCTTTTCATACTCAACGACAATCCAAAATAAAAAAATCCGTACTATAATTATAAATATAATAGTACGGAATTTTTATGTTGTCAATATTTTTTTGCCAAAAGAATGCGGTCTATTTTTTGAAGATCCTTTATGACTGCCACGCTGTATCCGTGGGAATGCAAAATAGCAGACACGTCCTCGCATTGGTCGTAGCCGATCTCATAGATAAGAATGCCGTCTTTTTTGAGAATAATGGGAGCAAGCTCAGTGACCGCGCGGTAGTACCTCAGCCCGTCCTCGCCGCCGTCAAGTGCCGTCTCGGGCTCATAGCCCACGCAGGCATCAAGATTTTGGATATCGTCGGTACGGATATACGGCGGATTGCAGATGATCACATCAAGAGGACGCTCAATAATGGCGGCAAGCTCGATATAATCATCCTCGTCCAGTGCGTCAAACCGTCTTACGGCAACGTTTTTTACCTCAGACAAATTCTTTTCCGTATATTCCAGTGCTTTTCGGGACAGCTCCAGCGCATAGCCCGAAACCGTGGGCTTCTCACCTGCAATGGCACGTGCAATACATCCGCTTCCGCTGCAAATATCCGCAAAAATGTCACCGTCCTTCAGCACGGAAAGTGCCGTTTTTACACCGATCTCCGTATCTGAGCGGGGTATAAAAACACCGTTGCCCACAGCAATATTGTAGCCGTAAAAGCAGCACTCACCCAGCACGTACTGAATAGGAGTGCCCAGGGAAAGGCGGTAAACGCAATCGCTGACAAACGGATCTATCTCTCGCGGGACCTCGTCCCAAAGTGCCGCCAAAAGGTCGGATCTCTCGATATTCATGGCCTTGCAAAGCACCATGTCAGCAATAACCGTTGCCTCCTCTGAAAAAATGGACGCTATCATGTCAATAACTTTTTTTCGGTATTGGGCAAGGTTCACGTTCATTCCTCCTCTGTGTCGGTTCCCGTCACGGAAGAATCGGATTCGGAGCCGGATATGCTTTCTTGTTTAGATTCATCATTCTTTGCATCCTGCTCTGCGCAAAACTTTTCCTCCTGCTCCAGCATTTCCTCAAAAAATCCGGGAAAATCGTTGGGCAAAGCGCATTTGAGAGAGGTTATACCCACCTCAATAATATCGTCTGTGGGTTCTTTTGTAGTAATATACTGCATCCACAAACCGGGCTTTGACATAAAGCGTGTAAACCAATTGTCATGTCTGCCGGCAAAACGGATAAACTCATAGCCGATTCCCACTGTGATGGGGAGCAGCAAAAGCTTGAGCACGCTGCGGAGCCAAACCGTATCCACCCACCACAGGCATCCGATGCCGATAAAGATGGAAAGCAGAATCATAAAGAACATAAACGACGTACCGCATCTGGGATGAAATCGTTTTTGTCTTTTTACGTTTTCAACGGTTAACTCCAGTCCTTTTTCATAGCAAAAGATGCTTTTGTGCTCTGCTCCGTGGTACATGTATACTCTTTTCATGTCCGGGATAAGTGCAGTGAGCCATATATAGAGCACAAATATGACCACCTTGAGCACACCCTCAACCACACTGCGCCATGCACCGGTGGCAAAAGATGCGCCATCTGCGCCTGTTGCCCCGAATATCAGGTCACACACAAAGGTGGGCAGCCAGATAAACAGAGTCATTGCAAGACCCAGACCCAAAATCACCGATATGACGGAAATAACGGGAATGATCCATTTTCCCATATGCTTTTCCAGCCAGCGGTCAAATTTTGACTGTTCCTCCTCAGCCACCTCAAGTCCCAGCATATCCGTTGCCTCAGTGAGAGTGGAAAAGGACAGCATCAGCGTTTCTACAAAGTTGACCACGCCTCTGATAAGGGGGATTCTGAGAATTTTGTATTTTTCCGTAATACTTTTTGTCTCTTTTCGGGACACCGTGATGCGGCTGTTATCCATACGCCTAACCGCAATGGCAGTGGCCTGTTTGCTTTTCATCATGACGCCTTCGATCAATGCCTGACCGCCCACGGCGCCAAGTCTTGAGCAGGAGGGTTGTTCTTTTTTGCTCATTTTGTTTCCTCCGTGTTGATTTTTTATCAGTTTTGTATTATACTATAAAAAATTAGATTTGCAAACCCATTTGAAAAAAATATTACAAACTTATTCAAATGTGTTTACTTTTTGGTGATTTAATGACAGAGCAAAAATTGTTTTCAAAAAACGATTCCGGATTTATCTGCGGACATTGCGGAAAAGAAGTTCCCCCGCTGGTCTACAGCTCGCGGAATCACTGTCCTTTTTGCCTTTATTCCAAGCATGTGGACGTAAACCCCGGTGACAGAGCGGCGGAGTGCGGCGGTCTGATGCGCCCCCATGCCGTCACCAGCCATCCAAAAAAGGGGTTTGTCATCACCCACAAATGCACCGTCTGCGGGCAGGAGCGAAACAACAAAATGCAAAACGACGACGACACCGACCTGCTCATTCGTCTCACCAATCCATACAACCGCACTACGGAGTGATTTTTTTATGAACAACACTCAAAACACATTGGCACAAAACGAAAAACCGCAGGAAAAGGAGCAGTATTTTTCCCTCAAGCTGTTTATCACCGTTCTGCTTGCCTTTTGTGCCGCAATCTTATTCCGTCCCTCAGCCGGCATACTTGCCATGACTCCCCTGCCGCTGATCATCGTTTTTTTTGCTTCCTTTGTAAAGATCGGGCTTGGGTACAGGGTCTTTTGCTTTGGAGTGACTGTATTTGCTTTCAACAGCACCCAGCACGGAAACGTGTATCTGGCAGGAATCTGTGCTGCTTTGACTGCGGGTGCCTGCATACTGTTCCATTTTGGAATCAAGGCTTTTGAAAAAAAGCATACTTGGGGGCTTCTCACTTTTGGATTCTCGGCATTTTTGTGCACGGTTCTTTGCTTTTTTGTGATGGGAAATCCTTTTTCCGCGCTGAAAGCCAAGGACATTGTTGACAGCTACACAAGCATCACATACCCCGCAGAGGTCAACGGAACTCCCACCCAATACGAGATCTCACCTATCAGATACGATGCGAGCGGAAAATTCTATTTTGTTGACATCCGAAACCTGAAATCCCCAACGGATCAAAGCACCTTGGCAGTCTGCGGAACATACCTGTGCGACAATTTTGCGCCGATCCTTGAGTTCAATCTCATGGAGCCGTCACGGATGGAGCTGACGGACATTCTGCGCTCCGCTTTTCCGGATGAAAATTTCAAGATCTCCCAGACAGGCATCGGCGGGTTTCCAAAAAACTGTGCGGTTCAGGAAGGCACAACGGCGCTGAAAGAAAGAATGAGCTTTGAAATCCATCTGGGCGGGGTTCAGCTCACATCCGAATTTGAGGAAAAAGCAAAAAAATTTCTTGACCGCATCGACGAGTCGGGGTTTGTTTATTCGCGCATTACTTTTACAGCCGGAAACAGCTTTTGGTACCGTCTCGCCTGCGATGTTGAGAGCAGCCACTTTTCAAAGCGTGCATTGCTGACTCCCGCGTTGAGGTTTACGGGCAGCGACGACGGTATGCTCAGATACCCGCCCCTTGACAGTTAAATTTTGTCTTTTTACATTCCGCTCGACAAAAAGTCGGGCGGTTGTTTTTTGTCGTATTTTCCGGCGTGAGAATAAAGGTTCTTTTTTAGGCAACAATACAGATGAGCGCATAATCTGTACAAAAGGAGTTGTTGCAAAATGAGAGGAACCGCAGGCGGAAACATACACAGAGGAGACATTTATTACGCCGACCTGTCCCCTGTGGTGGGGTCGGAGCAAGGCGGTGTACGGCCCGTACTGATAATCCAAAATGATGTGGGAAACAGATACAGTCCAACGGTCATTGCCGCCGCAATCACCAGCAAAACAGACAAAGCAAGACTTCCTACCCATATTGAAATCCAAAATCCCAAAAACCGTGAGCACACCCGCAACGGACTTGCAAAAAACTCTGTCATTTTGCTGGAGCAGATTCGTACCATCGACAAAAAACGGCTCAAGGAAAGAATGGGCAGATTGGACGACAGCACCATGCTTTTGGTTGACAATGCCATCAGCGTCAGCTTTGGTCTTGGAGATCCCGGCGGCGGAATCTCCACCGCATAACTCAAAAAAGCACCTTGGACCAAATCGGTTCCAAAGTGCTTTTTGTTTAAAAAACTATTTTCTTCTTTGTTTTGACGTCAGTGCAACGGTCAAAGCGATGCATATGGAAAGACCTGCGCCGCCGATGAGATACCACAAAAAGGATTTTTGTTCCTTTTCCTGCGGAATCTCAGAGGTCTGACAGTCCTCAGACAGATCATCGGCACAGGATGACTCTGTCACCGTCTGTGCAGAAACAGTGACGTTTACAGTGATTTCTTCAGAACGGGAGAACCCGTCGGTGACCACCAGTACAAAGCTGTCCTCACCCGAAAAATCCCCATCAGCACGATATATCAACGTCTTTTTTGTTGCGGCAACCGCCACCTGTCCGTGGAGCGGCATGCTGACAAACTCAACACTGACGTCGCCCCAATACGAATCGGTATCCGTGATGCCTATATCCACTGTGACTCTGTCACCCGACACCACCTCAAAATCCGACACCTCCACAACCGGAGCCGTGTTTGAATAATTTCCTTTTATGAACCCATACAGCAGCTCATACAGCCGTCTCAGGTACAATCCCTTTGGAGTGCTGGTATCTGCATGGCACAAGTCAAAAAAGGTACCCGGGCCTGCGCCCTGATAATATGTTTTGACAGCATCGATATATCCTGTTTTTGCACCGTAATACAGGTAACTCTCAAAATTACGGCCTGCCTCAAGATACTGATCACCTTTAAAATAGGAGGGCTCATCGGTCTCAATTTCCACTCCGAGTTCGTATTTTTTTGCGGTAAACGCAAATTCCTCCAGCATTTCCACAGAAAAATAATCCCGTGAGGAGCGAAAAGCAAAGTTTGGCTGCATCACTGCACCGTCAAACCCCAGCTCCTGCCAGTGATCAAAGCCCGTCGAGAGATAAAACGGATCAAACAAAGTTTCAACACCCAAAAAATCAGCAAACGTATTGAAGCCCTGCACCAGCAGATGCTCATGGTCTGTCTCGGAATAATTGACTTCCTCTCTGTACCAATAGAACCCCGACAATGTCAGATTTTGAAATCCTGCGTTTTCAAACCCGTCAACACATTTTTTCATATACCATTTCACAATGGCAAGCCGTTCCTCAAGAGTACTGCAATACTCCGCCGCACCGTCGCCGTCAATATCGCCAAACTCGCCACCAATCACAGTGGGAAAGGGCACGGTGAGAAATACTCCCAATTTTTGGCTTTTTCCCAAAGCGGAAAAAACGGTTTCCGCAGCGTGATCAAGATGATACAAATCACGGTCTGCACCAAAAGTCAGATCGTAATACAGATCCCAATCGGACATAATGCCGCCCTGCTTGCCATTGGTTTTTACCAATCTGCCTCCCGACGGATAGTCGGTGTGGCACGGCACAAGAGCAACCGCATCAAAAAGAGTGTCAGATATCCTGCCCTCTCGGTCAAGATATGCGAGATAAGGCAAAAATTCCTCACTTGTATTGAGAGCTTTTTCAGGATCAGATTCAAGATAACCATTGTATATCTTGATGATGTCCTTTGCGCCCGCAACCGATTGCGTATACTCTCCGTCTGCTCCGTCTTTGTCGGGAGAGAGGGGCTGCTCGTCGCCAAAAAGGGTGCGGAAGCCATATATCCCGATCTCATCGCAATACGCTATTATGTCACAGCAATACTCCACCCTTACGTAGCGGGCGGCATATGATTTTTTAAACACTTTTTCAAAATCATATCTGACCGGCTGTACGGCGGTAAGGTCAAAACCCGTGTTTTCATTGTGCACGCACTGCCAGCTCTCTCCGTCCTGTGAGAGAAAAATATTGATATATCTCGGAGCGTAGATGCCTGCAGGCGAATTTTGAAAAAATCCCGCCGTTACACTCATTACAGAGCTTTCCTGTCCGAGGTCAAACTGCACGATCCTGCTTTTCCCTCTGAATGAGCGGTACCAGCCGTTGCTGTTTCCGTCCGAAAGCGCAGTGACCGAGTCGGTGAGCTGACCGCTGTTTTTGTCAAACCCATCAGCATCCTCGGAATAATTGGCGTAGGAATACTCAATCGGCTCACCCGTAAAAACGGTGTAAGAAAGCCCCTTGGCAATGTTGTCTCCCCTGTCTGTTTCGTCACCAAAAACGCACAAACAAGCCGAAAGCACAAAAAACACCGCCAAAAAACAGGCAAAAAAACCTTTTTGTGAGATTTTTTGCATTTTATCCCTCCGTCAAAAGCTCATAGTATATCAGTGCAATGATCTCATGTCCCTTTTTGTTTGGATGAGGGTCAAGATCAAGAGATTTTTTTTGCAGATCGATCCCTGCGTTTGTGAGCGTCTCTATTCTTTGCTCAAAAGCACCATAAACGTCGGCTATCTCGTATCCCTGTTCATCGGCACATTGTTTGATTGCCCTATTGAGGGCAGACACCGCCATCGCTCCGTGGTCAGAAAGCTCAACGGCATGTTCAAGGTATCTGAATTGCAATGACATTCCCTGATAGGGATTGTATACCGTTTGAAAAACAATTCTCGCATCCGGATTTTTTTCACGGATGAGAGACACGATCTCAGGGATCTCACGGTTGAGTTTTTCCCCTGCAGTGGACACCTTTTGTATGAAGCTCTCGGACTGAAATATCCCGTTGACGCGGTCAACAAGCTCATTCATCTCTGTCACTGCATAAGCATAGGCAGAAACATCCTCTCCATCCGGTGCATAGGCATAACGGAAAAAATCCTCAAACAGCTTGACCGGGTATTCTCCGTCCTGCATCAGCTCACTTGTTATTTCTCCCAGGAATGACAAAACGTTGTTTCCGCCGATGCTCACAAGCACTGCATCGCAGTCAGTCAATTGGGTGGGAAAATTGTCTGTCAGCTGATCTGCCAATCCCTGGCCGGTCAGGCCGTCAACCCCAAAATTGTTTTTGTTTACGGTGACAAAATCCTCTTTAAGCAGGCGGCACAAGACAGCAGACCATCTTTCCTCCTCGGGGCTCTCAAGCCCGTACCCACGGGCAATGGAATCCCCCAAAACAACAAGAGAGATACTCTGCTTCTTTTCTTTTTGCACAGACATTTCCTCCGGCGCCGCAGAAGACTCCTCATCGGATGCCTTGTATGACGCAGTTTCGTTGTCAAAAGTTTGGCAGGAGGCACACAGTAACGCAAATATCAACACACAAATCAAAAATGTTTTTTTCACAGCTAAATGCCTCCCGTCTATTATTGATCCTTTTTTGGATCAGTCATATTTTCTCTTGATCTTTTTTGAGGTCGTCTTTTCAAATTCCTCAGTACGGAATACCAATCTTTTGATGATCTTGTAGGAGGGCTCAGAATCATTGTAGGCAGCAACAGCTTTGCGGATCTCCGCCTCAATATCTTCTATGCCCATCTTTTTTGCTCTTTCAAAATCGGGAAATATCTCTGCTCCCAGAAGGCGCTCATTATCCTCGCTGTCTTTCATGGCTTTTACCAGCACCTCCGCAATGAGAGGTGTGATGCGTGACAGCTTTTCCTCGATCTCCTCGGGATACACGTTCTTTCCGTTTTTGAGAATAATGAGGTTTTTGCACCTGCCGGTCAGAAAAATAAAGTTATTTTCATCCACACGTCCGATATCGCCCGTATGGAACCAACCGTCAACAATTGCGCCGGCGGTGGCTTCGGAGCTTTTGTAATAACCCATCATAACATTGGGGCCCTTGACGCAGATCTCGCCCTCTCCCTGCTCATTGGGGGAGTCTATCATCAACTCCATACCGGGCATGAGCTGACCCACCGATTCGGGGTTTCGGAACAGAGGACGGTTGATGGAAATGAGCGGGCCGCACTCGGTGATGCCGTAGCCGTTGATAAGCGTGATACCGATAGCGTCAAAAAACTCAACGATATCCGGCTTGAGAGGTGCACCGCCGCAGATAACTGCTTTTAATCTTCCGCCAAAGGTGGAGGTGACGCTCTTGAAAAGCGTTTTTCGCATATCAATGCCCATTTTGAGCATTTTGTTGCTGACTTTGATGAGCTTTTTGAGAGTTTTTGCCTTTCCTGTTTCCTCTGCCTTGTCCCAGATTCCGCGGTAGATTTTTTCCACAAACAAAGGCACCAGCTGTACCTCTGTGGGTTGATAAAGCTTGAAATTGGGGAGCACGCTCCTCAAGCTCTCGTTGATACAAATGGTCATGCCGTTGTGAAGCATGGTGAGAATCCCCGTGGTGGACTCATATGAGTGGTGATAGGGTAACACCGACAGACAAACATCAGTGATAGTCATCAGCATCTGTGCTCTGGTAATATTGAAAACCAATGCGCCTGCATTGAGCATGACGCCTTTGCTTTTTCCTGTTGTTCCGCTGGTAAAAAGCAGTTCCTTGAGAGACTCGTTGTCCGGCTCAATGGAGGTGTATCTGTCGTCACCGCCGTCAAGCAGGTCACCGCCCAGCTTCATCAGATCTTCCACAAAAAGATGTCTGTCATCCTTCTGTTGAGGAACGTCAAAGCAAACAAATTTTTTGATCCCCGGGAGAGAATCCGTGATCTCATCGATCTTTTTTTCGGTCCCCTTGCCTGCATAAAAAACAACAGAAGCATCCGAATCACGCAGGATGTTGAGAGTCTCCTCATTTGACAGATCCTTGTCAACGGGAACCACCACGCCCGATGAATTGAGCACAGCAAGATACGCTCTGACCCACTCGTAGCTGTTGGGACCGATGATAGCGATATGACTGCCGTTGAGTCCCAGCTCGCAAAGAGCGGTGCCCAGTGCATCAACCTCATGCTTGAACTCACGGTATGTAACGCTTTTTACCTCTCCGTTTTGCTTGAACTTGAACGCCGGTTTGTCCGCAAACATGACTGCTGTTTCGTCAACAAGCTGACGAAGACTGTAAAGCTTGCGAACCTCATAAAGAGGATAGTTTTGATTTTTGTTTTTGTACATAGTTTTTCCTCACACACAATATTCGAGAATATTATATTTTATACAAACGCAAAAATCAAGATATGAAACCCGTGCTGTTGTGTTTTTTTGCAATTTTTTGACGATTTTTTTAGGGACGGAAAAGCTTTTTGCACCCGTTTTTGTTGAAAAAAGGTGTTTGAAATGGTATGATACGTTTTAGAGGTGAATCATATGTATCACACAAGAATTGACCCGCTGATGGCGGCAATGGTAAAAAAACGGGATGCGGACTCCCAAAAAGGCAATTTTGGCACGTTGAGGATGCTGTGCGGAAGCTTGGATATGCCCGGTGCCGCCGTTTTGTGCGGGTTGGGGGCGCTGAGAAGCGGAGTCGGGCTTTTGGAGATGACGGGAGACAGAAAAACCGTTGACCGCCTCTCGATTTCACTGCCCGAGGCAGTTTTGATGCCCTTTGGGAAACAGAGCACACGGGTTCCCACCGCTTTTGTGTGCGGTTGCGGTATCGGCAGGCAATATGACGGGTTGCTGGAGGATATTTTGCTGCAAACCGAGGTTCCCGCCGTACTGGATGCGGATTGCATAAATTTTTTTGCACTGCATAAAAATGTTCTCACGGACATGAAGTGCAAAAAGGTCATCACACCCCACCCCGGTGAAATGTCGCGATTGACGGGTATCCCTGTCACAGAGATCCAAAAAAAGCGCGAGGAAACCGCCTCCGAGTTTGCAAAACAGCACGGTTGCGTCACCCTGCTCAAGGGGCACGAAACCGTGATCGCATCCCCAAACGGCAAAATCCACGTCAACAAAAGCGGATGCAGCGGGCTGTCAAAGGGCGGCAGCGGAGACGTACTGGCAGGTGTTATCGGCTCATTGATGGCACAGGGAGGCGACCCCTTTGAATCCGCAGTGCTTGGTGCATATTTTCACGGGCTGGCAAGCGAGGTTTTGGCGGAAGATCTGGGAGAGCACGGTGTGATCCCAAGCGACCTGCCCAAGGTTATCGGAAAACTCCTGTTTTGCGCTTCGTGTACCAAAAATCACGGGGAATGATGTTTTTTTGAAAAAAAGTTTTGTGCGTCTTTTGTTTTTATTTGCCTTTGTATCTTTGTTGTGCTCCTGCGGAAGTATTTCCGAGGCAAAGCCCGACCTCACCCTGCCGTTTTCGATCCGTTTGCAGGAAAGTGCTTCGAACTCCGTTTTTTTCATAACCGCAAAGGAAAGCGGCTGCAGCGCGGAGTTTTTTGCTCCGCCGGTTCTGGAAGGTGCGGTGCTGAAGCGTGACAAAAACGGGAGCGCAACAGTTGCTATGGGAGATTTTGAAAGAAACGCAACAAAAGAGCAGTTTCCGTTTTTTTTCGCTCTCGAAAAGGCGCTGAGCCCGCTGGGGCAGGAGGATTTTTTGCCAAGTGCAAAAAACGGGTTGTGCGGATACACTATTGACGGAATGACGGTTATGGTGTATTATGATATATTGAACGGTTTTATTACAAAAATCGAAACGGAGGAGCAGGGACAAAAATTTGTTTTTGAATCCATCCCTGCCGCTGACAATGAAGCACAGAGTAAAAGCACAGGTGGATATGCACCTGATCCGCAATAACTACAAATACATAAAAGGTCTTGTATCCCCAAAAAGCCGTGTGATGGCAGTGGTAAAAGCCGATGCATACGGACATGGCGCCTCAAAAGTGAGCCGCCAGCTTCAACGGATGGGATGCACGGATTTTGCCGTGGCGTGTCTCAGCGAGGCACAGGCACTGAGAGAGAGCGGAATCAAAGGAAACATTCTCATTCTCGGTCCCACCGCCGAGATTCTTGCCTCCGATATTGCCAAGGGCGGATTTGCTCAGACCGTTGACAGCGCAGAATATGCCGAAAACCTGGCACGAGTGGGACGCATCAGGGTTCATATCAAAGTTGACACCGGAATGTCACGGCTCGGACTTTACTGCCACAGCAAAGAGGATGTATTGCCCTGTGCCGATGAGATCCAGCGGATCGCATCTACACCAAACGTATCCGTTGACGGTATTTTTACGCATTTTGCCGACAGCGACAGCGACGACAGAACTTTTACTGACAGACAGTTTTCTGTTTTTTGCGCCCTTTTGGATGAGTTGAAAAAACGCAATATCAGAGTCGGCCTGCGTCACTGCTGCAACAGCGCCGCCACGCTCAAGTACCCCGAGATGCGGCTCGACATGGTGCGGGCAGGCATCATTCTCTATGGCCTGATGCCCTCAAAAAACCTGAAGGATCCCAATATCAAGCCATGCATGAAACTGACCGCACGGGTCTGCGCTGTGCACACACTGAAAAAAGGAGATTCGGTCAGCTACGGATGCACCTACACCGCAAATGAGGACACCAGGGTGGCAGTCATATCCGTGGGATATGCAGACGGTTTTTCTCGGGTGTATTCAGGTCATTCCGTTATACGGCTAAACGGAAAATCTTTTCCCACCGTGGGCAAGATTTGCATGGATCTGTGTATGCTGGATATCGGTACCAATTTTCCCTGCTCTGTGGGCGACGAGGCAGTCATTTTTGAAACAAGCGACGACATCGACCGTCTTGCAAGCATTATGGGCACCATCAACTATGAGGTTTTGTGTTCTTTGAAGCACAGAGTTTATCTGAAATATATCAATCAGGAAAAATAAGTATAAAACAAGTGCGGCGACTCTTGCTTTTTGCCAGAGCCGCCGCAGTTTTTTTATTGTTTTCTAAAAGATGGTTTCTTATGCCACGATCAATCGAGAGAATAAACTACAAACTCGTTTTCATAGGCCACCAAGTGACACACGGTATTTCCGTCATCGAAAAAAACGATCTTGCGGGTAGGGCCGGTGGTCTCGTCCCGATAATCCTCGCACTCATAATAAGCGATGATCCTGCTTTGGCTGTCAACCTTGACCAGACTCACCTCATATCCCTCGCCGTCGCCGTAGGGAATGCTAAACAATTTGTTGCGTTTTCACTCCACGGGCGGAGGAGCAGGCGATGAAGCATCGGAGGAGAGGTCCGAGGTGTCGGACACAACGTCCGAGGCGGTTGACTCCCCGGAGGACACTGCGGAAGAAATGTTTTCTGTATCGTTGCAGGAAAACAGGCAAAAAGCAAGGACCGGCACGGCAAGCAAAAGCAAAATCGATCTTTTCACAATCAAAAACCCCTTTCTGAAAGATGATTGTTTATTGGTTTTCTTGAATCGTGTCGATAAAAACAGTTCCGTCAACTTGCTATTCTATCACCAGCTCGCAGATATACAAAGCGTCAGTGCGGGAATGCATACCGTAAAGCCGTCCGTCGGATGACAGGCAGGAATACCTATACGCAGTATGATTTATTTCGAGGTTGACGTTTTCATAACCCTCTGTTACGTGTTTTCCGGTCCACCTGCCGTATCTGTCCACCCTGCCCACGACCCAATAAATAACATCCTTAGAGGGCCTGCTCATATACTCAACATACAGATTCCCTTCCGCATCGTACCCCAAAAGCTTCCATACCGTCAACAAAACGCCTTCTACATCAAGCTCCACTCTGTTGCCGTCAAGATCAACTGCTGCGTATACGGGATTCTCCAGGTCTATGTCGGGTTGGGTGCGGGAAAGATCACGTTCGGTGGAGATTCCGTCCTCCGTAAATGTGACTGTCCACACGGTACTCATAGTTCCGCGTATGATAAGTTTATCTCCCTCATAGTACATAAACGACGCATCGATTTGGTAAATTGAAATATATTTTTCAAAATCATACAGCCGCTGCTCACCGTTTTCGTCAATGACCACCAAAAAATATTCATGGTATTGATCGGCACCGGGAGTAAATCCGGGATCGCTTACCGCAAGCACCGTATAAGAATCGCCCTTTTTGGTTACCAGCAGAGGATATTGTTTATAACCCTCCTTTATCTCCGGCTTCAGCGCAAATTCCACCTGCTTGAGATAATTGCCTTCTTCGTCAAACACGCAGATTCGGTTGCTGAGCATGTCGAGAACATTGATGTTGCCGTCTTCGTCCACATAAAAGGACTGGGGACCTTTTCCCTCCTGCCCGTACGGATTGTCGAGATACGCAGATACCTGACCTTCTTCGTCACCGTAGGGAATGCTAAACAGTTCCTTGATCCCCCATTGAGCGCATTCCACGGGCGGGAGCGACACGGTTTCCGACACGTCGCCGCTTGTATCCGAAAAATCGGACACGTCGGACACAACGTCCGAGGCGGTTGACTCCCCGGAGGACACGTCAGAGGAAACGCCTTCTGTATCGTTGCAGGAAAACAGGCAAAAAGCAAGGACCGTCACGGCAAGCAAAAGAGAAAATAATCTTTTCATATCATATCTCCTTTCTGAAAAAACAGTTTGTTATTGGGTCTCTTGGATAGGATCGATAGAAACGGTACCGCCTCCGCCATTCGATGTGACGTATCCGCAAACAGTACACCGAGTTACTCCGTTAAGCGTTTTAAAGAAATGCATTTCTCGCAATTCACGTTCGCATACTACGCATTCCCGCCAATGATAACTTGCGGATGAATGATAGGATTGAGGGAATATACAAGTAGCGTACCAGGGAGTATAGAAAGCATAGTTTTTCCCATCAGCATATCTTTTTGACATGCTATGGTATGAAACTTTTCCATAAACAACATTTTCCATTGTGGTGCAACTGTCATATATTTGGTATGTAATGGCACCGCCGCTTCCGACCGAATGCGACACATACAAAACCACGTGAACATTCGGAGCACCCATCATATCCATAGGACGCAATTGGCTGAACTGTATCTCGGTCAGATCATCACATAGATCGCTGGAACTCCAATGGCTGCTAAAACCGTACGCAGAACTGACAAATCCGGAGCAGTCAAGTCCTATCGTATTGGTTTGATGGCCGCCGCCCTGCGTGTTAATGTTTCCGGCAGTTTTGCCGCTTTGCTGGACGACGGTTGCAAAAGAAGATGAGCCGTTGTCGTATCCGTTAAATCCTCCCCAACAATATGGAATCCCAACTACCACATCTCCGACATCGGCATCCATAACATAATCAGGAACTGTAATAAACGAGTTTGGGTTGTTGGTATTTATCTGTTTGTGATCTTCCAAAACCACCCACTCAAAATTTGCCATTGCTTGGGCACGCGTAAAAACATCATCTCTCGAAAGCGAGGTGAAAGTTCCGCTTCTAACGTCACGCATCTCACCGGTGCCGATATCGGGGGCTTCAAGAGCGATATCAACGTTATCGTACGTCAAATCCGTCAAATTGTCATCCACAGGTACGCAAGTTGCGACAGGCGCTTCTTCAGCGGAAGATGCAAATGAAAACGAAGTGCAAGAAAATACAAGTAGAAAAGATAGGATAATACAAATTTTTTTCATAATATCAACTCCTTAAAAATATGGACTTAAATAGATTCAAAAAGAAGCTTGTTAAAAAAACATTTGACTCATCGGAAGTGCATATACGCACAATGAAACAAGCTGCCCACCGGAATCACCTTTCCCCTCTTGGTAAGTACAGTATATCATACACAAAAACCGAATACAAGAACTCCATGTTAGATCATTACAGAATTCATTAACGTTTCGGAGCGTTTTTTGGGAGTTTTGAGAGAACTGACCCTTTCAATATAATAATGTTTTTTATTGGCGGAACGTCTATTGTTTTTTTGAAAAAATCCGATTTTTTTTAAAAAATTTTTCCAATAAGTGCAAAGGACGCAAAAAAACGCCCGTGCGGGCAAAAGCCGAAAGGCACGGGCGAAAAGGACGGATATAAAATTGCAAATAATCAAAGGGTTATATGATCGATGATGTAGTTGAGATATTTTT
>JAZSRP010000016.1:0-86781 GCA_045538555.1 Eubacteriales bacterium
TCAGCACCGTCAAAGATACCGTCGCCGCTTACTTCGATTGCGTCAAGGATCGCCTGATCGATCTCAATTACGGTTGCGTCAACCTGACGTGCAAGAACAAGGTCGTTGCCGTCAAAGGTGCCGTTTCCGTCGATGTCGCCATAGATTACGACTGCAACGGGAGCATCAACCAGAGCGCCAATGGCATCGTTGATTGCCTTTGTGGCGGCGTCAACGGTTGCTTGGTCGGAGATCTTGAGACCGCTTACGTCGATTGCAAGAGCAGACTCAAGGTCGGCCCAGGAATCAGCGGTGTAATCATCTGCGTTGAGAGCGTTTGCGTCGTTGACCGCTTTGTTGTACTCGGTGTAGTCAGCATCCTTTTCAACCAAAGCACCGATAGCATCGTTGATGGCCTTTGTTGCTGCATCAACGGTTGCCTGATCATCGGAGGTGAGTCCGCTTACGTCAACGGCGAGAGCTGATTCAAGATCTGCAACAGAATCCTCGGTGTAGATGGAGGTGTCAATAGCATTTGCATCTGCAACTGCCTGATTGTACTCTGTATAATCCGCATCCTCCACCGTTTCCTCTGAGGTAAGATCGAAATAAATGTCAAAGGTCATCTTTGTGTCGGTATTGTTTGCGGTATAGGTGGTACCGGAGTAAGTGCCGTTTGAGGTGGTCAGCGTGAGGGTGCAGTTGTCATCAAATGAAGCCAGCTTTGTGACCACGATGGCAAGGTAGAGGTCGTAGATATTGCCGACAACAAACGTCTCATCGGTGTATTCTGCCCAATCGGATCCGTCAATGGAATCGATGGTGTACCAGATGTTGTATGCGCTTGAAATATAATCATCAATGTTCAAATCGGTCCTGCCATTGATGGTTGTCAGCACAGGAGTAAATACAGTGTCGCCGACCTTTGGAGTTCTTGCATCGATGGTGAACTCAAGAGAGGTGATGACCACAATCTCTTTTTCAACCAGATTGTCAATAGCATCAAGTATATCCTGGGTTGCGGCATCAACGGTTGCCTGATCTTCTTCGCCAAGTCCGTTGACGTTTACTGCCAGAGCGGCAGCAAGGAGTGCCCAAGAATCTGCTGTGTAATAAGTGAGGTCAAGACCTGTTGCTTGTTTTACTGCCGCATTGTAAGCAGTATAATCTGCGCCGGATGTTGCGTTTTCATCAAGAGGAATTGCGTACAGATGCTTTGCGGAATTGACTGTAGTATCAATAGCCATTACGCTGGTGCTGGTAACATCAAGTCCCCTTGGCAGGAAATAACAGTTCATTAGGTTTCCGCCGTTGGCGTACGTATAACCCGAGTCTGTTGAGTAGAAATAGAGCAGGAAACCGTTTTCGGGTACCGTGACCTCGTCAACTTCCTCGCAGTTTTGATAGTAAGCTGTGGGAATGTACTTGTCGTCGATATACTCAATAACGTATACAATCCAATAATAAAGCTCGTAATCAACATAATCCAAAACGGTGGATCCGGCACCGGTGATAATCATGCCCTCGTATGCCGCCCAGCTGTAAGCATTTCTGTGTGACACCAGCAGGTCATAATAAAAGTCGGGAAGCTCAATCGTCTCTGTATTTGTGTAGATCTGAACTGTTCTGGTATAACCGTTTGTGGCGGTTCCAAGCGGAATCCAGCCATAAACCGTCTCGCCGCCAATCTCGCATTTGGAGTAGAGCATTGTAACTCCGCTTGAGTTTTCCTCAATAGCCGAAACCTCAAAGATAGAGGAGGTGGGAAGTGTCCACGAAGCAGTGGTATCGTTCTTGTAATAATAAACGGGAACGGAACCCGAGGGTGTAACGTACAGACCGTTTGTGGGATTGATATCGCCGCTGTAGTCAAGATCGGGAAGATCCTCAATGGTATTGTGGGGCATGGTGCCGTAGCCGGCGATGTTGCTGCTCCACAGAGAGTATTTTTTGAAGAAAGCGCCGCCGCCCTCAGACTCCAATCCGTCCTGGCTGGAGGTGTTGCCCTCAATGGTGTATACGTATGTACCGTCGGAATAAACAACAAGACCTACGTGGTCTTCGTTCAGCGGTTCGGCGTAGTAAGTAAAGAATATCAGGTCGCCGGTTTGGGGAATGTAGCTTCCGCCATAATAGTAACCGTACTGATACAGCCCGGCATCATAGAGCGTGTTGCTCCAATAGGGAACGTAGACCTCAGCCCAGTAATAACCGTTTCTGGCCATGTAGGAGCTGCCATACTGGTCGGTTGCGCCCGAGACATAAAATGCCCATGAGCAAAAGGAAGCGCACCATGCTGCAGCATCCGTACCCATATAATAACCCATCTCGGTGTAGTTTCCGCTTCCGCCGTAATCACCGCTGCGGTCACCGCTATCACCCTCAAGGTAGCCCGCTTGTGACATGGCAACTGCAATGGTATCTCTTGCACCGTCGCCTGTCAGAGGTATCTGGCAGAGATTCTCATAGAAAGATCCGTTTATGTACGAGGAGCTTTCTGCATAAGAAGCATAGGTGGTCTCGGGAACGAAGTCCCAAGCGATTGCGGAAGCGGGAAGTGCTGCCGCAGACAAAAGGATCGTCAGTGTCAACAACACTGCGATGAATCTTGGCATAAATTTTTTCATCACGATAGGTCCTTTCGAAAAATAAAATATCAATTATATTGTAACACAAAACAAATGGCAAATAAATAGTTTTGGCATTGGCTTTTTGAACGAAAAATTGCAGAAAAAAATGTGCAAAAATCACAGGCGGTGTATTCGTTTGGACACAGGGGATATATTTCTTGCACAAAAGCGAAAAAATACACCTCCGTTTTTTGGAGGTGTATTGGTCAGAGATTTGTTTTTTTCAAAAGCAGTGAGTTTGTTACCACGGAAACAGAGCTGAAGGCCATTGCGGCGCCCGCAAGAATGGGGGAAAGAAATCCCAGCGCGGCAAGGGGGATGCCTACCGTGTTGTAAAAGAAAGCCCAAAACAGGTTTTGCTTGATTTTTTTCATGGTGGCTTTTGAAAGGAGAATAGCTTTTGGAACAGCCATAATACTGCCGCCGGAAAGCACGATATCTCCCGATTCCATTGCAATGTCTGTTCCGCTTCCCATTGCAAATCCAACGTGGGCTGTTGCAAGAGCTGGGGCGTCGTTGATGCCGTCGCCAACCATTCCCACCGTACCGTGAGTCTGTTTTAGACTATTCACGGTGTCCACCTTTCCTTGGGGCAGCACTCCCGCAACGCAGACGTCAATACCTGCTTTTTTCGAAATGCTCTCGGCGGTTTTTTTGTTGTCGCCTGTCAGCAGAATAACCTTGATCCCAAGCTCCTTGAGATTTTTCACAGCCGTCTCGGCTTCATCTTTTATTGGATCGGCCACTGCGGCAAGAAGAGCCAGCTTGCCGTCCAAGGACATCAAAACAACGGTGTTGCCTTGGGATTCCAGAATGTCAACTTCTTCCTTTGCGGCAGAAATATCTGCGCTTTGTGCGATCCAATCGGGCTTTCCGATCAAAACGTTTTTGCCTTGCAGGACTGCCTTTATGCCGCAACCGGTGATCGACTGAAATTCTGTTACCTCGGGCATGTCTCCCGATGCGCTGTGGGCAATCACTGTTGCGACGGGATGCTCAGAACGGCTCTCGGCGGCGGCAGCAAGAAGAACAGCTTCGTTTTTGTCAATGCCGTATGAAACATATTTTATAACCTGGGGAGAACCCTTTGTTACGGTTCCGGTTTTGTCCAGAGCAATGGCGGTCAGCTTTTCTGCCTGCTCCAGTGCATCGGCATTTCGTATGAGAATCCCGTTTTCTGCGCCAATTCCGATTCCTACCATCAATGCGGTGGGGGTGGCAAGTCCCAGAGAACAAGGACAGGCGATTACCAAAACCGAAACGGCACGCTCAACGGCAACTCCCGCAGTCACACCCAACAATACGGACAAAACAAGTGTTGCCAGAGAGATGCCCACAACAGACGGGACAAAAATTGCCGATACCTTGTCTGCAACGGTCTGAATTTTTGCTTTTGATGATTGGGCGTCCGCTACCATCCGCACTATACCTGACAAAACGGTCTCGGCTCCCACACGGTGGGCAACAATACGGACGCAACCGCTTCCGTTGACCGTACCGCCAAAAACATGGGCACCTTCGGATTTAAACACGGGCATGCTTTCGCCCGTAAGCATAGATTCGTCTGCGTGTGTGCTTCCGTCAACAACGGTTCCGTCTGCGGGAAAAGAAGCCCCGGGTTTTACCAGCAGCAGATCTCCTTCGGAAATTTCTTCGGTGTGGATTTCGATTTCTGCTCCGTCTTTTATCAAAATAGCCACAGGCGGAGTAAGCTTCATCAGCTTTTCTATTGCAGCGGAGGTTTTGCTTTTTGCTTTTAGCTCAAGCATTTTACCCATTAAAATAAGGGTGATGATAAGAGCGGAACTTTCAAAATAAAATTCATTTCCGCCCGAAAAAAGGATATATACACTGTAACCGTATGCGGCAGAGGTGCCCAATGCCACCAGTACGTCCATGCTTGGGCTTTTGTTGATAATGGAATGAAATGCGCCTTTATAAAAGCGAACTCCCCCCACCGCTTGAATTGCTGTGGCAACAACCATCTGCCAGATTCCGTTTTTGTGCATTGAGTGAGTTATGGACCAATCGGGAAACAACAGCATCAGGACCATCAGTACCGCAAAGGGAAGAGATACCACGGCAGAAAAAACAAAAATCTTTTTTGTCTTTTCGTATTCACGCTTCCTGGACTCCGTGATGCTCTCAACAATGGAGTATCCCGCATTTTTTACTGCTTTTTCCAGTACAGAACGGTCAATATTTTGGTCAGAGGTAACAACTGCACGTCCGCTTGAGTACGACACTTCTGCCTTTTCTACTCCGTGGATCTGCATCAAGGCATGCTCAACGGCGGCAGAACAGCGTACACAGCTCATTCCCCCGATATGCAAAACGGTTTTTTGGCTCATTTCAGCCCTCGCTTGCGTCAAAACCAATGGCTTTTATTGCGCTTATCATTTCATTTACAGTAATTTTTGAGGGAATGTACTCCACATCTGCAGTGCCGTTTTCGAGGGATACGGTTGCTTTTTTGACTCCCTTGAGACCGTTCAGCGTATCGCTGACTCTTTTCATACAGTGGCCGCAGTGCATACCGCTTATGCTAAGGGTGATTTTTTCTTTTTTCTCAAACATTGTTGTATCTCCAAAAAATGAATTGTTTGCGTGTGCGTGTATATATAAGACAAAAGAATTTGGGTGTTTTTTACAAAAGGATTATAATACGCAAAAGAAGTTTTTGTCAACCGTAAAAAGTATTTTTATTTTGGCTGTATGTCTTGACAAAATGTATCAATATATGATATTCTTTTTGGGATAAGGAATACAAAATCTTTTAAGGCGGTACGAGAGACTGCCAAGGATGGACGATATGAAAAAATTGCTCAAAAACGCCGTTGTTTATACAGACGGCGGATTTAAGAATACCGATGTGCTTCTGTCAAACGGCATTATTGCCGCTATTGGGGATAATCTTCCCATTGACGGGAGCTTTGTTTTTGATTTTTCCAATAGGTATATTTTTCCCGGTTTCGTTGATGTGCATGTGCATTTCAGGGAGCCGGGTTTTTCATACAAAGAAACTATCGGTTCGGGAAGCAGAGCGGCCGCAAAGGGCGGTTATACCACCGTCATGACCATGCCAAACCTGTCGCCTGTTCCCGACTCTGTGCCAAATCTTGAACTCCAGCTGGCAGAAATCAAGAGACAGGCAGTTATCAACGTCATTCCTTACGGTTCTATCACCGTAGGAGCAAAAGGACAGGAACTGTCCGATATGGAGGGTATGAGCGGATCGGTCATCGGTTTTTCCGATGACGGCAAGGGAGTGCAAGATCGGGCTATGATGAGAGCCGCAATGCAAAAAGCGGCATCACTGAAAAAGCCCATTGCGGCCCACTGTGAGGATGAGTCACTTTTGTTTGGCGGGGTTATCCATGATGGAGAGTACGCAAAACAAAACGGGTTTCCCGGAATTTGCTCACGCAGTGAGTGGGGACCGATTGAGCGGGATGTAGAGATTGTCCGTGAGACGGGATGTGCATATCATGTCTGCCACGTTTCTGCACGTGAAAGCGTGGATGTTATCAGACGGGCAAAGCGCAAAGGAGCGGACATCACCTGTGAGACTGCGCCTCACTACCTGATATTTGATGATACGATGCTTTTGGATGAGGGAAGATTCAAGATGAACCCGCCCATACGTGCAAAAGCAGACAGAGAGGCATTGATCGAGGGCATTCTTGACGGAACGGTGGATATGATAGCTACCGACCATGCACCCCATTCCGCTGAGGAAAAATCCCGCGGACTCAAAGGCAGCAATATGGGTGTTGTGGGATTGGAAACAGCGTTTCCCGCACTGTATACCCATCTTGTAAAAACAGGAATCATATCACTTGAAAAACTTGTATGCCTGATGAGTACCGCACCTGCAGGGCGGTTTGGAATAAAGAGCGGCATCAGGGTAGGGGCGCCTGCGGATCTGTGCGTGTATGACCTTGATACAGAATATGTGGTTGATCCAAAAGAATTTGTTTCAAAAGGGAAAAGCACACCATTTGAATCAATGAAACTCAACGGAAGTTGTGTGATGACGTTTGTAGGAGGAGAGATAGTATGGCAGAAATGAACAACAGAAAGATCGTTCTTGAGGACGGCAGCGTATATGAGGGCGTAGGATTTGGAGATAGCTGTCAGCGTGTGTGTGAGATATGCTTCAACACCGCCGTTGTGGGCTATCAGGAGATCATGTCCGATCCCGCTGTGACGGACATGGCAGTTGTGATGACGTATCCTCTTATCGGAAACTACGGTATTGCGGACGACGATTTTGAGTCAAAGAATCCTTCGCTGGGAGCTCTTATTGTCAGGGAGTACAACGATTTTCCCTCTAACTTCAGATATACACGTACTCTTGCGGAAATTATGGAAGAAAACCATATTCCCGGCATTTCCGGAGTGGATACAAGAGAGATAACCCGCAGTATCAGAAAATTTGGCAGCCGCAAAGTGCTGATCACCGATATAGAAACTCCTCATGATACCTGTATGCAGATTCTTTCCGAGACACAGATTCCCAGAGATGGTGTTTCCAGAGCAAGCTGCAAAAAGAAATGGTATTCCCGCACCTCAAATCCAAAATTCAACGTAGTTGCTATTGATTGCGGCATCAAGCTCAATACCGTCAGAGTACTCAACAAAATGGGCTGCAACGTAACGGTAGTTCCGTATAACACCGACCCGTCTGTGATCGAAGCCATCAATCCTGACGGAATCTTGGTTTCCAGCGGTCCGGGGGATCCCCGTGACGTACCGGTGGTGACAAACACGATCAGATCACTTGCCGGCAGATACCCGATGTTTGGCATTGGACTGGGTCATTGCCTCATGGCTCTTGCTTGCGGTGCAAGAGTAACGGCACTTCCCGTGGGACATCATGGCGGAAATCATCCGGTCAAAAACCTGAAAACAGGAAAAATCGAGATCACCGCGCAGGGTCACGGATATGTGGTGGACGAAAATAGTCTTTCCGTCACAGGGTTGGAGATTACGCACAAAAATCTTTTGGATCTTACCGTAGAGGGCCTCTGCTGTGAAGAAAAGAAAATGTTTTCCGTACAGTACCATCCCGAGAGCTCACCCGGACCTCAGGACAGCGCGTATTTGTTTGACAAATTTGTGGAAATGATGAAGGAGGAACAAACCAATGCCAAAAAGAACTGACATAAAAAAGATACTTGTTATCGGCTCTGGCCCCATCATCATCGGACAGGCGGCCGAGTTTGACTATGCGGGCACCCAAGCCTGCCTTGCACTCAAGGAGGAGGGCTATGAGGTGGTTTTGGTGAACTCAAACCCTGCCACTATTATGACGGACACCACCATTGCCGACAAGGTGTACATGGAGCCCATGACACTTGAATATATCGCAAAGATAATTCGCTACGAGCGTCCCGACGCACTTCTTCCGGGAATTGGAGGACAGACGGGTCTCAATCTTGCCATGCAGCTGGAGCGAAAGGGCGTTCTCAGTGAGTGCCGTTTGGAGCTGCTTGGCACCAACAGCAGGAGTATCGAAAGAGCTGAGGACCGTGACCTGTTCAAGGAGCTTTGTCTGGAGCTGGGTGAGCCGGTCTGCCCGTCTGAGATCACTCATTCCATCGAGGAAGCAGTGGAAGCAGCAGCGAGGATAGGTTATCCCGTGGTGCTTCGTCCCGCATTTACGCTGGGCGGCACGGGCGGCGGTTTTGCCGACGATGAGCAGGAACTCAGAGAGATAATGAAAAACGCTCTCAAGCTCTCACCTGTTCATCAGGTGCTGGTTGAAAAAAGCATCAAGGGCTACAAGGAGATAGAGTTTGAGGTAATGCGCGATGCGAATGATACCGCCATTGCCATCTGCAGTATGGAAAACGTTGATCCTGTGGGCATACATACGGGAGATTCCATAGTTGTTGCTCCCAGCCAGACGCTGACAAACAAAGAATATCACCTTTTGAGAGACAGTGCGCTTCGTATAATCAGAGCGCTCAAGATAGAGGGCGGATGCAACGTTCAGTTTGCTTTGGATCCCCAGTCATTCAATTATTATGTTATCGAAGTCAACCCCCGCGTTTCCCGTTCCTCTGCGTTGGCATCAAAGGCAAGCGGATTCCCCATTGCCCGCGTTACGGCAAAAATTGCGGTTGGAATGACCCTTGATGAGATCAGAATTGCCAACACCATCGCATCCTTTGAGCCTTCAATCGACTATGTGGTCACAAAAATGCCACGCTTCCCGTTTGACAAGTTCACCTCTGCCAACAACACTCTCTCCACTCAGATGAAGGCCACCGGTGAGGTTATGAGTATCGGCAGAACAATGGAAGAGAGCTTTTTGAAAGCAGTTCGCTCCCTTGAGACAGGCGTGTGCCACGTATATCTTCCAAAATTTGATACTTACACCCGTGATGAGCTGCTTGAATACGTCAGATACGGCACAGACGACCGTCTGTATGCCATTGCACAGCTTTTGCGTCTGGGCACAGACATGGGACGTATCTGCGATGCAACACAGATTGACCTTTTGTTTATTGAAAAAATAAGAAATATTGTTGAGATGGAAACCGTTGTTTCCGGTGCAAAAGGAGACCTGTCAGTGCTTCGCAGAGCAAAAAGAATGGGATTCTCCGACAAATATATTGCTCGCTTGTGGAACGAAACCGAGGATGAAATATACCGCCTCCGCAAGGAAAACGGCATTTTCCCTGTGTATAAAATGATCGACAGCTGCGCTGCGGAATTTGACGGATACGTACCTTATTTCTACTCCACCTACGAGCACGAAAACGAGTCGGTGCTGTCCGAGAAGAGAAAAATAATCGTACTTGGCTCGGGTCCCATACGCATCGGTCAGGGCGTAGAGTTTGATTATTCTACTGTTCATGCCATCACCACGATCCGCAAATTCGGATATGAGGCGATCATAATCAACAACAATCCCGAGACAGTATCTACGGATTATACCACCAGCGACAAGCTTTATTTTGAGCCTCTGACTGTTGAGGACGTGATGAACATTATCGAGCTGGAAAAGCCCTTTGGCGTCATTGCCTCCCTCGGCGGTCAGACAGCCATAAACCTGGCAGAACCCTTGATGAAGCGCGGTGTAAAGATCATCGGCACTGACGTTGAGGCCATCGACAGGGCAGAGAACAGAGATTCGTTTGAAATGCTTTTGCGTGAGCTGGATATTCCCCATCCGCAGGGCAGAGCGGTGACCAATATCGAGGACGGAATCGCAGCTGCATCCGAGATAGGTTATCCCGTGCTTGTGCGTCCCAGCTTTGTGCTTGGTGGCAGAGCGATGCAGATCGTTGCAGGTGAAGAAGCACTGAGGCATTACCTCCGCACGGCGGTTGAGGTGGATGAGGACAAACCGGTGCTGGTGGACAAATACGTTCAGGGCAGAGAGGTTGAGGTGGACGCTGTCTGCGACGGTACAAACGTGTTTGTACCGGGTATCATGGAGCTGGTTGAAAGAACCGGTATCCACTCCGGTGACAGTATCAGCGTGTATCCGTCTTTCAGTATTTCTGAAAAGGTCAAGCAGACTATACTTGATTATACAAAAAAACTGGGGCTGGGAATCGGAATCGTAGGTCTGTACAATATTCAGTTTATCGTTGACAAAAACGACAACGTGTTTATCATCGAGGTAAACCCTAGATCCTCCCGTACCGTACCGTTCCTGTCCAAAGCAACCGGATACAGCTTGGCGGACATTGCCACAATGTGTATTCTTGGCAAGAGCTTGAGAGATCAAGGAATTATGGATATCTATCCTCCCGAGAAAAAACGCTGGTACGTAAAAGTTCCCGCATTCTCATTTTCAAAGCTCCGCGGCCTTGATGCATATCTGTCGCCCGAGATGAAATCTACGGGTGAGGCAATAGGCTATGACGACAAGCTCAACCGTGCGCTTTACAAAGCGCTTCAGGCATCGGGAATGCAGGTGGTGAACTATGGCACCATCCTTGTCACCATTGCAGACAAGGACAAGGAGGAGGCGCTGCCTCTTATCCGCAGATTTTACAATTTGGGCTTCAATATTGAGGCCACCCACGGCACCGCTGTTTATCTCAAAGAGCACGGTATCCGCACTCGCATCCGCAAAAAGATCAGTGAGGGAAGCGAGGAGATACTGGATTCTATTCGTCAGGGCTATGTCAATTACGTTATCAACACACGTGATATAGACACTACCGGCGGAAACAGCGACGGATTTGAGATCAGACAGTGCGCAGTCGAAAACAACGTTACGGTATTCACCGCTCTTGATACCATCAAGGTTTTGCTTGATGTACTTGAGGAAACGACACTGTGCATTTCAACCATCGATGCATAAAAAAGGAGCCGGAATGAAAGATATTTTGCTGACCGTCGAGAGCAACGTTTGTATTGCTCCCTCGGTATATAAAATGATTTTGTCCGGATGTCAAGGAGAGAACGTGCGCCCCGGTCAGTTTGTAAACATCAAGCTTGATGGATTCTATCTGCGCCGTCCAATCTCTGTTTGCGATTATGGCGGAAAGAATTTGACCATAATCTACAAAACCGTGGGCAGCGGAACCAAGTCGATGTCAGAGCTGGGTGAAGGCAAGACGCTTTGGGTTTTGCTTCCCCTGGGCAACGGATACGATTTGACAAAAAGCGGATCTGAACCCCTGCTCATCGGCGGGGGAGTAGGTGTGCCTCCTCTGTATTATCTTTGCCGTGAGCTTGTGTCACAGGGCAAAAAGCCAAAGGTGATTATAGGTTTTAACAAAGCATCCGAGGTTTTTCTCAAGGATGAGTTGACAGCCCTTGGCGCAGAGGTTACGGTGACCACTGTTGACGGAAGCGTGGGAACAAAAGGATTTGTCACAACTGCAATGGAGGGAATGGAATATTCTCACATATTCACCTGCGGTCCGGAGCCCATGCTCAAAGCGGTCTATGACGCATCTGTGACGTCGGGACAGTTCAGCTTTGAAGAACGTATGGGATGCGGGTTTGGTGCTTGTATGGGCTGTACCTGCAAAACAAAATACGGCAACAAACGCATCTGTCGTGACGGCCCGGTGTTGGAAAAGGAGGAGATCATATGGTAAACACAAAAATCGACCTTTGCGGAATTACCATCGACAACCCCATCATTCCTGCATCGGGAACCTATGGGTTTGGTTATGAGTTTGCGGAGCTTTATGATATAAATGAGCTTGGAACCTTTTCGTTCAAAGGCACTACCAGAGATCCCAGATTTGGCAATCCTACTCCCAGGATTGCGGAGTGCGCGTCATCAATGCTCAATTCCGTGGGACTTCAAAACCCCGGTGTTGATGCGGTCATAAACGAAGAAATGCCCAAACTGAGACAGGTGTTCAACAAACCCGTCATGGCAAACGCCTGTGGATTTTCAGTTGAGGAATACGTAGAGGTCTGCCAAAAGTTTGATTCCGTTCCGGATATCGGGTGGATCGAGGTAAATATCAGCTGTCCCAACGTTCATGCAGGCGGTGCCTGCATCGGCGGAACTCCCGATATGGCGTACAAGGTAACCGATGCCGTCAGACGGGTGACAAAAAAACCTCTCATCATCAAGCTGTCCCCCAACGTGTCCGATATTGCATCAATCGCTGTGGCATGTGAAGAGGCGGGAGCAGATGCAGTCAGCTTGATAAACACTCTTTTGGGCATGCGTCTTGACATCCGCAAGCGCAGACCCCTTCTTGCCAATACCACCGGCGGATTGTCGGGCAGTGCGGTGTTTCCGATAGCGGTTCGCATGGTGTGGCAGGTATATGAAAAAGTAAAAATTCCCATTGTGGGATTGGGAGGCGTAACAACTGCCTCCGACGTGATAGAGCTCATGCTTGCGGGAGCAACCGCTGTTCAGGTTGGCGCGGCAAACCTTGTCAATCCATTTGCATCACTGGAGATCATACGCTCGCTTCCCGCAGAGATGGAAAAATACGGTATAAAAGATCTGAAAGAAATTATCGGAGGTGCACACTAAAATGGCAAAAGACGTTATCGTTGCCCTGGATTTTTCGGGCAAAAAAGAAACACTGGAGTTCCTCTCAAAATTCACCGGTCGCAAGCCCTACGTAAAGATCGGGATGGAGCTTTTTTATGCAGAAGGCCCTTCCATTGTCCGCGAGATCAAGGCAATGGGACACAAGATATTTCTTGATCTGAAGCTTCATGATATCCCCAATACTGTAAAAAAAGCAATGAAAGTGCTTTCGTCCCTTGACGTGGATATGTGCAACCTTCATGCTGCAGGCGGCTCTGTAATGATGAAAGAAGCGCTCAACGGACTCACGCGTGAGGATGGAACAAGACCTCTTCTCATTGCAGTGACACAGCTCACCTCAACGTCGGAGGAGATGCTTCACAACGAGCTGCTGATTCCCAACGGAATGCAGGAAACCGTTTCTTCCTATGCCCTCAATGCAAAGAACAGCGGCCTTGACGGCGTTGTATGCTCACCTCTTGAGGCGTCCGGTGTTCACGAGAACTGCGGAGGAGATTTTGTTACAGTAACCCCGGGCGTGCGTTTTGCTGACGGAGATATCGGAGACCAGGTGAGGGTTACCACCCCCGCAAAAGCGAGAGAGCTTGGCTCTGATTATATCGTGGTGGGACGCCCCGTCACAGCAGCCGCAGATCCTGTGGCTGCATACAACAGATGTATAAAAGAATTTTTGGCGGAGGACTGAATACAATGACAGAAAAAAGAATCGCATCCCGGCTTCTTTCCATAAAAGCAGTATTTTTCAGACCCGACGAGCCCTTTACGTGGGCAAGCGGAATCAAAAGCCCCGTATATTGCGACAACCGTCTCACTCTCACCGCTCCTGAGGTGAGAACCGATATTGAGGAATCTCTTGCCGAGGTTGTAAAAACTCATTATCCCCGGTGCGAGGTTCTTATGGGCACCAGCACCGCAGGCATTGCCCATGCGGCAATCGTGGGCCATATCATGGGTCTCCCCATGGGCTACGTCAGATCCGGCTCAAAGGATCACGGCAGATGCAACAGGATCGAGGGAAAGCTTGAAAAAGGTCAAAAAGTCGTGGTGATCGAGGATCTTATTTCAACAGGCGGCTCGGTGATCGAGGTAGTTGAGGCACTCCGTGAGGCAGGCGCCGAGGTTTTGGGCGTAGCAAGTATTTTTACCTACGGAATGCAAAAAGGTATTGACAGACTCAATGCGGCAAATGTAAAGAACGTCAGCTTGACCAACTTTGACGTTATTGCTCAGACTGCTGCAGAGACCGGATATATCAAGCAGAGCGATGTTTCCCGTCTGATCGCATTCAGAAACAATCCTTCTGATGAGAGCTGGATAAACGGTGGATCAAAATGAGAAGCTTGATAGATATTGTAGATTTGTCAAAAACGGAGATCGATGACCTTATATCCACAGCAGAGGATATAATCTCCGACCCGCAAAAATACAGTCGCAAATGCAGCGGGAAAAAGCTTGCTACCCTGTTTTTTGAGCCCTCCACACGCACACGTCTATCATTTGAGGCGGCAATGTATGAGCTTGGCGGAAACGTACTGGGCTTTTCGGAGGCATCATCCAGTTCCACAGCAAAGGGCGAGAGTGTGTCAGATACTGTGCAGGTTGTATCCTGCTATGCTGACATAATCGCAATGCGCCATCCCAAAGAAGGTGCGCCCCTTGTGGCATCCAAAAAGGCATCTGTTCCCATCATCAACGCGGGAGATGGCGGGCACTGCCATCCAACCCAAACGCTGGCTGATCTTCTCACCATCAAGCGTGAAAAGGGAAGGTTGTCAGATATGACCGTGGGCTTTTGCGGAGACCTGAAGTTTGGACGCACAGTTCATTCGCTTCTCAATGCTCTTGTTCGATATACGGGAATCAAGGTAGTTTTGATCTCACCGGATGAGTTGAAGCTTCCCGATTACGTAAAAAAGGACATTCTCGACAAAAACGGTGTGCCCTATGAAGAAACGGCAGACCTGATGTCGGCAATGCCCAAGCTGGATATTTTGTATATGACCCGAGTTCAGGGTGAGAGATTTTTCAACGAGGCGGATTATCTGCGTCTGCGAGACAGCTATATTCTTACTCCTGACAAGCTCAAAACCGCAAAGAAAGATATGTGTGTCCTTCATCCGCTCCCCAGAGTGAATGAGATCTCCGTTGCCATTGACAACGATCCCAGAGCGTGCTATTTCAAACAGGTTCTCAACGGAAAATATATGCGTATGGCTCTGATACTGATGCTTTTGGAGGTGACATAATGTTTGTGGACTCTATCCGTGACGGAATAGTTATCGATCACATCAAGGCGGGGACGGGAATGAAGCTTTACAGCTTTCTCAACCTTGGATCTCTTGGCTGTTCAGTGGCTGTTATCCTCAATGTTCCCAGCAAAAAAATGTGCCGCAAGGATATCATCAAGATAGACGCAAGCATCGCACTTGATCTTGACGCCATCGGGTATATTGATCCCGGTATCACGGTTGACATAATCAAAAACGGAGAGCTTGTGGAAAAAAAGCATCTTGAGCTTCCCAATACCATCAAGGGTATAGTAAAATGCAAAAATCCCCGCTGTATCTGCACCACAGAGCAGGAGCTTGAGCACGTATTCAAGCTTACGGACCGTGAAAACAAGGTTTATCGGTGTATCTATTGTGAAAGCAAGGCAGATACACGCCAAGACTGATAGCAAATAATATGCAAAAAAGCAGACAGTTAAGGCAGTTTCTTATAAGGATATCAAAAAACGACAGATTTTTAAGGTCTGTCGTTTTTTATTCTACATATTGGAGGCTGTATTATTCGAGCCATTGAACAAACGCTATTTTATCAGTATTGTTATATCCTGCATTAGCGTAAAAGTTTAATGTTTTGTCATTTTTTGACCCTGTAAGTAACATTATTTTATAACAGTTTGCGTTTTCTGCAATGGTTTTTGCATAGTTCAAACATTCCGTTGCATACCCTTTTCCGCGATAATCCGAGTGTGTAACAACATTTTCAACAAATGCATAAGGCCTTATGTTTCTTGTCAAGTTTGGAATAATCACACAGACGCATGATGATACAATTTTTCCATCTATTTCCTTGACAATAACATGATGATTTTTGTCCTGCATAATAGTATTCCAAGTGTTTACTAAATGTTCCGTCATTTCCGGGATAGTTTCCTCATGCAAATGTAAATATAACTCTAATAATTTGCTTAATTCGTTTTCAGATACTTCTCTAACCATTACATCTTCTCCACAAAATCTTATTATCATTTCGATTATAACCAGCATCGCACTTGTACAGACAAACGCTTGTTGGGCTAAGCCCAAACCCCTTATTTAGATTTTATGGTTTTCAGGGAAGAAATTAACATTCTGCGTATTGTACCGCAATCATTTTGAAATGTTTTATATTCTTCTTCGTTCATACAATCCGTTTCATAAAGAAGTTCTAACCAATATTCCGTTTCGTAACATTCTTTTTGCGATATTTCAAGTTTTGATATAAAATCGTTAGTACTTTGAGCATATTGCGCTTCGTGTAGATTTGCACCGATTGATGTTGCAGAACGTAGCAATTGGTTTATCAAAACAGATTCTTTATGCTTTGATTTCATATCGCGGCATAGAAAAACAACCGCTTTTGCAAAATCTTTTGCCTTATCTCTTAAAATACTATCGGCCATTCTTATCACCTCAAAGTTCATTATACACAAAAGTATAATGCTTTTCAAGTTTTATTCCGACTTCGTCGGAGTGATATTATTGCATTCGCAATAGTGATATTGAAACCTTGCGGTTTCAGTGTTATTTTATTCGCCAAACTCGGCGTAGCCGAATACCACTATGCGAAGCATAATATAACTGCGAAGCAATATAACTCGCCAAATGAAATGCGGCGAATAAAACTGCGAGACTTCCTTTTGGGAAGTCTCGCTATGAAACGCTCCTTTTTTGTTGGTAAAAGAAATTTATGCTCTTTCAATAATAATGTCGATCATCTCGCCCACATTCTTCATGGAGCTGACCTCACGCATAGTGAATTTGACGCCAAATTCACGTTCGACCGCACCTATGAGGCGAATGTGCTCAAGGGAGTCCCAATCGTCAATGTCGTCGGCAGTTGTGCTGCGGCTGACGGTTATATCGTCGTCAAATACGGTGCAAAAAACGGGATTGAGCCGTGTGAGAACTTCTTTTTCTGTCATTGCTTTTCCTCCGGATTGATAGTTATAACGTTGTTTTGGTTCAAATAGTCTTCCACCTGCAATTCAAAGTGCCTGTTTCCGTTTTCATCTTCACTTGTGAGAGTGAACCCAAGGAAAGAAAACAGATCCTTGACCATACCGTTCTTTTGGGTGGGGTAGTAGTGGCCCACGATGCGCTCAAGTCCGTTGTCTTTGCACTTTTGCACCAGGGTGTCCAGCATTGCGTGCTCCATGTTTTTTTTCAATACACGGCAGCTCATGAGCCACAGGTCGATATCACACACTTTGCCTTTGATCTCGCCGATAACAACCGAAACCACTCCGTTGTCGCCAAAGGTGTCCTCCAGCTTGCCGTACAGTGTGATATGCTTTCCGTCAGAGGCCGCCTCCTCGATCTCGGGCTGTGTGTATCGTCTGGTGGTGAGGTTGAATTGGTTTGATTTGTTGGTAAGCTGTGTGATGCGCTGCATATAGATAGGGGCAAATTCCTTTATCTCTGCGACCATGCAAAGACTCTTGAGATATTCGCCGTAATCCGCAAAATCCTGGCTCAGCTCCGCACGCTTTGCGTTTGCCTTGTACATCTCGTTGCGCTTCAGATCGTCTGCAGAAAAAGCGGTGGTTTCAAAGTATCCGTTACGGTCAAGCGTTTGGATGTAGGTTTGAGGGGAGATCATCTCGGGTACCGCAATGGAGGGAATGCTTTTTTTAACAAGGCCGCGCTCGGTGGGATTGTCGTCAACAAACACAAAAGAGTCGATTCCCAGATCCATTTGCGACGCAGTCATGGCGAGGTTTCGGTCCTTGTTTTCCCAATCTGCCTTGATGACAATAAAATCATCGGGGCGCAATACGCCGTCGGGATGATTGAGTCCGTCAATGGCATTGGAAAGATCATTTTTTGACGCTACGGTAAGCATTACTCCAAGGTCTTTGTGCTTTTTGATATATTCCTGAAATGCCTTGTAGCACTCCGCTGTAGCGGTCTCCTCGCCGATCTCGATGCCTTCTACACCGTCATCACCCACAACGCCGCCCCAAAGGGTATTGTCAAGATCAAGGGCAATGACCTTTTTGTTTTTGCCAAAGATGGATTTTATGATACGGGCAACGTTAAAGGAGAGATATGGAATAGCATCAATGGCACAGCAGTACTTGAACATATACCACGCTGATTCATCATGCCATCTGTCCAGCCCGTAGCAGGCAGAAACATAGTTGATGTCGTTGACAAAGAATCCATCATGAGAGTCGGCGTATTTTGCAATCCCTGCGTTTATGCCGTTGACAAAAGCCACACCGCCCCGTGGATCAAAGAAATCACGGTTGCCCATAATACGGTAGGGAGGTAGCTCAAAGTTGTTTTGAATAATTGGAACTGAATATGTGACAGCCAGATGGTCCCACATTTTTTGGTAATAATCCAGTCTGGCTCTCACACTTTCCTCGGCATCCTGCGGTTTGTCCGCAGGGGAGGGAACAAATTTTTCGATATTTTTCCAACTGGTGTGGATATAAATGAGGTCGGGTGAAAACTCCGTCAGCTCGGGGTTGTCAAACATGGCATCCTGCCAAAATCTGGAGTATTCCGATTGCCAAAATTCGGCTTCGATACCCTGATCAAGCAGAAAAATATCCAGCATTTTGACGATATCGTTGGTGGTGGAGCCGCCAAGCACGGCAATTTTTTTCTTTGTGCGCGACTTTCCGTCGGCCATCAGCTCACGTCGGATGGATTTTCGCTTGTCCATGAGACTGCTGTCAAAAGGGAAATCCAGTCTTGGCATTTTTGACCTCCAAAAAATACTGTTTGTCAGTTGTTGATGAGACGTGTAATATTGTTGCGTTTGCTTCCGGCAAGAGAGAAAGCAGACATCTCAAAGCAGACGTCGGTGATTCCCTGCTCTGTAATAAATGTTTTTGCATTGAGGTTGAAATAACGGAAATCCGCAATGATTACCTCGTCAAAGGAAGAAACGAGAAAAGGAGCCAGTGCGTTGCCGTAGCTGTCCTTGAACAGCAGGAGTTTTCTGCCATTGCCCACGTTTGATTCGATTTTTGTGGTGTAGGCGTCACCGGAAATGAATTTTGTGTAGGATTTTGCGGTGGTGAAAAGCGTGCCTTCCTTGGGGTTGGTAAACTTCTCACGGGAATAGAAGGTGACTGTGTACTGGCTGCTGGGGATGTACCAAACAAATGTCTCCGGATTGTTTTTGATAACCTCAGCTTTGGAATAACCGTACATCGTGCCAACGTATCCCGAAAAGCTGTCAACCGTAAAAGTGCTGATGTTAGCAAAAGGCACTCCTGCGGACTGTGCAAAAGCTTCGGCGGCATAATATGCACCCAGAGCATTCCAGTGGTGGTCAGTGCGTGCATAAATGTCCTCGTCCTTGTGCACTGCAAGTGCAGAGAGCGTGTCAATGTATTTCACGTCAACCAGCGCATCTCTCATGCCTTCAAAGCAGTTCTTGTGTGCATCAATGGATTTGGAATATTTTTCCGGAGCGTAGAATGCAGATGCAAGGGGGGCGGGAAGTATGTATACGTTAACGTCGCCCACCGCTGCTTTGAACTCATTCAGCTTTGCTGCGGTGCTCTGTCCTGCACCGGCGCCTGCACCAAACTGTTCCATTCCGCGAGTGCCGGAGATGATTATACCGTTGGAAATGTATGCGGAGCCGTCCACCACAGGATCATTGTTGACAGAATGCCTTGAGATCTTCACGGTTGCAAATGATTCGGAAGCAGAGATCAGCGCCACTCCCTCAGGAACCGTGATGTCAATAAAAAATTCAATATCACCGGTCTCCTCGGTGCCGCTGACGTCAACAAACGCCTCAATGTCAGCTGCTGTGAGAGAAACAACTGTTTCTCTTGCGCCGTATACCTCAACGTCAACGGTCATATAAAAGGATGAATCAGCGGTGTAACCGTCTTTTTTCAGCTCATCAACACCGGCAAGCACGACAGGAATGTCAGTGATGGTAACGGTTGCGTTGGGATCCTGTGAGCCCTCGCCCTCAGAAACAGGGTCCGAACTGTCATTTGAAACAGCTTGGGAGGTGGCCTGAGAGGAAACGGAAGAACCTGTGTCAGACACGGGGTTGCTCTGAGCACCCTCGGAGGAAAAATCACACGCCATGAGAACCACGGCAAGAAGAAGCGGAATGAGAATAAGAGCAATTTTTTTCATCAGTGCATAAGTCCTTTAATTTTGTTGATATATCCTGCGCCGCAGGAGGAAAAAGTGCATTCGGCAAAGAGCACGTCGGTGATTCCTTGCTCGTTGATAAAGGTGTACAGTCCTTTTTCAAAAAATCTTGCATCAACAATATACACGGTCTCAAACGAATCAATAAAATATGGAGCAAGGGCGTTGCCGTAGCTGTCCTTGACGATGAGCAGTGTACGTCCGTTGCTGCAGGTTTTTGATTGGATCTTGACGGAGTAGCTGTCACCTCTCAAAAACGTTGAGTACCAGCTGCTTCGTTTTTCCTCTGCAATATCCCAAAATATGCTGTGTTCTCTGGGATTTTGGAAAGAATGGTCATAAAAAGTGGCGATGTATTCGGACGGCGGAACGTACGTCACAAGATCCTCGGGGTTGTTGAGAAGCTTGGGGTTGTAGTCCGAGTATTTGTACAGAGTGCCCACGTAGCCGGCTCTGCGGTTCTCCGTGTACCGAGACAGGTCCGTAAAATTGACTCCCGCTTTGTCCGCAAACACTTTTGCAGCATAATATGCGCCCAGTCCCGTCCAGTGGTGGTCAGTACGGAAATAGATCTCCTCGTTTGCGTGCTGTTCCAAAATGCCATATGCATCAATGGGAATCACACGATCAGAGAGATTTTGATTGATGTTGTCAATATTTTCTTTGTTGCGCGGAGCATATTTTGCATATTTTTCCGATTGGTGGATATAAAAAGCGCTTGCCTTGGGAATCACCATGGAGTACACGTTGATGTTTTGGTTGATGTTTTCGGCAAACTCGTTGAGCGTTTCGGCAAAAACCTTTCCGTTGTTGAGGTTTCCGCCAAAAATCTCCATGGCTCTTGTGCCGATGATAAGTATTGAGTTTGAGAGCTCCTCTTCCATCGGTTCGTCGGGGTCCTTGATTTCATCACCTTCGGGTGTGGAAGCATCACTGCTCACATCGGCTGAGGTGTCAGAGGAAACGTTATTGTTGTCTGTGGAAACCTCCGGCTGCCAGTCGGGCTGATCAATAAAGTCATCCTCATCGTCGGAATCGCCGCTCTCGCTGCTGTCGGGCCCCCTGTCAACCACTTCTTCATCCTCAGTCAGTCCGTACAGATTTTTGATTTTCGCGTTGTAGTCAATAAACCGGTCGCGACCGGGAACAGTGTCGGTAAAATATGCTACGATACCCTCAAAATACTCACCTGAAAAAAGAGCTTCTACCGAAAATTCCGGCCATGTTTTGAGGGTGCTGTAATCCGATTCCATAGTTCGGGGAAGAAAAACCGTAAAAACAAACATTCCCAAAAAAGCTGCTATCAGCAAAAAGAGGGAGACTGTTTTTGCCCATTTGTTGTTCATTTTGTCGCCCTCCTAAAATCTGAAGTAGAGAAACGGATTGTTGGAGCTAAATGTGGCTACCAGCACGGATGTGTCAGCAAACAGCAACGCCAGACTTGCAACGGCTGTGGCAACGATCCCTGCGGAACGCAAGGGAGAGGGAGACTTGTCCAGTAGCTTTTTGAGTGCGGGAACGATGGGGAAACAAGCAATAACGGCAACGATAAAAACAAACATGTAGCTCTTGAAAGCGCCAAAAAACGCGTCGTTTACAAAAGCGTTGCCTTGTGCTCCCACAAGGTTTTTGAAAAACTGTCCCAACTGTCCCAGATCCTCAAATTTGAATATTCCAAAACCGATGATGATCACCAGTTTGCTGTATATCTGCATCAAAAGAGACGGTGCCTTTTTGAGACGCTTTTTGCCGATCTTTGTCTCAATAAAAATGAATACGCCAAAATACAGACCCCAGATTACGTAGTTCCAGCTGGCGCCGTGCCACAGACCGGTGGTAAACCATACGAGAAACAGTGACAGCACAGCCCGCCTTTTTCCAAAAATAGGGAGATACAGCAGGTAGTCTCTGAAAAAGCTTCCCAGTGAGATGTGCCATCTCTGCCAGAATTCGGATATAGAACGGCACATAAAGGGATGTTTGAAGTTTTCATCAAAATGAAATCCAAAAATTCTGCCGATACCGATTGCCATATCGGAATAACCTGAAAAGTCAAAATAAACCTGCATTGCGTACGAAACCACACCCACCCAGGTTGCGGCAACAGATGCTGACTGAAGATTTGTGCCAAAGCAAGCGTCTGCCAAAAGATTGAGGTTGTTTGCAAGCAAAACCTTTTTTGAAAGACCCGCTACCAGCCGCACAAACCCCTCTGACAGATCGGTGAGGGTGGGCTTTCGGCAGTCAATCTCTTCGGCAATGGTCTGGTACCTGACAATAGGTCCCGCCACAAGCTGAGGAAACAGTGATATGTACATCAGCAGCTTGCCAAAGTTTTTCTGAACGTCAACCTTTTCCCAGTAAACGTCCACGACGTATGAGAGGATCTGAAAAGTAAAAAAGCTGATGCCCAAGGGCAGAGCGATGTTTTGCATAGGAATATTGGTACCCAAAACACCGTTGATGTTTGAGATCAAAAAATCGGTGTATTTAAACACGCCCAGCATGGCAATATTGAACAGCACAGCCGACACAATGGACGCTTTGCACCATTTTGTGCCCCGCTTTTTATCAATGGCAAGCGCCAACAGATAGTTGACCAAAACGCTAAAAAGCAAAACAAGAATCTTGACCGGCTCTCCCCAGGTGTAAAAAATCAGTGAAAACACCAGCAAAACCACGTTTTTTTGCTTTACGTTGCGTGCCGCAAAGTAAGCAATGAAGCATAGCGGCAGAAAAAGATAAATAAAAAACAAATCGGCAAAATACATAAAAAACTCCGTGTTTCTTTTTAAAAAACAAGACACAAAAACTCAATATATTATATAGCAAACCACCTGATTCGTCAATACAAAAGTGGGTTTTTGGTGATTTTTAACCGCTCTTTCCCATCAATCGTTTTGCGATTTGCTTTTTGCGGAGAGATACAGGTTGACCTCTGCACCAAAAAACATGATATACATACAGATATACAGCCAGAGAAGCAAAACGATAATGGCGGTCAGACTTCCGTAAATGTTTGAATAATTGCTGAAATTGTTGATAAAAAATGAAAAAACGATAGAGAATGACACCCAACCTGCGCTGGAAACGATGGCACCGGGAAATTGATCAAAAAAACGTATCTTTCCGCTGGGGAGAGCTTTGTACACAACCATAAAAAACAGGACCAGAAACACAAAACCCACAATAAATCTCAATGAAGAGATAACGTATATCAACCCCGATAGGGAGGGAAAGTTTGTGTACAGGAAGTTTGAGATGGTTTTTCCAAAAACCATCAAAAGCAGGACTGCCACCAGAATCATAGTGAAAGCCACGGTGTAAAATACTGCCAAAAAACGGAGGGCAAAATAATTACGTTCTTCCTTGATCTCATATATTGAGTTGAGGCCTCCGATGATGGAAAAAACACCCTTTGATGCAGACCACAAAAGCGTGATTGCGGACACAATAGTGAGCGAGAGCTTGCCGACACTCATTATCTCCTCAAGATAAACGGACAAAAAGTCACTGATGACGTTTGGTGTCATCTCGTTGGCAATGGCGGCAATTTCATCGGGAGAGTCCACCAAAAGCTTGAGAAGCGAGAGGATCAGCATGATAAGCGGCACAAAGGAAAAAAACATAAAAAATGCAGTCTGAGCAGAGTACGCTCCCACCTTGTGTGCGTTGAGCTTGCGTGAAAAGTATTCGATTTTTTTCAAAAAGTCGGACACAAAAGCTCTCCTTGATGCAAATGTATTTTCACATTATATTATACCACAATATGTTGGATAATGCAATTGACTTGAAAGATAAAATATATTATAATGTATTATAAAAAAACAAAGCCAAACAATTTTTGTTTTTCGAGAGGGATTTTTATGACAAGACTTCCCAGTGATTTTTCACTGCCGCAGCTCAGAGAGAGCTGGGACAGAGAGACGGCAGAGGCGCGTTTTGCCGGTGCCGATGACACCATGGACTTGATTTTTGTAGCAAAAAGAAAAGGAGACAGGGTGCGCCTTGTCCGCAAGGCACGTGCGATGAATGACCCTTTTTCTGCGGTTTTTCGCGGCCGGCTCAAGGAGACTGAGAAGGGCAGTGAGATTGTGGGCTTTTTTACAAAAAGAGTGGTGGATTATCTCTTTTGTATACTGCTTGTTGCAGGGCTTCTTTTTGTACAGACAACGGTGATCAACAGGGGAGAGAACCCCTACACTATCAACGTTTTGCTTGTTTCATCAATTGTTTTTTCGCTTATTGCGTTGTATTGCTTCCGACCTACAAAACGCAGATATACGGATTTTTTGTGCAGTATAACAAAAAAAGAAGCCAAGCTTTTCCTTTCTCGAAAAGAGAAAAAAGAGCTTGACTCCGATGATTAAAGATTCAAAAGGAAATCGGTCATTTCTTTGATATCCTGTGCAATGTAGGTGGCGCCGGCTTCTTCGTGCTCTCCTGCTTTTGCTGTGCCTGTATATACTCCCAGAGAGTCAATGCCCGCATTGCTTGCGCCGATATCATCGTATTTCATGTCACCGATCATCAACACCTTTTTTCGGCTGTTCTTCATATCAAAACGCCTCAGGGCTTCTTCAATGACCTGCTCCTTTGAGCTGATGGTCTCACTTTTGTTTGAACCGGTTATATATTCAAAATATTTGTCCAACCCAAAAGCGCAAAGCATCTGTTTTGCGCTTTCTTCGTATTTTGAAGTGGCAACTCCCAAACGGAACCCCTTTTTCAACAGTGCGGGGAGCGCTTCGGGAATCCCCCTGTTGGGACGGGAATGAGTGATAAAAACCTCTTTGTATCTCTCGCGGTATTTTGCAATTGCCTCCGTTGCCTTTTTGTCATCAAAGCCAAACATGGTCTGATATGAATGCCTGAGAGGCGGCCCCAAAAAGGGCTTCAGCTCTTCATGGGTTTTTGTTATGCCAAAAAACTCCAAGGAATACCTTGCGGATTCGAGCACTCCGTCAATTGTATCAACCAGCATTCCGTCAAGGTCAAAAAGCAACAAAGCGTATTTCATTACAAGGCCTCCATTTCAAAATACAAGGGATTATATCACGTTTTTTTATTTTTTTCAACCCAATGAATACAAAATAAAAAAGTGCGGTTGAAAAATACTGAAAGCTGTGGTATAATCAGCTGAACAAACGTGTTTATGTGCTTTCAATTTTGTTTTTGGAGTAAAAAATATGAAAAAAATAATTACTATCGGCAGACAGTTTGATTCTCTCGGCGGCGCGGTTGCAGAAAATCTTTCCCGCCTGTCGGGGATATCGTATTTTGACAAAGAAGCGTTGATCGGCCGTGCAGAGGAGCATGGGATATCCCGTGACACCTTTGAAAAGGCGGATGAGCAGGCGACGGGCAGCTTTTTGTATTCGCTTGCAATGTCAAGCTACAGCGGGACCGGTGTCCATTTCGGATCGGGTGAGATGCTTATTACCGACCGTGTTTTTGCTATCCAGACACAAGAGATCAAAAAGATCGCCTCTGATGGAAGCTGCATTCTTCTCGGTCGATGTGCCGATCATATTTTGTCGGAATGCGACGGACTCCTCAAAGTTTTTATTCATGCGCCGCTTGAGCAACGTATCAGCAATTATATGGCGCGCACAGGGGAGACAAATGTGCAGATTGCCCGAAAGGTGATACAAAAGGCGGATAAAAAGCGTGCGTCTTATTACAGCTTTTATACAGGGAAAAATTGGGGTGACCCAAAAAACTATCACCTTTGTATTGACTCGTCTCTGTTGGGCGCCAAGGGAACAGCAGAGCTTATCAACGACCTGATAAGCAAAATGTAAAAAACAACAAAAAAGAACCGTTGGTGGGAGACACTTCGTAAGGAAGTTGTCTCCCACGGCTTTTTTGTTTACAAAAGAAATGACACTTTGCACAAAGATTGTGAAAGTGTCATAGTGGGTTACATACTTTGAAAAAATATGACTTGCCGAAAAACAAAAGGTGTTATTCTCGGCAGGTAAAGTTATATTGCAAACTACCGTTTGCAGTGATATTTTTGCCTAAAGGCAAAAGTGATATTGAAACCTTACGGTTTCAGTGGTATTATATTCGCCCGTAAAACTGCCCGAAGGGCAATATAACTATGCGAAGCATAATATCACTGCGAAGCAATATCACTCGCCGCCAGGCGAATATAACTGAGGCTCACTTCCTTACGGAGTGTGCCTCGTGATACGGTTCTTTTTTTTGCGGAAAAGAAAAGGAGCCGAAAAACGACTCCTTTTTTGCAATATTAGTGAACGATGATCTTCTCGGTCTCTTTGTCAAAGATGTGGATGTGTGAAACATCGACTGCAATCTTGATCTTCTCGCCGGCTTTTGCGGTGGAGTGAGAAGAAACTCTGGAGGTAAGGTTTGCCTCTCCGTTGATAGTGAGGTAGAGGTTGATCTCAGCGCCCATGAGCTCGGTGAACTCAACGTCTGCATCAATGATGGTGTCCTTGAATTTCTCCATATATACGGGCTCGTCGTGGAGAAGCTCGGGACGGAGACCGGCAATGACTTCCTTGCCGATGTAGTCAGCCAGATTGCTGTCCTCAAATTTCTCCTTGGGAACCTTGAAGCTGACACCTGCAAACTCAAGATAAACGTCATCCTGTCCCTTGGGTTTGGTGAGCTTGCAATCAACAAAGTTCATCTGAGGAGTGCCGATAAATCCGGCAACAAACATGTTGCAGGGGAGATCGTACAGATTTTGAGGAGTGTCAACCTGCTGAATGAGACCATCCTTCATAACAACGATACGGGTAGCCATGGTCATTGCCTCAACCTGGTCGTGGGTAACGTAGATAAAGGTTGTCTGGAGCTTCTGGTGAAGCTTGGTAAGCTCTGTTCTCATGGTAGCACGGAGCTTTGCGTCCAGGTTGGACAAGGGCTCGTCAAGAAGGAATACCTTGGGCTCACGAACGATAGCACGACCGAGAGCAACACGCTGCTTCTGACCGCCGGACAGCGCCTTGGGCTTTCTGTCAAGAAGGTGTGTGATGTCAAGTATTCTGGCGGCCTCTTCAACGCGGCGCTTGATCTCTTCTTTTCTGACCTTGCGGAGCTTGAGACCAAATGCCATGTTGTCAAAAACAGACATGTGGGGATACAGAGCGTAGTTCTGGAACACCATCGCGATGTCTCTGTCCTTGGGAGCAACGTCGTTGACGCGCTTGTTCTCGATGAACAGCTCGCCCTCGGTGATCTCCTCAAGACCTGCGATCATACGGAGAGTGGTGGTCTTGCCGCATCCGGAAGGACCGACCAGGATGATAAACTCCTTGTCCTTGATCTCAAGAGTGAAATCCGAAACAGCGGTTACGCCGCCGGGATATCTTTTGTAAATGTGCTTAAACAGTACACTTGCCATTTGTAACCTCCATATGAGGGAAAACCTCATTTTCTTTCTAACATATGATACCAAAAAAATTGCTCTAATGTAAGTGCCTTATTGTCCAAAAATTCACTGGGTCGTTTATATATTTTGCATAATATTCACGGCTTTTTGAACCCGTGGACAAATCCCTGCCCGTCGGCAGAGCATATGTCCCCTCCGATTATTCTTCCGTTTCTCACAAAAACGGTTGCAAATACTTGCCCTTCGTATTCATAATTGTTCACGGAAAAGACATAAACATCTGCGGTTTTTCCTCTGTATCTTTTCAGATTTAGTCCCTGCGCCCGCTGAATATCATTGTACTGCTCGTACACACTGTTGAATTCCTCGGGAATGGTAATCTGCATTTTTTTTGCGGGGAAATCGTCAAGCTGGTGGCCAAACTCTGTCAAAAGTGCTCTGATCTCCTCCTCGGAACCGCCGTTTCCGTAGTTGACCGCAACCTCGGCGGCGTCAGCGGAAATTGCCGCATCCGGCAGAAATGAGACGATAGAAACAAGCACTGCAACAGACAGGGCAACCACAACAAAAAACTTGATCCCCGATGCCTTCAGGGTGTACACAAACATAACTCATCGATCCTTTCGGTTTTTCTCAATGCAATTATATTTGTAAAAAAGAAACTTTATTCCGTGAGAGCGGAAATTTCGGCACTGAGAGTCTCCATTTCCTCGTAGATCTGAAGCAGTCTGTCTTCTGTGTCGCTCTTTTGTGAAAAAAGTTCTGCCAGCAGCAGGTAGTCGGACGCGTTGCATTGGTCGTCAAGCTGTTCCTGGATCGATTGGTATTCCGCCTCCAGTAGCTCTGATTCCTTCTCCAATGCAGATAGGCGGTTTTTTGCGGAGCGTAGACGGTTTTTCTTTGCTTTTGCTTCTTCAAAAGTATTTTTTCCGCTATCCTGCCTCTCAACCGGCTTTTCGGTGTCAGAGGGCGTGGTGCGACGTGCCAAAAAATCAGCGTATCCGCATTCAAACAGCTTTGAACCGCAGGGATATGACTGGCGGTTTATTTCCAGAATTTTTGTGGCAAGCGTTTGCACAAAATATCTGTCGTGTGATACGGCAATAACCGTGCCGTCATATTCCTTGAGCGCCTGCTCCAGCATCTCACGTGAGTCGATGTCAAGATGGTTTGTGGGTTCGTCAAGAATCAAAAGACTTACTCCGCACGACACCATTTTTGCAATAGAAAGCCGCGCTCGTTCACCTCCGCTGAGGACCGAAACGAGCTTGAACACGTCCTCGCCACAAAAACCAAACCGTGCAAGCATTGAACGGATCTCGGTGTTTGTTTTGTCGGCATATACGCTCCAGAGCTCGTCGATCACTGTGTTTGTCTGAGTCAGCAGATGCTGCTCCTGATCGTAGTATCCCACCGTCTGATTGTAGCCCGTCTCAAAGATCCCGCAGTCCTGAGTCTCACGTCCTGTGAGAATCTTGAGAAAGGTTGATTTTCCACATCCGTTGGCGCCCGTGACAAAAAGACGGTCGCCTTTGAAAAGGTTGAAGGAGATATCGTCGAAAAGAGGAGTGCCCGGATATTTCTTTCCGATGCCCCGTACGGACAAAACATCTTTTCCGGCTGCGCCTGAATGGGTGACGGAAAACGTGATGCCTTTTTTTTGCTCCTTTGGCTTTGCAAGCTTTACCATTTTGTCAAGTTGCTTTTGCCTGCTCTCTGCGGCAATAATATTTTTTTCACGGTTCCATTTGCGCTGGTTTTCAATAAAAGCTTCGATTCTTTTGATTTCTTTTTGCTGGAGATTGTAGTGCTTGAGCTTGGTGGCGTCAAGAGCTTTCTTTTTTTCTTTAAAAACGGTGTAGGAACCGCTGTACATCTCACTCTCTCCGCTCAGTATCTCCAACGTGTGATCGGTGACCTTGTCAAGAAAAAATCTGTCGTGAGAGATGATCAAAAAAGTCTTTTTTGAGCCGGCCACAAATCCCTCAAGCCACGCACACGCCTCTGAATCGAGATGGTTTGTGGGCTCATCAAGCATCAGAATATCCGGTTCCTCAAGCAGCAGTTTGACCAGCAGCAGCTTGGTTTTTTGACCGCCGCTGAGTGAGTCTGCAGAACGGTCAAAGTCCTTTTCGGAAAACCCAAATTTTTCGAGCAATGCACGGGTTTTTCCTCGAAACTCATTGCCGCCCTTCAGCACAAAATTTTCGCTTTCAGTCACAAAAGCGTTGATGACGCTTCTGTCGCCGGATTCCATGCGGATACGGAGAGATTCGATGTTGTTTTCGGCATCCAAAAGCGGTTGAAAAGCGGACAGCGCCGCCTCGTATACGGAGCATCCGAATCTGTGGGCATCATTTATCTGCTCAAGACATCCGATGCGTGCGCCGGATTTCAAAAAAACGTTTCCCTCAGTGGGATTGAGAGCACCTCGTATAACCGAAAAAAGGGTGGATTTTCCGGCACCGTTTACGCCGATCACTCCCACCTTGTCCCCCGGATTTACCGAAAAAGATATTTTTTTCAAAACGTTGACGTCGCCGTATGAAACAGCCACGCCGTCACAAACAATAATACTCATGAGGATATGATACCATAATCAAAAATAAGTGTCAATACAAGCGTCAAATGAATCGAATAATAACAAAAAAGGCGGAGCGTAATTGCTCCGCCGTGGCTGTATTTTGGGAGGTTATCTTGCGGCAAGTGCGGGCTCGTTCTCTCTGTTTCGGAAAAACAGACTGATGAGCCAGAGACCGCAGATGGCAACAAGGGTGTATACTATTCTGCTGATCATTGCCGCCTGACCGCCAAACAGCCAAGCGACGATATCAAACTCAAACAGACCGATAGAACCCCAGTTGATTGCGCCGACAATTACCAAAAACAGCGCGATTCTGTCAAAAATCATAAACATTTTCCTCCCCGATGAGTATTTTGTCCCGCAAAACAAAAAATATTCGTTGACAAAAAAACAATTATTTTGTATCATACCAAAAAAACAGACAGCAAAAACACCGCATTTTGGAGGCGATACCATGAGAATGAGACCAAAAAAGAACAGGGACGCACGTATGGAAAAGGTTTCTCATCTTCTTGCCGTCACAGACGGAGAGGGGATGGTTGACCTTGCAGCTACATTTGGTAGTACGGATGGTATTCTCCTTGAGATCGGATGCGGAAAAGGTTCTTTTGCAGTAGGACTTGCCGAGCGTGAAATTGGCTCAAATATTCTTGCGGTGGAGCTTGTGCCCGATGTGCTGATGATGGCAATGGAAAAAGCGCAAAGAGAAGGAAAATCGACTCTGCGCTTTCTCAATGCGGATGCAAACAACATTGATCTTATTATTCCCAAAAACAGCGTGAAAAAGATGTTTCTCAACTTTTCCGATCCCTGGCCCAAGAAACGCAACGCAAAAAGGCGTCTCACCAGCCCTTCTTTTCTTGAAAAATACAAAAAAATACTTGCCTCTGACGGCAAGATATTTTTCAAGACGGACAACAAGCCCTTGTTTGATTATTCGCTGGAGACCTTTGTTTCCTGCGGGTACGTTTTGGACAATGTTTGCTTTGACCTTCATTCGGATCCCGAGATGTCAAAGACAAACATTGTCACAGAGTATGAGACAAACTTTTCACAAAAAGGTTTTCTCATCAATTATCTTGAGGCAAGCGTGAGGGATTGACGGATCAGATTTCTTTCAGTGCGTCATATACGACCTGACGCTCGTCAAAGGGGTACTTTACACCTTCGATCTCTTCGTACATTTCGTGCCCTTTTCCGATAAGCAGCACAACGTCGCCTTCCTTGGCAGCAAGGAGGGCTTCTTTTATTGCACGCCTGCGGTCGGGGATGATAAAGTATCTTCCGTCTGTCTTGGTCATTCCCACCAAAATGTCGTCAATGATGTCCAGTACACGCTCGTATCTCGAGTTGTCGGCGGTGATGACGGACAGGTCGGAGTTTCTGCCGATGACCTCTCCCATTGCGTATCTGCGGAGCTTGGAACGGTTGCCTCCGCATCCAAAAACGGAGATGATACGTTTGGGATTGTATCTCTTGATAGTGTCAAACAGGTTTTTTACGCTGTATTCGTTGTGAGCAAAATCAATGATAACCGTAAAATTTGTTCCGGTGGGAACGATCTCCATCCTGCCTTTTACAAAAGCTGTGGAAAGTCCGGCTTTTATGTGTTCCTTGCTTATTCCGTCGGTGCGTGCAACGGCAACTGCGGCAACTGCGTTGTAAAGTGAAAAATATCCCGGTGTGTTGAGAGATACTCTGTATGCATCATCACCGTCTTTGCACTCAAAGGTGGTGCTCAGACCACTGCTTCCTACGGAAAATTCGGGAAAATCAAATCCATATTCCGATTTGCCTCCCTTTGAAAACTCTATGAGAGGGCAGGTGATCCCGCTGACGATCCTGTCATAGTAGTCGGTGTCACGGTTGATGATGACCTTGTCCGACTGATCAAAAATCATCTTTTTGCAGTTGAGGTATTCGTCAAAATCGCTGTGCTCTGCCACACCGATATGATCCGGTGAAAGGTTTGTAAAAATGCTTGTGTTAAATCGGATCCCATGTGTTCTGGAAAGCTTGAATCCCTGGGAGGTCGCCTCGATGACCACGGTGTCACAGCCGCAGTCAAGCATCTCTCGGAAATACTTGTGTATGAGGTAGGACTCAGGGGTGGAGTTGTCGCTGTCGTATTTTGTATCACCGATATAAATACCGGTGGAGCCGATAACTCCGACCTTGTGACCGGCTGCCTCGTAGATGCCTTTTATCATAAAGGAGGTGCTGGTCTTTCCCTTTGTGCCGGTGATACCGATAACGTTGAGTGAGGCATTGGGGTTTCCAAAAAGGTTTGCGCTGGCAAGGGCAAGAAATTTTCTTGTATCCTCAACGTGTATCACTGTTGCATCCTCCGGCAGCGACAGCTGTTTTTCGACGGCAAAAACGCGGACACCTTTGTTGTAGGCATCCTTTGCAAACCCGTGGCCGTCCACCTGAAAACCGCATATACACACAAAGATGGTGTCGGGGCATGCCTTTCTGGAGTCGTACACAAGGTCTTTTATCTCAATACTGCCGTCAAAAACAGCGTCGGGAAGATCGATCCCTCTGAGAATATCAAAAAGCTTCATTTTTTACCTCCGAAAAACGTTGTTAGCGTTATTATTGTGATGTTTAGTTATCTGCAGAATGATCAATATTCTCCGCAAAAGACTGCGATGCATTCACCTGATGCAAAAACTTCGCCTTTTGCGTCGATGCGAATATCCAAAACTCCGCCCGGCTGACGCACCCTTGTTTCGTTTCCGCACAGTCCTTCGGTAAAAGCGGTATATGCAGCAGCACCCGATCCGGTAGCACATGAAAGCGTTTCGCCCACGCCGCGCTCCCACACTCTCATCAAAATCTCTCCGTTGTGGAGAACTGTACAAAACTCTGCGTTTGCACCGTTTGGAAAGAATGGGTGCCTTTCGGCGGCGGCTCCGCATCTCAAAAACAAGTCATCATCCAACGGTCGGCAAAAGATCACACAGTGGGGATTTCCAGTAGAAACCGAGAAATACTCAAATTCATGACCTTCCAGAAAAATACTGCCGGCGCCGTTGATTTTTGGGGTGCCGATGCTGCATTCGGACCCGTTTTCCGTGATCCGAACCTTTCGTATCCCCGCAACCGTCTGTACGGAAAAGGCGCTCTTGCCGCTGTATCCGCACCTGACCACGTACCTTGCAGAGCAGCGCAGAGCATTTCCGCACATTTCCGCTTCGGTTCCGTCGGGGTTGAATATACGCATGAAATAATCTCCCTCTGCAGAAGCGGTGATGGTCACCAACCCGTCTGCTCCGATGCCGTATTTTCTGTGGCAAATGCTGCGTATAAAGTCAGTGTCGGGGGAGAAATGCGCTTTTGGAGAACCGACAAATACAAAATCGTTTCCCAAACCTTGCATCTTTGTAAATTTGATCTTGCTGCTCATATCACTCACCGTCTCAATTATATCATTATTTTTATATATTTCAATAGTTCAAAGCACAAAAAGTTGAATTTGGTACTTGGCAAAGGAAAATATTTGTGATAGAATCAAAAGAGGAAAGTTTTTTGATCGGAGGCGTATTTTGGAAAAAGGTTTTTTTGCCATGCTTTTTCGCATGAAGCACATAAAAAGATGGGGGATAATGCATTCCCTTATACCCGATTATCTTTCCACTCATTCCCTTGAGGTAGGTTTTATTGCCCATGCGCTTGCCGTTATCGGAAACACGAGGTTTGGCAGGGATTATAATTGCGACAGAATCGTGCTCAAGGCGATCTATCACGATGTGCCGGAGATTTTTACGGGAGATATTCCCACTCCCGTCAAATATTACAGTGCAGAGACAAAAAACGCCTACAACGCTGTGGAGGAGGCATCGCTTTCAAAGCTGATGTCAATGCTCCCGCAGGAGCTCAAGCCTTCATATGAGCCGCTGTTTGAACACACTGTCGAAGAAAAAAAGCTGATCAAATCCGCAGACCGCATCTCCGCCTATCTGAAGTGCCGCGAGGAGGAACGGTACGGAAACAGTGAGTTTAAAAAAGCAGGCCAACGCTTGCTGGACGCTATCAAAGAATCCCATTGTCCCGAGGCGGAGTATTTTCTCAAGGAGTTCCTTGACGGGTTTGATCTGCCCATTGACTCCATCCTTGACAAATGAATTTGTTTTTTTAAAAAATTTTAAAAAATAAATATCAAAAAACAAGAGAGGTACACTATGAAAATCGGACTTATTGCAGATTCCTTCAGACTCAATTTTGAAGACAGCATCAAGGCGGCCTCCCGTCTGGACGTCAGCGGCGTTCAGAAATACATGACAGGCGCCGATTGTGCGGCTGATGCCATTACCGCCGACAATCTCACACCTGCACGTATCCGTGAAATAAAGGATATCATGGATTCCAACGGACTCATTTTCTCCGCAATCTGCGGTGATTTTGGCGTTGATCTTGACACCGACGGCATTGTGGACAAATCCAAGAGAGTTCTTGAAAAAGCAAAAGAGCTGGACTGCCACATCGTTACCACTCACATCGGCCACATTTTTGAGACCGATGATGCGCGTATGGAAAAGATCCGCAAAAACGCATATGAGCTGGCTGCATTTGCCGACAGCATCGGATCTGTTTTTGCGGCAGAGACCGGCACAGAGTCTGCCATTGTTCTCAAAAACTTTCTTGACTCCCTCGGGGCAAAAGGCCTCCGCGTGAATTACGATCCCGCAAACCTTGTTATGGTTGCGGCAGATGATCCCGTTGCAGGTGTTTATACCCTCAAGGATTATATCGTTCACACCCACGCAAAGGACGGTATAAAGACAGGCGATACCACATGGCTGGAACTTCCCTTGGGACAGGGCGGAGTAGATTTTGACAAGTATCTCGCGGCACTCAACGATATCGGATACACCGGATATCTCACCATTGAGCGTGAGGTTGGCGACAATCCTGCCGCAGATATCGGCATGGCTGTTGATTTCCTCAAGGAAAAGCTGTCGCTGCTCAATATTCCGTTTGAAAAATAAGAGAAAATACAATGAGATCTTTTGATACAAAGCTGTTTGAAGGAAAAACCGCGGTGGTGACAGGCGGCGGTGGAGTGCTGTGTTCTGCTTTTTGCCACGCACTGGCAGAGAGAGGAGCGGCAGTTGCCGTGCTTGATCTCAATGTCGGGGCAGCGTCGATGGTTGCTGACGGCATCGTAAAAAACGGCGGAAAAGCAGTGGCGGTGTCCTGCAACGTTTTGGACAAACAGAGTCTTTTTGAAGCAAGAGACCGTGTTTTGTCAGAACTTGGCGGGGTTGATATACTGATCAACGGTGCGGGCGGAAACAACCCCCGTGCAACTACCGACCGTGAGTATCTATTTCGTGAGGACGTTGACGATCCGGAGTTGAAAAGTTTTTTTGACCTTGATCCACAGGGTGTGGGGTTTGTGTTTGACCTCAACTTTATGGGAACACTTTTGCCCACCCAGGTCTTTGCAAAAGAAATGTGCAAAAAAGGTGGCACTGTCATCAACGTATCTTCGATGAACGCATTTCGCCCCCTCACAAAGATCCCCGCATATTCTGCCGCAAAAAGTGCGGTTTCAAATCTAACTATGTGGCTTGCCGTTCATTTTTCCAAGGTGGGTATCAGAGTCAACGCCATAGCTCCGGGATTTTTTGTCACGGATCAAAACCGTTCGCTCCTTTTTGATACCGACGGCAACCCCACCCAAAGGACACAAAAGATCATTGCCGCAACTCCGATGGGAAGATTCGGCGAGCCGGAGGAGCTCATCGGCACTTTGGTGTATTTGTGCGACAGCGCCCAGTCGGGCTTTGTCAACGGTACCGTAATTCCGGTTGACGGCGGTTTTGCGGCATATTCCGGGGTATAGAACCCAAATACCCGTTCGGGATTCTTCCCTTTATTTTCTTTGGGTGAAGAGATTCCCGATACGGTAGTATATGCATTTTTGCCGGCGTGTGTTTTTTGAACCGGCTGCAGATACCGCCGGAACTTGTATCACTTGTATGCGAGCATACAAAAAACACGTAAACAGTGATATGTTTACCAAAAAAGGAGATCGATTATGAAAAAATTCCTTTGCATCCTGCTTGTTGTGATTATGAGTGTTTTGACTCTGTGCTCCTGCAAGGATAACGGAGCCGATACCTCAAATCAGTCCCAGACAGGAAACACGTCTGTTGATCCCAACGCAGATTACAAGGACGAAAACAATATGTACCGTCCCTTGGCTCCTGTTGAAAATCAGAACGAGCGTTCTTTCACTATCATCGTTCGCGGTTCTGCTGCAGGCACCTACCAGTCCGATGATTTTACCACCGAGAGCGAGCTGTACGGAGATCTGCTCAACAACGCCGTTGCAGAGCGCAACAACAAGGTTGAGGAACTCTACAACGTAAAGCTCAATGTTATCCGAAGCGACAAGATCAACGACGATATTCGTCTTGACTGTGCATCCTCTCTGGGCTCGTACGATGCAATAATGCCCACACTCCCGTTCCTTTCCATACTTGCATCAGAGGGCTATCTCTGCGACCTTAGCACCCTTGAGGAATTTGATCTGGATGCACCTTGGTGGGATAAGAACTGTACCGAGGCATTTTCCATATTCAACAAGGTGTATTTCACCACCGGCGACATCACCATTCTCAACAAGGTGTGCACTCCCTCCATTCTTTTCAACAAACCCATGATTACCTCTTACAGTCTGGAAAATCCCTATGAGCTGGTAAAAGAAAAGAAATGGACTTTTGAAAAAATGCTTGAAATGGCACGCGCTGTCAACAAGATCGTTACACCCGACGGCTCTTATTCCAAAGAAAATATCTATGGAATGGTGAGCTCTTACGGTGATGGCCGTGCTTTCTATTCCGCTTCCGGAGAGCTTATCTGCGACAAGGATTCCGATGATATTCCTTTTCTTTCCATCGGTACCACCGACAGATCCGTGACCATGGCGCAAAAGGTGCTGACCATGTTTGCGGAGGAGGATTGCATCCTCTTTGCTCAGGAGTGCGAGGCGCCCATCTGGGATACTTCGTTTGAGGTATTTTACGGCGGCAGAGCTTTGTTCAGACCATCCGGATTCAGCGCAACCACAAAAGCGCGCAAATGGTCCGAGATCGAGTTTGGCATCCTTCCTTATCCTCTGATGGATTCCACCCAGACCGAGTATTGCACTGCTTGCGGATCCGGAGAGGTGGCAGGAATTGCCATTCCTTTGTGTGCGCCCGACCCCGAGTATTCCGCATATATGCTTCAGGCGTATGCCGCACATGCAAAGAATTATATCACCCACGCATATTATGAGATCAACCTCAAGTACAAGGATGCGCGCGACGATGAGAGTATGGAAATGCTTGACCTCATCTTCTCCAACATCAAGTACGACGTAGGCGAGGTGTATGACTTTGGCGGTATCGCATCCATGTTCTACTCACTCGTTGAGGCAAGAAGTACCGATATTGCATCCTCTCTTGAGGGCAAGGTGGATGCAGCCGAGGCCGCAATCGATGAGGTTGTGGATATGTATATGAACCTAGATTGACAGAGGCCGCTTATACATGGATTTTGTGAAAAGAATTATTGCCGTCATAACGATATGCGTCATTATTGCTTTTGCACTGCCCTCTGCTTACGCAGATGAAACCAGCGGCCATCTTTCCACAGGAGCGCTTTGGAAATTCGATTCCGCAACCGGAACCTTGACAGTTTACGGTGATGGCAGAATACCGGACTGGGGCCCTCAGGAATCCCGCTGGCACGATATGCGTCAATCTATAAAAAAAGTGGATATCCAAAGCGGAGTCACGGGTATCGGAAGTCATGCCTTTTACTTTTTTGAAAACATGACGGAGCTTACTATCGGCGACACCGTTGGATATATCAATGACAACGCGTTCATGGGGTGCTCCTCTCTCAAAAAGGTGGTTATCCCCGATTCTGTAAAAACACTTGAGGAATATTGTTTTGAACAGTGTGAGGCTCTGGAGACGGTGGCTGTAGGAAATTCCGTCACCGAGATTCCAAAAAACGCTTTCCGCAACTGCTCATCACTCAAAACCGCTTTTATCTCAGACAGTGTAAAAAAGATCGGTTATTGCGCTTTTGAGGGCTGTGAGGATATGGAATCTGTGGTGTTGAGCAAAAACCTGACGGAAATCGAAGCATATGCTTTTGCGCAGTGCCGCTCACTTCAGAGTATTGAACTTCCCGCAGGTCTGACAAGACTCGGAAGTTATGCCTTTTATTTCTGTGATGGAATGAAATCCGCTGTTTCCGTTCCCGACGGCATCGCGGTGCTTGAGGAAAGGGTGTTTTTCTTCTCCGGTATAACAGAGCTTAGCTTGGGCAAGAACGTTTCCGCTGTGGGTGAAAAAGCGTTTGGCCGCTGCACAAATCTGAAAAAGATCACTGTGCATCCCGACAACAAAACCTTTTCTGCCAATGGCAATTGCCTTGTAAAGGTTGATACAAAAACACTGGTCCTTGGCTGCGCCGCTTCATCCGTTCCGGATGACGGAAGCGTCACAAATATTCAGGCAACCGCTTTTTCGTGCGGAGAGCTGGAGAGCTTTTTTATCCCGTCGGCGGTAAAAAAGATAGATGCTGATTCGTTTGAGTTTACCGAGTCTATCGGCAGGATATACACGGACGCAGCAGAACTTCCGAGCGGCTGGAAACCGGATTTTGGTGAAGCTGAGCTTGTTTTCAATCACGCTCACGATTTTGAATCCGATTGCGATGAGACCTGTGATGTTTGTGGGTATACACGCGCAGTATCACACGTTTATGACGGAAAAACCGATGCCGATTGCAACCGATGCGGTACGACCCGTGAGGTTGCGGCAGCAGAATCCTCTGAGGATGGCGTCGGGCAGGGAAGTGAAGACAAAAACTCTTCAACCGTCACTATCATCGTTCTCGGTTTGGGCGTTTTTGCCTGCCTTGCTGCCGTGCTGGCAGTGAAAAGGAAAAAACAATAAACAAAAAACAACAAATAACAAATAACAAAAACTCCCGTGATTTTGCTCACGGGAGTTCTTTTGTGATTGGTTATGAATAAATTTTTCTGTCCAAAATGCCCACGTAGGGGAGGTTTCTGTATTTTTCGTTGTAATCGAGACCGTATCCCACCACAAATTCGTCGGGAATGGAAAAACCGCAGTAATCAACTTCAACGGGTGTCTGCCTTCTGTCGGGCTTGTCAAGCAGAGTAGCGATCTTGAGGGATGCGGGGTTGCGTTGCAGCAGCATGTTTCTCACCTTTGAAAGAGTGTTTCCGCTGTCCAAAATATCCTCTGCAATAAGCACGTCAAGATTGTCCAAAGGGCGGGAGAGATCAAGGCGGATATTGAGACTGCTTGTGCTCTCTGTGCCTGATCCGTAGGATGACACTACCATGAAATCGATGGAAACGTCACAATCGATGGCACGGATAAGATCGGAAAGAAACACGACTGAACCCTTGAGAATACCGATGACCAAAAGCTTTTTGCCTTTATAATCCTCAGAGATCTTACGACCCATCTCCTCAACCTTTTCTTTGAGTGATTTTTCGTCGATAAGTACGCTCTGTATATCTTTTTCCAAAAAATCAAGTGCCATAAAAACAACTCCTCCGAAATAATACAAAAAAATCAAAAAGTCGACATGAACATACTAACACAAAATAAACACTTTGGCAACAGGTATGAACAAAGAAACAGAAAAAAACGATTCGGGAAAGAAAAAAATTTTTTAAGATATTTGCACAAAAATGACAAAAACATCTTTTGGGAACAACAGAAAGAGTACAAATTGCAGAAAAATACAAAAAGGTAAAAAAACACTTGATTTTAAATTGAATAATATGTAAAATAATGTACAGAAATTAAAATCGGGAGAAATGGAGTTTTTCCCGAGAAACGGAAGGAAGGATATACAGATGTTCGTCAATAATCTTATGGCGATCGGTGAGAACATCACACCCGATTCTCCCATCGGCGAAAGATTGACCACCGGCCTGCTGGTAGCCCTTATCGGAATGGCAGTTGTTTTTGGCGTATTGCTCATTATCATGGCAATCCTGTACGTGTTCAGGATCTTTACCTCCAAAAATGAAGCCAAGCCCCAGGCACCCGCAGCACCCACCGCAGCTCCTGCCGCAGTACCTGCATCAAACGGCAGTGAGGAAGAGGCAGTTGCCGCAATTACCGCAGCGATCACCGCTCTCAACAACAAGAGCGATGCCGCTTACAGAATCAAATCAATCAACAAGATCGTCGATTAACAAGGAGAAAAGAAAATGCTTAAAAAGTATATCGCAACCGTTAACAACACAAAGTACGAAGTAGTTCTTGAGGAAGTTGATGCAAACACAACCTTCAAGACCGAGTCCGCTCCCGCAGCAGCACCCGCTCCCGCAGCAGCACCCGCTCCCGCAGCAGCACCCGCTCCCGCAGCAGCACCTGCAGACGGAACCAAAGTCAGCGCTCCTCTGCCCGGAAACATCCTCAAGGTTTGTGTTTCCGTCGGTGCAACCGTAAAGAAGGGCGACGTTCTCTGCGTCCTCGAGGCAATGAAAATGGAAAATGACATTCCTGCTCCCGTTGACGGCACCGTAAAATCCATCAGCGTTTCACAGGGCGCAACTGTCAACACCGGCGATCTGTTGGTAGTTCTGGGCTGACTGCCTTGAATCCATGGATCCCCAAAAATACAGAAAGGTGTTGAAATTATGTTTGATGCATTGAGCGGTCTCTTTGCCGATTCCGCGTTTAGCTCACTGTTTTCCCCTGCAGAGTACTGGGGAATCACGTTTCCTTTTGATATTGGTACATTCATTATGTACATTATCATTGGCGTGCTCTTCTATCTTGCAATCGTAAAGAAATTTGAGCCGCTGCTTCTTCTCCCCATTGCATTTGGTATGTTGCTTGCCAATATTCCCACCCTCAAGGACCAGATCTTCCATATCGAGTATTTCATCAACGATACCGGTATCAACTGGGGCGAGCTGGGCAAGGGCGCAGGTCTTCTTGACTATCTGTACCTTGGTGTAAAGCTCGGAATTTATCCCCCTCTGATCTTCCTTGGCGTCGGCGCAATGACCGATTTCAAGCCCCTTATTGCCAACCCCAAGAGTCTGCTTCTCGGCGCGGCTTCACAGCTTGGTGTTTTTGCTGCATTTATCGGCGCACTGCTTCTTGGATTCACCGTTCCCGAGGCAGCTTCCATCGGTATCATCGGCGGCGCAGACGGTCCTACCGCAATTTATGTTACAAAATCCCTTGCACCCCAGCTTCTCGGTGCAATTGCCATTGCGGCATATTCATACATGGCGCTGGTTCCCTTTATCCAGCCCCCTATCATGAAAGCGTTTACTTCAAAGAAAGAACGTACCATTGTTATGGAGCAGCTCCGTCCCGTATCCAAGGTTGAGGAGATCGTGTTCCCCATCATCGTTGCTCTTCTTGTCAGCTTGATTCTTCCCTCCGCGACCGCACTGGTAGGCATGCTCATGCTGGGCAACCTTCTCCGTGTCAGTGGCGTTGCAGAGCGCTTGTCCAAAACTGCTCAGAACGAGTTGATGAACATTGTTACAATCATGCTGGGCGTTTCTGTCGGTGCAACTGCAGGAGCAAAGGAATTCCTTGAGCTCAAAACCCTTTATATCATCGTTCTCGGTCTCTGTGCATTTGCTTTTGCAACCATGGGCGGCGTTCTTTTTGGAAAACTCATGTGCTTTGTCACAAGAGGCAAGGTCAACCCCCTCATCGGCTCTGCAGGCGTTTCTGCAGTTCCCATGGCAGCCCGCGTTTCACAGACCGTCGGCCAGAAGGAAAACCCCGCAAACTTCCTGCTCATGCACGCTATGGGCCCCAACGTTGCAGGTGTTATCGGTTCTGCAGTAGCTGCAGGCGTGTTCCTGTCCATGTTCTCAAACCTGGTCTGATGTGACCGGAAAGGAAGATTATTATGGCAAACAAACTCAAAATAACCGAAACAGTTCTCCGTGACTCTCACCAGTCTCTTATCGCAACCCGTATGACCACCGAGGAGATGCTTGAGATTCTTCCCGAGCTTGACAAGGTTGGTTATCACTCTCTCGAGGCATGGGGCGGTGCGACATTTGATTCCTGCCTCCGCTTCCTCAATGAGGATCCCTGGGAGCGTCTCAGAACCATCAGAGCCAACGTAAAAAACACCAAGCTTCAGATGCTGTTCCGTGGTCAAAACATTCTCGGATACAGACACTATGCAGATGACGTCGTACAATATTTTGTACAAAAGTCACTTGCAAACGGTATTGATATCATTCGTATTTTTGATGCGCTCAACGATCCCCGCAATCTCAAAACCGCAATTGAGGCCACCAAAAAAGAGGGCGGACACGTTCAGGCGGCAATCTCTTATACAACCGGTCCCGTTTTCTCAAATGAGTATTTTGCAAACTATGCTCATCAGCTTCAGGAGATGGGTGCTGACAGTATCTGTATCAAGGATATGGCAGGACTTCTCAAGCCCTACGATGCATACGATCTCGTAAAGGCAATCAAAGCAGTCTGCTCCATCCCCGTACAGCTTCACACCCACTACACCAGCGGCCTTGCTTCCATGACTGTTCTCAAGGCAGTTGAGGCAGGCGTTGACGTGGTTGACACCGCAATTTCTCCCATGGCTCTCGGTACTTCACAGCCCGCAACCGAGCCCATTGTTGCAACTCTTGCAGGAACTCCCTTTGATACAGGCCTTGATCTTGCACAGCTTGACAAAATCTCCACCTTCTTCAACAACCTCCGTGAGAAATATATCAAAAACGGACTGCTTGATCCCAAGGTGCTCAAGGTTAACGTAAACGCACTTATGTATCAGGTTCCCGGCGGAATGCTTTCCAATCTTATGTCTCAGCTCAAGCAAGCAGGCCAGAGCGAAAAGCTTCAGGCAGTGCTTGAAGAAGTTCCCAGAGTACGTGAGGACGCAGGATTTCCTCCTCTGGTTACTCCCACCAGCCAGATCGTCGGCACTCAGGCAGTGTTCAACGTTTTGATGGGCGAGAGATACAAGAACGTAACAAAAGAGTTCAAAGGTATGGTCAGAGGTGATTATGGAAAAACACCCGTGGCCATCGATCCCGATTTTGTCAAAAAGATCATCAAGGACGAGCAGCCCATCACAGGCCGTCCCGCAGACGCTCTCAAGCCCGAGCTTGATACTCTCAGAGCACAGCTCGGCGACAAGGCAAAACAGGATGAGGACGTTTTGTCCTATGCGCTCTTTGACCAGGTTGCGCTCAAATTCTTTGAAAAGAGAGATCTGGCTGACAAGCTGGAGGCAACTCTTTCCGATTCTGAGGCAAAATACTGCGTCAATATTCACGAAGTGAAATAGTTTTTTGGATCAAAAAAGGACTCCGTCGAGGCGCACTCCGTAAGGAAGTGCGCCTCAGTTATATTCGCCTGACGGCGAGTGATATTGCTTTGCAGTGATATTAGCTGACGCTAGTTGTATTGCCCTTCGGGCAGTTTTAAGGGCGAATATAATATAACTGAAACCGTAAGGTTTCAATAACACTTTTGCCAAACGGCAAAAATATCACTGCAAACGATAGTTTGCAATACAACTTAACCAACCGAAAAAGAATCTGCTGCTTTTCGGCAAGTATTTACCTTTCTCAAAGTATATAACCCACTATGACACTTTGCACAAGGATTGTGAAAGTGTCTTTTGTTTTGTTAAGATAAAAAACCGAGAGAGACAACTTCTTTACGAAGTGTCTCTCTCAGGAGTCCTTTTTTTGTGTGCTGTGTTACAATTATCTCTGTACTCTGCCGGAGCCGTTTCCGTTTGCCAGTGATTCCACCTCGGAAACGGTAACCATGTTGTAGTCGCCCTCTATACTGTGCTTCAATGCTGATGCGGCAACGGCAAATTCAACAGCGTGCTGAGGATCATTTTTGCCAAGCATAGAATATATAAGTCCTGCGCTAAAGCTGTCTCCTCCGCCCACTCTGTCGACGATATGAAGATCGTATTTTTTTGAAAAGAATGCAGTGCTGTCGGTATAGAGCATGGCGCTCCAACCGTTATCGTTGGCTGAAAAACTCTCTCGCAAAGTAATGGCAACTGCAGAGAATCCAAACATTTCCGACATTTGCTTGGCAACGCTGGTGTATCCGTCTCGGTTCAGCTTTCCCGTTTGAATGTCGGTGTCAGATGCTTCAATGCCAAACACATCCTTTGTGTCTTCTTCGTTGGCGATACAAATATCCACGTATTGGCACAGCTCGGTCATAACCTTCCGTGCTTTTTCACGACACCAGAGCTTTTTGCGGTAATTGAGATCGCAAGAAACGGTTATTCCCATTTGTTTTGCTCTTTTGCAGGCGTCAAGAGTGATTTGCGCAGCTTGTTGGGAAAGGGCAGGGGTGATGCCTGAAAAATGAAACCAATCCGCACCCTCAAAAATCGTGTTCCAATCAAAATCACCGTTGTCTGCCGATGAGATCGCAGAGCCGGCTCGATCGTATATTACCTTGCTTGATCGCTGAGACGCGCCTTTTTCGCAATAATAGATGCCGATGCGATCGCCGCCGCGAATGATTTCTGAAGTATCGACCCCGAGCTTTCTAAGAGAATTGACTGCCATCTGGCCGATCTCGTGGCAGGGAAGCTTTGTGACAAAAACAGCGTGTTGCCCAAAATTTGCCAAGCTTACCGCTACGTTTGCCTCTGCTCCGCCAAATGTGACCCAAAACTTCTCCGATTGCAAAAAACGGTTGTATCCCTCCGGTGCCAACCTGAGCATTATCTCACCAAAAGTGACGATTTTTTTCATTTGATAACCTCCATCAGACGTCTGATGTTTTCGGAAATATTTCCTTTCATGACAAAGGAACCGCCAACGGCTTGAACTTTGTCAAAATCCAGAAAATCACGTATATTTTCCATGTCTACTCCGCCTGTGGGAATAAACTTAATTTGAGGAAAAGGAGCCGAGAGCGCTTTGATGGCTTTTAGACCGCCGTATACCCCTGCGGGAAAAAATTTCACAATGCGGATACCTAGCGACAACGCCTTCATGATCTCTGTGGGGGTGACACATCCGGGGAAATACGAAATTTTGTGATTTTTGCAAATCTCTGCGGTTTGTTCGCAAAGCCCCGGCGAAACAATAAAAGAAGCACCTGCATCAATAGCATTTTTACATTGTTCCGGATTGATGACAGTTCCTGCACCGATGCACATGTGAGGGAGATTGTTCTTTGCCAACCTGATGGCGTCCATGGCACAGTCGGAGCGCAGCGTGATCTCGGCACAAGGGAGGCCGCCATCGCACAGTGCAGATAGGATAGGGACGGTGTTCTCGATCCTGTCGATAACAACAACGGGGATAAATTTGAATTTGTGTATCATATGTATTCCTCCGATGCCAGCTTTTCCGATGCTTCAAAAAGACCCTGCAGATAGCAAGCGCCCATTGCCCTGTCATAGAGACCGTAGCCCGGCTTTGCATCCTCGCCCCAGACATTTCTACCGTGATCGGGCCGAACATAACCGCAAAAACCGTTTTTGCACAGTGCATTTACAACACCAAAAATGTCGATGCTTCCGCATTGTGTAAGATGCCCGTTTTCAAAAAAATCGGTTTCGTTTACAAACGTCAGCTGACGGAGATGTGCAAAATGAATTCTTTTTGCGTATTTTTCTGCAATTCTGACAACGTTGTTTTGCTTTCCTGCACCCAGTGATCCGGTGCATAGCGTCAAGCCATTGTGCGGATCGTCAATTGCCTCAAAAATCCGTTTGATATCATCCTCGCTGCTTACGATACGCGGTATTCCGAAAATATCGTGGGGGGGATCATCGGGATGTATGGCAAGGTTGATGTCGTATTTGTTGCACACGGGCATTAGTGCTTGGAGAAAATAAACGAGGTTGTCAAACAACTGCTGACGGCTCACGGTTTTGTAGGCGTCAAGGAGTGAGCGAAGTTCGTCGGGGCGGTAGCTTTCGTCCCAACCGGGCAACCGAATATTTTTTGGGTCGAGCAGTTCAAATTCTGCCTGACTGTACGAAAGCGAATAGGCACCGTTGGCGTGCTCAAAACGAAGATTTGTGCGCAACCAGTCAAATACGGGCATAAAATTATAGCATACACATTTTACTCCCGATTCCGCACAGTGCCTGAGATTGGTTTTGTATACCTCAATGTACTTGTCGCGTGTAGAAAGTCCCAGCTTGATGTCCTCGTGCACGGGAATGCTTTCGATAACCTCCATCTCAAGACCGGCGCGGATACACATATCTTTTTGTTTTTTCAATGCTTCGATGGGCCATATCTCACCCACCGGAACGTCATAAATTGCAGTAACCACACCCGAAATACATTGTATTTGGCTTATGTAAGAAAGGGGAATGCAGTCACTTTCGCCATACCAACGAAAAGTCATTTTCATGAAGAGTACCTCCAAAAAAAACAATCTTTTTTCTATTTTACCATACATTTTTTTCGAATGGAATATTTTTTACAAAAAAATAATCAATGGTTTGCAGCTACATCAAAGATTTGAAGCCGAAGCAAAGAAAACGAAGTGAAAGTTTCAAAATATAAATAAATATGAGGAGATTGTGCGCCACCGAAGTAAAATGCAACAAAAACACTTGACATTCTGACTTTAGTTTGATATAATACCGTCATGTTTATCAAGATGTGTAGGTTTGTTGTTGCATGATGCACATTTTGGCGGATTTGGAAATTCTGTCGGGAGTATCTGTATGGTTTCACGCAAGTATACAAAAGACTATCGTGTTGACTATGAGCAGGGAAAGCGCGGCAGGATCAAGACAAAAACGTATTATGTGGGTGATTATTACACCTTTGTGTCTACTCGGGATCAGGTAAAAAGAACAAAGCGGATTTATCTCATTTGTGTCATTGCTTGCATTGTATCTTTTGCTTCCTTTGCAATACAAAGTACCGCAAGCCACACCATGTACGTTGCCATTCCGCAAGCACTGGCGGTTTTTCCCTTGTTCTATCTTGTTATGGGTGTTTACAATCTTTTTGTATTGGAACCGCCCTTTACCCGAGAGCAGAGCGACAAGATATCCAACCGCATCATCTCCAGCTCGTTTGCCACACTTTTGTTTGCAACTGTTGCACTTTGCGGAGACGTGGTTTGCTGGGCACTCAATGCTTCTGAGATGATCATTGGCGGAGATGTTGCCAACACGGCATTTTTGTTGCTTCTTTGCACCGCATCGGGGATTTGTGTTGCATTGCGCAACAGAATTGCGACTCACATCGATTATTCGATCCCCAATCCCAACCGTTGATTATTTTGCGTCAAACGCTTAATAATAAAATTTTAGGAGGATTTATACCTATGAAGACAGCACTCAAAGTTCTGGCGCTGTTCCTCGCAGTAGTTATGATGGTACCCTTCTTCGCAGCTTGTAACAAGGGCGAAGGCGATACCTCTTCCGTTACTGACGTTTCCGGAACAACATCCCAGGATGCAACGGATCTTGATGCAGTAAGCAACAAGACCGCTCCCACACCCACCATTCCCGAGTATGCCGGCGGCGATACACTCGCAGTTGGTTACGACCTCTTCTCACAGAAGTTCAGCCCCTTCTTTGCTACCACTCAATACGATCAGGATGCAGCAAGCATCACTCAGGTTGGCCTTCTTACCTCTGACCGTGAGGGCAACATCATTCTCAATGGTATCGAGGGTGAGACCATCGCATACAACGGCACCGATTACAAATACACCGGTATCGCTGATTGCGAGATCGTTGAGAACGAGGATGGATCTCTCGTTTACAACTTCACTCTCCGCGAGGATATCTTCTTCAGCGATGGCGTAAACCTTACCGCTGACGACGTTATCTTCTCCATGTACGTTCTCTGCGACCCCTCATATGATGGATCCAGCACTCTGTACGCTGTTCCCATCAAGGGTGTTGAAGAGTACCGTTCCGGTATGGAGCTCCTTTCAAACCTCATCGTAGCTGACTATGCTGCCGGCACCACCGACAACAAAGACTTCTACACCGAGGATCAGTACAACACCTACACCGCAGCTCTTGAGGCCGCAATGAAAGCGTTTGCTCAGGAGATCGTTGATTACTGCGTTGTAAACTTCTCTTCCTACCTCCCCTCAGTTGGCAACAACAATGTTGCTCTCGGTATGTTTGCTTGGGGATTTGGTTCTCCCAACGATGACGGCACATTCACCGATGCTCTCGGCACCACCTATGATATGACCGAGACATTCCCCACCATCGAGGATTACGTAAAGAACCTTCTTGAGTCCTACGAGTACGACCTCGCTGAGATGAGCAAGACTGAGTCCGCTGGTACTTCTTTGTTTGATCTGATCGAAGCAGAGATTGGCGATACCTACAGCACTTACGTTGCAGGTGTTGTTACCGGTGAGTCCGCAGACTATATCTCCGGTATCGAGAAGACCGGTATGTACTCCCTCAAGGTTACTGTTACCGAGTTCTCCGCAAACACTATTTACCAGCTCGGCCTCTCCGTAAGCCCTCTCCACTACTACGGCAGCAGAGATGCTTACAAATACACCGAGAACAAGTTTGGTTTCACCAAGGGTGACCTTTCTACCATAAAATCCAAGACCACCAAGCCCCTGGGCGCTGGTCCTTACAAATTTGTTGAGTATTCTGACGGCCGTATCGTATACGAGCGCAACGAGTACTACTTCAAGGGATGCCCCAAGATCAAAAATCTGATCTTCCGTGAGACATCCGATGCAAACAAAGTTTCCGGCGTTCTCAGCGGCAGCTTTGATATCACCGATCCCAGCTTCAGCGAGACTGCTGTAACCGCTGTTAAGGGGGCAAACTCCAACGGCGAGCTTATCGGCGACGTTATCACCACCAACACTGTTGACAACCTTGGCTACGGCTATATCGGCATCTGCGCAGACACCATGCTCGTTGGTGACGACAAAGCTTCTGAAGAGTCCAAGAACCTCAGAAAAGCATTTGCAACTCTGTTCTCCATCTACCGTGAGTCTGTTATCAACTCCTACTACGGCGACAGAGCTTCCGTTATCCAGTACCCCATCTCCAACACATCTTGGGCAGCACCCAAGCCCGCAGATGAGGGCTACAAGCTTGCATACTCCACCGATGTTGATGGCAATGCTATCTACACCGAAGGCATGACCGAGGAAGAGCAGTATGCAGCAGCACTTGAGGCAGCTGTTGGCTTCTTCAAGGCAGCAGGCTTCACCTATGACGAGGCAGCAGGCAAGTTCACCGCTGCTCCCGAGGGTGCAAGACTCAACTATGAGTTCATTATCCCCGCTGACGGTATCGGCGATCACCCCGCATACAACGTTGTTACCAATGCATCCGCTGCACTTGCAACTGTTGGTATCACTCTTGAGATCAACGACCCTAAAGACTCCAACATCCTCTGGGATGCTCTTGATGCAGGCACCTGCGATATGTGGGCAGCAGCTTGGGGCGCAACCGTAGATCCTGACATGTATCAGGTATACCACAGCGACAACAAGACCGGATCCAACCACTACCGCATCGCTGATGCTGAGCTTGATGAGCTCATCATGGCTGCAAGATCCAGTGCTGACCAGGCATTCCGCAAGGCAACCTACAAAGAGTGCCTTGAGCTGATCATGGACTGGGGTGTTGAGGTTCCCACATACCAGAGACAGAACGCTATCATCATGGCTTCTGCAAAGATCAACATCGATACCGTTACACCCGACATCACCACTTTCTGGGGTTGGATGAACGACATCGAGCTTCTCGAGATGAAATAATCCGAGAAAAACGGAATAGTACTTGATTTAGTACAAAAGTTTTGGGTAAGAGTCTGCGGATTCCGCAGACTCTTACTTGAATGCTGGCACTTTTTAATAACCGCTCATTGATTAAGGACGGTGGAATCCTATGTTGAAGTTTATTACAAAGCGTTTGATGTATTGCACGGTCATACTTTTGCTTGTAATGTTTATCATCTACGTTCTGATGGTATCGTTGCCCTCAGGATACGTTGACAGAACAGCAAGAGAGCTTTCAAACCGTGCCGGTGCAACAAAAAGTTATGAACAGCTCAAAGCAGAATTGAATGAACAGTTGGGAATGGACAAGCCGGTTGTTACGGGCTACATTTCTTGGCTGTCAAAGAGTCTGAAAGGCGATTTTGGCTACAGCTGGGAATGGACTGTTGACGTTGTTGAAAAATTCAATGACGTTATTTGGTACAGTTTTTTCCTTTCTGTTGTTGCGTTTGTTTTCCAAACGATAATTGCAATTCCTCTTGGAATTGTTGCTGCAAAGAAGCAATACAGTATCACTGACTATACTGTCACGGTTGTTGCGTTGGTAGGTATATCTATGCCGACGTTCTTTGTAGCATCATTGCTAAAAATGATTTTTGCTGTCAAACTCAGATGGTTTGAGGTTGGCGGTATGAAGGGCAACAACTATGAGAGTTTGTCTGCATTTGGCCAGGTCATGGACGTTATCGCCCATTATGTTCTGCCCGCATTGACTTTGATTATTATAGGCATCGGCAGCCTTATGCGTTATACTCGTACAAACACACTTGAGGTTCTCAATGCCGATTATATCAGAACCGCAAGAGCAAAAGGACTTTCTGAAAAGAAGGTCATTGGTTACCATGCATTCCGCAATACCCTGATTCCCATTGTTACAATTCTCGGCGGCTCGCTTCCGGGACTCTTTTCCGGCGCTCTTATCACCGAGACTTTGTTTGACCTCCGCGGAATCGGATATTGTTCTTACCACTCCATGACAAAGGGTGATATTCCCTTTACCATGTTTTACCTTGCGTTCTCCGCAATCCTTACTTTGCTGGGAACACTCATTTCCGACATTCTCTATGCGGCGGTCGATCCCCGCGTCAGAGTTGAGTAAGGGGGTGCCAGAATGAGCCAGAAGAATTTTAATGAAGAACTGAAGAAAAAAGAGCGTTCTCAAACAGAAAACAATGAGAACAAGCCAATGACTCTTGACGATTCTCAGCGCGTCAAGGTTCTCAGCCCCGGTCAGCTGGTTTTTAAACGTTTTATTCGAAACAAACTGGCTATCGTTGGTACATGCATTCTTCTTTTCATGTTCCTCTTTGCGTTTGTCGGTCCTGTTTTTTATCCTTACTCTCAGTCTGAGCAGTTCTGGAAATTTGATGACCTGAATCTTGACTACGCTATTGCTACAGACAGAACAGAGTATCTCAACATCTGGGCTGACGAGAATTATGACCAGAAGAGCATTGACAGAAACATCAGAAACAATATGAACTCTATAATCTCAGGGATGGAGGAGGAAGGTGTTGACATCAAGGTTGTCACAGACCGCAACGGTGTCAACTATACCGTCCGCAAGCTCGGAGAAAAGGTATATACTCTTGCAACCGAGATGATCGAGATTGGTGTTCTCAACGACAAGATTGCTTTTTGTAATTTTAAAAAGCTTCAGGCGCCTGAGTATCAGGGCGAATTTGTTGAGCCCTATGCAGGATTTGTTGATTCTATCAATGGAGCTATCAATGACAAGTCGTTCAGATTTGATGGTGAGGACGGATATACTTACAGCATCGAAAGCGCCGGAATCAAAAATTCCTACGTTGTCTACATACACGGTTATTCAGGAAATATCGACTATACTGTAGAAGAGGAACTGGGCGATGAGTTTGTTTCCGCTGCTGCACAAGCTGCCGAAACCGAGGGTCTTTCCTTTGAATTTGATTCAAAGAAATACTCACTCACAGCTCTTGAGGATGGCACGTTTATGGTTTACGAGCAGATCGATGCAAACGTTCTGTACGTTACCACAGTGTATACCTATGACCTTCTTGAAAAGGGTGAGGAATTTTCCAACCAGTTGAAATTCCTTGTATATTCCAACATATACTCGGGCAAGAACTTTGATTATGATGGAAGCACCTATTCTATTGATCCCAACAACGGCGCACCTGTGCTGAAAAAAGACGGTGCTGACTATGCAAGAATTACCACCTTTGCGGTGAGAACTCCCGCAGGCAATGATACATTTGATGTTGCGTTCAAGGATAAGGTAAATCAAGTTATCACCGCAATGAACAACGACGGTGCAATCACCACTGCGTTTGATTACGGTGTACCCACAAGAGATTATGAGACAGGTGAGTATGTCTACGACGAGAATGGAAACAATATCGTTGAGAACAGAACAATCACCGTCACTCGCAAGAACACAGACTATTCACTGCAGTGCATACAGACCAAAAAAGTTTTGGACAGATATGCATCGCCTTCTGCTGAGCATATACTCGGAACCGACGGTGACAGTATGGATATCTTCTCCCGTATTATGTACGGTGGCAGAATCTCACTGCTTGTTGGCTTTGTAGTCGTTATCATCGAAACAATACTCGGCGTAATCATGGGAGGTATTGCAGGATACTTTGGCGGTTGGGTTGACAACCTTATCATGCGTATGGTTGACATCTTTTACTGTATCCCCAGCATGCCCATCCTTATTATTCTCGGATCGTTGTTTGAAACACTTGGAATGGACCCCTATGTACGCTTGATGTGGTTGATGGCGGTTCTTGGATTCCTCGGCTGGGCAGGAATTGCCCGTCTGGTAAGAGGTCAGATTCTCTCCCTCCGTGAGCAGGAGTTCATGGTTGCGGCAGAATCAACGGGTCTTCGCACCGGACGCAGAATTTTCAAACATCTGGTTCCCAACGTTATGCCACAGCTTATCGTTTCCGCAACAATGGGTCTTGGCGGCGTTATATTGACAGAATCCACGCTCTCGTTCCTGGGATTGGGCGTAAAGAGACCTCTGGCAACATGGGGTACAATGATCAACGCTGTTACACAGTCTATTGAGAGCATGACACAGTATGCATACATCTGGATCCCTGTGGGTCTGCTTATCTGTCTCACCGTTATCGCTTTCAACTTTGTTGGCGACGGTCTCAGAGATGCATTTGACCCGAAGATGAAGAGATAAGGAGGTCACTATGGCAAAGAAAGAAAAAACAAAATCAAGCTCATATATCTCCGGTAAGGAATCCAGCCGTATATCCAGATTCAACCGCAAGCTGACACGCAAGCTTGAAAAGAAATATCACAACGCAAAAACAAATCCCGAGGTGTACAAAACAAAAATGCGTGACCCCAACAACGTGTTGGAGTGCGATAACGTTTGTACCTACTTCTTCACCGATATCGGCACCGTAAAAGCTGTTGACGGCGTTACTTTTGATGTTCCCAAAAATACAACGGTAGGTATTGTTGGTGAGTCGGGATGCGGAAAGAGTGTTACATCTCTTTCGATCATGCAGCTTCTTCAGCGTCCGGTAGGTCAGGTTGTAGGCGGTGAGATCAGATTCAATTTTGGAGACGGAGAGGCATACAATATCGTCAACACTCCCAATTCTGAGATGATGAAGATCCGCGGCAACAAGATCTCAATGATCTTTCAGGAGCCTATGACCAGTCTCAATCCTGTATTCCGTATCGGAATGCAGGTTGATGAGGTTATCAAGCTTCACAACCCTGAGATGCATGACGAGGAAGTAAAGGAACGCACTATTGAGATGCTCAAAATGGTTGGTATTGCCAACTCAGAGGGCGTTTACAGTATGTATCCTCACGAGCTTTCGGGTGGTATGCGTCAGAGAATTATGATTGCGATTGCACTTGCCTGCAAGCCCGAGATCATCATTGCTGACGAGCCCACGACTGCACTTGATGTTACTATTCAGGCGCAGATCCTTGATCTTCTCAAAGACCTGAAAGACAAGGTAAACAGCTCCATCGTGCTTATTACGCACGATCTTGGTGTTATTGCCCACATGGCTGATTATGTTGTGGTTATGTATGCCGGCAGAATCGTTGAAAAGGGAACCAGCGAAGATATTTTCCACAATCCTCTCCATCCCTATACAATCGGTTTGATGAAGAGCAAGCCCGCTATCAACAAGAAAGTGGATTCGCTTTACAACATCCGCGGCAACGTGCCCAATCCTATCAATATGCCCAACCATTGCTATTTCAAGGACCGCTGTGACCTTTGTGTAGAGAAATGTGACGGAAAATATCCGCCATCCATCAAGGTCAGTGATACTCATATTGTTTCCTGCTGGAAATACGTTGATCAAGGCGAGATCCTTGAATACCCAAAAACTGTGAACGTGGAGGAACTGTTGAATGAACTCTCAAGCAAATAATACCAACAATCCCTCTGAGAACGATTATCTTCTTGAAGTCAATCACCTGAAAAAGTATTTTCCTATCAAATCCAGCTTTTTCAAAATGACCGTTGGCAACGTAAAAGCAGTTGATGACATTTCATTCAAAATCAAGCGTGGCACAACAATGGGTCTTGTTGGCGAGTCTGGATGCGGAAAAACCACAGTCGGAAAGACGATTCTCCGTCTTCACAGCATCACTGACGGTGAGGTCAAGTTCAACGGCGTTGACATTTTCAAGCTTGATAAAAAGAGTCTTCGCAAGATGCGCCCCAAGATTCAGATCATCTTTCAGGATCCTTATTCCAGCCTTTCGCCCCGTCTTCCCATCGGTGAGATCATCGGTGAGGGTGTGCGTGAGCACGGAATAGTTCCTCCTGAGGAGTTTGATGATTATATCACCCGCATCATGCGTGCCTGCGGCTTGCAGGAATATCACAAGGACAGATATCCGCACGAGTTCAGCGGCGGCCAGAGACAGCGTATCTGCATTGCAAGAGCAATTGCCCTCAATCCTGAGTTTATTCTCTGTGATGAGCCGGTATCGGCACTTGACGTTTCGATTCAGGCACAGATCATCAACCTTTTGTCCGACCTGCAAAAAGAGTTCAACTTGACATATCTGTTCATTTCCCATGACCTTTCCGTTGTTCAGCATATTTCTGACACGGTTGGTGTTATGTACCTGGGTTCAATGGTAGAGTTTGCCGAAACAGATGCACTGTTTGACAAACCTATGCACCCTTACACACAAGCGCTTTTCTCAGCAATTCCCGTTCCTGATCCTGATGTAAAAATGGACAGAATTGTTTTGGAAGGCAGCATTCCTTCTCCTGCAAATCCTCCCAGCGGATGCAAATTCCACACTCGCTGCAAGGACTGTATGGAGATATGCAAAACCGAGAATCCCTCGTTCAGAGAGATTGAGCCCGGTCACTTTGTGGCGTGCCACCTCTATGATGCGATGGAATCTTTGGAGAACAAACAGGACGAGCAATGAGCAAAAAAAGAAAGCAGTATGATGACGATGACTGCAGAACCGTTGCCAACATGAATGTTGACGGTATGCCATGGTACGTGGAACGTGCCAACAAGGCATCAAAATCAAACGACAACGGCATCCAAATGTCAAAAACCGAGGAGCGAGCCATGCTACGCGGTGTGGTTCTTGCAACCCTTGCGGTGACAGGTATTTTTGTGCTGGGCGGGCTGCTGTTCATTTTGTTTTGTACAAACATTTGGTTCAAATAAAATCACACAAAAAGGGATCCGCATGGTTCTCTTTTTGTGTTTGGAGGACATTTTTATGAAACGTTCTGAGATCAACAGAATAATCAAAGAGAATATTGAGTTTATCAAAGAAATGAAATTCTGCCTGCCTCCGTTTGCTTATTTTTCTCCTGAGGAATGGGCAGATAAGGGCTGTGAGTATAACGAGATCCGTGACAATATGCTGGGCTGGGATGTGACAGATTACGGTCACGGAGATTTTCAGAAGATCGGTCTTTTCCTTTTCACTATCCGCAATGGAAATCTCAAAACAAATTCCCAAAAGACATATGCAGAAAAGCTTCTGATCTCCGATGAGAACCAATACAGTCCCATGCATTTTCATTTTAATAAAATGGAGGATATCATCAACCGCGGCGGCGGAAATATCATCGTGGAAGTTTACAACTGTGATGAAAATGAGGGCCTTGCAGATACGGATGTTACCGTAAACATTGATGGATGTACAAGAACCGTCCCGGCGGGCACAAAACTGCGCCTGACACCCGGAGAGAGCATTACACTGCCCCCCAGACAGTATCACGCATTCTGGGCAGAGGAGGGGTATGGAAAAGTGCTTATCGGCGAGGTTTCAATGGTGAACGACGACAATACTGACAACCGTTTTTATGAAACGCAGGGCAGATTTCCTACAATCGAGGAGGATGAACCTCCCGTTCATCTGCTATGCAATGAGTACCCAAAAGCAGATTAAAAAAATAACAACGCTTCCGTTTTTTTGGAAGCGTTGTTTTTTGTTGAAAAGAAATTGTTAAAGCTCCAGCGCAAGGTCTCCGGTTTTGATCCAGCCCAACTTGCGAAATACCTCACTGAAAGCAAGTGTTGCCACTGCAGGGATAAGCAGACATACCACAAAAATTCCGATCCAAAGCTCAGCAGTCATGGTCTCAACAGAAGAGATAACACCAAGAGGCCCTACCAAACCGCAGGTGCCCATACCTGCAGAAACACCGGTGTTTGGAAGCTTGAATACAAGGGTTGCAACAGGTCCTGCAATCGCAGAGGAAAGAATTGATGGAATCCAGATGATGGGTTTTTTGATAATATTTCCCATCTGGAGCATAGATGTTCCCAAGCCCTGTGCGAGAATGCCGCCCCAACGGTTTTCTCTAAAGCTCATTACAGCAAATCCAACCATCTGACAGCAGCAGCCTGCTGTTGCAGCGCCGCCGGCAATGCCTGTAATACCGATCATCGCGCAAATTGCTGCAGAGCTGATGGGCAGGGTAAGGATGATACCAACAACAACAGAAACAATGATTCCCATCACAAAGGGATGCATCTCCGTTGCGGTATTAATAAAATCACCCAGCCAATACATGCCGTACGCCACACCCGGGCAGCAGATGGATGCAATACCGTATCCGATAAGAATTGTAAAAATCGGAGTAACAAGAATGTCAACCTTTGTGCGCTTGTTGACCAGCTTTCCGATCTCGGTTGCGATGAGAACCGCAAGAAAAGATCCGGCAGGCCCTGCGGAATAAAAAATCTCGCTGCCATTTGCGGTAATGGTGGAACCCATAATGTAGCCCATGGCGCCCACAACAGCGGCTGAATAAAGCAAAAGCCCTGTCGCCTTGAGAGCCATGGCAACAGCCACACCAATGGCGGCTCCGACCACGTAGTTGTTCATGGCAATTGCCGAAATATCAAGCAAAAACTGAATATCCAGCTGTTGACCAAGAGTTTTGAGAATGGTGCCAACCAGGAGGGAAACAAAAAGTCCCTGTGCCATTGCACCCATTGCAGTAACAAAATAGGTTTTCCAGGATAGCTCAATCCCTCTGGATTTTAAAAAGTTCCTGATTTTCATATTACACTTCCTTTGGTTTGATAACAGTTATTTTATCCTTGTCATCTGTATGTGTCAATATGATTTTTCAACAAAAAAAGTCTGTTGTAAAACGATTTTTGCAACAGACCAAAAAATATTTGTTTTTATTGCATCATTTTTCGCACCTGTTCAAGAGCGTTTTTTTCAAGTCTGCTCACCTGTGCCTGAGAGATCCCGATTTCTTTTGACACCTCGGTTTGGGTTTTACCGCTGTAGTATCTCATCAAAAGAATCTTTTTTTCGCGATTCCCCAAAGAATTGATGGCTGTATTTATTGCAATGTTATCCAGCCAGTTTTCGTCATTGGAGTTTGTATCTTTGATCTGATCCAACACAAAAACAGAGTCTCCGTTGTCAGAATAGACCGGCTCAAAAAGAGAAATAGGTTCAAGAATTGCATCCAATGCCGTTGCAACCGATGCGGTCTTTTCACCAAGCTCTTTTGCGATCTCCTCCACAGTGGGCTCTTTTGATGTTTTTGACCACAAGCGCTCCCGAACCTGAAGTGCCCTGTATGCAAGATCGCGCAATGAACGGGGAACTCTTACGGGATTGTAATCACGAAGGTAGCGTCTCAGCTCGCCAATAATCATAGGAACGGCATAAGTTGAGAATTTTAAGTCAAGAGAAACGTCAAAATTGTCAATGGCTTTGATAAGTCCGATGCACCCCACCTGAAAAAGATCATCAGGGTTGTCACCCCTGTTCTGAAATGAACGCAGTACGCTGAGGACAAGACGCAAATTTCCGTTTATCAACTTCTCGCGGGCGGATTTGTCTCCCTGTTTTGTGCGGATCAGCAAGTCGCTCTTTTCTTTTTCGGACAAAACTTTCAGCTTTGAGGTATTGACACCGCATATCTCGACCTTGTACATAAAAAACCTCCAAAATGGTTTACACAAAAAGTGTTCCCATCTTGGAGGCAAAAAAATCCGTCAAATTGTAATCATTCTGAAAAATTAAAGGTATTATTCTCTCTGCCGCTTTGCTGCTTTGAACCTTTGTGCTTTTTGAAAGAAACAACAAAAGCTGTTCCACTGTCGGCGTTGCTGGTGACCGAAATTTTTCCGTTGTTTGTCTCCACAATTCGCTTTGCGATTGAGAGTCCCAGACCGTTGCCGCCGATCTCACGAGAACGGGAAGTGTCAACACGGAAAAAGCGTTCAAATACCCGAGGGAGCATCTCCTTTGGTATCGGATCTCCGGTGTTGAAAACCGAAATGACTGCTTTGTCAGAATCAGAAAACAATTTAAATTTTATCACGCCGTTTGTGTTGGAGTATTTCACGGCATTGTCCAGCAATATCACAATGAGCTCCTTGATAGCTTTTGCTTGGCCGTATACAAAAACCGACGGTTGAATGTTTATCTCAAAAGATTTGTTTCGCTCAAAGCATATGCTCTCAAATGGCAGAGCCGCTTCATATGAAGCGCTGCTGAGGTCAAAAATTTCGCTCTCTTCGCTTTTGATGATCTCGTCGGACTTTGCAAGATAGAGCATATCAGTCACAAGGGATGACATTCTGGTTGTCTCGTCTTTTATGTTTGACAGCCATTTTGACTGCTCGCAAACCCGTGACTCGGGATTTGAAAGCAATATTTCTGTGTTTGCAAGTACAACCGTAATGGGTGTTTTTAGTTCATGAGATGCATCTGAGATGAGTTGTTGCTGTTGCTTCAGGGATTTTTCAATAGGAGATGCAACAAATCCGGCCAAAAGTATGCTGATAAAGAAAAACACGACAAAAACAGTGATTCCTACTACAAAAAATAATACAAAGTGTCTTGCAAGCTCATCATATTCATACTGCCTGTCAAGAAAAATAATCTTTTTTCCAACAGGAGTGGTTTTATAATGGTATCTGAAATTAAAATCATCAAGAATTCCAATGTCAGAGGTTTGGCTGTTTACTGCATTGATGAGGTTGTTGATGTGTGTTTTTTGCGCTTCTGTCAGCTCCGCTTCATCCCCGAAACCTTGAATATAACAGGTGTTGTTGAACTCATTGAGGTCGATAATATATGTTGATAGGTGAGAGTATCTGTCTTTTTTTGCGCTTTCGGGATCCAAAAAATGATCCAGCCCGGTTCTTCCGGTCATGAGAATATCAGTCATGGCGTTGATGCTTTTATTTTCAAGGTCGTTTTTTGTGTGAACAAAGATAATAACACATACGATTGTCACAAATGTGAGTATCAGCGTCATGTTGATAACGACAAATTTTCTTTTCAGCTTTTTGATCAAGTCTCTGTCTCACCTCCGCACACAAGATGATATCCGATTTTTCTGATGGTGTTTATTGATACGGTTGAACCTACAAAATCCAGCTTTTTTCGTAGGAATGAGATATATACCTCCACGTTGTTATCCTCCGCATCGGAGAGATAACCCCATACTTTTGTGATAATGTCATCTTTGCTGAAAATCTGGGAAGGGTTGGACATAAACAGCTTGAGGATCTCAAATTCTTTAAAACCGAGATGAACGGATTTTCCGTTGGCCTCAAGAGTGTAGGTGTTGAGATTGAGACAGAGATTGTCCAATCTCAGTGTGTCAACAATAATCTCACCCTTGCGCCTTGTGAGAGCGCGTATACGTGCCAAAAGCTCGTCTTTTAAAAACGGCTTGGTCAAATAATCGTCAGCACCGCAATCGAGACCTCTCACCTTATCGTTTACGTCGTCGCGGGCAGTGAGCAAAAGAACCGGGGTGTTGATTTTTTTTGCTCGCAGATGCTTTAGTATTTCAAACCCGTCCATTCTGGGTATCATAATGTCAAGCAGAATCACGTCGTATATTCCGCTTTCGGCATATTCAAGTCCGTCAATGCCGTCATAAACCGCATCGCAGGCGTATTTTTGTGCAGTCAAAATCTCTTTCAAACTGTCAGCGAGGTTTCGCTCGTCTTCCACAACAAGTATGTTCATATTATATCGCCTCCGATTGTGATGATAGAGCAATTAACTTAAAACCCACTTAAAACCAAAGTATGGCGGAAATAATTCCGCCATACGGTAGGTATCAGTTGATTTTTATGGTTTCGATTACCAGCGGATCTTTTTTCTTCATGGATTTTTCGCGAAGGGAGAGAAGAAAAATAGCAGAGCCAACAATGGCAAACAAAAGACTTATGGTAAGAAAAACATAAAATTTTCCGGAGAATGAAACAAAATTGTCAACCACGTCATCGGGTACGGTGCTTCTGACGTGAACCAGCCAAAATGATTTGTTTGAAAGGTTGGATACAGCAAATCCGCCTTTTTTCAAAAATTCAAACACAACGCCGATATACTGACCGATTGCTGAAAAAACAACCGCGCATACAGGCACCGTGACATACACACCCATGGAGACCTTTTTGCAAAAAGCACGGTATCCGACATAAGCAAGGAGAGCAACAGCAAAACCAAGGGCGGAGAAAATATACCTTACTTCAAACTCTGTGTTGCCGATGGCAGGGGAGATAAAGTAATAAAACACAAAATACAGCCCAACACCAAGCAGCGAAAACAAAACCGAGCCAAGCACACCGGGCACAATGGGGGAATCTGATTTGGCAGGTGCTTGTGTTGCTTCTTCTTTGTTGTGATCCTCCAGAGCTTCAAAGGCGCAGTGCTCACACATCAGTCTGTTGTCGCAACCAAATGTTACCTTTTTGGGGTTGCGCGTGCCAAACTTGTTTCCGCAAACAGAGCAACGCAAAGCACCGTCGATCTCGTTTTCGATGAGCAGTGCAACGCAAGAATCGATCAGTCGGAGAAAATCCGTGATTCCGCATCCTGCAACCACCTTGAGACCGTCCTCGGCAAGGGAGTAATCAGTGATGGAAAACTCATCCATACGTGCCGAAAACGATTCGGAAAACGAATATCTCTTGCTGGCATTTTCCTCGCCGTCGGAGAACTTGAAATTGAAATAAGCAACCTTTTTTCCTGCATCCTCGTATGCAGAGACAAGGTACCCGCCATAGATGGCATAGGCATGGCATTTTGCACTTGAATCAGCGGCATAATACTGAAATCCGATGCCCTCAAGAGCAGAAAGAAGATTTTTTGAAATCATAAAAATATCCTCACGAAAATGGAATAATAAAAATACGCATAACTGTACTTCATATAATATATCACTGTTTCCAAATGGTTTGGTTAACAATTTGTTAACATTTTAAACTTAGAAAATAAAACAAGTATTTTTGTCAAAAAATCGGAAAATTATGCATAAGAAAGGAAGAAAGAATATTGGGCAAAAAATGTCTAAATTTGCCCCAAACTATTGACAAAAGATGCAATAAACTGTATTATCAAAGTGATATATTTTATATATGAACAGGAGCAAAAAATTGAAGGAAAATCCCGGAGGGCCGCTTCTTCGGCTCGAAAATATTTCTGTAAAATTTGATAATGATCAGATACTCAACAACCTTTGCCTTGACATCAACGAAAAGGAGTTTGTGACACTTCTCGGTGCATCCGGTTGCGGAAAAACCACCACACTCCGCATACTCGCCGGGTTTGTAAAGCCCGACAGCGGAAACGTGTACTTTGAGGGTAAGAGAATCAACGATCTTCCCCCATATGAGCGTCAGATCAATACCATATTCCAAAAATACGCTCTTTTTCCTCATCTCAACGTGTATGAAAACGTCGCATTTGGTCTGAGAGTACAAAAAAAGCCCGAAAAAGAGATTAAACAGACCGTCAACGAGATGCTTGAACTGGTCAATCTCAAGGGCTTTAATAAGCGTGATATAAATTCTCTGTCAGGCGGTCAGCAGCAGCGTGTTTCTATTGCCCGTGCACTTGCCGTAAAGCCTAGGGTTCTCCTGTTGGACGAGCCCCTCGGCGCCCTTGACCTCAAGCTCCGCAAGGATATGCAGGCCGAGCTGAAAGGGATCCAGCAGCGTCTTGGCATCACTTTTGTGTATGTCACTCACGATCAGGAGGAGGCGCTCTCCATGTCCGACACGGTTGTTGTAATGGACGGTGGAAGGATCCAACAGATCGGCACACCGCTTGATATTTACAATGAGCCCAAAAATGCTTTTGTTGCAGATTTTATCGGAGAGAGCAACATTGTTGACGGCATCATGGTAGATGATTTCAACGTACAGTTTGCAGGCCGGAATTTCAGATGCCTCGACAAGGGGTTTGACAGATCCGAGCCGGTTGACGTTGTGATACGTCCTGAGGACGTTGATGTTGTACCTGTAGAAAATGGTATGCTCTACGGAGAGGTCACAAGTGTCACGTTCAAGGGAGTTCATTTTGAGATAATCGTTGACATCCGCGGCTTCAAATGGATGATCCAATCCACCGAGTATCAGCCGGTTGGTGCACGGATCGGCCTGTTTATTGAGCCGGATGCCATTCATATTATGAAAAAGAGTGAGTATTCAGGAGTGTTTGGAGATTACAGCTCTTATTCCGATGAGTTGGACAAGCTTTCTGAGAATACTGAGGAAGAAAATGAATAAAAAGAGCTCATTTCTTCAGCGTTTTGTTGCGGCTCCGTACACAGTGTGGGCGGTATTGTTTATCGTTATACCACTGTGTATGGTTGCTTGGTACACATTTACCGACGCTGACGGTGCTTTTACTCTTGACAATATAAAAAAATTGGCAGAGCAGGATTATGTTGATACATTTGTGCGTTCTATCATGTACTCCATGATTGCCACAGTAGTGTGTCTTCTCATTGCTTTTCCGCTCTCCTATTTCATATCTCAGTCCACACGCCGTTTTCAGTCAATGGCCATCATGCTTCTGATGCTTCCTATGTGGACAAACCTGCTGATACGTACTTATTCTCTCAGTCGATTGATTGAGAATACAGGTGTTATCAACAACATGCTGTCAGGCATCTTGGATGAACCTATCCATATGATAAACACGCCTTTTGCCGTGATTTTTGGTATGGTGTACAACTTCCTGCCGTATATGGTTCTTCCCATATACACGGTCATCTCAAAGCTTGACAAAAATGTGATTGAGGCATCACAGGATCTTGGATGCAACAAGATTTCGGTTTTGACAAAGGTGATCATTCCTCTGTCAAAGGGCGGTATAGTATCAGGTATCACCATGGTTTTTGTGCCCGCCATCAGCACTTTTTATATTTCGCAGGCACTGGGCGGAGGCAAGAATATGCTTATTGGTGAGGCGATCGAGCACCAGTTCATCACTGCCGGAAACAAAAATTTTGGTTCTGCGCTGTCTCTGGTGCTGATGGTTCTCATTATGATCTCCATTGCCGTGATGAACAAATTTTCGGATGATGAGGACGGGGGAGGTATGATACTGTGAAATTTTTGTCAAAGTTTTATATCTTTCTCATCTTCTTCCTGCTGTATGCACCTGTCATCGTAATGGTGGTTTTCTCATTCAACAGTACAGGCAGTCTCAGTGAGATGACAGGGTTTTCCCTAAAGTATTACAAAGAGGTGTTCAGCAACTCCGACGTTGGAAACGCACTGAAAAACACCCTCATACTTGCAGTTACCACATCAGCGATCTCCGGAGTTTTGGGCACTTCTGCCGCTGTGGGTATCTCCCGTATGAAAAACAAATACTTGAGCCGTGGAATAATGTCAGTGACAAACGTTCCTATGATGAACCCCGATATAGTAACCGGTGTCTCTATGATGCTTTTGTTTGTGTCCTGCGCTTCCGTCATTGGGCTCAGTTCGGCTTTGAATTTTTGGACTTTGCTCATTGCACACGTCACGTTCAGTCTGCCATATGTGATTCTGTCGGTGCTGCCAAAAATCAAGCAGATGGACAAGCATCTTCCTGAGGCGGCAATGGATCTGGGTTGTACACCCATTATGTCCTTTTTCAAGGTCGAGCTGCCATGCATAATGTCAGGCGTTGTGTCCGGAATGCTGATGGCATTTACACTGTCCCTTGACGATTTTCTCATCAGTTATTTTGTTTCGGGAAGCGGTTTCCAGACCTTGCCGGTATATATCTATTCTGTCGTACGCAAAGGCGTGAGACCCTCGCTTTATGCAATAAATACCCTTATTGTCGTTTTTGTGATGGTACTTCTCATACTCATCAATGTTATCGGCAACAAGGATACCAAAGAAAAACATAAAAAGGAGATCAAAAATTGAAAAAGATCATTGTTATCCTGCTTACAGCAGCACTTCTGTTTTCATTAGTAGTCATTTCCGCTTCTGCCGACGAGGAGCTTGCTTTTGCAGAAACAACGACTTCTGTGGATTATTCACAGTTTGAAGGTGTCACACTAAATGTTTTTAACTGGGGTTATTTTATCTCAGACGGCACCGATGATACTATCAACGTAAACGAAGAGTTTGAAAAGCTCACCGGAATCAAGGTTGTGTATGACACATATGATTCCAATGAAAAGATGTATGCCAAGCTTTCTGCAGGCGGTGCAAACTATGACGTTGTGATCCCCTCCGATTATATGATCGGACGTCTTATTGCCGAGGACTATCTGGCAGAGATCGATTTTTCAAACATTCCCAACTACAAGTACATCTCCGATTCATACAAAAACACCCAATACGATCCTCAGAACAAGTATTCCGTACCTTATTCTGTGGGAATGGTGGGGATTATTTACAATACAAAGCAGGTTGAGGGTACCCCCGACAGCTGGTCTTTGATGTGGGACGAGAGATACAGAGACAAAATTCTCAATTTCAACAACTCACGTGATGCTTTTGCAACCGCACAGTTTTTTGAAGGGCTTGATATCAATTCAGAAAACCTTGCTGACTGGGACAAGGCGTATGACAAGCTGCTTGCACAAAAGGACGTGCTTCAGAGCTACGTGATGGATGAGATTTTCAACAAAATGGAGAGCGGCGAGGCGGCTGTTGCACCGTACTACGCAGGTGACTTTTTCACCATGTATGGCAACAACCCGGATCTTGCGTTTTATTATCCCAAGGAGGGTACAAACGTCTTCATTGACGCAGCATGTGTCCTCAAGAGTTCAAAAAACAAAAAAGCTGCAGAGTTGTATATCAACTTTTTGCTTGATCCCGTGATTGCAAGAGCAAATGCGGAGTATATTTATTATGCATCTCCCAACACTGCTGTTGTTAATGACGAGGATTACAAAGCATATCTGACGGAGCTTCATCCCGATGCGTATGATATTCTCTATGGAACAAAAGTCGGATACAACGCAGTTTCTTTTGTCAATCTCTCGGATCCTACAAAGCAATATATGAATGATCTGTGGGAAAAGCTCAAGAGTACCAAGAGCGAGACCGGCTACGGTGTGTATATTATCTGTGGTGTGATGCTTGCGGTAATTATCGGTTATTCAGTTTTTGCTGCTGTGAGAAAAAAGAGAAGAGAGCAGGAATAAAATGAAAAAAATTGTTTGTATACTTCTTGCGGTAATACTGACACTTCCCTTGGCGGTTTCGTGTTCAAAAAATAATGATCCTTCCGACAGCGCAGTGTATATTGATGGTATTTCTTTTACTGTCAGATCCAGTGACAACGTATTTCAGATCAAGCAGATCAACTCTGATCCTGTAGGAGAAAATATAGTTGTTTATACCCACGATTATCTCATTGACGGAAAATATGCGATGCACGTGGGCGGAACGGCAGAGGAACGAACCTATATTTCGATCCGTGCGGCAGAACTTGACGGTGAAAAAGAATTTGATATCGTAAAAATTACCGACAACGGTGCAGAGGCGATTATTCCGTACAACGGGTTTGCACTTTCGGTGCCCAAAACCGCACTCGAATCCGTAAAAATCAGTGTTGGTCAGCTTATCAACCTCACGGGATATGAAAAACTCGAGCTGGTAGAGGAGCGCACCGATCTTGCCTCATTCTCTCCCGCAGGCGTTGGTGCATTGATCAGGCGTATCGGCATGGTTGATCCCAAAACCGCCTTTAAAGACGGAGTTATAACCTTTGTATCCGGCAAAACTGCCTATACAGCTCCTGCAGATTCTCTTGTTGCAGTTCTCAACAAAGTGACTACGTACGGGTATGAGGTTGTATCCATTGCCACCGGCGGTGATATTCAAAAAGGTACAATGGCGCTTATTTTCAGCGGTGAATACAACAAAGCATATGCAGAATCCTACGTAAAGGTGGGCGAAAAACTCATGTTTTCGGGTATTGAAAAGGCAAATGGGTACAGCGAGCTTCCCGTTGTCATCATCGATGGAGACGGGTATGAGATCCCCGACGCAAACGTAAACGCAGATTCTATCAGCGCTGATGGTGTGTACCTGTATACAAAGGATTTTTCAGAGATCGCAACTCCCGCTTTTGACGGCAACCGTGTGGACGTAGCCGTTGTTAGCGATAGAGTGGCATTTGTGTCCGAAAATACCGCCAGAACTCTGATTCCTACCAGCGACGGATTTACACTTTCGTTTGTGGGATCCGAGCTGTCACAAAAAGCTCTTTTGCTTACGGTTGGCGAGGTTGTCCAAACTGCGTTGATCGAGACAGAGATCATGCCGGAAAAATATCTCAACATCGACGGAAAGATTTTTTCGCTTGATTTTCTCAATGGATTCCGTCAGCCCGAGGGAGTTTCTGTGCTCTATACACCCGATTTTGGTGAAACCACAGGTACAAACGACTACGGAACCGAGATAGTTGTAGAGGATGGCAGGGTCATTTCGGTTTCTGTCAACAAGGGAAACAATGCTATTCCAAAAAATGGATTTGTTCTCAGCATCCACAAGGATCACGACTCTTTCTTTGAAGCATCTCGCGTGAAAGAGGGCGAGACAGCAACACTGTCTCTTACAGGCAGCGATTTTTCTGTTACGACGCTCAACTATGATGCTGTCAATGAAGTGAGAAAAGAAAATTTCCTTGTTGTATACCGCGGTCTGCCTTATACCGGCACCAATGTGTATGGTTATGAGATCATCGTTGATAAAAACGGCACTGTGATCGGTGATAGTATTCAGGGCAACAGCAAGATCCCCGAAGGCGGGTTTGTTTTGTCAGGTCACGGAACCAGCGCAGAAACGCTTCAGGGTGCCTATATGTTTGGCCAAAAGGTTATACTCAACGGTTCTGACAACGAGATTGTCATTATCCGTACTCCCGACCTGAAGATAGGAAACGCGAAAGAGGATTTCAAACAGGCACTTTCGCTGTATGATGATGCAAAAAAACAGCTCAAGAACCTTGATTACAAAAACCTTGATATTTCTTTTGAAAATCTTGAGGCACTTCTCACAGAAGCAAAGGATGCACTTTCGAAATACGATTTTGAGACAGCCATCAACAACGCTGTCACAGTATCCGATACATGCGACACGCTTCTCTATTCTGTGATCGAGAGCAGGGGCGCAGAGAACCGTGCAATGTGGTACCGCTCCAACGAGAAGAGTGATGAGGAAGTAAGACAGACCATCAACAAGCTCAAGCTTCTCAATGTGAATGCGCTTTATATCGAGACGTGGTATGACGGATATTGTATCGGCCAGATCGATGTAGACGGAGTCAAGCAAAATGCCGTACACGATGGGTATGACGTGCTTGAGGGATTTATACGTATCGGCCACGAGAACGGTATTGAGGTTCACGCATGGGTGGAGAACTTCTTTATTGGATATTATGATGGCTCACTGCAGCCCTCCAACCAGTTGCTTGTAGACTGGAGCGAAAAGATACTTATTGACAAAAAGGGCAGACATTATTTCTATTATTATGATGGATGCAATTTTGGGTTCCTAAATCCCTATGACAGGGAGTGCCGTGATTTTGTGCTTGAGATCTACAGAGAGCTTATCACAAAATACGATCTTGACGGACTGCATCTTGATTATATCAGATTTCCGGAGCTGAACTATCAAGAAGATGATTTTGGCTACAATGCCGATATCATTGCGGCTTTTGCCAAAAAAACAGGTATAAAAACCGATCCCCGCACCTTTGCAAAGGGCTCATCGGAAAAAGAAAAATGGGATCAGTTCCGCCGTGAGATCATCACCTCTTTTGTTGAAGAAGTATATGAGATGGTCACCGACCTGGAGCCCGAGCTTTGGCTTTCTGCAGCCACATATCCCGACGTCAAGCTGGTGAGAACCACAATTTTCCAGGATGTTGCTACATGGGTAGAGAATGATTGGCTTGACGAGGTGTTCTCTATGTCTTATGGCGCTGACAACGTGTACGTCAAGGAAAACGCCGCCATGTATTCCGGAATATGCAAGGGACATTCCTTCTATTCCTCCGGAATTCAGGCATTTGCCGATACCGCACAGCTCAACTTTGCATATCAGCTAACAGAGGTGACACAGGCAGGCGCCGACGGTGTATCAGTGTTCTCATTGGGCAGCATCACTCCCAATACTTACCAAAACCAGATTGTGTACGGTGCGTTTCGCGCTCCCTCTGTGCAGGTAAACCGCTTCAACGAGACTGTCAAAGCACAGGCGGATTATGTGAAGGAACGAATAAACAACGTCTCACACTTCAACTCCGGATCTGGTGACGTATCCGCTCTGATCTTGCAGCTTGAGGCATTGTCTTCCGATGCCGCGGGCTATAAGCTTTCTGAGATGACATCAAAAGAAAAGATCGCCTACGCAAGATCAGTTTCTGCGCAGCTTGACGATATCATCACCATTGCTGCCGAATGTTTTGGCACCGGCGGCTCATCCCCTGCAAAAGATCTGACAGACCTCAAGTACTGGCTGGATCTTTCTGCAAACAGATTGGAAACAAAACTTAAATAACAAATCAGAAAAAACGACTGCTCTGCAGTCGTTTTTTGTCAAAATACTTCTTCGCTTTTAGTTTGCAACATCAACGATCCTCGCTGCGGAGACTGTCAACAAGGAGGCAGTGTATTCCTCTTTGGTTGCACCGCAATGATACAACTGATATTTTTAAAAAAAGGAAAATAATACCTCTATCAAAAAAAAGCCGAAGCGTCAGCTTTGGCTTTTTTATTAAAAATCAAATGGAATGCGTTGGAATTAAAAAATGTGTCACAAAAACTTTTTCAGTTGATCTGAAATATCGGAAAAAGCTTTTATGTCCAGTTGTTCGCCTCTGATATCGTCTCTGTATCCGCATGCTGTAATACAGGATGCAATATCCTGTTTTGAAGCAGAGGGAAAAGCAGAGTGGATGGCGTTTACCAGGGTTTTGCGACGTTGGCCAAAAGCGGCTTTTATGACTGAAAAAAACAGTTTTTTGTCTACAGGAAATACCGTGGGCTCCTGTCTGATATCAAAGCGTATTACGGCACTGTCCACCTTTGGCTTTGGAGAAAAGCAGCCTGCCTTTACGGTAAAGAGCCGTTTCACCGTGGCATAATAATCGATAACGGCCGTAATTGCACCGTAATTGTCGCTGCCGCACTTTGAACAAAATCTGTCTGCCACCTCTTTTTGAACCATCACCGTAACAGTTTTGAATCCATGTCCCCCCTCAAGAAGTGTCATGATGATCTCTGAGGTAATGTAATAGGGTAGGTTTGCACAAACGCACACCGACATTCCGTCAAATTCCTCGGCCATAAGCTTGGAAATATCGACGTCAAGGATATCGGCATTGATGACCTTGGCGTTTTTATATTCTGCCAGATTTTTGTCCAGAATGGGTATCAGCTGGCTGTCGATCTCAACGGCAACCACTTTTTTTGCGATTTTGCTCAGCTCTTTTGTCAGGATGCCAAATCCGGGTCCTATCTCAATGACACCGTCAGCATCGGTGATGCCGCTCTCGGCAGCAATGCGTGCGGGAATGGCGGGATTTGTCAGGAAATTCTGACCGTATTGCTTTTTTTTGCGAAAATTGTCAATCATTCTTTGTCAATGATGGTCAAGAATTTTGCAACACCGTTGATTGCAAACTGACCATGGGGGATGGATGGCTTGAAATAAATTGAGTCACCCTCGTTGAGTTCAAAAGTTCTGTCACCAACGGTAATGCCTACCGTTCCCGAGAGAACGTAGTTGAATTCCTGACCGGAGTGAGATACCAGATCCGCCTTTTTGTCGGATGGGGTAATGGTGACGATCATGGGCTCCTTGTCTCTACCGATAAAATTGTGGGCAAGCGCTTCAAAAGAATACCCCTCAAAACGCTCCACGCCGACCCCTTTGCCTTTGCGTGTGATACAGTACTCGGACATTCTGGGCGCTTCTCCCAAAAGTATCTCTGTCGGATCAACTCCCAGTGCCGCTGCGGCAGAGTAAATGATGCTGATAGGTATATCTTTCTCACCGTTTTCGTACGTGAGATACTCATCAACTGCAAGACCTACCTTTGATGCCACTTCTTCAACAGAGAGATCAAGAGCGTCTCTAAGATAAAATATTCTGTTTGCAATTTGCTTGATTTGCTCGTTTACACCCATGGTTTTCTCCTTATGTTTGGGTTATGCGGCGTTTGCCTGATCTTCTTCCAAGATTTGTATCTGCTCAAGAATGTTGTCAATGCTGGTCTGAATAGTAGAGGAGTTCTCTTCTATAGCGGAAGAAATACCGTTGTTTTCAGCGAGCAGCAGGTTTGTGTACATATAGAGCGAGCTGCCAAAATCATATACGGCTGCAGGATCCCAGATACGGTTGTTGAAGATGATATCAAGCATATCTTCGCTCTCTGCATCGGTCATTTTTTGGGATTTGATGGTTATGTCATAATATGCGGGCTGGAGCAGCTCCTGTCCATAGTAGCCCATTGCTTCCAAAACGTATGAAACAAACTCAAGGTTTTCATCCTTTGTGGTGGAAGGAAGAGCGACAAACAAAGACCAATAAACAGTGGTGGGTGAGCAGTAGTTCTCCTGAACCTCATCATACTTGGGAAGAGGCAACACGCCGTACTGGAACTCAAGGTTTGACTCAGAGAGATTTTGAACGTATGCAACTCTGTTTGGCTGGAACAGACCTCTGCCGGACTTGAACACCGTTGAGGCGTTATCAGGAATGGCGGGATAACCGAGAGAGTTCCATTCCTTCTCGGCAAGAACAGTGGTTATACCGTCAAGCAAAAAGTCGTACATTCCAAGGAATTTTGTTTTTGTGGGATCGTTGTCAATGTTAAGAACAAAGACGTCATCAGCATCCTTGCCGATCATTTTTTGGCCAAATCCCATCATCATTGCGATGCCGTCATAGGTCTGGGTGATGGCACCAAAAGTGCCTGTCTCGCCGGAGAGATTTGACAAACTCTTGTTGCCCTCGCTGACGGTTCTGCACAATTCGTACATATAGTCAAGCGTCCAACGGTCGCTCTTTACAACATCATACAGGGATTCTCCGTCAGGGAAGTACTTGTTGTACATGTCTTTGTTAAAAAATGTGACCCATGTGGAGCCCTTGTCGCTGACCAAAATGTCACCGGAAACAAAGAATACGTGATTTTTTATAGAAAGGTCTCTGATGGAAGAATAATCCCACCAGGGGTTTTGCAGATTGAGGGAATCAATGTCAGCCAGATCATACAACAGGCCGTCAAGCGCGTATTTTGAAAGGTCCACAGCACTGTCAACGATGATGTCAAAATCGCAGGTGTCGGCAATAATGGCGTTTTTGATCGCATCTGCCTCGCCGGCCTTTTCAAAAGAAACCTTCACGTCAATGCCATATTCCTCAAGGAGTTTGGTGTATCTTTGATATGAAGCATCGTTTACGTAGCTGCCTGTGGATTCGTATGCGGCGATCTCCACGTCGGAGTACGTATCGTGTCCCTCGCCGACTGTGGCAAACACGATCTCTCTGCCGTTCCAATTCTTCTTTTCAAGACCAAAAGGGGTCTTGTTGCTGTCTGTTTCGCCGGAAGTTGTTGTTTCTTCACTGCTTCCGCAGGCAAACAGGAGGGGGAGTATCATAAAAATCGAGAGTACAAGAACAAACAATTTTTTTGTCATAACATTTTCCTCCAAAACAATATAATTTATTATATCATCGCAGAAATGTTTCGTCAAGGGAAAAGAGCTCAAAAATCAAAGCTTTTCTGTTGCTCCCGCATTGTATCTGAGATTGTCCAACACTGTTTTTTTTCCTCTGAATGAAAAAGCAAATGAGCGAAATTCTTCATCACACATATTGTTTATATAATCATGTGTTATGTTACTTACGCGTGAGTCTGCAAATGCTTTCAATGGAGATAGAGATGCACACTCATTGTGGGGGCATGCCAATTGGCAAATATCACATCCCCAAGAAATGCCGTTCTTCTTCAAAATTGCTCGCTCGTAGTCGGTTTTTTGCTTTTTTTGTGATACGCCCGACAAACAAAGGCAGGGGTCGATGCCTTTTTCAATTATTGCGCCCGCTGGGCAAACAGAAATGCATTTTCCGCAGTTTTCACAAGATATGATGTCGGTTACTTTTTCGTTATACGGCGCATCGGTGACAATGCTTCCCAAAAATACAAAGCTTCCGTACACTTTGTCAATAAAAAGAGAGTTTCTTCCCAAAATTCCCAAACCGCACTTCAATGCAGCCAGCTTTTCGTTGATGGGGGAGTGATCGCAAAAACCCATGCATTGGTGTCCGCTTTTTTCGATCAAGATCGGAAGTATTCTGTCGTAGATCTCGCGCACCACCTTGTGATAGTCCTTTATTCTTGCGTATTCTGAGATCCCGTCTGTTCCGATTTCTCTTGTGGTACGGTATGGGATACAAAATACTATCACGCTTTTTGCCCACTGCGGCATCAAGCGCCGGTTCAAAACATCGCAGTCGTTTACTGAAATTATTCCCACTCTTTGGATTTTTTCTGATTGAAAAAGTTTTTTTGCAATATCAATCATACAGACCTCCGAAAAAAAGCGGTTGCATTATTCTGCAACCGCTTGCTTTGACAATTTAGTCAGTAATATAAGGAATGAGTGCAAGGTGTCTTGCTCTCTTGACAGCGATGGTGAGCTGTCTCTGGTGACGAGCGCAAGTGCCGGTCACTCTGCGGGGAAGAATCTTGCAGCGCTCAGAGAGGTTCTTGCGGATTCTGAGAGTATCTTTGTAGTCGATAAAATCGATCTTGTCAGCGCAAAAAGCACAGACTTTCTTTCTTCTCTTGTTGTTGCGGAAAGAGGGTCTGCCGCCATCGCGGGACTCACGAGCTTCTCTGGGCTCTCTGTTCTCCTGCTGCTCTGCAACGGGTGCAGCAACTTCCTCGGTGGAAACAATCTGTTCGTTATCCAATGTTCAAATCCTCCTTTTAGTTTCTTAGAAGGGCAGCTCGTCATCTGCGGAAAGATCCTCAAATCCCGAATCTGCCGCGGGTGAACTGTAGGTCGGTGCCTGTTGAGGCATCTGCTGGCCGTTGGGTGAATCGTTTGACTTGCGTTCCACAAACTGCACTTCCTCTGCAACAACCTCGGTTGCATAGCGCTTGTTATTGTTGTTGTCTACCCAAGAGCGGGTCTGCAACGAACCGCAAACAAGGATGGCCTTGCCTTTTGTGAAGAATCTGGAAACAAACTCTGCGGTCTGTCTCCATGCCACAACGTTGATAAAATCAGTCTGGGGCTGCTCTCCGGATCTGGTTGCGCGTCTGTTGACAGCAATGCAGAATGTGGTAACGGGGATGCCGTTTGTTGTGGTTTTGAGCTCGGGATTGGCAACAAGATTGCCAACCAGAATCACCTTGTTAAAAGCCATTTGTGTGACCTACCTTTCGCAAATGATTACTGCTCGCATCTGACGATGAGCGAACGAAGAATACCGTCGGTGATGTTGTACACACGGTCAAGCTCTGCGGGGAAGTCGGTCTTCGACGCAAATTTGACAAGAACGTAGTAACCCTCGGTAAGATCTTCGATGGGGTACGCAAATCTTCTGGTCTTCCATTCATCAACCTTTTCGATCTCAGCGTTATCGCCGATGAGGCCGACAAACTTATCAACAATTGCTTTGACACCCTCTTCACCGAGAGTATTGTTGACCACAAAGATTGTTTCGTACAATGCTTTCTGCTCCATCATTTACACCTCCTTTTGGACTTTGACCCCGCATCGGGTGCGGAGTAAGGAGAAAACTAAAAGTTTTCCATACATATATGACTATAACACACAAAAGCGTGTTTGTCAACAATTTTTTACTGCTTGTCGTCTTTGATTTGGTTGTATCTCTTGAGGAGACGGCGGATCCTTGAGGTACAGTCAAGCAGGGGAGAGATGGACTCGTCTGCGTTGAGGGTGGAAAGGATCTTTGCCATAAATTTGGACATATCAACCATCTCAAACCAAGGACGGTTTTTCAACTCGTCAGAAACATATGTGAGGTTGGTGGAATAGACCTTTTTTATCTTTCCTTCCTCGTACAGCTTGTCAAACTTTTCCAGACCTTTGGTAAAGAATGCAAACGTTGCCGCCACATAAACATCAGACACGTTGCGTCTCTGGATCTCGTTGACAACGTCGATGACAGACTCGCCGGAGTCGATCATATCGTCGATGACAAGAACACGCTTGTTGTCAAGAGGACCGCCGATATACTCGTGCTGAACGATGGGGTTCTTTCCGTTGACAATTCTTGTATGGTCGCGTCTCTTGTAGAACATACCTACGTCAAGCCCAAGCACGTTTGCGTAGTAGATAGCTCTGTCCATGGCTCCTGTGTCGGGGCTGATGACGGTCATGTTGTCCTTGAAAATATCGTCGCCCTCGTTCTGAATAAAGCGCTTGAGCATAGAATAAGTGGGGAAGATGTTTTCAAAAGAGGTGCTGGGAATAGCGTTGTAGATGGTGGAATCATGAGCATCAAAGGTGATGATGCAATCTACACCGAGGTTCTGAAGTTCCTCCAATGCCTGAGCACAGTCGAGGGACTCTCTGCCCTTGCGCTTGTGCTGACGGGAAGAGTAGAGCAGTGGCATCACAACAGTGATTCTGCTTGCCTTGCCGCCGATCGCAGACAAAACTCTCTTTATATCTCTGAAATGGTCATCGGGACTCATGTGGTTCTCGTGACCAAAAAGGTTGTATTTGCAGCTGTGGTTTCCAACATCGCAGAGAATGTAGATATCTCTGCCTCTGACGGAATCGTGGATTTTTACTTTTCCTTCGCCGTTGTTGAAACGAACTTCTTCGATAGGGATGATGTAGCTGTTGCCGTTATCTTCATTTCTGAGCTGGCGCACAAACTGGTCAACCTCCGCGCCAAGATTTGTGCAGCTTTTGAGGACAATAAGTCCCATTTTGCCGTGATGGTAGTTTTGAGCGTTAGAATATTGAGCCATTTGTTACACTCCTTCAAATTACTGCACCTAAATTTTAACCTAAAATTCCAAATTTGTATATAGTGTAAATAAACAAAATGAAACAATTTTTTTTAAAGTTTTATCGAAAATTGTCAAAACACATCAAAAGTTAAAAAATTAAATAAAAAGCGATTGACATGAAATATTTTGTATGATATTATTGCAAAAAGAACAAAAGTTCGTTCAGGAGGAAAAAATGGCAACAAAGGACAGCAAGGCGCAGGCGCTTGAAACCGCATTGGCGCAGATCGAAAAGCAGTGCGGCAAGGGCTCGATCATGAGACTTGGCGAGAATGCAAACATGGAGATCAAGAGTGTACCCACCGGCTCCATTTCGCTCGACATTGCGTTGGGTATAGGCGGTGTTCCCAGAGGAAGGATCATTGAGATCTACGGTCCCGAGTCATCGGGAAAAACCACACTGGCACTGCACATTGTTGCCGAGGTGCAAAAGAGAGGCGGCGAGGCAGCGTTTATTGACGCAGAGCACGCTCTTGACCCCGTATATGCCCATGCATTGGGGGTTGACACGGATTCGCTTCTCGTTTCTCAGCCCGACTACGGCGAGCAGGCACTTGAGATCACCGAGGCGCTGGTTCGCTCCGGCGCAGTTGAGGTTGTTGTTGTGGACTCCGTTGCGGCGTTGGTGCCCAAGAATGAGATCGACGGAGATATGGGTGACTCCCACGTAGGTCTGCATGCCCGTCTTATGTCACAGGCACTCCGCAAACTCTCCGGCGCCATCTCAAAATCAAACTGCATCGTTATTTTTATCAACCAGCTCCGTGAGAAGGTTGGAGTGATGTACGGCAATCCTGAGACTACCACCGGAGGCAGAGCGTTGAAATTTTACGCTTCCGTCCGTCTTGACGTACGCAAATCAGAGCAGCTCAAGAACGGCAGCGAGATAGTTGGCAACCACGTCAAATGCAAGGTCGTGAAAAACAAAGTGGCCCCTCCTTTCAAAGTGGCTGAGTTTGACATCATATACGGCAAGGGCATCTCAAAAGAGAGCGAGATCATTGAGATGGGAATTGCTGCAGGAATTATCGACAAGAGCGGCTCCTGGCTTTCCTACAACGGCGAAAAGTTGGGGCAGGGCAAGGACAAGGTCAGAGCACTGCTGGAGGAGAACAAAGCGCTTGCCGATGAGCTTTCTCAAAAAATTATGGCAGCCACCTGTGGAAACAACGCTTCTGCTGTAGAGACGGTTTCTGCCGATGATATTTTTGACGTAGAATAACCTATGTACAGGATCACACAGATCCTCACGGATCCAAACAGCAACGAGGCATTGGTTACCTGTGAGGGAGAGAGATACCGCATCACGTGCTTTGATCTTGAAACCATGGGGATATCCGAGGGGGACACACTTGATGAGGATGCGTTTGCTCTTCTTTGTGAGTCCGGTGAGTGGCTTTCCTGTATCAAAAAAAGCTTTGACCACCTTTCCTACGGCGATCTTTCCCGCAGACAGCTTTTTGACAAGCTGAAACGCAAATTCCCCGAATCTCTGTGCGAGTCGGTGTGTGATTTGCTGACTGAGAGGGGATACATTGACGATCTTCGGCTGGCAAAGAGATATGCCCAGACTTTCTACGAGTTTAAAAATATGGGGCTTGCGCGGATCCGCAACGAGCTGTACCGCAGGGGCATAGGCAGAGAAGAAATATGTGAGGCTCTGTCAGAATATGAGGAGCTGGATCAGGTTCCCCGTGTTTTGGAATATGCAACAAAAAAATACGACCTGACGGAGATATCCGATCGCAAATACCGCCAAAAGGTATTTGCGGGATTGATCCGCGCGGGATTTTCAAGCGAGGACGTTTCTGACGCCCTCAGCAGATACGAAAGTGAGCAATCATGGCAATAAAAGTCGGATTTATTTCATTGGGCTGTCCAAAAAATCTTTTGGACACTGAGGTTATGCTGGCACAGCTGGCAAACAACGGATACGAGATCGTGGCGGAGGATATAGAGGCGGATGTGATGGTTGTCAATACCTGCGCCTTTATTCAGAGCGCAAAGGAAGAGGCGATCGCCAACATACTTGATGTAGCATGGCTGAAAAAGAACCGTGACCTCAAGGGTATCGTTGTTACCGGATGTCTGCCTCAGCGATACAGAGAGGAGTTTTTGAAGGAACTTCCCGAAGTGAATTGTATTCTCGGAACCGGTTCAGTGGAGGACATATGCACGGCGGTTGAAAAGGCATACAAGGGCCAGGCATATTCTTCGTTCCGTGATATAAACTGCTCTCCTATGGGAGGAGAGCGGGTGGTGACTACTCCCGATTATTTTGCGTACGTAAAAATAGCAGAGGGCTGCGACAACAGATGCAGCTATTGTGTTATACCCGATATTCGCGGCAACTTCAGAAGCAGACCTATGTCCGAAATCGTCGAGGAGGTAGAAAACCTTGCGTCTCTCGGTATCAAGGAGATTTGCCTTGTGGCGCAGGATACCACCCGCTACGGAGAGGATATCTACGGGACATATGCTCTTGACAGCTTGATCTCGGAGCTTTCGGAAATAGAGGGAATAGAATGGATCCGTGTTCTTTACTGCTATCCTGACAGGATCACGGACGGACTTATTGAGGAATTTGCTACCAATGAAAAACTGGTAAAATATATTGATATGCCCATTCAGCATATCAACAATGAGGTTTTGTCCGCAATGAATCGCCGTGATACGTCGGACGGAATCAAAGAAGTGATATGCAAGCTTCGGGAGAGGGTTCCCGGTATGGTGATCCGCACAACAGTTATCGTGGGATTTCCCGGTGAGACCGAGAAGCAGTTCAAGGAGCTTCACGAGTTCATTCGTGAAACAAAATTTGAACGCCTCGGATGCTTTGAATATTCACGCGAGGAGGGCACTCCCGCGTACGATATGCCCGATCAAGTTCCTTCAAAAACCAAGAAAAAACGCCTTGACATCATCATGTCGGAGCAGAACCGTATACACAATGATTTTAACAAGAGCTTTATAAGCAAGGAGCTGATCGTGATATGTGAGGATTATGACCAGGTGTCAGAGTGTTATTACGGCAGGTCATATGCGGATGCTCCCGATATTGACGGAAAGGTGTATTTCTCATCACCCAGACGGTTGAAAAACGGCGAGTTTGTAAAGGTGATGATAGAAGAGGTTCTTGATTACGACCTTTACGGAAAAGTAAACGGCTGAGTTTTTGCCACAAACCTGAGAGGAAAAAATATGAACATACCCAACAGATTGACGGTAGGCCGAATATTTATGATACCGGTCTTCGTAGTGTTTCTTGTATACAACTTTTTTGCGGATGCTGATATCAGCCGTATAATATCCGCATCGTTGTTTGTGCTGGCGGCGTTTACGGACTTTTTGGACGGATATATTGCCCGTTCGAGAGGGCTTGTGACAGATTTTGGGAAATTTATGGATCCATTGGCAGACAAGTTTTTGATACTGGGAGCAATGTTTGCTATTTGTTTTTCTGACTATATTTTTGATTATGAGTCCGTCATATCCATCGATATCATACGTCACGTATTTTTCTGGACGGCGATCGTAGTGGTGTTCCGTGAGCTTGCGGTCACCTCTATGCGGCTGGTGGTTGCCAAGTCCAGCGGTGCCGTGATTGCGGCAAGCATGTTGGGAAAAATCAAGACTACCACTCAAATTATCGGAGTCACTGTTGTGATCATTGAGCCGGTGATATTGCCCGGCTGCTGCGGTGTTCTCACCCTTGCCACGTCGGTGCTGATGCTGTTTTTTACCGTTCTTTCGGGCGTAAATTATATTGCTACCTATTGGAAATTTATTAACACAAACAAGTAAGAGGTCACTATGAAGCTTTTTAACACACTTACGAGACAAAAAGAAGATTTTATTATCCGCGACAATCATGTCAGAATGTATGTTTGCGGCCCCACCGTATACAACTATTTTCATATCGGCAATGCAAGATGCTTTGTAGTATTTGATATGCTCCGCAGATATCTGGAGTTCAGAGGAGCCAAGGTGACCTTTGTACAGAACTTCACTGACGTGGACGACAAGCTCATCCGTGCAGCAAAAGAGGATGGAACAACGGTTCCTGCCATTGCAGAAAAATATATCGCAGAGTATTTCAAGGATGCTGAGGGGCTTGGCGTACGCAAAGCTACCCACCATCCCAGAGCCACCGAGAATATCGACGGTATCATTGATATTGTAGAAAAGCTGATCCAAAAAGGACACGCCTACGTTTCCGGAAACGATGTGTATTTTGACTCACAGAGCGACTCTCAATACGGAAAACTGTCTCATCACGATATGGATTCACTTGAAGCCGGCGCCCGTATTGATGTCAACGATACCAAAAAGCACCCCTTTGATTTTGCCCTCTGGAAAGGTCAAAAAGAAGATTCGGAGATCGCTTGGGATTCTCCTTGGGGAAAGGGCCGTCCGGGCTGGCATATTGAGTGCTCGGCCATGGTCAACAAATACCTGGGTACTGATATTGATATTCATGGCGGCGGAGTTGATCTGATCTTTCCTCATCACGAGAATGAAATTGCTCAGAGCGAGTGCGCCACCGGTTGCACTTTGGCACGCTTTTGGCTCCACAACGGCCACATAAACGTTGATAACAAAAAAATGAGCAAATCTGCAGGGAACTTTTTCCTTGTCCGTGATGCTGCCGCAAAATACGGTTACAGATCCGTGCGCTTTTTTCTGCTGTCGTCTCAGTACCGTAGCCCTATAAATTACAGCAGCGATATTCTTGAGCAGGCATCGGCAGCGGTTGAGCGTCTCTCAAACTGTATTTCAAACTTTGATTTTGTGAAAAAAACTCCCGCTGATGCGGTTTCTGACCGTGAGAAGCAGAGCATAGAGTTTTTGGCAGCAAAAAAACAGAGCTTTGTGGACGCAATGGAGGACGACCTCAATACCGCTGATGCTATCGGTTTTCTTTTTGAGATGACCAGGGAAATCAATACCGTTATCACAAATTCCGTTTCAAAGGAATATATCAATGCGGTAGAGGAGTTGTATATCCCGCTGTGTGAGCTTTTGGGCTTTGGCAGGGAGGAATCCGACTTCGATGTGGAATATATCGAAAGAATCATTGCAGAGAGATCCGAAGCAAAAAAAGCGCGTGACTATGCAAAAGCTGATGCTATCCGCAACGAGCTGAAAGAAAAGGGCATCGTCCTTGAGGATACGCCCCAGGGTGTAAAATGGAAAAAGGCCAACTGATCCGCCGTGATTACAGCCCGCAACTGTTGGCATATCTTGGCGACGCATACTATGAAACACTGGCAAGAGAATATGTTTTGGGCGATGGAAACTGCCTTGTTTCTGAAATCAACGAAAAAATAAAAGCACTTGTGACCGCAGTGTCCCAGTCACGTATTGCAGAGAGGTTGATTCCTCATCTGACTGAGGAAGAGCTGTGGTATTACAAGTCGGGGAGAAATATTCATTCCGCCCATCGAGCCAAAAGCTCGAGGGTGGGTGAGTACCGCAGAGCCACAGGAGTTGAGTGCCTGTTTGGATTTTTGCGTCTGATGGGCGCAGAAGAACGGGCAAAAGAACTGTTTGGGATAGCTGTGGCGAAACAACCTGATTGCGGAGGTAATAACAATGAGTCAACTCAGTGAACGTGAACAAGCAGTATATGAATACATCGTTTCCTGTGTGGAAAAGGACGGATTTGCCCCCTCGGTGCGTGATATTTGCACTGCAGTCGGTATCAAGTCCACCTCCTCAGTGCACGATTATATTCGAAAACTGGAGAGCAAAGGATATATTTCAAAAAGCTCCGGAAAAAGCCGTGCGCTGAAGCCGGAGGTCAGGTCAGAATCAGAGACCGGAAAAATGTGCAGGGTGCCGCTGCTTGGCAGAGTCACGGCAGGTCAGCCCATTCTTGCTGTGGAGAATCATGACGGATACGTGGATTTTCCATCGAGCATGGCAAGAGGAAAGGCAAACCTTTTTGCACTGCGAGTTATTGGTGAAAGCATGATCGAGGCGGGAATACTTGACGGAGATATTGTAGTTGTGGAGAGCCGTCAGTATGCCGATGACGGAGAAATTGTTGTTGCGATGATTGATGATGAGGCGACGGTCAAGCGGTTTTTCCGTGAAAAGGACAGAGTTCGTCTACAGCCCGCAAACCATACCATGAAACCGATTTTCAGCAGAGACGTGACGGTTTTGGGTAGGGTTATTGCCAATTTTAGATTTTATTGATGCAAAAAATAACTGCCGCAGGTCAAAATAACCAAACTAATTGCTGTATAAATTCATTTTTTTCTCAAAATGCTATTGACATTGGGTGCTTGTTTGTGATATTCTAATCGGGCGGTTATAAATGATCCATTAGCTCAGCCGGTAGAGCACATGACTTTTAATCATGGTGTCCGGAGTTCGATTCTCCGATGGATCACCACCGGCGGCACGGTGCCGCAAGAAAGATGCCGAACACATTTTGTGTTCGGCTCTTTTGTTAAAATCAAGGAGGAAAACAATGAAAAGGATTGTATCTCTCTTTTTGCTTGTATGTACACTTTTTGCATTTTGCGCTTGCGCAGAGGAGGAAAAAATGAAAGACACCGTTTACGCACAGATCAAAATGAAAGACGGCGGCTCAATCGTTCTTGAGCTCTACCACGACATAGCTCCCATTACAGTGGAGAACTTTGTCAAGCTTGCCAACGAAAAATACTATGACGGTTTGATATTCCATCGTGTTATCAGTGGTTTTATGATTCAGGGCGGAGACCCCAAAGGAACAGGAGCAGGCGGTCCCGGATACACCATCAAGGGCGAGTTTTCGCTGAACGGAGTTGAGAACAATATCTCCCATGTACGTGGAGTTATTTCAATGGCTCGCAGAGGCGACCAGTTCAAAAAGGGTGACGGCTACAACACCGCCGGCAGCCAGTTCTTTATCGTTCATGAGGATTCCACATTCCTTGACGGTCAGTATGCTGCTTTTGGAAGAGTTGTTGAGGGTATGGACGTAGTTGATGCCATCGCCGCTGTCAGCACAGATGCGTATGACAAACCTCTTGAGGATCAGATCATGGAATCAGTGGTCATTCTTGAAAACTACGAAAAAAAATAAACAAAACGCTTGAATCGGGAAGGAAACCGTAATGCTCGAGAAGTATTTGCCAAGGATCGAGTTTGATTCGTATGAGGATTTCAAAAAGAATTACCGTGTAAACGTTCCCACGGATTTCAACTTTGCATTTGACATTGTTGACGGATGGGCAAAGGAGGATCCCAAAAAGGAAGCGCTTCTTTACTGCACGGATGATGGTGTACGCAAAATGTATACATTCGAGGACCTGCGCGTCCTCTCCAACAAGGCCGCCAACTGGTTTCTTTCAAAAGGAATCAAAAAAGGTGACCGTGTTCTCCTCATGCTCAAACAACGTCCTGAGGCGTGGATATGCATTCTTGGCCTTTGTAAGATCGGTGCCGTATGCATTCCTGCAACCTTTCAGCTCACAAAAAAGGATATCGTATATCGCTGCAACGCCGCAGAGGTAAAGCTCATTGTTGCAGTGGATGATTCATACATTCTTGATGCGATCAGCGATGCAAGAGGGGAGTGTGACACACTTCGTCTTGTTGCTGTTGTCGGTGAAAACGTACCCGCCGGATTTGTGGATTTCAGATATGAGATGCCCGGCTGTGACGACAACCTGACCCGCGTTCCCAATTCCTCATCAGATCCTATGCTGATGTATTTTTCATCCGGAACAACGGGAATGCCCAAAATGATACTGCACAACTGTGCATATCCTCTTGGACATATTCTCACTGCAAAATACTGGCAACACGTAGAGGAGGGCAAACTGCACCTCACTATGTCGGATTCGGGATGGGCAAAATTTGCTTGGGGAAAGATCTACGGGCAGTGGATCTGCGGAGCGGTCATCGTTGCTTATGACAACGAAAAATTCAATGCAAAAAATACTCTTGAGTTGATTCAGGAGATTGGGCTCACCACATTTTGTGCGCCTCCCACGATATTTAGGTTTTTGATAAAAGAAGATATTTCAAAATACGATTTTTCATCCATAAAGCACTGCTGTATAGCAGGCGAACCCCTAAATCCCGAGGTGTTCTACAAATTCAAAGAGTTGACAGGTCTGACTCTTACAGAGGGGTTTGGCCAGACAGAGACTCCGGTTATTCTTGCCAATTATGATGGATTCACCATAAAACCAGGCTCAACCGGTAAGCCGTCTCCTGATTTTGATATTGATATCATTGATGCAGATGGCAATAGCTGTGAGGACGGTATCGTGGGCTCTATTGTTGTCAAAAACCTTGACAAGCACTACCCTGCGGGACTTTTCTGCGGTTATCAGCATGACGAGGCGGCAAATGCAAGAGCGTTTGGCACAAATTATTACAACACGGGTGACATGGCGTGGCGTGATGCCGATGGTTACTATTGGTTTGTAGGCAGAAACGATGACGTTATCAAATGCTCTGGTTATCGCATAGGACCTTTTGAGGTTGAGAGTGCGCTGATGACGCATCCTTCAGTTTTGGAGTGCGCCGTCACGGCAGCACCGGATCCCGTGAGAGGACAGGTTGTCAAGGCAACCATCGTACTTGCCCGCGGGTATACTGCGTCGGAAGAATTGAAAAAAGAGATTCAAAATCACGTAAAAGCGGTTACCGCGCCCTACAAGTATCCCCGTATAGTGGAGTTTGTGGAGGAGCTGCCCAAAACCATCAGCGGAAAGATCAAGCGCGCAACCATCCGCCAAAATAATGACAATAATGGATAAGCTGTACTCAAAAAGCGCATTGATCCTAAAAACCGTCTGTATGTCACTACTGCCCGTTTTGTCCGTGCTGTTGGCGGCTGTTTTGCAGATCGGCGACGGTTTTTTGTACGTAACTGTGTCGCTTTTGCCTATAGGTTTTTTGTACACAGTGCCTTTCTGGATGTCAGTGCGGATGCTAAAACGGTTTCGGGTTGCGGATATAAAGAAATTTTTGCTTCTTGATCTTGCAACCTGTTTTGCACCGACTGCCCTTTCCTGCATCATCACAGAAACGGTGATTGCAGTTGTGTCAAAAGAAAAGCAGGGAATGGGTATAATGACGCTTTGCGTTGTTGCCATCTGCTTTCTTATAACGTTGATATTTTGGGGTCTGTATTGTATTTTTTATAAAACAGGCAGAAAATAGTTTGCCCCAAAGGAACAAAACCGCCCTTAGCTCAGCGGATAGAGCAACGGATTCCGATTCCGTAGGCCGGGGGTTCAAATCCCTTAGGGCGGGCCAAAAAAGAACGAACTTTTGTCTACCAAAAGTTCGTTCTTTTTTTATCCAAGCCACAGGCTTGGCATATCATCGCCGCACGAAGTGCGGTGCATATCATCAGCCCCTTTGGGGCTGTATCTCATCACGCGCCAGCGTGTATTTTTCCTGCGGCTTGATGAGATGCAACACTGCGTGTTGATGATATACAATTTCTTCGGAATTGATGATATACAAGGCTTCGCCTTGATTTGTATGCAGAAAAGTGATATAATCTGTTCGAAAAATAAGAATTTGACGGTGATAGTATGCTGATAAAAATAGGTAATTTTGAGTGCACCGAAGTTTGGGATGGAGTATTTTATAAGAAACTCTCCAATTACCCCGAGGTGTCTGATTGGGAAATTAGAACCATTATTGAGTTCATGGAATACGAAAAGAAATATGGCAGAACCAGCGACATCGAATGTGATAACGAAAACACATTACGGACAGTTTTAGATGGAATTAAACGAAAAGAAGCCTATCTTTCTGCACCTTGTCCAAAACTGCTGACGGAGTGTACTGCTTGTCCATACAGAAAAGGCTGTGTCACAGATTTCGTATGCCACACCACATCCGTTGACAACGCAATCAAAATTTTTAAGTGCGGTAAGTTGTTGTCTGCACTAAACGCACGGCAAGTCCCTGTTGAAACATTGATAAACGAGAACCGCAATGCCGCTAATGACCCTGCGGATTACTTCGAGTATATCATGCTTGCTTGGGGCAACTGTCAAGCGGGTGATAGATTGGTAATGGAGCGCAGTTTGGGGCGGTTCCCAAATGATAATGATTTAAGCATCGGATTCAATCCTGGTGTAAGGTTCTATTTTCAGTACGAGAAGTTATTGTCGCACCCCAGTTCCGTGTGTGACGGAGTTCTGCCTATGAAGGTCAAGGATGAAATTATCCTCGAGGATTGGGTTTATAAAATTGTAATACCAACCAAATTAAAGGCAATTCTTGAACCACATATACCCAACAGTCTGATGGACAGAATTATCTATATTGATAACGATTGCAAAGATATATGGGATTGGTCTGAAAAAGTATATAGTATTATTGAACAAACATCAGTTAGATAAATAAGAATTTATCAAACAACGTAGTCACGCACCTTTTCGCTTTTCTTTCCCCACTTTACGCACCGTTATACTGCTCTTTCGCAGAAAAGAACCCACATTTGTCTACGACAAGTGTGGATTCTTTTCAACTAAATCCACCCTATCGGGTGGGCGAAATCATCTTTGATGATGAAATCCCTTACGGGGATGAAATCCGCCTTGACGGCGGCTGGGTGGATTTGATTTCATCTGCGAAGCAGATTTCATCCGAGTTTACTCGGATTTCATCGCGCTTTGCGCGAATTCATTGAAATATCCGAGGATTTACGATATAATCAGTTAACAAATAAGAATATGTTGCACACATCTTTATTGCAGAGGAAAGGTGATAATAATGAAATTATTATTTATGATCGGTAATGCCGCTGTCGGTAAAATGACTGTTGGGCAGGAACTTATGAAGCTCACAGGATTGAGGTTATTTCACAATCATATGACCATCGAACCCGTAATAGAAATCTTTGGTCAATATAATGGAAAAGCAATCAACAGACTTCGTCAGGTGATTTTTGAGGAATTTGCGAAGTCAGATTGCTATGGAATGATTTTTACATATATGTGGGCTTTTGACCAACAAGCAGATTGGGATTATATTGAATATGTGAAAAGCATTTTTGAACCCTATAATACAGAGTTTTACTATGTGGAACTTGTTGCTCCTCGTGAAATTCGATTGGAACGAAACGCTACCGAAAACCGCCTACAGAACAAAGCATCGAAAAGAGACATTGAAGTATCGAACCAAAGACTTATCAACGATGATACCCAATATCGCCTTGAAAGCTTTGATGGTGAAATTCCGTTTGATAACTATATAAAAATCGAC
>JAZSRP010000049.1:0-212916 GCA_045538555.1 Eubacteriales bacterium
GGCAGAGATAATATTTATATCTTCGGTCACACCGCACAGGAGGTTGAGGAGCTCTGGCGCAAGGGCTATGCATCCTCATATTATTACAACCGCAACGAGACGCTCAAAGGAGCTATCGATTACCTTCAGACCGGATTTAACGGCAGATCCTTTGCGGATATTGCCAACTATCTGCTGTTCTCATTTGGCGTGTCCGATCCATTCATGTGCCTTGCGGATTATGATTTCTATGCAGATGCAAGACGCAGGATGATGGCAGACTACGCAGACAGAGAAAAATGGAACCGTATGTCACTGACCAATATTGCCGGAGCGGGATTCTTTGCCGCAGACCGCAGTATCAGAGACTATGCGGATAACATCTGGCACATCAAGCCGGTTGATTCTGACAAATGACGGCAGAGCTTTTTGCTTCTGCCCAAGGCACCCCGCAGGGATGCTTTGCCTTTCCTCTCGGCGCAGAGGTGACGCTGTCTCTTTGTGTGACGGAGACAGAGTCAAAGGCAGACAAATGCTGGGTTTATCTGGGAAATGATGCACAGGTGCTTCTTGAAAAAGAAGTGCCTGTGTCGTCGTGCAAAAATGGGTTTTGTTGTTATTATAATATAAAAAAGGAAGATATTGCCGGAAAAGACGGTTTGTTTTTCTTTCATTTTGAGTTTTTGCAGGACGGAAAAAGATATTATACCGCTGTTTCCGACAAGGGATACTACCTGTCAGACAGATTTGTGAACGAGGAACAGATATTGATATATGACGAGCAATACAGCGGTCCCGAGTGGCTGGTGGGCGGCGTCATGTACCAGATATTTCCGGACAGGTTTGCAAAAAGCGGAGCAGAGTGCCGCCGCGAGGACGCTGTGTACGATGAGGATTGGGATCACGGCATTCCCGAGTATCCGCAGGTTGCGGGGGAGGCGTTTGCCAACAATACTCATTTTGGCGGGAATTTTGAGGGAATTATTTCAAAATTGGATTACCTCAAAAAGCTTGGCATCACCTGCATTTATCTAAACCCCATATTTGACGCATTTTCCAACCACAAGTACGACACGGGAGACTTTCTCACCGTGGACAAGACGTTTGGCGGCGATGAGGGACTGAAAAAACTGATTTCGGCCGCCCACAAAAAAGGAATGAGAGTTGTTCTGGACGGTGTATTCAATCACGTCGGGGACGACAGTATATATTTTAACAAATACGGAAAGTATCCGTCTGTCGGTGCGTTTCAGTCAAAGGAATCACCCTATTACGGATGGTTCACATTCAAGGAGTATCCTGACGAGTACGATAGCTGGTGGGGCATAAAAAATCTTCCCAGAGTAGTGCGCTGCAGTGAGTACAAGAATTTTGTGACTGAGAAAGTCATCCCAAAATACATGAAAATGGGTGTTGACGGATGGCGGCTTGACGTGGCAGACGAGCTTGAGAGCGACTTTTTGGAGGGTATATGCGCTTCTGCAAAAGCTCAAAAACCGGATGCGCTGGTTATCGGTGAGGTGTGGGAGGATGCCTCCTGCAAGATTGCCTACGGTGAGCGCAAAGCGTATCTTCGTGGCAGACAGCTTGACGGAGTGACCAATTATCCCTTCAGAAACGCAGTGCTTGGGTTTGTCAAGGACGGACAGGCGGAGTTGCTGGTCAATACCGTAAAAGCACTTTACAAGCATTATCCCCCCCACAAACTGGAATGTATGATGAACTTTTTGGGTTCTCACGATACGGAGCGTGTTGCAACGGTACTGGGAGGCGATCCCGATTATGGTGAGCCAAACGGAGCGCTTGCGGTCAAACGCATGACTGCGGATCAGCGTGCTGTTGCGCTTGAAAAGCTCAAAAATGCATATATGATTCTTGCTTTCCTTCCGGGAGTTCCCTGCATATATTATGGTGATGAGATAGGTCTTGAGGGGTATCATGACCCCTTCAATCGCAGGCCTTTTCCCACAAGGGGCTTTTCCGACCCGTTGACAGAGTTTTTTGGAAAAATAAACGATATCCGAAAATCAGAGCAGCTCTTTACGGCACGCTGTCTGACGGCGGTTTCTGAGCAAAACGGGACAGTGCGGATTCAACGTACCGACGGAAAAAGAACATTGCTGCTTCTTTCCAACATGTCTGATGAAAAATACCGAACAGAGCTTGACCTCCCTGCTCGCGATCTCTTGACCGGCAAGGTTTGGAGCGGTTTTGCCGCCGTTAGGGCAGGTGAAACGATGCTTCTTGTTCAGGAGTAAAAGTATTGATATGACAGATTTTGCAAAAAAAATATCCCTGGATGCAAAAGCACTGGGACTAAAAGACGGAGATGCGGTTTTGGTTCATTCATCGCTCAAATCCTTGGGAGAGGGCGTTGCACCACTTGACGTGATTGACGGGCTGGTGGATGCGGTGGGCCGTGGAGGAACCGTGGTTTTTCCCGCTTTGAGTTATCTAAACTGCAATAAAGAAAACCCGTTTTTTGATTATTTTGAAACAAAATCAAATATCGGAGCAATTCCGGAGTATTTTCGCACCTCCTACAATGGCGTTTTGCGTAGTATAAATCCCACTCATTCCTGCTGTGCCTGTGGAGCAAATGCGGATTATATCGTTTCCGGTCACAAATGTGATGTGACCCCTTGCGGAAATAATTCGCCTTTCAAGCGTCTGGCGATGCTGGATGGGAAAATTTTGTTTATCGGCTGTGGGATGAAGCCAAACACCTCAATGCATGCTGTTGAGGAGCTGGTGGTCCCTTGCTATTTGTTTGGCGACGACGTGGAATATACTGTCAGAGACAAGGACGGTGTAGAGTCAAGAGCTGTGTGCCGTTCCCACAAATTCAAGGGTGTGACGCAGAGATATGATCGCCTTGCCGATATTTTGGCGGGTGATGAGCTTTTGACCGGAAAAATCCTGTCTGCGGATTGCCACGTGGTACAGGCAGGAGCAATGTGGAAAAAAGCAGAAGAAAAGCTGAGGCAGGATCCCCTTTATTTTATTGATAAGGTAGATGATTTAATGTGAACAACCAACAGTTAGTCAATGTTTTTGAGGAAATAATAAAAGTATTTTCTCTCAAAGGAACCCTTGTGGGATTTCATACAATAAAAGCGGGAAACATCAACGATACTTATTGTATCACCACGGATGATGACGGTGCTGAGAAACAGTATATCGTACAGCGTGTGAACCACAAGGTGTTTTCGGACCCCGAGCGTATAGCCAACAACGTGTGTCTGGTGACCCGCCATATCGAGAACAAACTGCGTGAGAGCGGAGTCGCTGACGTGCGCCGCAGAGTTGTGAGATATTATCAGATGGCAGACGGAAGCTTTTATTACGTCACTGCAGACGGATGCTATTGGCGTGTTCTTTCGTACGTGTTCAATTCCATCAACCACAGCCAACCCACCCGCCAGATACTCAAATCAACGGGCGAGGCGTTTGGTGCATTTCAACGTCAGCTGTCGGATTTCCCCGCAGAGATGCTTTATGAGACCATCAGCGGTTTCCATGATACGGAAAAAAGATTTTCGGACCTGTTTGCCGCTGCAAAAGCAGATGTTGCCGGCAGATTGGATGAGGTGCGTGAAGAGCTGGAATATCTCATGAGCATGAAGCCCTATATCTCATTGTTCCGTGAGAAGAGCGAGAGGGGAGAGATACCTCTGCGTGTGGTTCACAACGATACAAAATGCAACAACGTTATGTTTGACAACGTAACAGGTGAGCCCCTGGCGGTGATCGACCTTGATACGGTAATGCCGGGCTATGTTGGCTATGATTTTGGCGATGCAGTGCGCTTTGCTGCCAATACGGCCGCGGAGGATGAAAAGGATCTGTCAAAGGTTTCGTTGGATATGGATCTTTATGATGCGTTTGCCGAGGGTTTTGTGCCTCAGGTACAGGGCATGATCACCGAGGAGGAGGTTCGTACTCTTCCGGACGGAGTTCTGATCATCACACTTGAGCTTGCGGCAAGATTTTTGACGGATTATCTAAACGGCGATGTGTATTTCAAATGCAAAAAAGAACATCACAACCTGCTTCGAACAAGAGCGCAGGTATGTCTTGCAAAAGATGTTTTCAAAAAAATGCCTCAGATGCGGGAACATTTGAAGTTAATAATTGACCGTATTGCAGAAAAAAAGGCAGAAAAATAACAAAAATTTATTGAATTTTTGCAAAAAAACTTGACAAAAGCGACAAATTGTGTATAATGGATAGACAGAAACGAAACGGACGCTCGGCGTCAATCGAACATGTTGATGCATCAGAGCCGTCCTCTGCAAGTGCTTCAAAAACAGACCGTAGCGAGGAACGCCTGGTGGCGTCTGCCCGCAGCGGCGATCAACGGGCGTTTGAACAATTGGCCGAGAATTATCGGCGTATTCTGGAGTGGCACGTGAGCTGTATAGGCGTGCCGGAGTCTCATCGTGATGACTTGCTCCAGGAGGGATTGATGGGATTGCTCAAGGCAATCCGGAGTTATGACGGAAGATCGTCATCCTTTGCAACGTTTGCTTCTCTTTGTGTACGGAACAGCATTATCAGTGCCGTCAGAAAATACAACAAACAGACCTGCAAAACCGTGTTTCTCCCTGATGATGGGGAGCAGTATGAAACCGTCCCCTCAGCAGAGGAGACAATCATAGACGGTGAGCGTGTCAGGATACTTTATGACAAGGTGTATACGGCACTGTCTGCATATGAGCAGACGGTGTTTGAGATGTATTTGTCCGATCTGTCTCATGACAGTATCGCATTTGCCACCGGCAAGAGCGTAAAAAGTACCGTCAACGCTATTTACAGGATCCGCAAGAAGCTCAGGAAAATCGTCGGCACCCCGTAACGTGCACCCCAAAAAGTAAAAGCCCCGCAAGGGTGAATAAAAACAACCACATTCAAGGAGAAAGCAAATGTACGAAGACAAGACACTTACCTGCAAAGACTGCGGTAACGAGTTCGTGTTCACCGCAGGTGAGCAGGAGTTCTATGCAGAGAGAGGCTTCCAGAACGAGCCCCAGAGATGCAAGGCATGCAGAGATGCAAGAAAACAAGCATCCAGAACTGCAAAGGAGACCTTTACCACTGTTTGTGCAGAGTGCGGCAAAGAGGCAAGAGTTCCTTTTCAGCCCTCCGATGACAGACCTGTATACTGCAGCGAGTGCTTTGCAAAGAAAAGAAATCAGTAATTTTTGATTATTGATCCGGCTTTTTGCAGATCAAGAGAGACCGACAGATGTCGGTCTCTTTTTGAATGCTTTTTTAGAAAAAGACAAAAAACTCAAATAATATTGAAAAAATGTATTGACAAATACCCCGAGGGGGTATATAAGTATATTGAAAGCAAAAGTCGAAAAAAGGGGGAGACAAAATGTCAAACCAACAAAAAATCGAGTGCAAGTGCCGTCAGCAGTCCGGTCCTCGGGATGCAGAGCTTAAAAAAACACTGTCAAACCGAATCAGCCGGATCAGCGGACAGCTGGGTGGTGTTGCAAAAATGATTGAGGAGGATAGGTGCTGTACTGAGATCCTCACTCAGATCGCCGCTATTGAAAACGCACTTTCCGGTGTGGGCAAGATATTGTTGGATGAACATATCAGCACCTGTGTTGCGTCAGAGGTTGCAAAAGGCAATACCGATGCGGTGAACAAAACACTGGAGTTGATGAAAAAGCTTGGCTGACCAAGAGCCGAAAAAGAGGTGAAAATATGCTTGATATAAAAAATCTTTCGTTTTCTGCAACAGAAGACGGTGTACGCAAGGATATACTGAAAAATATTGACCTTACTGTAAAGGACGGAACCTTTTTGGTTTTGACCGGCCCCAACGGCGGCGGAAAAACTACTCTTGCAAAAACAATCATGGGCATCAATACACCCACGGGAGGCAGTATAGCACTTGACGGAGTTGATATCACGGAAATGACGGTGACCGACCGTGCAAAGCTGGGTATCAGCTTTGGTTTTCAGCACCCCGCAAGGTTTACGGGAATGCGTGTCATTGATCTTCTCAAACTGGCATCCGGCAGGGAAGGCCTGTCGCGCCACGAGTGCTGTTCGTATCTCAACAAGGTTGGTCTATGCGCAGCTGATTATGTTGACAGAGAGGTGGATACGTCGCTGTCAGGCGGTGAGGTAAAAAGAATTGAGATCGCCACCGTGCTTGCCCGCAACAGCAAGTTGATGATATTTGACGAGCCGGAGGCAGGTATTGACCTGTGGTCTTTTGCCAAGCTTACAGAAACGTTTGGCGACCTGCACCGCAGCTCCGATGCCACCATAATCATAATTTCGCATCAGGAACGCATCATTGCTCTTGCAGATGAAATTGCGGTTGTGTCGGAGGGAATTATCAAACAGCACGGCACACGTGATCAGATAATGCCGGGTATTCTCAACACTGTCGGCGGATGCCAATATATGCGGAAAGGAGAATGACAATGGAAAAGCTGGACCTCAGTTTGCTCAAGGAAATTGCACAGATCGACGGGCTCCCCAAAGGCGCATACAATATTCGAAAAAACGGTGTTTCCGAGGGCAGATTTTCCACAAAAAATGTGTCAATTGAGTCAAAAACCGACAAGCCGGGTATTGACATCCGCATAAAAAGCGGAACAAGAAATGAAGAGATTCATATTCCTGTTATTCTCACTCAAACCGATTACAGAGAGACGGTGTATAACGACTTTTTTGTCGGAGATAACTGCGATATAACAGTAATTGCCGGCTGCGGGATCCACAATACCGGCTGCGGTGAGACACGGCACGACGGTATTCATACTTTTTATATCGGAAAAAATTCCATGGTACGTTACGTAGAGCGTCACTACGGCTCCGGCGAGGGCGCGGGTGAGAGAGTGATGAACCCGCAAACGGTTGTTTATGTGGGTGAGGGCTCAACTATACAGATGGATACAACACAGATCAAGGGTGTGGATTCTACCGAGCGAGATACAAAGATATATGTATCAAAGGATGGATCTGCAGTTGTCAACGAAAAGCTCATGACTCATGGCAGCCAAAAGGCGCTTTCGGATATGCTTTTGTCTCTTGAGGGAGAGAACGCCAACGGCAGAATAATCTCGCGCTCTGTGGCAAAGGATGACTCAAAGCAGGTGTTCAATCCTCGCATTACGGGAAAATCCAATTGCTTTGGACACGTCAGGTGTGATTCTATACTGATGGACAATGCAGTCATCAGCTCTGTCCCTGCCATTTCTGCAGAGCACACAGAGGCACAGCTTATACATGAGGCGGCAATAGGCAGGATAGCAGGAGACCAGCTGATGAAGCTGATGACGCTGGGACTGTCCGAGGAGGAAGCCGAGGAAAAAATTCTTGAAGGATTTCTGCGCTGAAAAAAAGTATAGAGCAAAAATGTTTTTCAAAACCGACAGGAAAAGAAAAGACCTGTCGGTTTTTTTTGTCATATTGTTGACATTGATAAGAAAGAGTGATATAATTCATCAATAAAAAATTATACTGCCCAAGAGTTTTTAATTTTTGGTCAGGGATGAAAAAATATGGAGAGATTTCAATGGAAAACGCCTTTGTGGGCGGTGCGCTTGCGTTTGCCGCAGGAGCGGTAATTGCGGTGTCAAACTATCTCATCACCCAAAAGATTCTCAAATCAAAAAACGGGTCCCTGGGAGCCGTTTCTATCATAAGACAGACTGTCAATATCGGATATTTTGTTTTGCTTTATTTTTTGGCAGAATATCTTCCGTGGGATACTTTTCCGCTGCTTATAGGCGGTGCGCTGGGTATCACTTTACCCATGCTGATACTTACACCCATGCTGATGAAAAAAGCACAGTCCGCAAACCGGTCCGAAAAAGATAGAGAGGAGTGACACAATGGGAAGCAGTTCTGAGGTTATCATACCGATTTTTGGTATCTTTGATATTACCGGTGAGGTCATCACAATGTGGATCATCATGGCAGCTATTGCTGTGTTGTCTGTGATTGTCACTCACAACCTGAAGGAGCGCCCCGGCATGCTTCAAAATATGATCGAAGCGGGGGTTGAATACCTTGACAACTTTTTTACGGGCCTTATCGGAAAAGAAAAGGCACGAAAATATTTCTTCTTTCTTGCATCGCTGTTTGTGTTTATCATTTTTGCAAACTATTCGGGTCTGATACCCGGGGCGGGAATGACAAAATATTTCAAAGCTCCCACGTCGTCCTTGTCTGTGACGCTGGCATTGGGCCTGATTACGTTTGTGTTTTTGCAGGGTGCAAGCATCAAGGCGGGTGCAAAAAATTATTTTAAGCATTTTGTCAAGCCCATTGCGGTGATGCTTCCGCTTTTGGTTTTGGATGAGTTTATCAAGCCCGCATCTCTTGCCCTGCGTTTGTATGGCAATATTTTTGGAGAAGAAACTGTCACTGAGGAGCTGTACCACCTGCTCCCCATCGGTGTTCCGGTGATAATGATGGGACTATCTATTCTGTTTTGTGCCATTCAGGCGGTGGTGTTTACCATGCTGGTGTCAATCTACCTTGAGGAGGGCACCGAAACAGAACACGGTTGACCTATGCACTCAAAGAAAATAAAAAAATTATTCAAATACAGGAGACGTTTATTATGACAAATTCCGCAATCATTGCAATTGCTGCAGCAATTGCAATCGCACTCAGCACACTCGGCCCCTCCATTGCACAGGGATGGACCGCCAGAGCTGCAATGGAAAGCATTGCACGTCAGCCCGATGCGGCAAAAGATATCCGTTCCTCTCTCATCGTGTCTCTTGCACTGATGGAGGCATTGACAATATACGGACTTCTCATTGCGTTTATGCTTGTAAGCAAGATCTGACGGAGGGGGTTTTATGACCATCCAGCTATCTGTTGTGGTGTGGACGGTAATCAACTTTTGTTTGTTGATGCTGATCCTTCACAAACTGTTGTTCAAGCCGATATTGGCGTTTATGGACGCTCGGCGCGAAAAAATCGAATCGGCAAAAAATGAGCTCGATGATGTATACAACTCCCGCATGGAGGAGCAGCGCCGTCAGGCAGAGCTTCGTGAGGCAGCACACCGCCGTGCAAAATTGGAGGCAGCCGCTGCTGCAGAGGCCCAAAAACAGGCCGCTGCTGCAGAGCTTTCTCGCGCCAAAAAAGAGTATGAGTCAAAGCTTTGGGAGGAAGAGGCGCATATCCGTGCCGAGGGTGATGCTATCATAGCAGAGTTGTGTGACAAATTGGATCAGCTTGCCACTGCATTTGCCCACAGACTTTCTGACTGATAGGAAACGATTATGCATTTTTTGTATTCTGTTATCAACTTTTTATTACTTGCTGCAATAATCTTTGTTATGTTCCGCAAGAGCATAAAAAAGATTTTTTCGTCGCGCCGTGAACAAATTTCAAGCCAATTGGACGAGACAGAGCAGCTCAGAGCAGAGCTGGCAATGCTTCCGCCAACAACTGTTGAGTCATCGCCTGCGGATGACAGCGAAGATCAGGTCTCTTGTGTGGAGCAGCACCATCAAATAGAAAAAGAATCGGAACGCCTCAAGCAGGACTTTGAAGAACAATGCATCAACCTGCGTCGAGAGACAGTGATCTCTGCGCGCAACCGTGTGGTTGAGCAGCTATGCGACCTTGCCGCAAAGCGTTTTTCGGAGGAGCCGTTTTTGTCCAACCTTCGTGCCCGTGAACCGGAGATGGTTGACAAGATTCTGGAACGTATAAAGCTCACCCCCGGTGATATTTCGTATCTCCGTAACCACGACGTTTTGTACGTTACTCTCACATCAGCATACCCTCTTGCTACCGAGCTGGTGGACAAGATAGGATACAAGACAAGCAAAATGCTCCATGAAGTAGGCGGAAAGCCATCCTACTGGGTCAAGGTGGACCCCACCCTTATCGGAGGACTCCGTCTGCGTATCGGTGATACGGTGTATGACTGCACAGTTGAGGATGAGCTGTACAATCTTGACAAGAATCTTAAAAGACATTCGCAGGTGGGATCCGCCACGGCGGAAACGCTTTTTTCCGACTTTTTGTCAGAAATAAATACCATGTCGCTCAGCGTAGGTGAGTTTCAGCTGGGCAGAGTCATCAGTGTTTCGGATGGAATCTGCTGGTTGGACGGTCTTGCTGACATTATGTACGGCGAGGTAGTTGAGTTCCAGTGCGGAGAACAGGGAATGGTGCTTGACATCGAGCCGGACAAGATCGGATGCGTTGTTTTTGGAAAATACGAGGACATAGAGAGTGGAAGCCGTGTTCGCCGCATCGGCAAAATGGCAAGCGTCCCTGTGGGTCAAGCTCTTTTTGGCAGAATCGTGGATCCCCTTGGTGAACCTCTTGACGGCAAGGGCAGAATAATGGCAACCGCTCGCCGCCCTATTGAAAATACCGCTCCGAGTATTCCCGATCGAAAATCGGTATCAGTTCCTCTCCATACGGGCATAAAAGCTATTGACGCTCTTGTTCCCATCGGCAGAGGTCAGCGTGAGCTGATCATAGGTGACCGACAAACGGGAAAAACATCCGTTGCCATTGACGCAATCATAAATCAAAAAGGCAAGGATGTGGCATGTATCTACGTTGCCATCGGTCAAAAAGAGACTTCGGTTGCAGAGATTGTGTCAAAGCTTCAATCGGTTGGTGCAATGGAATATACCACTGTGGTGTGTGCCACCGCCTCTGCATCTGCGTCTCTTCAGTACATCGCACCCTTTGCGGGAGCTGCAATGGCAGAGTATTTTATGTACAACGGCAAGGATGTTCTTGTTGTGTATGACGACCTATCCAAGCATGCCGTGGCATACCGTGAGCTTTCGCTTCTGCTTCACCGTCCATCGGGAAGAGAAGCATATCCGGGCGACGTGTTTTATCTGCACGCCCGTCTTTTGGAGCGTGCTGCACGTCTGACGGAATCAGCAGGCGGCGGCTCGGTTACCGCACTTCCTATTATAGAAACACAGGCAGGAGACATCTCTGCCTATATTCCCACAAACGTAATTTCCATCACAGACGGCCAGATTTTCTTGGAGACCGATCTGTTCAATGAGGGTCAGCGTCCTGCAGTAAACGTGGGTCTGTCGGTATCCCGTGTGGGCAGCGCAGCCCAGACAAAGCTGATGAAACAGATCGCATCCCGCCTGCGTATGACGCTGGCGCAGTACCGAGAGCTGGCAACATTTGCTCAGTTTGGGTCTGATGTGGACGATAACACAAAGTCCGTTTTGTCCTCAGGCGAGCGGATGATGGCAGCTTTGAGGCAGGGAAGATACTGTCCTCTGCCCGATTGGCAGCAGGCGCTGATAATTTATGCCGTTTCGGAGGGATTTGCTTCTTCAGTGGACCCCGCAGAAATGGAGTCATTTGAGTCCTCGCTGTATTCTTATTTCAAAAAACACCAGCCCCGTCTCGTTTCATTGCTGAAAAGCGGAAACAAGATGAGCGACGAAACACAGACTCAGCTCAAAGAGGCACTGACACGGTTTATGGAGGTGCGCTGAAATGGCAGGCCTGCGTGAACTGAAAAAACACCTGAAAAGTGTCCGGACAACCGGACAGCTTGCAGGTGCAATGAAAACTGTTTCCACCGCAAAGTACTCACGCATCAATGCGGTTCTTTCCAACTATCGGGAGTACGCATCCGCCTGTGATGCTCTGCTGTCCCAGTGCGGGTTTATGCTTTCAAAAACCCGGGAGCCAACATCCCCCCGACCGGTGCTGCTTGTGGTAGTGAGCGGAAACAGAGGGCTTTGCGGCGGCTTTAATTCCGATGTACTGACACGTTTTCTGGAGGAAAAAGAAAACACAAAAGAAAGTGTGGTTGTTACCGTCGGCAAAAAAGCATCAGAGTATTGCCGAGAGAAAGGGATAGTTGCGGAACGTGAATTTTCTGTTCCCGATATTCCCGATTACGAGGTGTCACGTCGGTTGGCAGAGTATGTTCTCACCCGTTTTCAAAACGGAGAGGTGTCCGCAGTAAGGTTTGTGTATCAGGGATTCAAAAACATGCTTACACAGACACCTACGGTGCGTGAGGTGCTTCCGCAACCTCACGGAGCAGAAGAACAAAAAGAAGGTATTCTTTTGGAGCCCTGTCGAGATATCGTATGGGAAACCGTGATACGTGAGTGTTTTCCATCAAAAATTCATTCTGTATTGTTAGAATCCGCCGCAGGAGCACAGGCGGCAACCATAATGGCAATGCGCTCCGCTTTTGACAACGCAAAAGAAAACGCATCAAAGCTTGAGATCACCATAAACCGCCGTCGTCAGACGGAGGTAACGGCAGGAGTGCTGGAAACCGCAACGGAAAACCGCCAGTAAGGAGAAAACAATGTCTGCAGGCTCAAAAGGAATTATCACAAGAATAACGGGTCCTGTGGTTGACATCAGATTTGAGTCAGCGCAGGATATACCCGAAATATTTCACGCTGTGGAAGTAGAAACCAAAGGGGAAAAATTTGTTTTGGAGGCGCTTCAGCAGATGGGCAACGGAGAGGTTCGTTGTATTTCCATGCGTCCCACAGACGGGATGTCCCGCGGCATGACTGCCGTTGACACCGGTACTCCCATTATGGTTCCTGTGGGAGAATGTACTCTTGGCAGACTTCTCAACGTTACGGGTGACCCCATTGACCGTGCAGGAGAAATAAAATCCGAGGTTCATTGGCCCATACACCACAGTGCACCGGGTTTTACCGATATTGTACCTGCAGGGGAAATTTTGGAGACGGGAATCAAGGTCATTGACCTGATGACACCGTACGCCAAGGGCGGAAAGATCGGTCTTTTTGGCGGCGCAGGCGTGGGAAAAACCGTTCTGATAATGGAATTGATCCGCAATATAGCATTTGAGCATGACGGATACTCGGTGTTTGCCGGCGTGGGAGAGCGCTCCCGTGAGGGAAACGATCTCTGGCAGGAAATGACCCAATCCGGAGTTATTGACAAAACAGCACTGGTGTTTGGTCAGATGAATGAGCCGGCAGGCGCCAGGTTGAGAGTGCCACTTGCGGGTCTGACCATTGCGGAGTATTTCCGCGAGAATGCCCACAAGGACGTTCTTTTGTTTATTGACAACATTTTCAGATTTACCCAGGCGGGCTCAGAGGTTTCTGCGCTGTTGGGCAGGATGCCCTCTGCGGTGGGTTATCAGCCCACCCTTGCATCTGAGATGGGCAAACTGCAGGAGCGTATAGTAAGTACCCACAACGGCTCCATCACATCGGTTCAGGCAATATACGTACCTGCTGACGATCTGACCGATCCTGCTCCCGCCACTGCATTTTCACATCTTGATGCAACCACGGTGCTTTCACGATCTATTGTTGAGCTGGGCATATATCCCGCTGTTGCCCCGCTGGAATCCAGCTCCAGAATGTTGGCTCCCGATATTGTTGGAGACCGCCATTACAAAACCGCAAAAGAGGTTCAGCGAGTGCTCCAGCGGTACAATGAGTTGCAGGATATCATTGCCATTTTGGGAATGGAGGAGCTGTCCGCAGAGGATCGCATTACCGTAAAAAGGGCAAGAAAGGTTCAGCGCTTCATGAGCCAGCCCTTCCATGTTGCAGAGGGATTTACGGGCATAAAGGGCAAGTTTGTGTCCATTGATGATACCATAAAAGGATTTGAAGCCATACTTGGCGGCGACTGCGATGATATTCCCGAGCAAAAATTCCTGATGGCAGGTTCCATTGAGGATGTTTTGGAGGATTGCTGACGTGAGCAAAAATAATGAGCTGTCCATGCGTGTTGTCACTCCAAACGGGGTTTTTTGCGAAACATCCTGTGACAGCGTGGTGCTGCAATGCTCTCCGGATGCAGACGGAACACCAAACGGTAGCATCGGGATCCGAAAAGGTCATACCGATGCGGTAATTGCTCTTGGTGCAGGTGAAGTTGTGATCTCTCGTGATGGAGAAAAATCAAAAAAAAAGATATCTGTGGGGAGAGGTATAGCCACCGTGTCCCAAAACCTGGTGACTGTCATCACCGACAGCGCAAAAACTGTTGAATAAAAAGGATATTTATATGAAAAAAGCAAGCGTTACCGTCACAAACACCAACACCGCTCTTTCAATGGGAAGCGGTTCACTGCCTGTTTTTGCCACACCTGCCATGGTGGCACTGATGGAGGAAGCAGCCTGCCGTGTAATGGATGGGCTTCTCTCGGAAGGGATCACCAGTGTGGGCACTGCGATGAGCGTCAACCACTTGGCGGCAACTCCTGTAGGAATGACGGTTACCGCAGAGGCGGAACTTTTGGAGCAGGATGGTCGAAAATACGTTTTTCGTGTCACTGCCACGGATGAAAAAGGTCTCATCGGAGAGGGTAGACACGAGCGATTTGCGGTGGACAAAGACAGATTTTTGGCAAAAACCAACTCAAAGCTTGAAAAGTAAAAGAATATTGTTTTGCAACGGCGGCAGAGGATGTGATCTCTGCCGTCGTTTTGTTTATATTGAAAGGCAAAAAGAAACAAATCGATTTTTAACAAAACACAAACATTTCAAAAAAATTCAAAAACATCAAAGGGATAAAATACGCTTGCAAACAAAAAAGAGAGAGTTAATCGACATGAACAAAAATGATCAGAGTTTTCTTGTAGAAAAGATCCGCACACAGTATACCGAAAAAGAGTATACCGGACTTGATGAGCTGATGAGATAACGGGGATACATGTTTCAAAATATTGAGAAAAAGGGCGGTGCAAAAAACACCGCCCTTTTGTGTATCATATTGATTTCAGCAATGGGGCAAAAAGTGTAATTTCATCTGCAGTATCTTGATTTGGTTCTCCGCTGACAGGGTCAAAAAGAGAGGAGTAACAAAAAACGCACACCCCTGAGACAATCTTGCTTTCCATTGCTGTTTTCAGTTGGCGGGACAAAATGTCACGATGCTCGGTCCATTCGGATTTTCCCTGGACTGTGCCGGCAAAAGCATCCTCCTCGCCTCTGCTTCCCATGGCGGATTTTGCGGCAGAAATGCCCACAAAAAGGGATATGCCCTCTTGCTTCATGATGCTCTCCCAGTCCGAGAGAATCTGTTCAAAAGGACAGTATGCGTTGAGAAATCCAAAGTACAGCTGGGGTATGATATAGTCCACGTACCCTGTTGTGCTTGTCCATTTTTTTGCGTCTGCAAACCAACCCTCCGATAGGGAATAGAGGTTCCCTGCGGGAGACACACCAAAGCATACTCCGTTTTTGTGTGCCACCTGCCAAAGCGATGATACCAAAGTGTCAATATTGCTTCTTCTCCAGTCACCCTTGTTTTGCAAGCCGCTTTCCAAAAACTCCGCTTCGTCATCAAAAACCGTGTCCACAGGATAAAAATAATCGTCAATGTGCAGTCCGTCAAAATCGTATTTTTTCAGCAATTCGTCAGCACCCATGCAAATGTGTTCAATTGCTTTTTTGTAGGACGGATCGAGAAAAAGCATTTCCCCGCACTGCTTCACCATTCTGTCGCCGCTTTTGAATGCGTCGTATACAAAATATCCGCTTTCCAAAGATTCTGCATCGTCAACAGAGGATAGCCGCAGGGGATTGATCCAACCGTGAACCGAGAGGTTGTGCTTTTTTGCCAGTGTTACCAAAATTTCCAAAGGATCGTATTCCAATTCTCCGCCAAGGATCCCTGAAACATATTTTGATGTAGGGTATAGTTCTGTTTCAAAAAAACTGTCTCCATTGGGCCTTGCCTGCAAAAAAACCGTGTCAAACCCCATTTGGGATATGTTTTCAAAAATTTGTTCCGCAAGAACACAAAAATCCTGCTGTTCCCTTTGCTTTTTGCCATCACGAAAAATCGGATGCAGATCAAACTGTGTCAGCCATATTGCTTTCAAAAAGCTGTTGCTGTTATCAGTCAAAAAAGAAACCTCGTACAAAGGAGCTGTATTTTTTTGCTTGTCCGGCGGATCGTCGGCATGTGCCGAGCAGGAAACCAAAATAAAGCAGAGAACAAAGAACATCAAAAAAGTTTTTTTCATACGTCACCTCAAAAACATGTGTATGGCGTAAAAAACAAAAAAATTACTGTTGAAAAAATCACGTAGATTTGATAGAATAGCAAAAATGCAACTGTAAAAAAGGAGGCGCACCATGGAGCTTGATTTTGTCAGCCGATATGTGATCGACACACTTTCCTGCCACGGGCATTCTGCATATGCCGTGGGAGGTGCAGTGCGGGATCGTTTTTTGTCCCGTGACGTTTTTGACATTGACGTTGCCACGGATGCTCTTCCTCAGCAGACAAAAGAAATTTTTTCCTCTCACCGTGTTGTTGACATCGGCATCAGACACGGCACCGTCACCGTGATGGTGGATGAAACGCCTGTGGAGATCACCACATTTCGGCGTGATGAGGGTTATTCGGACAACCGCCACCCCGACAGCGTGGTTTTTTGCGATAATATTTACGATGATCTTTCCCGCAGGGATTTTACCGTCAACGCAATGGCATTTTCGCCCAAAGAGGGATTGGTTGATCCTTTCAACGGAATGGAAGATCTGAAAAACCGTGTTATACGTGCGGTGGGCGATCCGAGAAAAAGATTTTGTGAGGATTCGCTGCGTATTCTCAGGGGTCTGAGATTTGCATCTCAGTTGGGATTTGAGATAGAAGAAAGCACATACGTTGCCATGCTGACAAATGCAGGCAGAGTTTCTGATATTTCCGGAGAGCGAGTGCTTGATGAGTTGAAAAAGCTTGTTTTGGGTGACTACGCGGGCGCCACTCTCACCAGATACGGCGGTATACTTGAGAGAATATTGCCCTTGAGCGATCAAGCATTTTCCGTTGACTGCCTGCCGATGGACGTTTCTATGCGTCTTGCTTGCCTGTTTGGTGAAAAATCGGATGCCATCCTTGCGGGACTGAAGTGTGATACAAAAACCAGACGTGCCGCAGCAATGCTTGGTTGTTCCACCATGCTTCCCGATACTCCCAAGGAAATAAAAAATTTTGTATCCCGCCATGGACGCGAGGATGCAAAGCTGATCGCCAATTACCGCCGCTGCCTCTACCGAGAGGACTTGTCCGGGCTTGTGACCGCCACGGCAAACAGCGATCAGTGCCTCACTTTGTCGGAGCTTGCCGTAAAAGGCGATGACCTGATATCCATTGGAATATTGGGTGAGTCGGTTGGCAAAATGCTGAAAAAGCTGTTAAACTTTGTGCTGAACGGTGACTGCCCCAATGACAAAGAAGTTTTGCTCAACCGAGCAAAAGTTATTGACAACACAAAGAATGTTTGATATAATTCCACTTGTGTTTCGGCACAGGAATGCTGGTGTGGCGCAGGGGTAGCGCAATTGATTCGTAATCAATAGGCCGAGGGTTCAAATCCCTCCACCAGCTCCAAAAGGAAACGACAATTTTCGACAGAAGATTGTCGTTTCTTTTTGTTCTCTTCACTTTTCTCTTTTCACTTTTCACTTTTCTCTCAAATTGTCGTTTCCAGAGAAAAGATAAGAGAGAAGAGATAAAAGAAAAGGTAGCTTTGCTCCGCAAAGCTTTGAATTATATAATAATTTGTGAAATAATTTAACTAGAGGTAATAATGATTGAACAGCCCATTACTTGATAAATCCCTTGATTTTGCAACTGAAATAGAATTGCTTTGTCAAAGCATTAAGGCCCCGTCTAACATTCTTTTGCAAATTCGTAAAAGTTCAAGCAGTATTTATGCAAATATCCGTGAAGCAAATTATGGGCAGAGTAAAGCGGATATGCTTTCAAAATTTGAAATTGCTCTTAGCCGCCGTTTTTTGCTTACAAAAGCTCAAGGGAGACAACTCAAACTGCCGAAGGCAATATCACTCGGCGTTAGCCAAATATAACTGCGAAGCAATATAACTCGCCGAAGGAAACGAGGCGAATAAAACTGCGAGACTTCTTTATGGGAAGTCTCGCCAGGGTGGTGTTTTTGTTGACAAGAAATGAGGTATATAATATAATATCTTTAATAATATTTGTACGAGGATACTATGAAAAGAATTATTTCTGCAGCTGTAGTGGTTTTTATGCTGACGGCAATGCTGAGCATCTCTCTTGTTGCGGCACCTGAGGTGCCCACTGCCGATGATCTTAGCGGATACGAGAACGTGTGCCTTACGTATACGTTTCGTCGTTCCGGCAGCGATAATGGCAGACACTATGAAAATGATCTTTTGCCCTATACCGCATATCTGGATAAGAACGGTCAAATAAAAGATTTTTTCTTTGACAGCTATCTTTTTTTGCCCTGTATGGACTATGGTCCTTCGGGAGCAAGAATGCATTTTGATGAAAACAATCCCACAAAATCCATTGACTGGACTGCATATGTTGACGATACGTTTGCAGGAGGCGCAAACGTAGATGCTCTGGAAAATGCATACGGCACAACAAAAAAAGCATTGGGAGACACAAAAAGCAAGGCAGGTGTTTTTTTTACTCTGCTTTATCCCGGTAAAAAAGCGATCAATTTTGGTTCACTGGGCGGAAAAAGTCTCAACTTTTCAAATACGGAGGACCGAAAACACGCTGTAAAATGGATGATAGATGAGCAAATATCACGGTTTGAGCAAAGAGGATACAAAAACCTTGAACTTGTAGGATTTTATTGGCTTGAGGAATATATTGTGGATCAAGACGATGCACAGATTCTCAGATATGCGTCTGATTATCTTCATTCCAAAGGTCTAAAGTTTGTTTGGATCCCTTGGTACAAGGCAAACGGCTATGAGCGTTGGGACAGTTTTGGGTTTGACGTGGCATGTATGCAGCCCAACCTGATGTGGATCGGATACAACGACCCTACACGTGTGCAATCAAGTGTTGCTCTTTCGGAGCAATACGGCCTATCAATGGAGATGGAGTGCGACGGAAGAGTATATACCGATGAGTATTTTTCAAGATATCTCAATTATCTTGACGGCGGATTGAATTCTTCTATGATGAACTCTGTAAAAATGTACTACCAGGACGGAAAAACCGCAGTTTATTACAAAGCGTGTTATTCCCAAAACCCGCAATATCGTACCGTATATGACCTTACGTACAAATATGCAAAAAAGACGCTGACACAGGCAGATATTGATGCTGTTCGTCCCCAACAGATAACAAACGATTATGAGATCGTCAAGGATATCGGCCGTGATAGTTTGATGAAAGACGATGTGGATTGGGTATCCATAGGAAAGAGCTACACCGCATGCAGATCCTTTGTGGACGGCAACGGGGCGGCATATCAACACGTGGATGGAAAGGAATTGACCGACGGTATCATTGCCTCAGCGCCATTGAGCACCGATTGGCATGCGTTCCACCACACGCTTTTGGATTCGGACGGCAGAATGAGCGTGGTGGTGGATCTTGGCGAGGTGCGCAAAGATCTTACACACTTTTATGCACATTTTGACAACCGATTGGACTATGGCATCGGCTCTCCTGTAGAAATAACTCTGAGCGTTTCCAATGACGGAAGCAGCTTTCGTACACTTGCGGTGCCTGTTCTTATTATGGATGCAACGGATTCCTGCATAAAGCACGAAACCGAGCCCTTGACTGCAAGATACGTAAAAATGTCCTTTGGCGCAGGCGGCGGTAATTTTGTGTTTTGCTCGGAATTTTTTGTGGGCGTAAAGGGCGGAAATATTATAGATGATTCAAGCCAATCTCAAGAATCGATGCCGGAGGAATCGGGTTCCCAAGAGCCCTCCGAGCCCGAAACATCAGAACCGCATGAATCAAGTCCCATGGCATCCGTTGATGAAAAATCCGACAAACCGGAGGAATCAAACATCAGCATTTCGGATGACAAAAATTCCGATCTGCCGGATCCGGACACAAAAACGCCTGCCAAAGAGGGAACGGATGCCCGCATATGGATAGCAGTGGGCTGTGCAGCAATCATTGTTGCTGCCGTTGCGGCTGTGTTGATAAAGAAAAAGAAGAACTAAAGTATAAAAACCCCGAATCTCATATCGGGGTTTTTGCTATGCTGCATAAATAATGTAAAAAAATGCTGTACAATTTTTTGTCCTGTGTTTGACGGTGTTGTTTGTTTTATTGTTTAGTATTTATACTTTGGGTTTGCAAAAAAACAAATTCCTTCCAAAAATTCCCTTGCAAGTTTGATGTATTTGTGATAGAATGAAGCAAATAAGGGAGTAGTCAGTACTTTGTACGTCCAAGTCAACATCATGGATTTATTCCTGGCTTGTGCTTAAATGACCAGACTTATCTGTCAATGACGGATAGGTCTGTTTTTGATAGAAATAATATATTCATCATAAAAAAGGAGGAGATTATTCATGACACCTCACTGCAAACAACAGGAGGAAGTCCTGAAACAGCTATCGTCAGACCCGTTAGTGGGACTGACCCATCAGGAGGTTCTTGCCCGAAAGGAAAAATACGGCGAGAACAAGCTCAAGGAAAAGAAAAAGAAAACCAACCTGCAGCGATTTTTGGATCAGTTCAAGGATGTGATGATTCTTATACTCATCGTTGCGGCAGTGATCTCGTTTGTGATCGCCTGTGTGGAGGGTGAGGCAAAGGAATTTTTTGAGCCCGCACTTATTCTGGCGATCGTAATCCTCAACGCTGTTTTGGGCGTTATGCAAGAAAGCAAGGCAGAACGAGCCCTTGATGCGCTCAAGGGTCTTTCGGCTCCCCATGCAAGAGTCATCAGAGACGGCAAGGAAAGCATTATAGATGCGGCTGACCTTGTGCCCGGTGATATAATCAAGCTTGAGGCGGGCGATTTTGTTCCCGCTGATGCGCGTCTTATTCAGAGCTCCAGTCTCAAATCTGAGGAATCCGCGCTGACAGGTGAGTCGGTTCCTGCGGAAAAGGATGCAGAGGCAGTGCTTGACAGCGCGTCACCCATCGGAGACAGAACAAATATGGTTTTCTCCGGATGCAGCATTACTTATGGCTCGGCACTGGCAGTGGTTACCGCTACGGGTATGGATACGGAGATGGGAATGATCGCCAACCTGCTGGACAGCGAGGAGGATGGCCAGACACCTCTTCAGCAAAAGCTTGCCCAGCTTGGAAAATATCTTGGAATAGTGGCACTCTGTTGCTGCGGAATCATTTTTGTGGTGGGACTTGTCAATGACATTCCCGTGATGGAGATCTTTATGACCTCCGTATCTCTTGCGGTATCCGCCATTCCGGAGGGACTTCCTGCCATCGTCACCATCGTGCTTTCCATAGGTGTTCAACGGATGGTAAAAAAGAATGCACTCATACGGCGTCTTCCTGCTGTGGAAACTCTTGGCAGTGCTTCGGTTATCTGCTCTGACAAGACGGGCACACTGACCCAAAACCGTATGACTCTCACAAAGCTCTACGTTGACCGCGGTGAGATTGAGCTTGTGTCATCGGACAACTCAGAAAAAGCAAAAAAACTTCTTGTCCTTGCCACCTTGTGCTGTGACGGCTCGGTGGTGTTTGGCGATGAGGAACAGCATATCGGCGATCCCACGGAGACCGCCATCGTTGTTGCGGCTCACAAAAACGGATTTGAAAAAGAAGAACTCAATGGACTCTATCCACGGCTTGCTTCACTTCCTTTTGATTCTGACCGAAAGCTGATGTCAACCATAAACGTTGTTGACGGCAAAAAGCTGGTCATTGTCAAAGGCGCATTTGATGTGATGGCAAAGCGTTGTATATCGGGAGATATGGAAAAGGCACGAGAGATCACCGATTCCATGAGCAGTGATGCGCTTCGTGTTCTTGCAGTGGGATTCAAGGTGATAGAGAACATTCCCGAGAACCTCACAACAGAAAACCTTGAGACAGATCTTATCTTCCTTGGCTTGGTGGGAATGATCGACCCGCCCCGTCCCGAGGCAAGAGATGCGGTTGCAATCTGCCGCAGAGCCGGTATAAAACCGGTTATGATCACAGGCGATCACGTGGTCACTGCTTCTGCAATCGCCCGTGAGCTGGGTATTTTGCAGGATGGTGACAGAGCCATCACCGGCTCAGAGCTGGATGCAATGAATGACAGACAACTTGACGAGGTGGTGGAGACCATCTCTGTGTATGCCCGCGTTTCACCCGAAAACAAAATACGCATTGTCAAGGCGTGGCAGCGCAAAGGACAGGTTGTGTCGATGACGGGAGACGGAGTCAACGATGCTCCGGCGCTCAAGGCGGCGGATATTGGCTGTGCAATGGGTATCACCGGCACCGACGTTGCAAAGGGCGCAGCGGATATGACTCTGACCGACGACAATTTCTCCACTATAGTTGATGCCGTCCGCGAGGGTAGGGGAATCTACTCAAACATCAAAAAGGTGGTTGGATTCCTGCTGGGAACAAATATCGGTGAGGTTATCACAGTATTTGTGGCAATGCTTTTGTGGCACAAAACTCCTCTGCTTTCCATGCAGCTTTTGTGGATAAACCTTGTGACGGACTCACTTCCTGCCATTGCACTGGGAATGGAAGCGGTAGAATCCGATGTTATGAACAAAAAACCAAAACCCAAGTCAGAGGGCATCTTTGCCAACGGATTTGGTGTTAGGATCGCACTTCAGGGCGTCATGTTTGCTCTGCTGACTCTTATCGGATTCCGTGTGGGTGAGTCGGTGACAGGCACTCTTGAGGGCGGACAGACAATGGCATTTATGGTTCTTGCTTTGTCGCAGGTGGTTCAGGCGTTCAATATGCGTTCTGCCCATTCCCTGTTCAAGATAGGCGTGTTCGGAAACAAAAAGCTCAACATGGCATCTCTCGGCTCTCTGGCACTGGTATTGCTGGCGCTGTTCACCCCTGTTCGTATCGCATTTGGGCTGACACTCCTGCCCTGGTATGCTTACGTTATTGCGCTTGTGTTGATATTTGTGCCTCTGGGCGCCATGGAACTGGAAAAAGCTCTCAACAAAAAAGATTCTTTTTAAAAACACAAAAAACAAGCCCGTTTTTGGGCTTGTTTTTTTATATGAAAAAATGTTGTTTTATGGTATGTATCCAATTTCCTCAAAAAGCTCCAATACCTTTTTTTGGTTTTCAAACCCGGCATCTGCCGAAACGTGAGTGTTGTCAATTCGCACGGCAACAAATATCCTTTCGGTTCCGTTCTGTGCTGTGTATCGATAATGAATCGCCCTGTCGTTTTGAATCAGCTTTTCACTTTTTGAAAAAATCTCGTAGTATTTTTGCCACGCCCTTATATCGTCTGTTGCCGCCTGCACATCGGCACGCTTTGTAAAAACGACGCAAAAGGAATTTCCGTACGCTATTATTTCTTCGCCCTCACCTCGATTGAAAGACATGTCCTGATCCATGTACTCCGTGTGATCCTCCACGCTGTATCCCAGATCCAACATTGCATCAGAAAACTCCTGTGACGACAGAGCGTATTCTTGCCTGCAGGCACACAGAAAAACACAAAAAACCAAAAAAGTAAAAACAATATTGCGTTTCACGTTCCACCACACCTTTCAGAATTTTCTCAGATAGGCGTACCATGCCTGCTCCCAAAATACCGCAATTACTGACAGAAGCAACATTACGCCCAATATGATGTAATCGCTCTTTTTGTATCTGACTCCTCTGCGGTAAACGGTATACGCAACGGCGCATCCCACGGTCACAAGAAGGGCAGTGGTATAGTTTCCGCAAAGAACTCCGTCGGAAAGTATGATGGGAAATCCGATGAGAGGGATCAACAGCTTGTAGCCAAAAAAGCTGTTTGAAATCTCTTCTACACACTCTGTCTTCTTTTTGCCAAAGCAGCAGATAGCACCTCCTGCAGAAAAAACGCCGGCAGCGCACCAGAACACAAACCAAATAACGTGTCTGCTGCCCGACCACATTTTTTCCACCACAGTGGAGTACACAGTTTCGGCACAAGACTCGTATTTTTCAAGCATGTCTACAAAGAAAGCTATGGGGATGGCACTTTCTTCATCAAGATTCACACGATGCAAAAAGAGCTTTTCGGATGAATAGAACCTATCCCAAAACATTTCGTTGTAATGCCGTACCACAGAATTGTACAGCTCTTCGGCAGCGTATATGATTAAATACAGTCCCACCATATATGCAATGATAAATACAACGCCGTCAATCACTGTGTTTGCACGCTCAAAGGCAAACACGGATATGGAATATACTACAAATCCAAGTAGCAACGACATGAGAAAATGAACTGCAAGAAACCCGTGCCCCAGTGTGGAAAAATCCCCTATGGAAGCATAGCATATCAGCGTTGAGATATAAGAGCACAAAAACGGAACCGCTACGGTGATGGCACCCACTGCGTACTGCACCAGCCCTATGCCCTGTTTTGTGATGGGCAGGGAATAACAGCAGTCAAGATTGCGTTTTTTCTTGAGGAACGCAAACATCCATACGGGCACTGCCAAGGACAGAATTGCCAGCATGACCAGACTGTTGCCAAGAGATAGATCACGGTATTCCACTTTGATGATCTGCTCTGATGTGACGGGAACGATGTTTCCGTGCTCGTCATGGTACGATGTGGGATTTCCGTCATTGTCGTAGTATGCCGTGTTGTAGTAATTTCCGTTGGCATGAATAAACGTAGTCATACGTTGGCGTTCCATGGATTCAAGGCAGGTAAAAACTGAAATTAGAGTCATGAGCACGGTAATTATAATAATAACCCGTGCATTACTTTTTAATTGATGTCTGAAATATGTTTTCATATGATTCGCCTCAGCTTTCCACATCGTGAATAAACGCTTCTTCAAAGTCCAATTCAAGCTCATCCATAACGGCGGGCTCCAGTGCGTGGAGACGTGCTTCCATCTCCGAACCTTCTCCCTTGAGTACAATAGTGACAAATCGCCCTTTTATGTCAAGTGAAACAACGGGAAATCCGTCAAAAATGCTTTTGTTGATTTCATCAAAAAATGCAAGCTCAAATTTGCACATGCTGTTTACGTGGTCGGCAATATCACCCTGAGTTTTGATGATATTGTTGTCGATGAGCACAAACCTGTCGCAAAAATCCTCTAGTTCCCGCAATGAATGACTTGAAATAAGCACCGTTGTGCCTTTTTCCTCCACCAGCTTGATTATTGCATCTTTAAATATCTTGCGTGACAGGGGATCCAGTCCGTCAAACGCCTCGTCCAACAGCAAATATTTGGGTTTTACTGCCAGGGCAAGGGCAATAAATACCTGCCTGCGCATCCCTTTTGAAAAATTACGCAAAAATTGCTTTTTTTGGATCTCGTATTTTGAGATGAGTGAATAAAAAACTTCACTGTCAATGTCTTTATAAAACGCCTTGTAAAACTCAAACATCTTGTCCGGCGTGCCGGTTGCAGTATAATACGGATCGTCGGGCAGAAAGAAAATCTCCTTTCGTGTCTCGGCAATCATTGGGCTTTTTCCGTCAAAAAAGACACACCCCTTAGAATCATAAACTCCGGACAACAGACGCAAAAAAGTGGATTTTCCCGCTCCGTTGATACCTACAATGCCCATTATAGTTCCGTCCGGCACAAAAAGATCAATGTTGTTCAGCACTGTTTTTGTGCCAAAAGAATGGGATAGTCGCTTGATTTCAATCATGATATATCTCCTCCAAAATATCCTTGATTTCTTTTTTTGATACGCCATTGTCCTTCATTACGTTCAAAAATTCAAAAATCTCCCTGCGGTGTTTGTCGTCATCGTTGTGCTTTGTGCCCTCATTTTTGACAAATACGCCTTTTTTTGGCAGAGACAAAATGAGCCCTTTTTCCTCAAGCAGAGTATATGCTTTTTGAACAGTGTTTGGATTGACCCCCATTTCATTGGCGGCCACCCGCACGCTTGGCAGTCGGTCGCCCTCGCGCAATATGCCCAAGCGTATATATTTTTCGTAGCGCTCCGCAACCTCGATATAGACCTCTCTTTTGCCGGAAAAACCGCTTGGCATAGCTTTCCCTCCTTTGCAAACTGTATTATCTGTATTAACTGTACCATCTGTATTATAACACGAAATACAGTTTTGTCAATACAAAAAACAAAAAAACCGTTGCATCATGGATTGCAACGGTTTTGTGTTATTACAAAAGTTTTTTTCTCAGGTCTTCGGGCGATTCCATGGACAGCATTGCGGGCGGAATGTCAAAAACGGTTTTGCATCCCTTTTCACCCCGTGAATTGAGTCTGTATGCCGCTCTTGCGCAGGCAACCAGTACCGAGGAGGTGAACTCGGGGTTGGAGTCCAGCTTGAGCGAATATTCAATGATATGAGTATTTTTGCTGTCCGCCCCTGTCTTTCCGCAGCGGATCACAAACCCGCCGTGGGGGATCCCTGCGTGGTCACGGTCAAGCTCTTCCTTGGAAACAAAATGCACCGTGGTGTCATAATCGGCAAAATAGTTTGGCATGGATTTGATTTCATTGCAGATCTTTTCCGTGTCCGCTCCGTCTTTTGCTACCACAAAGCATTCTCTGGTATGCTTTTGTCTCACGGTCAGCTCAGGATTCTCGCCGGCCCTCACAGCATCCAGCGCTTGGGGTACGGGAATGGTGTATTGCTTTGCGTCAAGAACACCATCGATGCGTCTGATGGCATCGGAGTGTCCCTGGGATACGCCCTTGCCCCAAAAAGTGTAGTCCTTGCCTTCCGGAAGAATGGCGCCGGCATATAGACGGTTGAGGGAGAACATACCCGGATCCCATCCTGCTGAGATGACCGCTACTTTTTTGCCTTTTTGTGCAGCGGCATCCACCTGCTCAAAATGCTCAGGTATCCTTGCATGGGTGTCAAAGCTGTCAACGATATTAAAAATCTCTGCCATTTTGGGAGAGTGAACGGGCAGATCTGTGGCGCTTCCGCCGCAGAGAATCATGACGTCAATTTTTTGGGCGTACTCCTCCACACGGTCGGCACTGACCACCGGAACGTTTTTTGTATTGATCGTCAGCTTGCCGGGATCGCGGCGTGTAAAAACTGCCGTCAGCTCCATGTCGGGATTTTGTGTGATGGCGCTCTCAACGCCTCTTCCTAGGTTTCCGTATCCAAAAATTCCAATACGAATGCTCATAAAAACACCTCCAAAAAAGGAAAAATCAAAAAATTAATCAATGAGTGTATACTCAAACATTTCAAAATGCACCTTGCTCCCCACGTCAACTCCGGACGGCAGGAGATACAGAGCAACAAAAATCTCATCATCACTGCTGTCAACAGGGGAGAGATAGGCATATTCTCCCTCGATACGGGAGACAATAAAATCTCTTGGTTCCATAAAAAACTCCAAAACAGATAAATAACAAAAGAATTATATCACCCAAACCCCCAATGAGCAAGAGAAAAAATAAAAATAATCCAAAAAAAGATAAAAAAACGGCTTGACAAAGATACAAAGGTGTGATATACTGCAAAGCGTTGACGCAAGCCGTGCTGGTGTGGCTCAATGGCAGAGCAGCTGATTTGTAATCAGCAGGTTGGGGGTTCGACTCCCTTCACCAGCTCCAGACAACAACAAGCGTTGATATAAAGAATAGGGTATGGGGGAATTCCCGAGCGGCCAAAGGGGGCAGACTGTAAATCTGTTGTCACTGACTTCGGTGGTTCGAATCCACCTTCCCCCACCAGAAAAACCACTTCTTTTGAAGTGGTTTTTCAGTTATATTCGCCTCACGGCGAGTGATATGCACCTTCGGTGCGTGATATTTGCTTCGCAAGTGATATGCCTGCGGGCGTGAGTGGCGAATATAATATCACTGCGGAACGAAGTGAGGCAATATCACTACGCGCAAGGCGAGTAATATCACTCCGTCGCAGACGGAATATCACTAAAATCTAACAATTATGTGAGAGTTCGAATTCATACTCAAAAACAGCAATTATTCTTTTTTGTGTCTACTAACTATTGACTAGTTCATTCGACTTGTCGGTTTTTCAATGAAGCGTTCCCTTCGGAAACATGATGCCGCTACGCTAATGATGTCATTTTGTTAATGATGTGTTGCTTCGCAACATTAGTGAAAAAGCAGTTTCTCAATCCTTCCTGCCTGTCAGCTCTCCCCGGTCTGTCAGGTCGGGATACCCAAGCTGACGCAGTGCTTCGTATACCACTACAGCAACGGAGTTTGACAAGTTCAGCGATCTGACAAAGCCAAGCATGGGTATGCGGATGCATCGGTCATAGTTTTTTTCAAGCAGCGGCTCCGGCAGCCCGTGGCTTTCTTTTCCAAAAACAAAATATATGTCTCTGTCTGCGGGATATTTTTGGTCCGAATGGCATTTTTGACCTTTTGTAGAACAAAAAAAGAACAGACCTTTGTTTTTGTTCGGTTCAAAAAAGCTTTCCCAGTCGGGGTAGGTATTGACGGTGAGGTATTTCCAATAATCAAGTCCCGCACGGCGGATTGAACGTTCACTGAGCTCAAAGCCCAGCGGCTCGATGAGATGAAGATGGCACCCCGTGACAGCACAGGTTCGGGAGATGTTTCCCGTGTTTTGCGGAATCTCCGGCTCGTACAAAACGATGTGTATCATAATGATAAAAATGTCCCTTTTTATTTTGTGCCTGTATTTTATCACAAAAAGTTGTTTGTTTCAATCCCCCCCTCGTTGACAACTTCTGCAGAAGCGTGTTAAAATATCACTGCGGATCATCACAAAAAGGAGCGTCGGAAATATGAGGATAACCGTGCTTGCTGACAATGTATCAAACGACAAAGAGCTTTTTGCCCAACACGGTTTGAGCTTGTATATTGAAACACAATCAAAAAAGATACTTTTTGACATGGGGCAGGACGGTCTCTTTTTGGACAATGCAAAAAAGCTTGGTATTGCAATGGATTCTGTTGATGCAGCTGTTCTTTCTCACGGCCATTATGATCACGGTGGCGGTCTGAAAATCTTTTTTGAAAAAAACCGCACAGCTTGCGTGTTTGTCCGTCCCGAGGCGTTTGGAGAGTTTTTCAACAGTGAGAACAAATATATCGGGCTTGAAAACCATACGGAGTACTCCCATCGCTTTTGTTTTGCGGCAGACTGTACGGCGCTGGACGAAAATATGATGCTCATCACCTGCACAAAAAAGGAGCTTCCATACCCACACACCTCTTTTGGACTGACAAAAAAGGATGGTGAAGAAAACGTTCCCGATGATTTTTGCCATGAGCAGTACCTGCTGATAAACGAAAATAACAAAAAAATACTCATCAGCGGTTGCTCTCACAAAGGGATCTGCAATATAGCGGAAATATTCCGCCCCGATGTGCTGGTTGGCGGATTTCACCTGTCAAAGCTCGATCCTTCTGATCCCGACAGTGCAGAAAAATTGAGATCCGTCGCATATACCTTGGGTGCGCTTGATACCGTTTATTATACCTGCCATTGCACGGGGCTTGCACAATATGAATTTTTAAAAAGCAACGGTTGCCCAAACCTCACCTATCTGTCTTGCGGAATGACAGTGGAATTGTGACGGCATACGGAGAATTTATTGAAAAAGGACTTGCCAAAAGGCAAGTCCTTTTTTGGCACCCCCAGCGAGAATCGAACTCACAACTAGCCCTTAGGAGTGACCTCGAAACTCAGTTTTAGAGTCACTTCCTGTACCTGATAATCCCGTATTTTCAAGGCTTTTTCGCACTTTGAGTGTTAAACTGTGTTACGGAATTACTGCTGATTTTACCCCGTTTTCGACCGTTTCATTAGATGGGAATTAGCAAGGGGTTCGGATTTAGGGAAACGGTTATATTTCCACAAGATGCCTTTATTTAATCGCTTGTACCTCGGTCTGTTACCGAGTTTTATTTAACTCACTTCGCTAAATTATAGTTTATTTTTTTCAATTCAGCAATTGCCGCATAGTGCAAGACATCAAACTCGTTAGGTGCAATTTTTTCTAACAATGCCATATGTTCTCGTTCCCAATTCATAATTTCATTTTGAGTAAGAGATGCACCAACCCCACGACACGCTTCCATTCTTCCGTTCCAGCTTTCACGAGTGAAATGTGCATTTACCGTGTATTCCTCGTGATACACAAATTCAAAATTTCCTATATAACAATCAGGAATGTGTATAGGATGTTTGGTTTCACCGGCGCCACTCCAATTAGGACTGTACTTAAGCACCAATTCCTCACTTGCTCCCGCAATTTTGTCCTCAAAAGGTAGCCATGCCATATAGAGAACAAGAATGCGACCATTAGGTTTTAACATACGGTAAAGCTTCGGCATAATTTTTTCGTGATCGAAATACCAAAAGCATTGGCAAGCTGTAATCACATCAAAGGTGTCATCGGGAAAATCCAGCGTTTCCGACGGAATAGCGTAATAGTCAATATCCATACCTGCGGACAGTTTCTTTGCCTGCTCAATTTGATTTTCCGAAATATCCGTTCCTGTCCATTTTGCACCGTAATGGTAAAGATTTCTTGGCAACACACCCGTTCCCGTACCGAGATCAAGAACGGACTGTTCATCAACGCACAGTCCTCGACTTATAATCTTATCGTAAAACTCCTGTGGATAGATGTCACGGTATTTAGCGTAATCCTGCGAGGTGCGTCCCCAATCAAATGCTTTGCCGCCATCTATTTTTATATCCACTATTTTCATAATAAACCCCTACAAATTCTTATTTAGCTAACTGATTATACCACATGAACATGAAAAATTCTACACACTAAAGCGAAAAAGAAAACGGTAAGGCTCATTACTGACAAAACAAAAAGTCTATGGATAGAACATACGCCTGTGCAAATTAGCAGGATTTTGCTAAAAATCCGATTAGCAGGCGATTAGCAAAACGGTGTTTTTTTACTAATTTCTTGCTAATGGGGATATGGTATTAGTTTGAGTTTGTTCTATGCTCATAAAATAAGAAAATCCACTCAATTAAATGAGTGAATATAAAAAGAAAAAGTGCCGAGAAGCCTTGATTTCTCGGCACTTTTTGGCGCGCTTGCCCGGATTCGAACCGGGGGCGTTCCGCTTAGGAGGCGGACCCTCTATCCTGCTGAGGTACAAGCGCATATGCTATAAGATTTGAACATATTATCATTCGCCTTTTTGCAAAGGCGAGCGTTAAAACACTCTCTTAGGAGGGGCTTGTTATATCCATTTAACTATGGAGGCATGTATTTTGTTGCTCTGGGTATTCTAAATGGTTTTTTTGTTTTTGTCAAGAGCTTTAGGTGTATTTGGTGCATATAATTGTATTGAGAGCCAATCTCTTTATGCAAAAGTGGTATTGAATATTTCAAACTGTTGTGATACAATAATACTGAAAAAGTGTGAATAATTTTGTTGGATGCGATATTATGAAAGATATTTACGAAAAAAAGGTTGTCAAATTTGGCGGAAGTTCCTTGGCTTCTGCCGAACAAATGAAAAAATGCGCTGATATCATCCGCGCGGAGTCGACCCGCCGTTACGTTGTGCCCAGCGCACCCGGAAAGAGATTTTCTGATGATACAAAGGTGACCGATCTTCTCCTCTCTTGCTATGAAAAGAGCATCAGCGGCGGAGACTTTGTGTCTGTATTTGAGCAGATCAAGGAGCGCTACAACGATATCATCAGTGGACTCGGACTTGACATTTCCCTTGATGCCGAGTACAAAAAGATTCTGGCCGCGCTTGAAAAAGGCACGACTGTTGACTATGTTGCCTCCAGAGGTGAGTACCTCAACGGCATCATACTTGCTTCCTACATAGGTTTTGAGTTTGTGGATGCCGCAGAGGTGATATTCTTTGATGAGGACGGCAGGTTCAACGCCAGCTATACAAACCTCATGATGTCCCAGCGTCTTCTGACGCTCAAAAACGCCGTTATCCCCGGATTTTACGGCAGCATGCCTGACGGGGCCATAAAAACATTCAGCCGAGGCGGCAGTGATATTACAGGCGCCATCGTTGCTCGTGCCGTTATGGCGGATATCTATGAAAACTGGACCGACGTTTCGGGATTTATGATGTGTGATCCCCGTATCGTTGACAATCCCAGACCAATCAAGATCATCACTTATCGTGAGCTTCGTGAGCTTTCCTACATGGGAGCAACCGTTCTTCACGAGGACAGCATTTTCCCCGTAAAAATGGCGGGGATCCCCATCAATATCCGCAACACCAACCGCCCCTCGGATATAGGTACTCTCATCGTTACTTCCACCGAGGGATACCGTGCAGACGATATCATCACCGGTATTGCGGGCAAAAAGGGTTTTGCTGTCATCAGGATCGAAAAAGATATGATGAACCAGGAGATGGGCTTTGGTATGCGTGTGCTCAAGGTGTTTGCAGATATGGGCCTCTCCTTTGAGCATCTCCCCTCGGGTATTGACACCATGTGTGTGGTTCTCAATGAGCACGATATCCACGGCAGAGAGCGTGAGATTCTTTCGATGATTTCCCGCGCAGTCAACCCCGACAACATTGACATTGAGACTTCTCTCGGACTCATTGCAGTGGTTGGCCGCGGAATGGCAGGTATGCCCGGTACTGCCGCAAGAGTTTTTGGTGCTTTGGCACGAGAGGGCATAAACATCCGTATGATCGATCAGGGCAGCAGCGAGCTCAATATTATCATCGGCGTGGATGAAAAGCATTTCACCACTGCAATCCGCACTATTTACAGTGAGTTTTGTGACGGCTGATGGAGAGCTACCTTACCGTCCGACACCAATCAGAGTTTACTTTGATTGAGAAAAAAAGCGAGTTTATCGGCGTATGCGCTCCCGTTTCAACCGAGGAGGAGGCAGTTGCCTTTGTCAACTCCGTCAAAAAAAAGCATTCTGCAGCCCGACACAACGTGTATGCGTATATCCTCCGTCAGGGCAATACTGCCAGGTTTTCCGATGACGGTGAGCCCCATGGAACTGCGGGAATGCCCGTTCTTGACTCAATGAGGAAGAGCGGGATCACCGATGCAGCAGTTGTTGTCACTCGGTATTTTGGGGGGATATTGCTGGGAACCGGCGGTCTTGTACGCGCATATACTGCGGCGGCAACAGGCGCGGTCAGAGAGGCAGAGGTGGCAAGGATGGAGGTTTTTTCCTTGCTGTCCCTTCGTGTAAATTATTCTGATTACCAAAAGCTCCAGCCCATCATGTCTGCTTTTTCCGCAAGGATTGCGGACAGTGAATTTGGCGACGACGTGCAGGTGACGGTTCGTCTCTTGTCCGAGAGAGCAAATGGGTTTTCCGATGAGGTTTTTTCTGCTACAAAAGGAAAGACAAAACCGATCTTTCTGCGTGAAATGTGCGATTTTTCTGACAAATAGTGCTTTTTTTACAAAAAAATAATAGCAATCTCACACACACCGCCGATTCAACAATGGGCGGTGTTTTGTTATAATATTTTTGTCAAACAAACAATCAGGCACTGCGGAGGTGAACAAAAAAGGAGAATACGCAATGAAAACAAAAATTGTAGTGGATGCGGGCCACTATGGGACAAAAAACGTTTCCCCGGTGGTACCCGACTACTGTGAGTCAAAGCAAATGTGGAAACTTCAGGAGCTGTTGGTATCAGAACTAAAAAAATACGGCTTTGATCCCATCCCCACAAGGAAAAAGCAAACACAGGATCTTGAGGTGACCTGCAGAGGAAAACTGGCATCCGACGCAAAGCTGTTTGTTTCTCTGCATTCAAATGCCGTGCCTGAAGGCGGAAGTGAAAAAACCGATCATGTCAGTGTTTATGCTCCATATGACGGCAGAAACGACTCACACCGGCTGGCAGGACGGCTGGCGGCATGTGTTGCGGAGCTGATGTGCGTCAAGGGATACGTAAAGACCCGAAAAAGCGCCAAGGGTGATTGGGAGTATTACGGGGTGTTGCGAGGCGCATCTTCGGTGGGCTGTCCGTTGTATTTTATACTGGAGCATTCTTTTCACACAAACAAAAATTCCTGCTTGTGGCTGTTGGATGATAACAACCTGAAAAAGCTTGCCGTTGCTGAGGCGGCAGTGATTGCAGATTGGTTTGGAATGAAAAAGGTTTTTGGAGACGTGAACGGAAACGGTGATCTTGATTCGGGAGATTATTTTTTGCTCAAGAGGGCGATTTTGGGAACCGTTGAACTTTCTGAAGAAGAAACCGACGCAGCCGATGTGAACGGAGACGGAAAAATCAACATCACCGATTATACCATGATCAAAAGAGCTTTTTTGAAAAAGTGACTTGCCAAAGCAACAAAAAACGAGGAGGAATCTCCTCGTTTTGTTATTTGAGTGTTATTTTTTTCTGCGTTTGATTCCGATGACCATGGCGCCAATTCCTGCTGCCAAGGCAAGTCCCACAAAGCAATATCCCAGTATTTCACCTGCTTTTCCTTCGTTTTCGTTGTATGAAAAGTCATCGGAGGATGATGGTGTGCCGGTGGCTGTGTCCTGTGAGCTCTCATCTATGGTTACGGAAACGTCGGATCCCTCCGATACATCGGGGGCAGAGATATCGGGGGGCGGCAGGGGAGTGTCGGCGGGCTCTTTTTGAAGAGAAGCCAGCTTTCGGATCAATCTAAATTCTTCCAAAACCGCATCCTTTGCCTCGCTTGTGGCAAAAGCTGCCGCCATGCTCAGGTATGCGTTGTCGGCGTTTTCAACGGTAAAATCTTCTGTTTCCAGCAATGCAAGGTATTCGTTGATGATCCTGTATCCGTCTGCAGCCACCTCTTCGGTACATCCCAGATTGGGCAAAACGTTGTTGGTGATCCTGTTTTTGGAAAACTCCAGCAGCGATTTTGCTACGTCCTTGGGGGTAGAAAACGGGGAAATTGCGTGTTTTTCAAGTATTCCTACCGAAAGGTCAGAAACATAGTTTTGAGCATACAAGCTTTCGAGATCGCTGAACAAAAAGCCAATTGCACCGCATGTGCGTGTCTCTTTGATGAGAGCGGCAATATCTGCCGTCGTCAGATTTGCCTTGCTGTTGATGGCAACAAAATACATTGAGTCGGATGCAAACCCGCCGTATACCTCGCTCTTTTTTGAGATCACGTTGTCAAGATAAGCCAGCGGGGGGACAGCGTCGTTTTCAAGTCCGTCATAGTCAAACAGCGCAAGGGTGATGCCGTCGACCCAGTTGTTCTCCAGCCAGGTTCGGCTGTCCTGCATGTAATAATAATCCACAATGTCCGGTGATACGTAAGCGTTGATGTAAACGTCGCTCTGCTTTGCCCTGACGGTCTCGCTGATACGTCTGACAGTATCGCTGACGAGCCCTCTCTTAAAAGCGATCCAATCGTTCCACAATGGACTGAGAAAAAGCTCTGTTCCGATTTTTTTCACTGCAGAAAGATCGTGCCCGTATGTGGAGGCAAAAAGTTGCAGTGTGTTGTCGTCATAGCCGTAATCACAGGTTTCGGAAAACCTGGGGTATCTGATGTAATCAAGAGACAGACTGTGGATGTCATAGTGGGAGACGAGAAAATCGATATACGAAACAAAATAATTTCTGAACTCCTCCGATGCGGGGGAAAAGAACTTTGAAGAAACGCCCTCCTCTGTGTCTGAGTTGGTTTTTGTGACCCAAGAGGGGTGGGTTGCCGATGCGTGATCGTTAAAAAATACGTCCACCGTCACATCCAGAGTGAGTCCCAGAGTTTTGCAGTTTTTTACATAGGAAGCCAGAAGATCAAATCCCTTGAATTTTTCGTCCTGAGAAAACTCCATTCCGTCCGGGAGGGGGAGGAACGTTCCGTAACCGTTGGTGAGCCGCAGCGAAACGGAGTTGAGTCCCGATTCCTTGATTTTTGACAGCGTGGCATATACCGAGGAGTCGTCTGTTTCCGCGGGAGTGTGAAGTGCACCTCGCAGCTCGGCTCCGGTTTCCACCGAGAGGTTGTTGAGCATCTCGTTGAGGGAAACAATCAAAGCAGAGGTGTCCCGGTAGCTCATTACAGAGCCGATGAGTCCTTCTGCAGAGAGAATGATATCTTCCACGCTCTGGCGGTCAAAAAATGCATATTCACCGCAAAGGGAAGCAAAGATCTCCTTGGCGTCGTTTACTGACAGCGAGAGTGAGCGGTTCAGCATAGTTTGATCATAGGTCAGGGTCGCTGTTCCGTCAGACACGGTGCATTTTGCGCCCACCGGAGCATACATCCGCAAAAAATTCTTGTCATCAACAGTTCCCGCAGAGATGGAAAAAGCACCTTCCTCGCTGCTTTCCTTTGGAACTACGATCCCGCTGCCGTTGACAAAAATCGTGTAGGAATATACGGGAATTCCCTCGTATTCCGTGGAGGAAACAAGGTAATTGCCGCCGTTTTGAGTGACAGAGACGGTTTTTGAAAAATATGGGTCAAACATCACCGACTGGTCGTATACAAAAAGGCGTGATGTAAACCTGTCAAAAAACACCTTTTTTCCTTTTCTGACGTTGTCTCTGAACCACTGGACTCTGGTTCCCGTAGCGCAGATAACTCCGCCTCCCTCGGGCACCGAAATATCTGCGGCAGAACCGCCCTCAAATATATCCGTGACAGAACCGTCTGCATCTACCACGATGTTGTGGCACCAGAGGGACTGCCCGGTTGATTCGATGCCGGTATATATCACTGCCATGTTGATCCCGCAGGAAATATTTTCTCCGTCAATATAACAGTGAGTGCTGTTGTCAGCTTTTGCAAAAAGTCCAAAAACAGGCAACAGGCATATTGCTAGAACAAGAGCAAAAAGCTTTTTTGTTTTCATGGTTTGTCCTTTCAGATCAAAATTCCACAGTCATGCCGTCATAAGCGGTGAGAAACATCATTGACGCCGCCTCCGGCTCCAGCTCGTCGTGGATGAGCATTCCGTTGTGTGAAAAATGATTGATAACACAAACGGTGTCGGGCGTAGAAACTCCGATTTTTTCAAACCGATCTCTCAGCAACAGACAAGAATCCATTCCCAGATGCCCTCCGCCGCTGGGTAGAGCCACATAGGTGCAATCAAAGCTGATGAGATCGCATACAACCTTGTTTTTTTCAAGGAAGTCAAAAAAATCCTCGCTTGGAATACCCGTATCATGGAGGTACAAAAGCGTTTTTCCGTCGTGCCTGATGAGATACACCAAAGCATCCTCGCCCTCGGCGTGGTTGGCGGGCAGAGCGGTGACAGTGTAGTCACCTGCGGTCACAGTGTCAAACGGCTTGAGCGTCACAGTGCTGACACCCAGATCCTTGCTCTCATCCTCTCTGCGTGAGATATAATAATCAAACCTTTTCATCACCGCTTCGTTTCCGTACAGCGTCATGGCGGGCTCGGAGAGATTGTGGGCATAAACATGATCGTTTCTGAAAAACAGGTCTGTAGGCATAAAATGATCGATGTGAGAATGGGTGACAAAGCAGAATTTCACCGCCGAAAGATCCAGTCCGTTTTTGAGAGCGTGTGAATAGGTGTCGGCAGGGAAGTCCAGCAAAAGCTCATTGTTGATGATGGCCTGCGACCGTGTGCGAATGTTTTTTCCGCCTCTGTCTTTTGCTTTTTTGCAATACTCACAGTTGCAAAAAACCGCGGGCCACCCTTCTGCGGCTGCAGTGCCGAGATATGTAAGCTTCATAAATAAAATCATCCTCAAAACAAAAATTTACAACCTAATTATATATGCAAACCTTGCGAAAAGCAACAGAGCAAAAAAGTTTTTTGCAAAATTTCGGGTCAAAAAAATAAAAATATGCGAAAGTTGAAAGAAAAAATATAAAAATAATCAAAAAAAGTGTTGCATTTTTGATTTTGACATGCTATACTACCATTTGCGAAATATCGGAGCTGCGGCTCCTTCACTATAGGAAAGAGAGGAATCACCATGAAGCAGAATATTCATCCCGATTACAAGACCACAACAATCAAGTGTGCTTGTGGCGCGGAGTATGTTACCAAGTCTGTCAAGGACAACGTCAAGGTCGATATATGCTCAAAATGCCACCCCTTCTTCACCGGCAAGCAGAAGTTTGTGGATGCAGGCGGTCGCGTGGACAAATTTAAGAAGAAATTCAACCTCGACTGATAGGGACATATTGCAATGCGAAGCGGTACACACAGTACCGCTTTTCTTTTTCTGAAAAAAGAGGTGAACCGTTATGACCGAAAAAATACTGGATACAAAAGATGAATCTCCCGTTCGTGCATTGCTGGTTGCCGTCTCCACCGACGGTGATGAGGACGCCATGTCATGCTCTCTTGATGAGCTGGCACGGCTGTTGGAAACGGCGGGCGGCACTGAGGCTGCAAGAGTGGTTCAAAACAGAGAATCACCCGACAAGGCAACCTATGTGGGCAGCGGAAAGGTAAAAGAAATTGCCGAGTTTGTAAAAAACGACCCCTCGGTAACCCTGATCGTGTTTGACAACGAGCTGACGCCATCGCAGATCGCAAACCTTGAGGATCAGATACCCGATACAAGGATCATTGACCGCACAATGCTTATCCTTGACATTTTTGCACTCCATGCGGTGACCGGAGAGGGAAAGCTTCAGGTAGAGATCGCCTGCCTGCGCTATACAGCACCCCGACTGGTGGGCAGAGGAAAAGATATGTCCCGACTGGGCGGCGGCATCGGCACAAGAGGTCCCGGTGAGTCAAAGCTGGAGAGCGACAGACGTCATATAAAACGCCGTATTGCGGCTCTTGAGGATGAGTTGCGCGAGGTGGAAAAAAACCGTATGGTGAAGCGTTCCTCGCGGGAAAAAAGCGGCATAAAAACAGCCGCAATCATCGGATATACAAATGCCGGAAAATCAACTCTCCTCAACCGTCTCACAAATGCGGGCATACTTGCAGAGGACAAGCTTTTTGCAACCCTTGACCCCACCACAAGACGTCTCACTCTGCCCAACGGGGATGAGATGCTTTTGACAGATACGGTTGGCTTTATCGATCGCTTGCCCACTCATTTGATCAAAGCGTTCCGCTCCACTCTTGAGGAGCTCAAATACGCTGATTTTATCATCAATCTTACGGATTCCTCGGAGGAGGTCTCGGAGCGTGAGCGCAAACGTGCCGTCACACAGGCGCTGGTGACTGATCTGGGAGCGGGTGACAAGCCCATGCTTGAGGTTTTTAACAAGATTGACGTTGCTTCCCGTGACGTTCCTTTCCCAAAAGGATGTGTGGAAATATCTGCATCTACGGGGGAGGGCATCGACGATCTTCTCAAAAAGCTCATGGAGCTGGTGTCGGACGGAACTCGGACTCTAAAACTGTTTTTTGCCCATTCCGATGCATCAAAATGTGCGGATGCTTACCGCCTTGCCAGAGTCGTTGAGAGTGAGTACCTTGACAACGGCACTCTTTTGACGGCGGTTTGCGACAAAAGAGCACAGGGCTATTTTGAAAAGTATATAATCGAGTAAAATGTTATCTCTAAAAAATTCCTTTTTTGAATGGCAAAAAAAGGAATTTTTTTATTGTGCGGTGAATATTTTTTGCCCTATTCGGGCAAACTGACAATACCAAGAAAAAAGGGAGGAAAAACAAAAAAATGACACCCAAGGAACTGCTCTATATCGAGGACGCTCTCAGTCACACACAACAGCTAAAAACGGTTTGCGGCGATTATTCGTCACAGCTCGGAGACGCCGATCTGAAAAACTTTGTGCAGGATATTGCCCAAAAGCAGGGCGATTGCTACTCAAAATTCTTCAATCTGCTGTAAAAAAGGAGACAAAACATGGATGACAGAACAATGATGGAAAATCTTCTCAACAACGTCAAAGGGCAGTGCAATCTGCTGCTCAACGGAGCAATGGAATCAGGTACTGCCAACGTGCACAGCACATTCAAAAGCGCTTTGACAGACAGTGTTTGTATCCAAAACGAGATCTACTCAAAAATGGCTCAAAAGGGATGGTATTCGCCTCAGCCTGCCCAGAATCAGCAAATAACACAGACAAAACAAAAATTTTCTCAACAGTCATAGGTTTGAAAAAACGCCTCTTGCAGAAAGAGGCGTTTTGTTTTTTTTGTGGTTAAAATGTTAAAAAATATAAGATGATTGTTGACAAAACGAGCGTTGGGGTGTATTATATAGTAACACATTAACAAAAGCTATTGGAGGTACACTATGTTTTGCGGAAAATGCGGCAGACAGATTCCGGACGGAACCGTTTGCCCTTGTCAGCAGTCGCAGGAACAGCCCGCACAGCAGGCAGCTCCCGCTGCAAAATCCGAGTTCAAACTCTCACTCGGCACCCTGGTTTCTCTCGGTCTTGCCATTCTCACCTTTATCTTCCATTTTATCAACTGGTACAGTGTTGATTATTTTGGCGGATTCGGTCCCTTCAAAGGCCTGACCATTTCTTTTATGGGTATGTCTGAGACTGCATCCCTTTGGGATATCACTGCAGTGATGGGCATTGCTGCCATCCTCGTTTGGGTCAACCTGTTTGTGTTTGTGCTTATGGTTGCAGTTCAGTTTGTTGATTTCAAAAAGCTGATCCCCGCCATTGAGCCCGTTCTTTCAAAGATTGATCTCAAAAAGATTCTTCCCCTTGCTTGGTACGGCATCATGCTTCTTGCTCTGGTGTTTGGCTTCCTGGGTATTCTCATCGATGAGGCAACGGGATTTGGCGCCGGCTGGTTCCTCACTCTCATCTTTGCAGCCCTTGGCTTTGTCAACGCTATCAAGCCCCAGCTTCTTGACGGCATCCTTGCAAAGATCAAGAAATAAAAAAACAAAAAGCAGACAAAAAACCGCGGAAAACAACTTCCGCGGTTTTTGTTTTTTTTTGAAAATACTATTATTCTTCAACAACAGCGGCGTCAACAGCGTTTTTTCTCACGCTCTCGATACCGTTGAGGCAGGATGCCTTTGCGGCATATCCCTCGGAGGTGGCAATGATCTCGCCGTTGCGTGCCTTGAGACGGAAACGGAACTCGCCTGCTTTGTCCTCGTATACCTCAAACTTGGGGCATGTTGCCTTTTCAAAATTCTCAACTGTCTGATCCTCAAGGTTTGCAATGGGAGCGTTCTTGCTAACGCTTTCAATGCCGTTGCGGCAAGCGCTCTCGGTGGTGTAAACCTCGGAGGTAGCGATGGTCTCGCCGTTGCCTGCTTTGAGATCGAACTTAAATCCTGTTGCGGTGGTCTTGATAACAAATTTGCCCATGATATGTTCCTTTCGTTTTTTTGATAGTGTATCGCTTTTTGTTATTCTATCATTATTTTTTTGTGTAGTCAAGCACTATTTTATTTCAAACACTATCGACTCAAAGGGTCTCAGCTTTATCTTTCCGTCGTTGTATTTCAGCTCTGAATCGTAGTTGCAAAGAAGCGTGGCTCCTGCGGAAAAATCGGCTTCCACCGTCATTGGTTCAGGTGAAAACGAACAGATCACGCCCACCTTTTTGTCTCCGTCGGTCCTCATGTATGCAATGACGTTGTCATAGGATAAGAGCAGTGGGGTGATATCACCCACGGAAAGCGCGTCGCAATATTCCTCGCTCTTGCGGAGTGCAATCATTTTCTTGTAGAAAGTCAGTACGCTGTGGGGATCCTTTTCTTGATCCTCTGCCGAAAATAAAACGTAGTCCGGATGGGGCTTCATCCAGGGTTTTGCGGTGGAAAATCCGCCGTTTTGGGCACGGCTCCAGGGGAACGGAATCCTGCCGTTATCACGGCTGTAACGGTTTACTGCCGCCAGGGCGTCCTCTGGGGACAAACCGTCTTTGAGTGCGATGGAGTAATGATTCTTTGTGGAGATGTCGTCCACGTCGTCAATGGATTCAAAAACAGTATTGGTCATTCCCAGCTCCTGACCCTGATAAATAAAGGGGATGCCTCTCAGGAAGAAAAACAGAGTTCCCAGCATCTTTTGAGTGAGATCGCACTGATATTGACGGGGAATGAATTTTTCACAAGCTCTGGGATAATCATGGTTTTCAAAATAAACTGCGCCAAAACCGATTTTTTGAGTCTCCAGCTGAGATGCAAACATCTTGTCACGAAGCAGTGATATCGGCCATTCCCACGCCTTTTTGCAGGTGTGCCAGCCGTGTCCGTAGCTGTAAAGCTCGGAGTAAGAAAAATCAAACAAAGTGCTGAAATAACCGTCTTGTCCGATATATGCTCCCAGATCCTCGTATGGAACGCCTGCCGCCTCCGCAACAGTAAAGCAATCGTACTTGTCAAAAGTTTCTTTTCTCATCTCGGTGAGAAAATCGCCGATGCCCGGATAGTTGCGCGTGGGTGCAAAGCATCCCACCATTCCGTCGTCTCCGTCGGGTGGCAGTGACGAGAGAGTGGGCTCTTTTTTGATATGAGTGATGGCGTCGATCCTAAAACCGCCCAGCCCTTTGTCAAGCCAACGTCGGATGATCTTGTACAGCTCTTCCCTGAGCTTTGGATTTTCCCAGTTGAGGTCGGGCTGCTTTTTTGAAAACAGATGCATGTAGTATCGGTCGCCGCCCACGTTTTCCCATGCAGAGCCGCCAAACATGGATCTCCAGTTGTTGGGAGGCCCGCTCTTGCTGTTTCGAAAATAAAAGTATGATGCCTCCTCGCAGTTAGGATCGGCAAGAGCTTTTTTGAACCACTCGTGCTCGTCGGAGCAGTGGTTGAGTACTAGATCCATCAATATCTTGATGCCGTAGGAATCTGCTTTTTCTATCAGCTCATCCATGTCCTCCATGGTTCCAAACATGGGGTTGATGGAAAAATAATCCGAGATATCGTAACCGCCGTCATCCATGGGAGAGGCGTATACGGGACACAGCCAAAGATAATCCACACCGAGAGAGGCAAGGTAGGGAAGCTTTTGTGTGATACCTTTGAGGTCACCGATTCCGTCGCCGTTTGCGTCCATGAAGCTGCGAGGATATATCTGGTATGCGATTTTTCTTTTCCATGCATTGCTGCTCAAAACAAAAAACACTCCTTTCAAAAAGACAAAAACGGTCACAATGAGACACAAAAAAAGTATTACGGTGATTTTATAGCATAATTTTTAAAAAAATACAATATGTGCCAATGTTTTTCGTGTCAAAAAATATAAAAACTTATTGAAAAAACAAATGTGCTGTGATATAATGAGTCGATAAAATGTTTGAGTTATATCCAAACAAAAAGCAGTACGCAAAAAACAAACATATTCAGGAGGAATCAGCAAATGGCACTCACAAAAGAGCAATTCGCCGCAAAGACAGCCGAGCTCGAGCAGTACATTGCCGAGAACAAGGACATGAAAGGCCCCCTTATGCCCGTGATGCAAAAGGCCCAGGAGCTTTTCGGATATCTTTCCATGGAGACAATGCAGCTCATTTCTGACCGTCTCAACGTTCCCGTATCCGAGATATACGGAGTTGCAACCTTTTATGCATTGTTTTCACTCACTCCCAAGGGAGAGCACATCATCAGCGTGTGCACCGGTACCGCATGCTACGTCAAGGGCGCTCAGGCGGTTCTTGATGAAGTGAAAAAGATTCTCGGTATCGAGGCGGGACAGACTACTCCCGATGGCAAGTTCACGATTCAGGACACACGTTGCCTTGGTTGCTGCGGACTTGCGCCCGTTATGACTATCAACAACGACGTATACGGCCGTCTTGAGCCCGCTGACGTTAAGGACATTCTTGCAAAATATTGATTTTTGACAAAATTTTTCTGATACAGGAAGATATACCATGAAAATATCAGAGATAAAAAAACTTCTTGACGCAGAGCTTTTATGCTGCCCCGACAAGGAGGGCAGGGAGGTTACCTCTGCCTGCGGAAGCGATATGATGAGCGACGTGCTTGCGTTTGTAAAAAATCAGGCGGTTCTGCTCACCGGACTTGTAAACCCTCAGGTCATAAAAACTGCCGAGATGATGGATATGTACTGCGTGGTATTTGTGCGCAGTAAACAGCCAACCGTAGAGATGCTTCGGCTTGCGGAGGAGGCAGGGATCGTTGTCCTTGCCACCAAAAAGCGTATGTTCGAGTCCTGCGGCAGATTGTACAAGCACGGTCTGCTGGGGGAAACAGACTGAAAAGGGAGGTATCCCAGATGGGAGAAGAACTTCGTTTCCATTTTGACGTTGACGGTGAGAATTTCACCTCCGCAGGAGACGCTTCCGTGCAGGTGAAACGCAAGCTTCGCCAGCTTGGCCTTGCTCCCGAGATCATAAAACGTGTCTCTATTGCCATGTACGAAGGTGAGATAAACATGGTCATCCATGCAGGCGGCGGTGTAGCGGACGTTATCGTCACGCCCCAAAAGGTGACAATAGAACTCGCCGACAACGGCCCGGGTATAGAGGATATCGGCCTTGCAATGAAAGAAGGATATTCCACTGCACCCGAGAACGTGCGTTCATTGGGATTTGGCGCAGGTATGGGCCTTCCCAACATGAGACGCTATACCGACACAATGGAGATCGATTCTGCGATCGGCAAGGGAACCAGGATCACCATGACTGTCAACATTGGCTGAACACTTCTCCAACAAAGGTGTTTTATGTCAAACTATATTCATTCTGTATCACTTGATGCCGACAAATGCAAGGGCTGTACAAATTGCCTCAAGCGTTGTCCCACAGAGGCCATCAGAATACGTGACGGAAAAGCCAAGATCGATGCAAAACGCTGTATAGATTGCGGTGTGTGTATCGGCGTGTGCCCCTACAAGGCAAAAAAAGCCGTATTTGAAAAGTTGGGCGATGTTTCCAGGTTCAAGTACAAGATCGCGCTTCCGCCTCCGTCGCTTTACGGCCAGTTTGAGCACCTTGATGACGTTGATTATGTTCTTCAGGGATTGCTGGACATGGGGTTTGACGATGTATATGAGGTTGCCCGTGCGGCTGAGGTTGTCAGCGGGTTTACGCGCCTTTATCTCCGACGCGGAGAGCTGCAAAAACCCGTTATCAGCTCCGCCTGCCCTGTGATAGTTCGGCTTATATCACTCAGGTTTCCGTATCTTTGCCAAAATATTCTTCCGCTCCTGCCTCCTGTGGAGATAGCGGCGGCAAGGGCAAGGTCACGAGCCATGGAACAGCACCCGGAGTTGAAAGAATCCGATATCGGAGTCGTGTTTATCTCCCCATGCCCCGCCAAGGTCAGTTATATCCGAAACGGCGCCTGCGGCGGAAAGAGCAGTGTGGATGCGGTTGTTTCCATGAGCGAGGTGTACTTTGAACTTCTTGGCAGGATGCGCGCCTGCAAGACACCGCTTCCGCTTTCCAGAAGCGGAATGATCGGTATCGGCTGGGCAACCGCAGGCGGTGAGTCCAGCGCAATATTCAATGACAAATATCTTGCCGCTGACGGAATCGAGAACGTGATCCGCGTGCTTGAGGAGATCGACAACGGCAATCTTCCGCAGCTTGAGTTTGTGGAGCTGAATGCATGTCCCGGCGGTTGCGTGGGTGGTGCAATGACCGTTGCCAACCCATATGTAGCGCAGACCAGACTGCAGACCCTCAAACGGTATCTTCCTGTGTCCCAGAACTGGGATTTCAGGGAGAACGATAACGAAAACGCCATACCGTCCGAGTATTTTTCAAAACAAAGTGTGGCGTATGCTCCCGTTTCCACTCTGTCCGACAATATGTCGGAGGCCATGCAAAAAATGGCAGAGATCCAGGCGATACACGAGACACTGCCTGATCTTGACTGTGGTTCATGCGGAGCGCCTACCTGTTATTGCTTTGCCGAGGATATTGTCAAGGGCGAGGTAACAGAGGAGGAGTGCATCGTCAGGATGCGAGAAAAGCTTCAGCATTTGCTTGAAGATCAATCCACCGGAGGCAAAAAACAATGACAGTGACAGAGTTTTGCCAAAAAAGCGGATTTGTTCCCGTATCGCTTGCCGATCCGCATCGTGAGATCGACGGCGTGTACGTGGGAGATCTGTTGAGCTGGGTTATGGGAAATGCATCCGAGGGAAACCTTTGGATAACCATTATGACCAACTCAAACGTAATTGCCGTGGCATCGCTGATAGGTGTTTCGGCGGTGGTGCTTGCAGAGGGCGTCATGCCGGAAAAAGAGGTGCTTGACCTCGCTTTTCAAAAAGGCATCAACGTTCTGTCCGCGCCTCTGGGCATATACCAAATCTGCCTAAAAGCAGGTGAGGTCCTGTGAGGGAATTTTATTACGACCTCCATCTTCATTCCTGCCTTTCTCCTTGCGGAGATGAGGAGATGACTCCTGCAAATATTGCGGGAATGGCTTTTCTGAAGCAGCTTGATATAGTTGCTCTTACCGACCACAATACCTGTGGCAACTGCCGCGCGTTTTTTGCCGCCTGCCACAGCTACGGTATCGTTCCGGTTGCGGGGATGGAGCTCACCACCTCTGAGGACGTCCATTTGGTGTGTCTTTTTGACACGCTGGAGGGTGCAGAGAGGTTTGATCAAGAGGTTTCGACTCACAGGGTGAGGATAAAAAACCGCCCCGAGGTGTTTGGCACCCAAAAGCTGGTTGACGAGAATGATAACATCATTGGGTTTGAGGAGTATCTGCTTCCCAACGCCACCGATCTGTCGGTTGATGATGCATATCTGCTAGTCAACAGGTTTGGAGGAGCTGTGTATCCCGCTCATATCGATCGTGAAGGGAACGGCATTATCGCAATGCTGGGAATTGTTCCGGACCAACCGGATTTTTCTGCAGTAGAATACAAAGACAAAACAAAAAAGCAAGAGCTTTGCGCCCGGTATTCCAACCTTCCGGCAAAAAAAACAGTTACCTCGTCGGATGCCCACTATTTGTGGGATATCAACGAGCGAGAAAACTTTTTGACGTTGGATGTGGATCCGGACAGCAATGACCAACAGATCCGCGAAAGTTTGATACGGTATCTCAAATGAAAGAACTGTCTCTCAACATACTTGACATCGCCCAAAATTCTGTAAAAGCAGGGGCAAATAATATAGGAATAGAAATAACTGAGGATAGTGAAAAACTCGTGGTGGTCATCATCGACGACGGATGCGGAATGACCCATGAGCAAGTAGAACGCCTCAAGGACCCGTTTTTCACTACCCGCACTACCCGAAAGGTAGGGCTTGGTATTCCTTTTTATACACTTGCGGCAGAGCAGACCGGGGGCAGTGTTACCATAGAGAGCAGGAGCGAGACAGAGTACCCCGATGACCACGGAACAAAGGTCACTGCTGTGTTTTTCAAGACCAGCATAGATTTTACTCCGCTGGGCGATGTGGTATCCACTCTGTTGACCTTGATACACGGTGCGGATAGCTTGGATTATACTTTTTTGCACAAGATTGACGGTGCCGAGGTTTTTCTGTCAACAGCAGAGATGCGCTCGGTGCTTGGTGAGGGCGTTCCGCTTTCTGCCCCGGAGGTTTTGGAATGGGCAAGAGAATACCTCACGTCACAATACGATGAAATAAAATAAAAAAATAAATTTACTACCCGAAAGGAAATCGAACAATGAAATCATTGCAAGAACTTGCCGCGATCAGAGACAAGATGAAAAACAGTGTAGCTCTTCGCGAGGGCGAGGGTGAGCTCCGTGTTGTTGTCGGAATGGCAACCTGCGGAATCGCAGCCGGCGCAAGACCTGTTCTCAACGCATTTGTGGCAGAGGTCACAAATGAGGGCCTCAACGAAAATGTCACCATCAGCCAGACCGGCTGTATCGGCATCTGCCAGTATGAACCGGTGGTTGAAGTTTTTGAGGCAGGCAAAGAAAAGGTGACCTACGTAAAAATGACAGAAGAAAAAGTAAAGCGTGTTGTTGCAGAGCATCTCAAAAACGGCAAGCCCGTTATCGAGTATACTATCGGCAATTCATAACTTTGGGAAAGGAAGTGCAATATAAATGATTCGTTCACATGTATTGATCTGCGCAGGTACCGGTTGTACCTCCTCCAACTCTCTCAAGGTTGCTGAGGCGCTGGAGAACGAGCTTGTTGCAAAAGGACTTCAGGAGGAAATCAAGATTGTCCGTACAGGTTGTTTTGGACTTTGTGCATTGGGCCCTATCATGATCGTATATCCTGAGGGAACATTTTACAGTAGCGTTACTGTTGAAGACATTCCTGAGATCGTAGAGGAGCATCTGCTCAAGGGACGTCTCGTACAGCGTCTTGTGTATGACGATATCGGCGGCGGAAAGAAAGCAGACGGCCCCGTATCACTCAACGAGACCGGATTTTACAAAAAACAGCTCAGATTGGCTCTCCGCAACTGCGGTGTTATTGACCCTGAAAACATTGAGGAATATATCGGCACCGATGGCTACATGGCACTTGGAAAAGCTCTCACCGAGATGACCCCCGATGAGGTCATAAAGGTTATCGGTGATTCCGGGCTGAGAGGCAGAGGCGGCGCAGGATTCCCCACTGCCCGCAAGTGGCAGTTTGCCCGCAACAGTGTTTCTGACAAGAAATACGTTGTTTGTAACGCTGACGAGGGTGACCCCGGTGCATTTATGGACAGATCCGTTCTTGAGGGCGACCCACACGCGGTTCTTGAGGCAATGGCAATTGCCGGCTATGCGATCGGCGCAGACGAGGGTTATATCTACGTTCGTGCTGAGTACCCCATCGCCGTAAAACGCCTTACCATAGCTATCGGCCAGGCACGTCAGTACGGACTGTTGGGCAAAAATATCTTTGGAACCGATTTCAGCTTTGATATTCAGATTCGTCTCGGCTCCGGTGCGTTTGTATGCGGTGAGGAGACAGCGCTTCTGACCTCCATCGAGGGACATCGCGGCGAGCCCCGTCCCCGTCCTCCGTTCCCCGCAGTCAAGGGTCTGTTTGGACAGCCCACTATTATCAACAACGTTGAGACACTTGCAAACATTCCTCAGATCCTTCTCAAGGGCGCAGAGTGGTTCTCTGCAGTTGGTACCGAGAGATCCAAAGGAACAAAGGTATTTGCACTGGGCGGAAAAATCAACCACACAGGTCTGGTTGAGGTTCCTATGGGCACACCTCTCCGCACCATTGTTGAGGATATCGGCGGCGGCATCCCCAATGGCAAACAATTCAAAGCAGCGCAGACCGGCGGTCCTTCCGGCGGCTGTATTCCCGCATCACTTATCGATACTCCCGTTGAGTACGAATCTCTCATCGAGATCGGCTCAATGATGGGCTCAGGCGGACTCATCGTAATGGATGAGGACAACTGTATGGTTGATATCGCCAAGTTCTTCCTTGAGTTCACCGTTGATGAGTCCTGCGGTAAGTGCACCCCCTGCCGTATCGGTACCCGCCGTATGCTTGACATTCTCACAAGAATTGTCGAGGGCAAGGGTGAGGAAGGCGACATAGAGCGTCTTGAGGAACTGGGCAAGGAGATCAAGGCAACCGCACTTTGCGGCCTCGGTCAGTCTGCACCCAACCCCGTACTTTCTACCATCCGTTATTTCCGTGATGAGTATGAGGCACATATCAAGGAAAAGAGATGCCCCGCAGGTCACTGCAAGGCACTTTCCAAGTACTATATCGACCCGGACAAGTGCAAGGGCTGCAGTCTCTGCTCCAGAAAATGCCCTGTTGACGCAATTTCCGGCGTGGTCAAGAACCCCTTCGTGATCGATCAGGACAAGTGTATCAAGTGCGGTACCTGCATTGATTCTTGTAAGTTCGGCGCGATCTACAAGAAATAAGGAGGATTAAAATGAACACAGTAAACATTACTATAGACGGCATCAAACTTACTGTTCCTGCCAACTATACGATCCTCGAGGCCGCACGTGAGGCAAACATCAACATCCCCACTCTCTGCTATTTGAAAGACATCAACCAGATCGGTGCATGCCGTATGTGTCTTGTTGAGATCAAGGGTGCCCGCTCCTTCCAGGCAGCGTGCGTTTCTCCCGTAGGCGAGGGCATGGAGATCGTTACCAACAACGCAAAGCTCCGCAACAGCCGCAAGATCAACCTTGAGCTTCTTCTTTCCAACCACAACAGAGAGTGCACCTCCTGTGTGAGAAGCGAGAGCTGTGAGCTTCAGGCGCTCTGCCGTGAGTACGGTGTTGCCGAGTATCCCTATGACGGTGTAAAAACCGAGACTCAGCTTGATGAGGTTGGACCTTCACTGGTTCGTGACAACAGCAAATGTATCTCTTGCCGTCGCTGCGTTGCCGCTTGTAACAATATTCAAAAAATCGGTGCTATCGGTCTTTCCAAGCGCGGATTCAATACCACTGTTGGCTGCATTTACGGCCTCAGCTTGGCAGACAGTCCCTGTATTAACTGCGGTCAGTGTATTCTTGCCTGCCCTGTTGGCGCACTTCATGAAAAAGACAGCACAAAACAGGTATACGAGGCACTCTCCGATCCTTCCAAGCATGTTGTGGTTCAGCCCGCACCTGCAGTAAGAGCAACTATCGGCGAGGAGTTTGGATTCCCCATCGGCACAGGTACCACCGGAAAACTTGCTGCTGCCCTCCGTCGTCTGGGCTTTGACAAGGTATTTGATACCGATTTTGCAGCAGACCTTACCATTATGGAGGAGGGAACTGAGCTTATCAACCGTCTCAACAACGGCGGTGCACTTCCCATGATCACCTCCTGCTCACCCGGTTGGATCAAGTATTGTGAGGAGTTCTTCCCTGACTTTATTCCCAACCTGTCATCCTGCAAATCGCCCCACCAGATGCTGGGCGCTCTCGTAAAGAGCTATTATGCAGAAAAAGCAGGCATTGATCCCAAGGATATTTACGTTGTTTCCGTTATGCCCTGTACCGCCAAGAAGTTCGAGTCCGAGAGACCTGAGCTTTCCAACAACGGACTTCAGGACGTTGACGCTGTTCTTACCGTTCGTGAGCTTGCCCGCATGATCAAGAATGCAGGAATTGATTTCAAGCGTCTCCCCGATGAGGACTTTGATTCCATGCTTGGTGAGTCCACAGGCGCGGGTGTTATTTTTGGTGCGACCGGCGGCGTAATGGAGGCAGCGCTCCGTACCGTTTATGAGGTAGTCACCGGCAAAACTCTCGAGAGCGTTGATTTTGAATCAGTCAGAGGCACCGAGGGTATCAAGGAAGCAGCTGTCAACCTCAACGGAACTATGGTTCGCGTTGCAGTTGCACACGGCACCGGCAATGCATGCCGTCTCCTTGAGATGGTCAAGAGCGGTGAGAAGCAGTATGAGTTCATTGAGATCATGGGCTGTCCCGGCGGCTGCGTAACGGGCGGCGGTACTCCTATTGTCAATGCAACCGAGCTTTCCTACGTTGATCTCAAGAAAGAGAGAGCAAAAGCCCTCTATTCTGAGGATGCAGGCAAAGCAAAACGCAAATCTCACGAGAACGCAGAGCTCAAGGCGCTTTACGAAGAATATCTCGGCGAGCCCAACTCTCACAAAGCTCATGAGCTCCTGCACACCCACTATATTGCAAGACCCAAGTACAATAAGCAGTAATTTTTAAAAAAGAACCGCTCTATCGGAGCGGTTCTTTTTTGTCAGTGCCTTGCGATACAAAAAACATCAAAAAAAATAAAAGAACAAAAAACAAAAAAACGAGACTTCCTAAGAGGAAGTCTCGCTGTGTATAGCGTTGAGTTTAAAAATGTAATCAAAGCAGTGCCTTGATAGCTTCGGCCTTGTCGGTGCACTCCCATTTTACACCCAGCTCCTCACGGCCAAAGTGACCGTAAGCGGCAAGGTTTTTGTAGATGGGCTTGCGGAGATCAAGGACCTCAATAATAGCGGCAGGACGGAGATCAAATACCTGGTTTACAATCTCAGCCAAACGCTCGTCCGAAACCTTTCCGGTGCCGTTGGTGTTGATAAGTACAGAAAGAGGACGTGCCACGCCGATTGCGTATGCGATCTGAACCTCACATCTGTCAGCGGCTCCTGATGCTACAACATTTTTTGCAACGTAGCGGGCCATGTAGGCGGCAGAACGGTCAACCTTGGTGGGATCCTTGCCGGAAAAAGCGCCGCCACCGTGAGAAGCGTATCCGCCGTAGGTGTCAACAATAATCTTTCTGCCGGTGAGACCGCTGTCGCCGTGGGGGCCGCCAACCACAAATCTTCCGGTGGGGTTGACGTAGATCTTGGTGTTGTCATCAACGTACTCAGCAGGAAGCGAGGGTGTGATGACCTCACGGATGATGTCTGCGCGGATCTGCTCCAGCTCAACGTCTGCGGAGTGCTGTGACGAAACAACAACCGCATCGATCCTGACGGGCTTGTTGTCGTTGTATTCGACGGTAACCTGAGTTTTTCCGTCAGCACGGAGATAGGGGAGAGTGCCGTTTTTTCTCACCTCAGTGAGACGTTTTGCCATATGCTGTGCCAAAGAGATGGGCATGGGCATCAGCTCTGGTGTCTCATTGCAGGCAAAGCCAAAAACCATTCCCTGGTCGCCGGCGCCGGTGTCGTATTTATCGCAAAGCTCGCCGTTCTTTGCCTCAAGCGCTTTGTCAACGCCCATTGCAATATCCGGAGACTGGCCGTGGATAGCAGTAATAACACCACAAGTATCGCAGTCAAATCCTTTGTCGCTGTGATCGTAGCCAATGCCTCTGACCGTCTCACGAACGATGGACTGAAAATCGGGCTTTGCGGTGGTGGTGATCTCACCCATAACAAGGATCAGACCTGTTGTGGCAGCAGTTTCGCATGCTACACGCGCTGTGGGATCCTCTGCAAGAATTGCATCAAGAATAGAATCGGAGATCTGGTCGCAGATCTTGTCGGGATGACCCTCGGTAACGGATTCGCTGGTAAAGAATTTTCTCATAACAAAACTCCTTTTCAAATAAAAAAGTCCTTTGAGAATGTATCAAAGGGCCTGAAAGTATCCTTTTATACATCTCATCTTCCGATAAAAAATCGCTGATTTGACACCTTGCATATTGCAGGTTGTCGTGGCTTCAACGGGCAGTTCCCTCCACCACTCTTGATAAGATCGAGATTATGATAACAAAAACCGACTCTCTTGTCAATACAATAAAAAATTTTTTTGGATTTTTGTGACAACGGACAGAACCTCCTTGAAAAACAGCACAGTTTGTGATAATATGTAATAAAAAAGATGCAGCGTTTTCTGCAGATTCCAAAGCGATTTGTTCGGAGGTAAAAGATGAAAAAGATCATATCCCTTTTTGTTGCATTTTGCCTTATGCTTGTTTCTCTGCCGGTTGTATTTCCTCTGCATACCCACGGAGCAGAGGATGTTACTGTTGACGGTATCGTTTTTCAGTACGTTGAGAATGGCGGATACTATACTGTGACGGATTATGTGGGCGAGGAGAGATACGTTGTCGTCCCGCCGCAGGTTGGCTCCGTTCCGGTAAAAAGCATTTCGGACGGTGCATTTGGCGCGTGCTATAACATAAAATCCATCGTCATTTCCGAGGGCATCGCCTCCATTGGAAAAAATACGTTTTGGGCGTGTTATTCTCTTGCGTTTGTTTCCATTCCTTCCACCGTGGACGAGATGGGAGAAAATCAGTTTGAGGCATGTGGCTCCCTTGAGACAGTGATTTGCTATCTGGAGTCTCCCGGCGATAATTGGAATGAGAATTGGAACAGCAATTCTTCTGCCGATGCGGGTTTTTATTTCCTGCCTGACCCCTCTTGCTACGCAGAGATCGCCGATGGTCAGGCGTATGACCTGTATCTTGACGGCACACAAACCCATGTTTTGGTTCCTGCAAAATACAACGAAAAACAGGTTGTATCGGTTCGCTCCGCTTCCAATTCAAACCTCAAGGGCGTGTATATTCTTGACGGAGGTGTCACCTCTGTTACCACAGGGGCTTTTGCCAACTGCACCTCCCTGTCTTTTGTGCGGCTGCCAAAACAACTGTCAGTGTTTCAGAGCGGAGCGTTTGAAAACTGCTCGTCACTTAAAAAAATTACAATTCCCGAGGGAATAACCGAGATAAAAGCTACAACTTTTAAGGGATGCACATCCCTTGAGGAAATAAAATTTTCATCTCCGATTACCCTCATAGGCATCGGTGCATTTTCGGATTGTACTTCTTTGAAAAAAATCAACCTTTCCGACGGACTAACTTCTATCGGAACTTCCGCTTTCAAAAATTGTGCATCTCTCACGTCGATGACCATTCCCGCCACTGTGGTTGGAATAGGTGCAGATGCGTTTTTTGGCTGCACCTCGCTTGCAACAATATATTTCCGAGGCATAGAGATTCCCGATGAATGGGATCCTTCTTGGCTTGGTGATTGCGGTGCCAATGTGGAAAAGGATGCAAAAAATCTTTCTTTCCAACTGTCGGATGACGAAACCTATTATATCGTCAGCGGTATGGGAAACTACGAGGGAAACGTTGTGGTGATTCCCGAGGAGTACCGTGGACTTCCGGTAAAATCTGTTGAATATCTGGGTTATTACAGTCTTATTTATACCGAGCCGGGCACCGGCATTCAGCTGATGATCTCAAAAAACGTCACCTCTATTGCGGACAATGCGTTTGCGGATTGGATGACGCTTGAGACGGTTTGGGTGGACTCCGGCAACCCGATTTATTACAGCGAGGGAAACGCCGTCGTTGAAAAAGAAACAAAAACTCTTTTGGTCGGTACCGGAACCACAGTTATACCCGGCGACGGCTCTGTGCTTCATATTGCGGACAATGCGTTTTATAACAACCATATAATCACTGAGATTTCCATTCCGTCCGGAATACAGACGATAGGAAACAAGGCGTTTTGTGGATGTATTCGTCTGGAGTCTGTATACATTCCCGCCACTGTCACGAGTATAGGAGATTCTGCTTTTTGTAATACGGGATTTGAAACATCGTTTGAGGTGGCGGCAGGCAACCCTTGTTATTTTGAAAAAGACGGCTGTCTTGTGGAGACGGATACAAAAACCCTTATTGCGGTCAACAAATCCTGCATTATACCCACCGACGGATCAGTAACTGCCATCGGAAACGATGTGTTTGCGTACTGGGGAGAAACGACCGTGATTATACCTGATGCCGTCACATCGCTGGGTGACAGAGTGTTTTCCCAATCAGCTGTTGTGGATGTGTTTGTTCCCGATAGTGTAAAAACTATTGGAAACTATGCTTTTTACAACTGCTATGGACTAAAAACCGTCAGAGGATGCGTTGGCGTGGAATCCATCGGCGATGCGGCTTTTTCCGGCTGTGAATTGCTGGAGAACCCTGTTTTTTCAGAGAATCTGAAAAGCATCGGCATGGACGCTTTTGCCAACTGCAGATCTTTGACCCGACTTGTGCTTCCCGCATCTGTTGAGACCATCGGACGCAACACCTTTTCTCAATGCGCCTCTCTTGTAAGTGTTGTTCTTCCGTCAAAGATGAAAATTATTCCCGAGTATATGTTCAGTAATTGCTCTGCACTTGAATCCGTATCACTTCCTGCAGAGTTGGAAGAGATTCAGACATCTGCGTTTGGCTCGTGTACCTCGCTGACAGGCATTGTTTTCCCTGCAGGGCTCAAAACAATCGGAAGCTATGCTTTTGACAACTGTACCGGTCTCAAAAAGGTGTGTGCCCCCGACATCAGCTTCTGGTTGAGCATTGATATGAATTATTCACCCATGCAAAACGGAGCTGATCTGTATTTCTATGATTCAGAGAGTGGTTCGTACAAAATTGTAGAGCATCTTGTGATTCCTGAAATCAGCACTATCAAAGCCAACGCTTTCAGTGGTTGCACAAGTATCGTTACAGTAACGATACCCAAGGCAACCACGGATATGGGAAAACGCGCTTTTGCGGACTGCCCAAATATTACACATTTTTACTGTGCTGCTCCCGTCCAACCCGCCCGTTGGAAAAGCAACTGGAACTCGGGCACGGACGCTGAGGTGCATTGGGGGTATTCCGCTCCTTGCTTTGGCACCCACACTCCCGGCGCTCCCGCCGATTGCGAGAACCCTCAGACCTGCATTGTCTGCGGAGAGATTTTGGAATATGCATCCGGGAATCACACTCCTTCCCATGAGATACATTCCTGCGCCGATGATGATGTGACTTGCACGGTATGCGGAGCCGTTCTTCAATATGCATGGCCTCACAGTCCCGGTGCTCCCGCCGACTGTAAAAACCCACAGATCTGCACTGTGTGCGAAACTGTGCTGTCGCCCTGCGCTCCTCACAGAGAGGGTCCTGCCGCCACTTGTACCGAGGATCAGGTTTGCCTTGACTGCGGCACTGTTATCAAAAAAGCAGGTCATACTGCAGGTCCTGCCGCTTCGTGTGAGCGTGAGCAGACCTGCTCAAAATGCGGCGAGGTGCTGGCACAAAAGCTTCCGCATACTCCCGGCACTGCTGCAACCTGCACTGCTGACCAGCTCTGCAAGATTTGCAAGACAGTGATAACACCTCGCACAGGCCACACCCCTGACCGTGAGGCGGACTGTGAGCATGAGAGCCGATGCACGGTGTGCAAAGCATTGGTTGCTCCCAAGACAGAGCACAAAGCAGGGGAGTGGGTGGTTACAACAAAGCCCACGTTTGTCAACGACGGTGAAAAGCAAAAGCTGTGTATTTATTGCAACACCGTTTTGGAAACAGACATTATTCCCATGTATGTGTTGGATATAAAGGAAATTGAGGAAGAAATTCATATTGCCGTTCCGCCAAATGTGGATGCAGATATAGATTCTGCAGTTCTGTATGATATCACGCTTACACAGGACAGCGTTACGGTTCAGCCCGACGGAAGCGTGGAGGTGAGATTGCCTGTTCCTGCGGATATGGATCCAAACCGAATCAGGGTGTGGCATATTGATGAAAAAGGAAACGTCACTGATATGAACGCCACCGTGAAGGACGGTGAGGTAGTATTTGTCACAGATCATTTCAGTTATTATATGATTGTGGAGGCAGATCCTCCTGCGCCCAAATTTATTCCGGGAGACATCAACGGAGACAATAATATCAATACCACCGATTATCTCCAAGCAAAACGAATCGTTCTCGGCACCTATGAGGGCACGGCAGACAGGGTTCTCCGCGGTGACCTCAATGGAAATGGTGTAATAGATACATCCGATTATGCAAAAATCAAGCGTCACGTGCTGGGAACATACGTGATTGGGTAGATACAACTCTGAAAAAGCGTGCAGTAAATACAAAAAAACAAAAAACAGGTATTGACAAAGGCAAAATTTACTGATATAATAACAAAGCTGTCGCAATCGTGACGGCTTATGGCGGAATAGCTCAGCTGGCTAGAGCAATCGGTTCATACCCGATAGGTCGTGGGTTCAAGTCCAACTTCCGCTACCAGGCCCGTTGGTCAAGCGGCTAAGACACCGCCCTTTCACGGCGGTAACAGGAGTTCGATTCTCCTACGGGTCACCAAAAAATCCAAGTCTCAAACAGGACTTGGATTTTTTATTTGTTTGTTGTTGCAAAAATGTTCATCAAAAATTTCCGCAAAAAACAATTCTTGTGTTGTTTTGTTCATATATATGTGCTAAAATGAAAAAGATAGTATAAATGGCAATAAAAAAGGAGGAATGTCGGTGTTCAAGAGTATATTTTCAAAATATCTGTTCACCTTTACGCTCATACTTTTTGTATGCATTGTATCCATCCTTTTTGTAATGACTGCCATGATCTCTGACTATACCCGGGGGACCCAGCAGGAGTCAATGGCACTGACAGCGGGCAACGCCACTCAGTTTGTGGATCTGTTTATCACTCACAACAAATACGACGGGGTGGCACAGGCGTTTTCGATAAGGGAAGATCTTTCTCGTCTGATAGATTTCATGGCATCAAACAGCGAGTCGGAGATATACGTTTTTGATTCAAACGGAATATTGGTAGGCAGCTCTGACCATGCAATGCTGCAAAAAGGCAGCGGTGTGGAGCCGTCTATCATTTCTGCTCTCAAAAAAAACAACGGTGAGGGCTATTCTGTCAGCGATATCGGCGGATTCTTTTTTGAAAAGCATATCAACAGTTTTTGTATCAGTGAGAGATATGGGTTTGTGACGCTTGTCAGCTCAGCAAATATGAGCGGAAAAGCATTTACAACCGGAATTACAAACATCACAATAACCGTCGCACTGTGGGTATTTCTCGCCGCAATGATATCACTGTATGTGATCTCACGCAGTACCACAAAACCGCTCAGTGACATTACGTCCGTTGCAAAAAACTGTGCCAAGGGCCGATTTGATCAGCGTGTTCAGGTGGTGGGATACGATGAAGTTGCAGAGCTTGGAAATGCTATCAACAACATGGCGGAATCCCTGGCTCAGATTGACCAGATCAGAAATTCATTTATAGGCAACGTGTCTCATGACCTCCGCACTCCCATGACAACGATCTCCGGTTTTGTTGACGGGATACTTGACGGTACGATCCCTGCAGAAAAACACGAGTATTACCTCAATGTTATTTCACAGGAGGTTCGTCGTTTGTCCCGACTTGTCAACTCTCTGCTGGAGCTATCACGGCTGGAAAGCGGTACAAACCTGAAAATGCAGGATTTCAACCTTTCGGAAAAAGCACGTACGGTGCTTTTGTCGCTGGAGAGCAAGATCAACAAAAAGAATCTCAACATCGAGTTTGAGACCGATGAAAATGACGTTTTTGTTCATGCAGATCCCGATTCGATCCATCAGGTTGTGTACAATTTGATGGACAACGCTATCAAATTTACGCAGGACGGCGGGGATGTCAGTATTTCTATCACCACCGTTGCCATAGGAAAAAAAGAACGAAAAGCGCAGTTTGTAATAAAAAACACAGGACTTGGAATTCCTCCGGAGGAGCTTCCGCACATTTTTGAGAGATTTTACAAGACAGACCGTTCCCGCGGACTTGATAAAAGCGGAACAGGACTTGGACTGTATATCGCCCGAACCTCCATCTCCAACCACGGAGAGGAACTCACTGCAGAATCCGTTCCGGATCAATACACGACTTTTCGTTTCACGCTACCCTTGTCTTCTCGTCCCGACAGGGGCAATTACAGGTAGCATATATTCAGCAAGAATTAAGAAAAACAAATACAATGCTCTTGAGATGAGTATTTGGGAAGGAGATAACTATGAATCAATTTGATCCCAACCGCTCCAACGTGCCATTTGGCGAAAACAACAACGTTCCTCGCGCCGACAGCATTTTTTCATGGGACGGTGAAAGTCACAATAAAAAGCAAAAAAGAAAGAACTTTAGGACTTACTTTCTCACTCTTGCGGTGTCCGTATTGGTTGCGGCGGTGCTCATTGCCGTTTCCGTCACGGGCAGCTTGGGAGGCGGCGGAACCTCTGATGGAGGCACCATCAGCGTTCCTGAGGTTATTGTTGCGGATACTTCTTCCGGAGATACCTCCGCCTCTTATGCAGACGGCGAGTCAACGGACCTTTCCGCATTGTACGAAAAATGCGCTCCCTCCTGCTGTACTGTTTATGTGACTTATAGCGGCACGGAGGGTTATTCAATCGGAAGCGGATTTGTTATCAGCTCCGAGAATGGATATATTGCCACCAACCATCACGTGATTGAAGGCGCCGGTGCAATAAAGGTCGTGTTTTATGACGGCAGGGAATATGAGGCCAAGCTTGTGGGAAGTGATTCCACCAGCGATCTTGCAGTGCTCAAGGTGGAGGCAAAAGGACTGCCTCAAATTGCGCTTGGTATCTCCGACGATCTAAAAGTGGGACAAAGCGTCGTTGCTATCGGCACACCGTATTCCACTGAGCTGGCGGGCACAATGACAAAAGGAATTATCAGCGGAATTGCAAGAGATATCAAGATCACCAACGATTACGGCACCGTGGTCAAAACCATGACTCTCATTCAGACCGATTGTACCATCAATCCCGGCAACAGCGGCGGTCCTCTCATAGATATGAACGGCAGAGTTGTGGGTATAAATTCACTCAAAATCGCTTCTGAAAACTATGAAAACATCGGATTTGCCATCCCAATCACCAGTGCCATCAAGATATTCAACCAGTTGATCGCCGGCGAAAAGGTGGACAGCGATTTTGCCACTGCAAGCGCACGTCTGGGCATCACTGTGTATCAGCTTGAGGCGGGGCTTGAGACTTTTCGGATCAATCCCAGATGCGAGTACCCAAAGGGACTTTTGGTAGCAGAGCTTGAGGTCAATACTGCTATCTACACGGCTGGACTTGAGATGTTTGATATCATTACCGAGTTTAACGGTGAAAAGATCGAGGAGCTTGACGATCTTACAAATGCACTTGCAAAATGCAAGGCAGGTGACAACGCAACCGTCAAGGTATTCCGTTTCAACCGCACGTTTACTGCGGGTGAGAATATTGAACTGAAATTTGTTCTGGATGCCGCAACCTGAATTGCAAATACAAACATCAAAAATCAAAAAGCAGAGAGCAAAAGCGCTCTCTGCTTTTTGTTAGTTCAGCTTGATATATTGACCGTAGGAGTAACCGTCGATCCCATTGTAGGACACGAGGTACCAATCACCGTTCTGCCCTCTCACAGTCAACGTGGCACCGTTTGGGGCTTGCCCCAAAACAGTTGCACTGAGATCCGGCGCTTGCCTGATGTTGAGCCGTCCTCCCTGTGTCACAACGGTTCCGGTTTGGACAGCAGGGGAGGGGTCGATGAATGACAGCCCAAAGTATTCTGCAACAGAAAGGGACAGATTCTTTGCAATGGCCTGAAGATTATTTCTTATCCAGTCGGCATCCCCTTTGTTGTCGTGGTATGCGATCTCCACCAAAACGGAAGGAGCTGCAGTGTTGTTTAGCTCATAGAGCCGAGTTGTTTCAAGTGCTCTGACCTTTGACGGGTCGGGATAGATTTCTTTTAAATTTTTTACAATGATATCCGAGGCACGTCTTGCGTTACTGCTGGTGGGATAAAAATAAACGTCGCTGCCGGTCTGCCTGCCGTAATTGGCAGATCCGGAAGCGTTGGAATGCAGAGCAAGGTGCAGTCCGAAATTTTGAGAGTTTGAAGCGCGTACGGAGTCACCCACTGTTCCGTTGGGATTGTTGCGTTCAAACGTTATCCCGCTGGCAGAGAGATAGGGCTCCATGTAGTCGGCAATAAGGTTCATGTAGTATTCCTCGCTGCCGTTACCGTCATAGTAGATGTTGTATTCCTGGGTGGAAGGGCTCAAAAATAACAAAGGCATACCAATTTCTCCTTTCAAAGGTTATAATATGAAACAAGCCGAAAAAATGCCAAAAAACCCCTTGGGAATAAAAAAGGACAAAAAAAGAAAAAAACCCTTGACAAAGCGGAAAAAGTGTGCTAATATTTTTGGGACAAAGAAGAAGAGCCAAGCTCTCACCCTGCGGCAAGAGTCGTCACGGTCAATAAAAGCCGGTGTGTCCGGTCTTGTTGATTGTGCAAAGTGGTATGTCTGCTTTGCATTTTTATTTGTCACAAAATATCTTATGGAGGTGTCCTCTCATCGCTAAATCTTCCCTTATCAATGAAGAAATCAGAGCAAAAGAGGTTCGTGTCATCGGCGCGGACGGAACACAGCTTGGTGTTATGAAGCTCACCGAGGCAATACGTCTTTCCAACGAGGCGGAGCTGGACTTGGTAGAGATCGCACCGGATTCTGTGCCCCCTGTATGCAAGATCATGGACTATGGCAAGTACCGTTTTGAAAAAGAAAAACGGGAAAAGGAACAAAAAAAGAAACGCCAGATAGTTGAGCTCAAAGAGATCCAGCTGAAATGCAGGATCGACACCCACGATTTCAACACAAAACTCAGTCATGCACTCAAGTTTATTTCACAGGGCAACAAAGTAAAGGTCATCTGCAAGTTCTATGGCAGAGAGATGGCGCACACGGAGCTGGGCGCACAGCTTCTGGACAGGTTTGCCGACGGCTGTGCCGAGACGGCAGCGATTGAGAAAAAGCCACTTCTTGACGGAAGAAACATGACGATGATATTGGCACCAAAAAAGACCAAATAACCGAAAGGAAACCAAACAATGGGAAAGATCAAGACACACAAAGCATCTGCCAAGCGTTTTTCGTTCACCGGCAGCGGCAAAATTAAAATGGGTCATCCCGGTCGCCGTCACAAGACCGGTCTGAAGCAGACAAAGCGTATGAGAACACTCAGAAAAGCTGGCTACGTAAGCAGCGCAAGACTGGATGATCTCAAGAGAATGCTTCCCTACAAATAATCGGAGGTTTTGAACGATGGCAAGAGTAAAAGGCGCATTGGCGACCAGAAAAAGAAGAAACAAGATGCTCAAGCTGGCCAAGGGCTACTGGGGCGCAAAGAGTAAACATTTCAAGATGGCAAAGCAGGCCGTTCTCAAGAGCGGAAACTATGCATTTGTCGGCAGAAAGCAGAAGAAGAGAGATTTCAGATCACTTTGGATCACCCGTATCTCTGCACAGTGCAAGGTATGCGGCATCAACTACTCCCGTTTCATGTACGGTCTGAAAAAGAGCGGCATCGAGCTCAACCGCAAGATGCTGAGCGAGCTTGCAATCAATGACAAAGAGGCATTTGCACAGCTCGTTGAGACCGCAAAGAAGGCACTCTAAAAAGTTGTCAAAAAATCGGAAATCCGGTTGACATTTGTCGAATGATTTGATATAATATCACCAATATTGAGATTTCCTCGTAAACAGTTGCAAGGGAGGGTTACAAAATGGCTGAAGTCAGAGTTAAAGAGAACGAGAGCATCGACAGCGCGCTTCGCAGATTCAAGAGATCCTATCTCAGAAGCGGCGTCCAGGCAGAGCTTCGCAAGAGAGAGCATTACGAGAAGCCCAGCGTTAAGCGCAAAAAGAAGTCTGAAGCTGCAAGAAAACGCAAATTCAGATAAAAATTGGCTCAGTTATTTTGATTACACAAAATACAAAACAATACAACGGCATTGTCCGTTGTATTTTTTGTTGCAAAAAGAAAATGAATGTTGTATAATCAAGATATATTATGTGCGGAGGAAAGAACATGAAAAAATACACGGTTTTGATGCTGCTGATGCTTTTGATCCTGCCATTGCTTTTTTCTTGCAAGGGCGGGACTGACGAGAGCAGCGTGACCGAAATATCGGAGGAATCAACCATGACACCCGATCCCAATGCAACCGTTGTGTGGGATGACAAGTATTCGTTCGGGAATATTACTTCCCCTTCACAGGTATCAAAGGTTACTGCATATAGGGATGGAGCAGTTACCGATGCATACGACTCCAAAGATGGTGACAACCGCATTCTTTTTGCAGGCACAGAGGAGACAAGAGCGGTTGTGCTCCCGGAGGGCTATGCAATCACACTACCCGGCACTGATGTGACGGCAGACTTTTCACTGGGTGCGCTGAGGAGCAAGTTTTTTGGTACGGACTATGTTCTTACGGTGACGTATGAGGACCAAAACCCCTACGGAGACAACGCAGACGGATTCAAGATCTATTTTGACGAGTGGCTGGCAAGATATCTTGAAAACATCGATTTTCTTACTGCCAACGGCATCCGCCGTACACGTCCGATAGGTGTCACAACCGACCTTTTGCAGGGTTATACCGTCAATTATTATGATATGACCGTCACCTTGGCTTCAAAAATGAAGTACAATAATTACAGCATCGCCATTCTGCGTCCTACTGACAGTTATGAGCATTTCTGGCTGTTTGTGCTCAAGTCAGAAAAAGAAATGTACGAGCAGATGGACGCCATCGTGGCATCGTTTACCACCTTTGACAGAGTGGGCACTCCTATCAACAGCGTCGGAAGCTATGAACTCAAGGTTCCTGAATTTTGGTCGGAAGAAACAAAAAAATATTATGATCTGATCCAAAACCAGACTACCGTGGATTTTGGCGCATTCTTCCACCAAAACCAAGCGGACTATATCGAGTGGATGTATGCAGAGGAACAGCTGGGCGCGCCACTCGACGTTTTTATGACTTATCTCCACATCGGCTGGCAGAGCGATCTGAGCTACCTTGATCTTGAACTACTGGAAAAACAGGCAGGCGGAAACGGTTTCAACGGAAAGCCCGTGCTGGAGCTGACGTATCAGTTTACTACAACAAACAATGGGCTTGGCGGATTTACACCTATGTATGACATCTGCCGCGGAAAATACGACGCCCATTTCAGAAAACTGGCACAGGATATCAAAACCTACGGAAAACCTGTGCTCTTCCGTCTCAACAATGAGATGAACACCGACTGGACCAGCTATTGCGGAATGCAGACAATGCTTGATCCGGACGTGTTTGTGGATACATGGTGCCGCCTTTACAACATTTTTGTTGAGGAAGGTGTAGACAACTGCATCTGGATATTCAATCCCATAGCCACCAGCTGCCCTTACAGCAACTGGGGCGATGCGCTCAATTATTTCCCGGGTACCGATTATTGTCAAATGCTGGGACTGACTTATTACCAGATGAACAACAGTGACTACATGGCATCATTCAAGGATATGTACACTGAGCTCTATCAAAAGAATACGCCTTATTTTGACAATTACCCTGCAATTATCGGTGAGTTTGGATGCGCCGCAGGAGGCGATTATTATTACGATTGGACAAAACAGGACTATGTCAAGGTGGATGATATCGAGTCAAGACGCAACCTGCAGGAGATTTGGATCAAGGGAATGTTTGACTGCCTGTTGAACAACCAAAAGGAATCAAACAAATTCTGCAAAAATATCAAGATCGCCACATGGTTCTCTGCCAATGATTATGCGCTTTATCAAGGCGAATACGTTATTATCAACCACCTGAAGCTTGATGAAGATACCCCAAAAGCAATTGCCGCACTCCGCGAGGGAATTGAAAAAATGCGTGCAAAAAAGGCACCGGAACAGCAATAATAAAGAATAAAAAAAGAACTGCCGTTGGGTAATCCCGACGGCAGATTTTTTATTCAAGGCAAAAGACTTTTTTTGCATTCTCTGCGTATAGCAGATCCTTTTCATCTTCAGACAGGCCGCAATGCTCAACGCCGTCAAAAGCAAATTTTGTGTTCCAGAGCGGGTAGTCGCTTCCAAACATAACACGGTCGATACCATGAAGGTTTATGAGCTCGTACAGACCTTTTGGATCCATACCCAAAAGTGCCTCGCTGGTCTCTGTGTAGACGGGTGTGCCGATAAGGTATTTTTTTGCCTCATCCCAAACTGAATAACCGCACATATGGGCGGCAATGATGGTGAGCTCGGGCACCTTTTCCATCACCGTGACGATTCGTCTGGGGTGGGAAAAATCACTCTTTGTATCGCCTACGTGAAACAAAACAGGGAGCCCCAGCTTTGCACAGTGGCGGTATATTTCCACTGCGGTGGGATCATCAATGTCAAAATGCTGAAAATCCGGATGGAGCTTGACGCCCTTTGCGCCAAGTGAATGAGCTCTATCCAGCTCGTTGTTTGCTTCATCAATTCCCATGAGCGGATGAAACGATGCAAGGGGGACAAAACGCTCGTCTTGGCTTGCGCACTGAAGCAAATAGCTGTTTCCGATCTCGGCTCTGTCCGGACGGAGAGCTGCTGATGAGATAACAAATCTTATGTTCTCAAATTCCTTTGCTCCTTCAAACAGGCCTGCGGCGGTGCCGTCACCCTGACGTGGTATGCTATAATAATCCACGATGTTGTCAGCGGCTCTTGTGGCTATTTTATCGGGAAAAATGTGTGTGTGTACGTCAATGATCTCACGGGAAACGGTCATAATAAAACCTCACAAAAAATGCGGCAGGTGAAACGGTAGCTTCACCTGCCGATTTCGCACAGAAATTAAAGTGACTGAAAGAACAAATTACTCTTTATCGCAGCAGCAGTCGCACTCTTCTTCGGCAACAACCTTCAAAACCTTGCCGCAGGAGGGGCACTCAAGCTCCTCAATTTTGTCAAGATCACACTCGTCAATGTAGACGGGTTCGTTGCAAGCAGGGCACTCCAACTCAACGCAGCTGCAATCGCAGCAATCGCAGTCATCGTCTTCACAATCGCAACAATCACAATCATCATCGTCGCAATCACAGCAATCGCAGTCATCGCAACAATCAAGAAGTTCTTCCTCAACTGCGCCCAGATCCTCATCGATCTCTTCGATGTAGTCGTTGAGGGTGCTGGTCTCGTCCTCGAGATCAAGAATAGAGAGGGAAATATCCTCAAGCAGGTCTGCCATGGCAGCAAGAACCTTGCCTTGGCCGGAGGTAGTATCAATCTCCATGCCTTCAATAAGCCCTTTGATGTATGCGGCTTTTTCGGAAATGTTCATGTCAAAAACTCCTTTTGGATCAGATGGATCAAACGCGCTCAAGATACTCGCAGGTACGGGTATCGATCTTGATAACGTCGCCTTCGTTGATAAAGATGGGAACTTTAACCTCGGCACCGGTCTCGACGGTAGCGGGCTTGGTAACGTTGGTGGCAGTGTTGCCTCTTACGCCGGGCTCGGTTGCGGTGACCTCAAGCTCCACAAATGTGGGGGGCTCAACGGAGAACACTTTGCCCTTGTAGGACATAAGGCGGCAGGTCATGCCTTCTTTTACAAACTTGAAGCTGTCGGGAAGCTGCTCAGAGTTGAGAGGAACCTGATCATATGTCTCAGGATCCATGAAGTAGTACAGGTTGTCATCATTGTAGCTGTACTCCATATCTTTTCTTTCGATGATAGCAGCGGGGAATTTTGCGGTGGGGTTGAAAGAAGTTTCAATAACCGCACCGGAAATAACGTTTTTCATTTTTGTTCTGACAAAAGCAGCGCCTTTGCCGGGTTTTACGTGCTGAAACTCAACGACCTGCATGACAGCGCCGTCCAATTCAAAGGTAATGCCGTTTTTGAAATCGCCAGCAGAAATCATATTATGTCCTCCTTATGTCCGCAGTATGCGGATACAAATTTTCTACCTTATATTTTATAATACAAGTCGATGTTTGTCAAGTCCTTTTTACAGACACATCATCTCTCGTGGGCTGGTGGTGAGGTTTTCACAGCCGTTTTCGGTGACCAGCACCATGTTTTCGATCCTGACGCCGTATTTTCCGGGAATGTAAATGCCCGGCTCCACAGTGACCACGTTTCCCGAAACCAAAACGTCGGAGCTTCTCGGGGAGAGCGAGGGAAGCTCATGGATCATAAGCCCCAGTGAGTGCCCCAGAGAGTGACCAAAGCAGGAGCCGTATCCGGCATCGGAAATAATGTCTCGTGCCACCTTGTCTGCCTCTGCACAGGCAACACCTGCTTTTATCACCTTCATCGCTTCGCTTTGGGCAAGAAGCACGGTGTTGTAGATGTTTTTCATTTCCTCATCTGCTTTGCCCAAAACCACGGTTCTGGTCATATCTGAGCAATAACCCTGATATTTTGCGCCGTAATCCATGGTGAAAAATGAATTTTGGGTCAACAGCGAATCCGTGGGAACGCCGTGAGGGAGCGAGCTGTTCTTTCCCGAGACAGAAATGGTGTCAAAAGCCATACCCGATGCGCCGTGTGCTCTCATAAAATACTCAAGCTCTGCCGCAACCTCGATTTCGGTTCTGCCGTTATTGATAAAAGTGAGAATATGCTCAAAAGCACTGTCAGTGATGCTCTGGGCTTTTTTTATCTTTTCGATCTCGGCATCGGTTTTTACCCTCCTGTATTTCAGTACCACGTCGGACATGGTGCCAAACTCCACGGAGGGGCAGCTTTCTTTCAACTTTTCCAACTGCAAAACAGTAATGAGTGCAGGATCGATGCACACCCTTTTTGCGGAGTTTGCGGCAAAATACTCGCTGATCACATCAAAAAGACGCTTTGAAAAAAGCTGAGGAACTACATCATCCGAGAGCTCACCTGCTTTTTTTGCATTTTCTGCCGCCTCGATGTACCGTGAATCAAGCAGAACCAGTGTCTCGTCCTTTCCGACAATCACAGCACCGTCGGTGGAAAAGAAATCACTGAGGTAATAACAGCTCACCTCATCAAGAAACAAAGCGCAGTCAAACCCGCCTTGCTGTATTTCGACAAAAATCTTTCTTCCGTTCATCGGTACCTCCATTGTTTGCAGTAGTAATATTTTCGTTTTTTTCAAAAAACAAAAAAATCTCTGTCCAAAAAGCGCAGACAGAGCATATGGTATCATTGGTGTATGCGGATATGCACCCGACATGCACTCTCGTGCATGCAAAAAACTGCACGGCACGATAGCTTGAGGAAGAGTGATGTGCTGACTTTTGCATATGAAATCTCTGTGAAACAGCACAAAAACGGCATTTTCCTCATCACGGCTTTTGATGTGATGAGTATATACCAATATCTGGGATATGTCAACAGTTTTTTGTTAAAAACCTATTGAAAAACAGGTGCTGATGTGCTAAAATTTGTATACCAAAGTATATCCAAAAATACAATTTCGGAGGATGAACTTATGTCAAAAATCAAGGTTGCAATTATCGGTTGCGGCTGCATTGCCAACAGTGCGCACATTCCTTCATATCTGGCAAACGATGAGGTGGAGATCAAGTATTTCTGTGATATCATTCCCGAGCGTGCACAGGAAGCGGTTGAAAAATATGGTTGCGGCATTGCTATTACCGATTATCACGATATTCTTACCGACCCCGAGGTGGAGGCGGTTTCTGTATGTACTCCCAACAAAATGCACACCGAGATCACTATTGACTGCCTCAATGCAGGCAAGCACGTTCTGTGTGAAAAACCCGCTGCACGCACCTATGAGGAAGCAAAGCTCATGCAGGACGCACAGCACAAGAGCGGCAAAGTCCTCAACATCGGCGTTGTCAACCGTTTCAATGCGGCTGTTAACAAGCTTCGCGAGATGATCCTGGCGGGTGAGCTTGGTGAGATTTATCACGTGTACGTCAGCTTCCGTGCTCATCGTTCCATTCCCGGACTGGGCGGTGCCTTTACTACAAAATCCATCGCAGGCGGTGGCGTTCTCATCGACTGGGGCGTTCATTATCTTGATATAGTTATGTATTGCACCGGTGATCCCACACCCAAGACCGTTTCTGCAAAAGCATTTTCAAAGCTTGGCGTTGATATGCCCAACTACGTTTATGAGGGAATGTGGTCCGAGAATACAAAGGATCTCAACGGCACCTATGATGTTGACGATTTTGTCACCGGATTTGTCCGCACAGAGGGTCCCACCATCACGTTCAACGGCGCATGGGCACAAAATATCGGCGTTTCCGAGACGTATATTGACTTTATCGGCACAAAGGCAGGCGCGCGCCTCAATTACGGCGGAGATTTTACGGTTTATACCACTGCCTGCGGCGGCCTCGTAAACCTCAAGCCCAAATTCACTCCCAATGAGCACTTCAAAGAGGAGATCAACGGATTTATACGTTCTGTCAAGACCGGTGAAAAGCTTGCCTCACATATCGACACTGTAATCGTTACCGCAAAGATGATGCAGGCAATGTATGATTCTTCCGAGCAAGACAAGGAAATTGTTCTCTGATTTTCAATGATTTTCAACAAAAAACGCTTCTCCGGCTGAGAAGCGTTTTTTTAGTTCAAAATCATTCTGTTAGTTCAAAATCATTCTGTTTTTTCTGAGAGCGTAAATAATGGGCGGGATAATCAGTAGCTGCACAATGATACCGGGCAACGCCGTAGTAAAAGCACCGGCCAAAAAAGAAGAAAAACCAAAGCTTGTATTGCGGATACCTGCAATCAAAAACCTAACAGCGCCCCATGCGCCTCTGCCCGCAAGCATTGCGGTAATGAGGGCAAGATAATGCCAAACCAGCTTTTTGGGCAGAGCGCGGTAAAGTGCGCCTGCCACAAATCCGTACGTTGCCAGCTCAAAAGCCATGGCAACGGCATCCGGCATCATGGCGGGAAACCCAAACATGGTGGATCTGAGCAACGGTGCACTTGCGCCAATAACCAATCCCCATCCCTTTCCGCAAATAAATCCGCACAAAAGCACAGGAATATGCATTGGGGCAAACATTTTTCCTGCCTGGGGTACAGATCCGAGCAAAAAGGGAAGGAGTATTGCAAGAGCCAAAAACATTGCAGAATATACCAAACGAACCAGATTTGTGCTGGCAGATTTTTTCATAGAACACCTCGGCAATTATCTTGACTGCATTATAGCATCAACGAAAAAAAAAAACAATAAAATGTGGAAAAAAACAGAGAAAAATGTTTCTTGACATATTGGCAAAAGGGATATATAATTTTTTCAGTAAAGTCTGGAGACGATGATTATGAAAAATATTTTGGGCATACTTCTTGCCTTGCTCATGCTGACATCAATTCTTTGCTCCTGCGAGGATCTGAAAAATGAGGATGACTTTTCCATTCCTACTCTTACTATTCCCGAGGAGTATTCTCAGGTGAGCGAGGTTTCGGAGGAGCCGGTTTCGACGGTTATTACCGAGTACAAGGATCACGGCGTTCCACTCAAGGAGCGTTATCCCGACGACACCGATACCGCACGCAACGTGTGGGATCTGGCTGTGCTTGACGGTTATCTGTACGTGGGGTGTGGTGATTTTGATACAAACGCCGGCCCATGCGACGTGTGGAGGATGGACACTTCCACAGGAGAATGGCAGTTGTCCGGAACCGTCAACGATGAGCAGATCAACAGGTTTGAAATGATCGGCGGTTCTTTGGTTATCCCCGGCACGGATCCAAAAGGAAATTGGAGCCATGGCTCGCACTATCAGCACAACGGCACGGAGTGGCAGGAGATACGTACCATACCCGGCGGTGTTCATGTATTTGATATGATGATGTTTGATGGAAAAATATTTGCGGGCCTCGGTGCTCTCGGCGCTGATTCTGCAGCCGCCGTTTCCCTTGACGGAGGGGAGAGCTTCAGCCCGGTTTCCTTTGTCCGCGACGGAAAGCCCTTTGACGTTTCCGACCACACCATCAACCGTGTATATGACCTTTTTGAAGTAAACGGAACTCTCTACGCACTGTACTGCAATGATACCGAAACAAACCTCATCTTCCGCTATAACGGGCGTGAATTTGAATATGATTGCTCCTGGAGATACAAACTGATTTCCACCGGCCTGTGGTACGTGCCCATCGGGGACAAAACGCTGTATGGTACTGAGCAGTATATTGCCGCCGGATACTTGTATCGAGTATCAGAAAAAGCAGAAGATATCACATTTGTGCAGATACCCGATGTTGAGCGTGTATGGGATGTTTTGACTTATGACGGCGTGATGTACGTACTGGGCGACCGCCTCACTGCAAAAGGATATGAGACGGTTGTGGTCTCCACCACTGACGGCAGTGAGTTTGAGGATGTTGCGCGGCTTCTTACCGGAGTGCCTGCACGCAGCTTTGCTTTTGACGGAAACTCTTTTTTCTTTGGACTGGGAAACTTTGAGGATACAGGGGCTGACAGTGGAAGAATTATTTCTGCGGAGGTGATCAAATGAGGATAAAAACAAGCATCACCGCAATTTTCCTTGTGATCTTCTTTGCTTTTTCGCTTTTCTCCTGCCAAGAACCAGTTTTGACGGGAAGCGGAGAGGTTTCGATCCCCGTGCCTGAACATTCGGATGGGCAGTCGCTACCCCAGCCGGAAGTGATCTATCTTGTCACAAAAGAAATCAAGTACGGAAAATTTATGAGAGTGGAGAGCACCACAACCTATGAGTATGACGACCAAAACCGAGAGGTTGTCCGCAGAGTGTACGACTCCTTTGGAGAACTGTCCGGAGGTGTGCTGACCGAGTACGATTCAAAAGGAAACGTCACTGTGGAGACTCACAAGGATGACCTTTGGCGTACCTCGCGAACCGATAAGTATTTTTATAACGAAGACGGAAAAATTTCCAAGCAGAATACCTATGCGGCAAACGGAGCGCTGTGGTACGTGCTGTCCTATGGATACGACAGCTTCGGGCGCAAGATAATGACCCATTATGCTGACGGAGTGGGAAATACACTGTATACCATCGAAAATATCTATGACCCCACGGGCAACTATGTTGCAACGTTCCGCCAGATCAGCGGTGCCTCAAAAAGAGCCGAGTGCGACGGAAACGGAAACATCTACGTACAGGAGGATTTTGACCCTGAGGGGAATCTTACTTACCGTACTACATACAAGTACGATGAGTCAAAAACAAACCGTGTTTCTGCAGTGACAGAATACGGAGACGGGACCTACGAGGAGTTGGATTATTTTTATAACGAAAACGGAATCATACAACATATCAATTACACCTGGATGACGGGCGAGCCCATCAGCAGGCATGTATATGAGTATGATGAACACGAAAACCTCCTGTGTGAAAAAACCGTAAATATGGCGGGAGTTCCCTCTGAGATGACGGTTTTGGAATACACTGCAGTAGAGCTTGACACCGTGTTTTTGTCCATAGAAAACTGAAATTTAAACAAAAAAACAGGAGTTGCCCTTAATAATGAGGACGGCTCCTGTTTTGTTGTTTGTATGGTCAACATAAAAAATCGGTACGCCCTGAGGGCGTACCGAAAATCAAATTGTCGTAAAAAACGTTTTATCTGCGGGTTCTGATAACAACAGCAGAGCCTGTGATAGCAACAAGTGCAATGATTGCAAATACGATAGTGCTGATTCCGTCATCGCCGGTGGGAGCTGCAGAAGTCTCGTCAGCAACGGGAGCGGATGTCTCGTCAGCGGGCTTGGACTCGTCAGCGGGCTTGGACTCGTCAACGGGCTTGGACTCGTCAGCGGGCTTGGACTCGTCAACGGGCTCAGAGGTCTCATCAACTACTGCATCGGGATCTGCATAAACTTCAACTTCGTTGAGGAATACAAAAACGCCCTTTGCGATGGTGTAAGAGAATCTGACATATCTTCCCTCAGCAGGTTTGGTGGAAAGCTCCATCCAAACACCGGAGGTAGAATCATCAACAGGATCAAAGGAACCAACAGTGGTAAATTTCTTTCCGTCATTGGAAACAGAAACAACTACTGCAGAGGGGTTGCCGATACCGGAAACACCGGGAGGGCAGATGTGAGTGCGGAACTTGTTGAGTCCCTTTGTGACTTTACCAAGGTCAATGGTAACGTCACCGATTCCGCCGGGTGCGTTGCAATCGGGGGAGTCGGGGTTATCAACGTGGTAATAGAAACCAAACCAAGTGCTGTCATAAAGCAGATCAGCGGGGGCCTCACCGTCGGTCAGGTTTGCAGAATACACCTGATAACCTTTGCCGGAGCCGGAGATGGTGTAGGACTTGTTCTTGGAAACAAGAGTGCTTGCAGCGGATGCGTTGAGAGCAAACACCATGGGGATGGTAAGCAGAGCTACCAAAAGAATAGCAACAAACTTTTTCATTTCAATACTCCTTATATTTTTTGATATTTTATTATATCATCGCAAAACTTTTTTGTAAAGATATTTTTTGTTATTTTCTCATGTTTTTATCAAAAAAATTCAATAAGAATAAACAGTTTTGCGCTTATTTGTACAAAACCGTTTGAGACCTCTTGCAAAAAAACTCCCCCGACATTGCATCGGGGGAGTCGGCGTCAAAAATTATTATTCAACAACTCCTGCGGTTATCTGCGTGTTCTGACAACAACTGCAGCGCCTGCAACGGCAACAAGAGCGATGATTGCAAATACGATTGCATTGATTCCGTTGTCACCTGTGGGAGCAGCGGAGGTCTCGTCAGCGGGCTCGGAGGTCTCGTCAACGGGCTCGGAGGTCTCATCAACGGGATCGGAGGTCTCGTCAACGGGATCGGAAGTCTCATCGTCGCCGCCAAAATCGTGCTCAGCGGGGTAGAAAGAAACAACTGTGTCGCCGACAACAACAATGTCACCTGCGTTCATGCCGCGGAGCAGCCACTTGCAAGCGGAGAATGCGTCAGAAGGATCTGCACCGGGGGTAGCGATAGCCAGCAGGATCTCGTTGTCTTGCAGCTCAACGGTGCCGGTGTGTCCTGCGGGGTAGGGGTTGAGCATATTTTGGGTGATGGTGTAGGTGCCGTCGCCGTTATCCTCGGCAACAACGATCTGGGAGTTTTTGAAGAGCTTTCCGTTTTCGTTGTCAGAGAGGGTAAGAGCGCCGTCTGCTTTGGTAAAGATGCCGATGCCGGGATTGGGAACGGAGGATGCGGTATAAGCATACTCGGCATTGAGGTCAAGTGCATTGGCAGCATCTGCCTCAACAACACCAAGCTCACCTGCAAAGAACCAACCGTTCTTGAAAGTGACGGTAGCTTTTACGTAACGAACGTTGTAAAAACCTCTGGAGGAGAAGTCAAGCTTCAGAGAAGCTGTCTTGAGCTCAGCAGCGTCTGCGGGGATGGAAACACTTCCGCCGCCGGCGAGAGAGTAGTAGCAATCGCCGTCCATAGAAGCCTCAAATCTGATTGAAGTGGGAAGGTCGACCATGCTGTTGGTATCCTTGAAGAAGGACATGAAAACGCCTTTGATGGGCTTGTTCTCACCGAGGTCGAGAACAAACTCAACGGTTGCCTCAACAGCGGCATCAACACCGTCTGTGTGAGTAAAACCGGTGTTTTCAAATGCAACAAGACCTGCATCGGAAAAAGCGGTTGCGCCGGAAGCGTCGTTGCCGTCGCAGAGGAGCCCCAGCTTGTCAGTAAGGATATTTACTGAACCGTCGGTCACGGTTGCGGTAACAGTAGCGTCTGCCGCACCTGCTGCAAAAGCGCAGAAGGAAAGAACCATGACAGCAACAAGAACAGCCGCAAGGGATTTCTTAAATGTGCTCATGTGAAGATACTCCTTATAAATTATTTGTATAGACCTGTTCTATTTATAACATACAATGTACTTGTGTGTCAAGATGTGTCAGGAAAAAATTGTTGATATTGCCGAAATATAAAAACACAGCACTTTAAACGATGCATTTTTTTTAAAATAACGTCGTCAAAACAATTCTTGGAAATTTGATTTATAGGTTGAAAATATAAAAACTTTGTAGTATAATGTTCCCCAAGGGGAAAAAATTATTCTTTCCCCGGATCATACAAAAATTTTTGAAAAGCAATACAAGGAGGTTCTGCTGCCATGAGACGTTTGTTGGCATTGTTTGCGGCGTGTATTCTTGTTTTTTGTGCAACCGTTACGGTCACCCCTGCGGCCGAAGCACAGACCGCTTACGATGCGATCGTTGAGGGAATTTTGAATTGCGAGAGCTCCATTGATATTTCAAGGTTCAAGATCTCCACAGGTGATATCCGCGCTCTTTTTCAAAAAATGCTTTACAACGAGCCCGATCTTTTTCATGTACAGACCGGCTATTCCTACACACACCTTGGTGGCAATGTGGTGGAATTCCGTCCCAAATACGAGATGACAAAAGAGGACTATATCCAGGCGCGCGTTTTTTGCGACAAAGAAATCCAAAAGATTCTTTCCCTTGCTCCCGCGGAGCTGACTGATATTCAAAAGGCACTGTTTTTTCATGATTACATATGCCTCAATTATGAGTATGACATGACCTACACAAACCATGATATGTACTCAATGCTCCGTGACAAAAAAGGTGTTTGTATGTCGTATGCGTTGCTGTACGATATGCTCTTGCAAAAAAACGGTATTGACTCGGTTGCGGTTGTCAGCACCACCATCAACCATATGTGGAACGCTATTGAACTTGATGGCGAGTATTATCATGTTGACACCACCTGGGATGATCCCGTCAACGACAAGTTTGGCAGAGCAAAACACAGCTTTTTCCTCCTGAGCGACGAGGCAATGGCTGCCACAGACCATGGCGTTTTTGAGAACGTAGGTGCTTCCGACGATCGCTATGATGGACATGAATGGCACCAGTCTGCAAGTGAGTTTGCTTTTGTCAACGGCAAGATCTATTATCTTTATGAAAAGAACGTCAAAGAAACCAGTCTTGATTCGTCCCAATCTACCACCTGCTATACCATAGGTGACAAATGGTACGTTTGGGGCAAAACCTCGTGGTGGACCGGTTCTTACAGCGGGCTTGGATTCTTCAAGAATCAGCTGATACTCAACTCTCCCACAGAGATCTACGCTGTGGATCCGAGCACGGGCAAAAAGACAACTCTTCTCAAGCCCGATGTTTCAAAGGGATATGTATACGGTCTGTTTGTTTATGGCGACACAGTTCACTACATCATTTCCGAGAGTTATGATTATGCGGTGTCCTCTGTTCACACCGCCAAGCTGGATTTTGATCCTTCTGTTGATACCGGCACCAAGGGCGATATCAGCGGCAACGGAGGTATTGACAGCTCGGATTATATAATGAGCAAACGGTACGTCCTGGGCACCTTTGCTTTGGACGAGGTGCAGATAAAAATGGGTGACGTAAACAACGACGGTTCACTCAACGCCACGGATTACTTGATGCTCAAGAGACACGTTCTGGGCACCTACGTTATCGGTTGAATCAAACATAAATACAACGAAAATGCAGGTACATCCTGCATTTTCACGTTAGAAGGTTTTTTTGTGAAAGAACTCTTGTCAAAAAGTCCGCTTTTTTCCGGTCTTTCGGATGCGGAGCAGCATCAGGCGCTGGATCTGATGCAAGGTATGAAAAAAGAATACAAAAAGGGTGATTATCTCCGCTTGACGGGAGAAAAGTCCACAAAATTCGGCTTTGTTTTGCGCGGAACCCTGCAGGTGTGCTGTGATGATATTGACGGAAACGTTATGATCATGGCAACAGTGTCGCAGGGCGATACGTTTGGTGAGTCTTTGTGCTATCTGGCGGTGTCGGAGTCACCGGTGTATATTCGATCTTTTTCGGATTCCTGTGTGCTGTGGCTCTCCACAGAGGGACTTGGGGATTGCAAGAATCCGCTGTCCGTGGAGCTTTTGCGGCGGTTTTCGGCAATGCTTGCCGCAAGAGCGCTCAATATGAACGACAGGATCCAGATTTTGTCCAAGCCCACTATCCGTGAAAAGCTCACTGCGTTTTTTACTCAATGTGAGCGTAATTTCGGCAGCAATATCTTTTCGGTCCCTTTTGACCGTGAGAGCATGGCGGCGTATCTTGGCACAAACCGCTCCGCACTCTCCCGTGAGCTGTCCAATATGCAAAAAGAGGGAAGGATCACTTTTTACAAAAATACTTTCAAAATCATCATAAAAGAATAATCTTTTGTTGCAAATGCAACGAAAAACACCTCCGGTTTGGTTTATAATACTTATGTAAAAAGCCAAACAGGAGGTTTTTTGTTATGAAAACAAAAAATATTGTTGCATTGCTGTTGATTCTCATGCTGGGGCTGACGTTTTTTGCGTCCTGCCAAAACGATACCGCAGACGTATCTTCTGCTGTGTCCGATGCGGGAGTTTCTGATGAAACTTCGATTGAGGAAAAACCCGAAAAAATCAGAATTGCGGGACTCAAGGGCCCCACTTCCATGGGACTTGTAAAAGTTATCAAGGATGATTCGGCCGGAGCTACTGCCAATGATTATGAATTTACTGTTGCGGGATCAGCCGACGAGATCACCCCAAAGCTTGTTCAGGGTGAGTTTGACATCGCCGCCGTGCCCGTAAACCTTGCGTCAGTGCTGTACAACAAGACCGGCGGAAAAATCAAGCTTCTTGCGGTCAATACTCTGGGAGTGCTGTATATCACCGAAAAAGGAGATTCCGTCAGCTCTGTGGCAGACCTGAAGGGAAAGACGATTTATGCGACGGGCAAGGGATCAACTCCCGAATATAATCTGCGGTATATTCTTTCTCAAAACGGAATCGATCCCGATGCCGATGTGACCATCGAGTGGAAAACTCAACCCGATGAGGTGGTGGCAATACTTGCAGGGGCAGAATCCGGAATCGCAATGCTTCCTCAACCCTATGTGACAGTTGCAAAGGGAAAGGTGGAGGGACTGCGTGTTGCTATAGACCTCAACGAAGAATGGAAAAAGCTGCAGAACGACAGCATGCTCATCACCGGAGTTCTTGTGGTGAGGGAAGAATTTGCCGCAAAGTATCCCGAGGCGGTCAAAGCATTTCTTTCGGAATACAAGGCAAGTATTGAATATGTAAATGCCAATGTAAAGGAAGCGTCCGTGCTGGTGGAGGAGGCAGGAATCGTAAAAGCCGCCGTTGCGGAAAAAGCAATCCCTCAGTGCAACATCGTATATATTGCGGGCGAGGAAATGAAAGCCCCCGTCAACGGCTATCTTGAGGTACTTTTTGCAGAAAAAACCGAGTCTGTGGGTGGAAAGCTGCCCGAGGCGGATTTCTTCTATGATGCGGAATAACCGAATATTCAAGATATTTTCGGCTCTCCTTGCCATTGGAGTGTGGCAGCTTGTATCCGTTGCGGTAGATTCGGCGCTGCTTTTGGCATCTCCCTTTGACGTGGCGATGCGCCTGCTGGTGATATGGAGGGAACCGGGCTTTTTCCATGCACTGTTTTTTACGTTTTCTCGAATAATCGGCGGTTTTCTTTTGGGATTGCTGGCAGGTACGGTCCTTGCTCTCCTTGCCGGGAGATGGAAGGCGGCTGAGTATCTGTTCATGCCCTATATGCTTACCGTAAAATCAATCCCCGTGGCGTCTTTTGTGGTGATCGCTCTTATTTGGCTTTCGTCAAAAACGCTGTCGGTGTTTATATCTTTCCTTATCGTTTTGCCCATAGTGTATTCAAACCTGTTGGCAGGACTGAAAAACGAGGACAATACGCTGGTGGAAATGGCCCGGGTGTTTCGTGTACCTTACCGTAGACGGCTTTTGTATATCCGTCTGCCGCAGATACGCCCTTTTGTCACCTCTGCTTGCTCTGTTTCGTGCGGACTTGCGTGGAAATCGGGCATCGCCGCAGAGATAATCGGTATTCCCGACGGCTCGGTGGGGGAGATGCTGTATTATTCAAGAGTGTATTTTGATACCGAAGGATTGTTTGCCTGGACTCTCATCATAGTTCTTTTGAGCGTGGGGTTTGAAAAAATATTCCTGTGGTTGCTCAATTTGATTCTGAACAGGACGGAAAAGCTGTGATAAAGATCAAAAATGTTTCAAAAAAATTTGACGCCCGCCCGGTGATTGACGGTTTTTGCTGTGAGATTGCCGAGGGCGAACGAGTTTGCTTCATGGGTCCGTCGGGCTGCGGAAAGACCACGCTTTTGAGAATATTGCTTGGTCTTCTTCTGCCTGATGCGGGTTCTGTGGAGGGGCTCCCCGATGATCTGTCAGTGGTTTTTCAGGAGGATCGGCTCTGTGAGTCGCTGACACCGCTTGCAAATATTCGGCTGGTGACAGGTGCAAAAAAAGGAGATTCTGCAACAGCAACGCATCTTGTGGGGCTTGGGCTTGGTGATTCTTTGGAAAAAAAAGTGTCAGATCTGTCGGGCGGCATGAAGCGAAGGGTGTCCATTGCAAGAGCGCTGTCTGTGCCGCATTCGCTGCTGATACTTGACGAGCCGTTCAAAGGGCTTGACGTTGAAACAAAAAAGCAAACCGTTGAGTATATTTTGAAAAACTCACCGTTATCCACCGTGATTGCGGTGACTCACGACCCTGAGGATGCCTACCTTTTGGGAGCACGCACCGTGGTTCTCAAAAAAGCTGAAGAATAGATAAGAACAGAATAATTCAAAACAAAAAGCAGAACGAAAAGGTTCCGTTCTGCTTTGTTTTTTTGCGGGAATTATTTGCCGAGAATGATCTTTGTCAGCTCTACGGGAGGGACGATCTTTCCGTCCTTGTAGACTCTCATGTTGCCGCTGGCAATTTCGTCAATGAGAATAACCTCGCCGTTGTTGTAACCAAACTCAAATTTGATATCCCAGAGCTCAAGTCCTTTTTCTGCCAGATCGTCGGCAACGATCTTGGTGATGAGCTTGGTCTGCTCCTTCATGGACTCGTACATGGCGGTGTCCATAACACCCAGAGCGGCAAGAGCATCGCAGGTAACCAGAGGGTCGCCTCTGTCATCATCCTTAAACGTGGTCTCCACGTATCCGCCCTCCAGAGGAGTGCCGTCCTTGATGTAGTCGCCGTATCTGCGGTTGAAGCTGCCTGTGGCGACCAGACGGCAAATGACCTCAAGCCCCTTGCCGAATACCGTTGCGGGAAGAACCTCCATGGTGGCGTTCTCAATGTCGGCAGAAACGTAGTGAGTTTTTACGCCTTTGCTTTTCAAAAGCTCAAAATAACCCACGGATACCTCAAGGTTTGCTTTGCCGATGCCGTCGATGGTGAGTCCCACTGCGTTGGAGCCGGGGTCAAAAACGCCGTCCTCGCCGGTGCAGTCGTCCTTGAATTTGAGCATTACGTTTCCGTTGTCCAGCTTATAAACGTCTTTTGTTTTGCCTGTATAGATCTTTTCCATATCAACACAACCTTTCACTTTATCAATTAATTATACCCAAACGCTCAAGAAATGTCAATAGATTTGACTTATTTTGACTTATATAATTTGATTCATATAAAATGAAAATATCAAAACATCAGATATCCAAAATGTATGCCAACAGCAGGTTGCTTGTATTTTTCAAACCGTCAATGTGTGTGCGTTCCATGCCGTGGCTGCAATAAACTGCCATACCAAAAGCGGCAGCTCTGATATTGTTGCCGGCTCTCATGGCAGCGTTGGCATCGGTGGAGTAGTGATAAAAAACGTCAACTGCGTATTTGCAACCGGCTTTTTTTGCGTATTCCACCATCCGCGTGGTGAGATCAAAATCATATGGCGCAGCATTGTCCTTTGCACAGATAGAAACTCCGTATTCGTCACCGTCACAATCGGGACCGATGAGCCCAATGTCTATGGCAACGTATTCGGATACGTTTTCGGGCACGTATGTGCCTCCCAATCCGATCTCCTCGCCGAAAGGAAAGGCAAAAACGGTGTCAAACTTGGGCTTGAGCCCGTTTTCTTTCATGTATTTGATAGCTGCAAAGCAGCACGCCATACCTGCCTTGTCGTCAATAAATCTGGATTTTACGTAACCGTTGTCTGTCAACTGAAAACGGGGGTCGATAGAAACAAAATCTCCGTTGCGGATACCCAGCTTGTTTACGTCTTCTTTTGATTTTACGGGCTGGTCAAGAATGATGACCATTGTGTTTTCGGTACGCTCCAGTGTGCGTGCATCGTCAAATACATGGACGGAATGGGATTGGCAGGCAAAGAGTCCGGTGTATTCCCTTCCGTCTCTGGTATGGACGGTAACCGTTTCTCCCTCGATGCTGTGGTAGTTGATGCCGCCAAGCTGTCTCACTCTGATTTTTCCGTCGGGATCGATGCGCCTGACGATCAATCCGATTGTGTCTGCGTGAGCACCTACAATAACTGTTTTTGAGTGATCCTTCCCCTCAACGGTGATATAAGCTGTGGATTTATTGTCATACGAAACGTCATATCCCAGCTCTCCTGCCTTTTTTTCGATGACGGGTTTGAGCTTGGTGTAAAACCCCACGGGGCTGGGGGTATCCAAAATCTCTCTGAAACAATCAAGAGTGTATTTCATATCAGTCTGAAAAACCATGGTTCCGCTCCTTGAAAAATGTTTTTATCATTATACCACACAAAAACCGGTTGTCACCAATTTTTTTGAAAAAATGTAAAAAAATGCTGTTGCTCTGTCGTTGACAGAAAAAGGCCTGTGTGCTAAAATGTGTAAAAAGACATTTTGGAGGCATTTTTGTATGCTGAGAATAGAAAATCTTACAAAAAGCTATGGGGATAAAAAAGCCGTTGACGGGCTTTCACTGCATATAAAAGGCGGTGAAATATTTGGATTTATCGGACACAACGGGGCAGGAAAGACCACCACTCTCAAAAGTGTCTGCGGTGTTTTGAAATTTGATGAAGGAGAGATATACATTGACGGAATCTCTCTCAAAAAGGACCCCATTTCCTGCAAGTCCCGAATTGCGTATATTCCCGACAATCCGGATCTGTATGATTTTATGACGGGTATCAAATATCTCAATTTTATCGCAGATGTTTTTTGTGTTTCTTCTGCTGACAGGACTGAGAGGATAAAAAGATACGGCGATCTTTTCAATTTGACACAAGATCTTGCCGCTCCTATCTCGACCTATTCTCACGGAATGAAGCAAAAACTTGCTGTTATTTCTGCGCTTATACACGAACCAAAGCTTTTGATAATGGACGAACCCTTTGTGGGCCTTGATCCAAAGGCGTCTCACGACCTAAAACAGCTGATGCGCGGGATCTGTGACGATGGCAAAGCCATCTTTTTCTCCACTCACGTTCTTGAGGTTGCTGAGAAACTGTGTGACAAGGTGGCCATCATAAAGGACGGAAGATTGGTAAAAACCGGAACCGTTGAAGAGGTGATAGGCGACACCTCTCTTGAGTCGGTGTTCCTTGAGCTGGGGGCAGACTGATGACGGGCACTCTTACAAAAATTTATCTCACTCAGATATTTTCTCGCATGCTTTACGGAAAAAGAAAGCACAAAACCGCCATGTCGGTTCTGCTTTGCTTTGCGGGCGTGTATCTTGTGCTTGCGGCGGGAATGATGTTCAATGAAATCTGCACCCCGCTGACAAAAGCGGGACTGGGCTGGTTTTATATTCTCATTGTGTCTGTGATCTCTTTGCTTGTGGGAGTTGTGGGGAGCGTATTCTCTACATATTCCATGGTGTATCAGTCAAAGGATAACGAGCTTTTGTTTTCTATGCCCATCCCTCCGCAAAAAGTGGTTTTTGCACGGCTTGCGGGCGTGTATCTGGTAGGAACCTTGTATATGTCGTTGGTGATGCTTCCTGCACTTGCCGTGTATGTGTATACTGTGGGATTTACTGTAAAATCAGTGATTTTGGCTCTGCTTGCGGTGGCTTTTTTGTCGGTGATGGTGCTTGCGCTTACTTGCGTTTTGGGATTTGCGGTAGCTTTTGTTTCTTCAAAGCTGAGAACGAAAAAAATCGTCACTGTTGTGGTTTCGTTGCTTCTTCTTGCGGGGTTTTATGTAATTTATTTTCGTATGATAGGAAAGATCGAAACGATTCTGATGGATGCTTCGACCGTTGCCGGAAAAACAAAAACCACGCTGTATCCCTTTTATTTGTTGGGAAAAGGAACGAATGGCCACCTGCCGTCGCTTCTGGCGTTTGGCGGTATCTCTGTTGGCTTGTTTGCTGTTGTATATTTGTGTATGTCCCGGCTTTTGCTTGGCTTTGCCACGGCCAACAAGGGCGAAAAGAAAAAGAAATACACTCTCACTGCACAGTCATCCTCCGGTATCACCGCCACTTTGCTTTCAAAAGAATTTTCACGCTTTAAAGGCAGCGTTGCCTATATACTCAATGGCGGTCTGGGGCTTTTGCTGATGCTTTTTGTGTCAATTTTTGCTATTGTGAAAATGGGCGAGCTTTCACCGATGTTTTTGCTGCTGGCAGGTTCGGGCGACACACTCTCTGTGATAGGTGCAACCATGACCATGATGCTTGCTTCCACAGTTTGCATTGCGGCTCCCTCTGTTTCGCTTGAGGGAAAGAGCATACTCGTTACCCGCACACTTCCTGTGGAGCCGTCAAGAATAATGATGGCAAAGCTGGGCTTACAGCTTATTCCGCAGGTCCCCGCTACGCTGTTTCTTGCGGCAACGCTTCAGTATTTTCTGGCACCCGATCTTTTGACGGGAATAGCAGCAGTTTTGATTTGTGTTGTTTTTGCAGTGTTTCATGCAGTGATTGGTCTGTTTTTTGGGGTTAGAATGCCAAATTTTGACTGGACAAATGAAACTGTGGTAGTGAAACAAAGTGCTCCTGTGATGATATCAATGCTGGGCGGACTGGCTCTTGTGGCAGGATTTTGCGGAATATATTTTGCCGTTGACGATTATGTTTCCGCAAACGTATATATGCTTTTGATTGCCCTCGTGTTTTCTGTATTGACAGTCCTTGCTCTGAGATGGATAAAAGGCAGGGGTGCGTCACGTTTTATGACCGAAGGCGAGCAGTGATTGCTGAATTGTTTTTCGAAAAACAAAACAACCCAAAAGTATCGATCCCCGCATCTTTTGTGTAAAACAAGGATGCGGGATTTTTTTATAAAAAATGTCGTGGCGCCGTGTTTTTTTTTAAAATATTTTTCGTTATGGGGTTGCAAAGTATATCTTTTGGTGGTATAATGATGTGTCTAAATATATGGTGCTATGCTATACGGTTTGGTTGCATGCGGGAGTGAACCGTTTTTCCGCAGGTCAACAAGGAGATTTTTCACAGTATGAACAATTCGGAAATCAAGACAAAAGAATATTATTCCATCGACCTGATCCATCTGGCAAAAAGTCTTTTGCGTCGGGCGTGGGTCATTGTTCTTTCGGCGCTGGTTGCCGCTGCGATCGGTTTTTCCGCAGCCACGTTTCTGATTGCGCCCAAGTATTCCTCCTCCATCATGCTTTACGTCAACAACAGCTCTGTGTCGCTGGGTGAGTTCAGCATCTCCTCCTCGGAGATCAGCGCGGCGCAGAGTCTGCTCAAAACATATATCGTCATGCTTCAGAATCGCACTACTCTCAATCAAGTGATTGAGAAATCCGGAGTGGAGTATGATTACGAGCAGCTCAACCGTATGATAGATGCCAAGTCTGTGAACAACACAGAGGTTCTTCGGGTAACCGTGACCTCGGAGGATCCGTATGAGGCGGCAAATATTGCCAACTGCATTGCGGAGGTACTTCCTGTCAGGATTGCAGAGATCATCGAGGGAGCATCGATGGAAGTGGTTGATGCCGCCACCGTTGATCTCAAAAAGGTCTCTCCCAGTATCACAAAATATACGGCCATCGGGTTGATTGCCGGCGTTGTTTTGTCAGCAGCGGCTTTGGTATTGATTGCGGCATTTGACAAAACGGTTCACAATGAGGAGTATCTGCTCCGCACATATGATTATCCTATTCTCGCAAAGATCCCCAACCTTGTTGATACAAGCTCAAAGGGATACGGATATCGGTACTATCAAAAAAACAAGAATAATCCAAAAACTTGAGCGCATTTTCAAAAATGAGATCGTGCTCGGAGTATCAAGAGTGCTTTTATGAAAAACAACACCACAAATACTGCGGCAAACAGCAGCGCAAAGAAAACGCTGCACAAAAATCTTGAGTTTGCCGCATCCGAACAATACAAGCTGCTGCGTGCCAATCTTGCGTTTACGATTCCGCAGGACGTCAAGTGCCCGATAATCGGTGTCACCAGTGCCATGCGCGGAGAGGGCAAGAGCACAACTTCTGTCAACCTTTCATACGTTCTGGCCGAAAACGGAAACCGTGTTCTCCTTATTGACGGGGATCTGCGCCTCCCATCCATTGCAAAAAAAATGGGTATTCGCAATACGGGCGGATTGACGGACATTTTGATGGGCAACGGCGCACGCTTGGCGGACTATCGTTCCGCATTGTATGACAATTGGTATATTCTGCCTTCCGGTCCACTTCCTCCAAATCCATCGGAGCTGCTGTGCTCCGGCAGAATGGAATCGGTGCTGAAGGAGCTTTCGGAGAGCTTTGATTATATTATTATTGATCTTCCTCCCGTAAACATTGTGTCCGACGCGGTTGCAGTGTCAAAGTTTATCACCGGGGTGCTTGTGGTTATCCGTGAGGATTATACCGAAAAAGCTGAGCTTGACGCTTGTTATCGCCAGCTGAAGCTGTCCAACGTAAAGGTTCTGGGCTGCGTTCTCAACGAGTCAAAAAACAACAGCGGCGCATACGGAAAATACAAGCGCAAGTATTACAGATCCTACGACAATGACAGCAAGGACTGATTTTTGAGATATGCTGGATCTTCACAGCCACATATTGCCGTGTATGGATGACGGCAGCCAAAGTGTTGACGAAAGCAGAGAAATGATTTTGGCTCTTGCCTCGCAGGGGATAGACACTGTTGCGGCAACTCCTCATTATTTTCCTCAGCGTGAGAGCGTTGATGAATTTTTGGACAGGAGAGCTGCTGCGTTTTCCAAGATCTCGGACTTGCAGACAGAGACGGGTGTTGCTGTGTTGCCGGGCGCTGAGGTGTGCTACTATGAGGGGATCTCCAGATTGTCCGATATTGAGCGCCTCTGTATTTCGGGAACCGACCTGTTGCTGTTGGAAATGCCTGCAACAGCTTGGACGGAATACAAACTCAAAGAGCTGACGGAGATGGCATCCAGGGGTGACGTCACCATAGTACTGGCCCATATCGAGAGATACGTTGCTTACCAATCAAAAAGTGTTGTCCCCAGATTGCTCGACAGAGGCATTTTGCTTCAGATGAATTCATCTTATGTAGAGGATTTTTTCACAAGAAAAAAAGCGCTTTCAATGCTAAAAAACGGTACAGTGTCATTTCTTGGCTCTGACTGCCACGATATGACGTACAGACGCCCCGCCATCGGAAAAAGTATTGAGATCATTGCAAAAAAACTGGGTGATGGTTTTTTGGCAGATTTTGATTCATATACAAAAAGTTTTTTATCCCAAACATTGTAAACAAATTCGAAAATATACAAAACCCGAAAGGAAACAAACCATGAAAAAACTACTGACGATCGTACTTGCAGTTATTCTTACTGCATCCACCGCAATGGCAGTTTTTGCCGCTCCCGGTCTGTTTATCAACAGCCCTTCCGAGAACCCTGTACCTCAGCTTGTTGAGTACAGCAACGAGTCTCACGACTGCTTTGCAAAACTTGTTATCACTGCTTATATCAAGCGTGACACACTCCCTGATGACAAGCGCGCTCTTATCGAAAAAGCATACGATGAAATCGTAAAATCAAAAGATCTGTCCGAGCTTACCTCCGATATCAAGGCATATGCAGAAAAAGCAGGAGTGCCTGTCAGCGCCCTTGCTGTCAGCGACCTGTTTGACGTCAGCTACTATGCATGTGAGCTGCACAACGAGCACGGAAAATTCTTTATCACTCTCAAAGCAGACACACTCAAAAACTTTGTGGGTCTTATGCACCTGTCCGAAAACGGCTGGGTTATGGTAGACGACGCCAAGGTTGACAGCAAGGAAGAGACGCTCACCTTCTCTGCAGACGATCTTTCTCCTTTTGCTGTTGTTGTAAAAACTCAGGGCTCATCTGTTCCTACCGGCGACAACAGCGCAAACTGGATCTATTTTGTCATCATGATGATCTCTGCAACCGCACTTATCGTGATTGCAGTTGCACAGAAAAAGAAAAACGCACGCAAGACCTTTGTTGAATAAATAACAAAAAATTCTGGGAGGAACGGTGGATGAACACTAAACACCAAAAAAAAGTTCCCCTCATGCAGATAATCGCCGTTGTTCTCTTGTTGGTCTTTTTGGTTTCGGCTGTACTCCTGTTTGTGAACCTGTGGGAGGGCAGTCACTCCGACTATGCGGGAGATGGCAGCGGGCCTTCAACGGATATCACTCACAACGGCAAAGAGTATACTCTCCGTACCGATATTGAGACATTTTTGGTCATGGGTCTCGACAAATTTGAGGGCGCATTGGATTCCGAATCGTTCAACAACAGCCACCAAGCGGATTTTGTGATGTTGTTTGTGTTTGACAAAACCGCAAACAAATGCACCGCACTGCATATCAATCGTGATTCCATGGTTGACGTAAACATTTTGGGCGTGGCAGGTCAGCGGATCGATACGGTAAAAAAACAGCTTGCTCTTGCCTACAATCAGGGCAACGGAAAAGAAGTGAGCTGCCGCAATACCGTTGATTCGGTCTCAATGCTTTTATCCGATATCAGGATCAACCACTACATTTCCGTGACCATGGATTCCGTGTCGGTTTTTAACGACATGGTGGGTGGTGTGGAGATCACCGTGCTGGATGATTTTTCTTCGGTAGACCCCACGTTGGTTCAGGGAGAGACGGTGACTCTGTCAGGTCCTCAGGCATTGAGATACGTGCGGAGCCGCAAGGACGTTGACGACAGCTCCAACCAGAGCCGTATGAAGCGTCAGCGCCAGTACCTCAAAGCTCTGTTTGAAAAAACAAAAGCAACTGCCCAAGATGATGACAGCTTTGTTGTGGACGCTTGCGTTGAGATGTCTGACTATATTGTATCGGATTGTACGGTCAATCGTTTGCAGACGCTCATGGAGATGTTTTTGGCATATGAACTATCTGAGATCGTCTCTCTTGAGGGTGAGACAAAGATGGGCAGTCAGTTTATTGAGTTCTATCCCGATCCCGCATTTGTGAAACAGCTTGTGGTCGACCTGTTTTACAAAGAAAAATAGTGAATTCTGCGTTAAAAACCAACGTCAGTGTTTAGTAAATAAAAAAACTACCCGATTCTGTTTCGGGTAGTTTTTTGCTGTGTGTGATAATTTAATAAATCTTTATAAAAACTACTTTTGCCAGCGGTGATGCAGAATCAAAAACAAAGTTGTTTTCCCCGGGTATCAAGGAAACCTCACAAAAATGCGATTCTGTTTTACCTTCTGTGCCGCCCACCAAAAATCCGGCTGCGCTTTTTGTGCTGATGTAAAGTGTGATGGCGGTTTGCGTGAGTACCGGAGTGTCCGAGGCAATCCCCACTTCCACAATTGCTCTCTCTCCTGCGGGTGAAACAAAAACTGCTTTTCCGTCTGTAACAGAAATAGTTGCTTTTGGCATAGAATTTTCTGTTTCTGCTTTGAGATCACGCTTGCCAACGCCCTGCTCCTGAGCCATGAAAGAAAGTGAATCAACAGCAAACTCCAAAAGGTGAACGGCGCATTGCTGGAGCTCACCGACGGACAATTCGCCGCTTTTGAGCGCATGAGGGAGATTGTCCTCTCTGGAGGGTGCGTGAGGGCAAACCATGTATACGTCATTTTGGGCATGAACCATAGCGGCAAGATTTGTGACAGATGCAGAGCCGTCTTCGCCGCTGACTCTTGCCCACCAGTCAGACATAACAAATCCGGAAAAACCAAAATCGTTTCTCAACAGGCGTACCGTGAGATCGTAGTTTGAAGCTGCCCAGCGCCCGTTGACGGGGTTGTATGAGGTCATTACAGAACGGACAGGGCTTTCTCTGACGCAGATCTCAAAAGGTTTTGCGTATATTTCTCTTATAGCACGCTCGCTGATGACAGAGTCGGCACCATGGCGGTCTGCCTCCTGGTTGTTGGCAAGAAAATGCTTCACCGCACCGCTGACACCTGCCTCATCAAGTCCTCTGCAGATAGCGGCCGCCATTTTTCCCGAGAGAAGGGGATCCTCAGAAAAATATTCAAAATTGCGTCCGCACAAAGGAAATCTGTGAATATTTGTGCCGGGTCCCAGCAAAATATCAACGTTGTGGCTTGCCAGCTCGCATCCACACTCAAAATACATTTTCTGTGCAAGAGAGGTGTTGAATGAAGCAGCGATACATGTGGCGATGGGATAGGAAACACATTTTGCCTCGCTGACCATGCGAATTCCCGAAGGACCGTCAGTGCAGCAAAGGGTGGGAATCCCAAGTGCTTTTAGGGATGGTGTAACTCCGCAAAAGGCCGCTGCAGTTCCCGGTGTGACTTTGGGGCTGCTCATACCTTCGGCCCTCACCATGCAGATGAGATCATCATCGCTCATTCTTGCCACAATATCTCTCACTGTTGCCTCACCTCTTGCGACAGAGGCAAGGGTCAACCCGTCTTTTTCCACACGGGGTATCTCATCGGGAACAGGTTGAGATAGGGGCGGACGCTGAGGCACGGGGGCATATGTTCGGCTTTTGTTTGAGTTTTCAAGGCGTTCAAAAACCTCGGTGGGAGCCAGAGCGCTTTCGCAGGTTTTTACGACCAGCTCTTCGTCGATAAAAAAGTCAAATTCCTCTGTGGCATCTCTTACGTTGTCGCCCAAAAGGACGTTATATTCTCCCGGCTCAAGAAGATAGGAGTATCTGCATCCCGTTGCTCCCGAGTCATCATATGAGGCGATATCAAGGTCGCAAAATTCCATCACCGCAGTATAACTCTCTCCGGGTGAGAGAAGCGGTGTTTTGCAAAAATCCGCCAGTATGCGCGCGGGATTTCCGAGCTTTCCGCAGGGAGGAGCCACGTAGCACTGAAGCACAAATTTTCCGGTGACATCACCGACGTTTGTAACCACTGCCTGTACTTTTGTTTTTCCGTTTTTGCGATGAAAATCAATGAGACAGTATTCAAATTGAGTGTATGAAAGTCCGTATCCAAACGGGTACAAGACTTTTTCCGGAGCAAAGGTGTAAAAATATCTGTATCCGACAAAAATATCTTCTTTATAATAATTCTTGCCGGCTTTTCCGTAGTTTTCAAAAGCGGGATAATCGGACAGCTTTTCCGCAACAGTGTCCGGCATACGACCGCTGGGGGATACAACACCCATGACAATGTTTGCGGCAGCGGCTCCGCCCATCATTCCGCCCTGCCACAGCAAGAGCATGGCATCGGGATTTGCGGCTCGGAGAAAAGAAAGATCAATGATGCCGCATACGTTGAGCAAAATAACCAGACGGTCAAAACGAGAACGCAACAGGGTCACCGTTTGTTTTTCGGCGTCAGTCAGCTCAAATCCGCCTTTTCCTGCAGGGAGCTCGCAGTCTTCACCCGCAGTACGCGTGATGAGAAAGAAAGCAGTCTTGTTTCTCTCCGCAGCACGGGTCACAAAGCCCTCATCAAGAAACGGCTCCTGCTGACAGGAGGGAAGAGTCCAACCGTTTCCTTCATCAATGGGGAACTCATTGTTGTGATTGTTGTAAAAATCCTCAACCTCGTGGTCAAGCTTCAGTCCAAGTGAAGACAGACAGGTGAAAATATCAGGTGATTTTCTGACGTTGACATTGCCTCCCGAACCGGTACCGCTGATGAGATATTTTTTTTGCATTTTTCCAAAAAAAGCGACGTTGTCTCCTGCGGACAAGGGAAGCACGCCGTTGTTTTCAAGCAAAACAATGCCTTCCTCTGCGCCCTTTTGGGACAGAGCTTCGGCTTTTTCTTGGTCAAAGATCTTGTTTTTCAAAAGAAAATCAAAAGCATTTTTTGTATTCATTCGATAACACCTCGCTTTTTTACATTTTATCAAAAAAATAAAGCTTGGTCAATAAAATTCGTGCAAAAAGAGCGCACCAAACATTTGGTGCGCTCTCGCAAATGTTATTTTTGTTTTTCCTCGTGATATTCCTTTTCGGTATTCACGTTCCACACGTTGTCCTTGCTCGTTTTGCCGGTCAAAATATTGTTGACCGCCTCAAAAGAGGTGCACATGCTGTGGTCGATGTTATTGTATCTGTGCTGACCGTTTCGGCCCACACAGTACAGATTGGGTATGGTGTCCAGATAGTTGCGGAGCTTGTCCATGTGCTCATAGGTGTCAAAATAAGCGGGATATGCCTTTTTGACACGTTCTACGTGACTGTCCAAAACCTCGCTCTCGCTTCCGATGAGACCCATGACGGTCATTTCTTTGATTGCCATACGAGCAAATTCATCATCGGTCATGGACCACATCTCGTCGCCTTCATTGCAAAAATATTCAAGTCCGATCCATACGGTGCTGTCAATATCCTTGACCATATACGGCGACCAGTTGTTGTAGATCTGAAAACGTCCCATCTTGACGTTTCTGTCATGAACGTATACCCAGTTGTCGGGGACGATGTTGCCAATGGTTTTTGTTTTTGTCTCATTTTTCAGCAAAAGCTTGGGAATCAGCACGCCGACTGTCATATAATCACGATAGGGCAGTCCCTTTGCGATGTCTGCAAATTCTGCGGGTACGTCATTCATGCCGGCCACCAGATCCTTGACGGGCATAGAAGAAATGACAATGTCACCCTCCATCAGGTTTTCAACGCCGTCCTTTTCGTATACAACGCCGGTAATATTGTTGGAGGAATCCTTGTTGAGCCGTACCACCTTTGCGTTTTTCAGGATAGTTCCGCCCATTGACACAAAATCCTGTGCAGTCAGCTCCCACAGCTGACCGGGTCCGAGCTTGGGATAAGCAAACTCCTCTATCAACGATGTCTCTACCTTGCGGTTTTTTTTGTTAAACATTTTCCCAAAAATGTCCTTCAAAACCGCTTTGATAGAGAGTCCCTTTACGCGCTGTGCTCCCCATTCGGGAGAAATCTCGCTTGGGTGCCTGCCCCAAAGATTCTCTGTGTAGTTTTCAAAAAACATTGAGTAGAGCTTTTTGCCAAACCTGTTGATATAAAAATCCTCAAGTGACTTTTCCTTGCGCTTGAAGATCGCACTTTTGAGATAACTGAATCCCACCACGATGGTAGTTCCAAACCCCATGTTTTTGATAGTGTCAAATTTCAGCGATACAGGGTAATCAAAGAATTTGCTGTTAAAAAATATGCGTGACAGACGGTTGCGTCTGAGCATAACTCTGTCCTCGGTCTCGGGATCGGGTCCGTTTTCAAAAACCGTGGAGGTTCTGCCAAGCAATACGTCGTCGTATGGAAGCGCACCCTGTGCAGGGAGCATCTTTTCCCACCACAGGTTCACCTCCGGCACCTTGGAAAAGAATCTGTGACCGCCCATATCCATGCGGTTTCCCTTGTAGTTGACGGTGCGGGATATGCCGCCAAAGCAGTCACTCTCCTCCAGTACAACCACATCGTATTGATCGGATCTGCTCTTCAGTTCGTATGCGGCGGTAAGCCCTGCGGGACCTGCGCCGATGATAATAATTTTTTTCATCCAATTACAAGCAGGCGTCTGCCTGCAACCCCTTTCGACAAAAAGCGTATTGCCGTATCCAAGCTTTGAGTATACTTGTATCATACCACAAAATGCGTGCAAAATCAACCCAATAAACTCCTGCGGAAAAAAGTATTTATTTGTTGAGTTTTTCAAAAATCTCGCACAGCTGTTTTCGGGATGAAACACCGAGCTTTCCGTAAATGTTTTTGTTGTGAAATTTCAGTGTGTTTTCTTTGATGTTCAGCTCAGCCATGATTTCTTTTGTAGATTTGCCTTGAATATAATAATTAAAAATAATTCTTTCGGTGAGTGTCAGCTCACTGATTCCCGCTTCAAACTGAAGTTCTTTTTCGGTCAAAGTATTATTATTGCTCACGCCCGGCATTTCGTGAATGTGAGAATCCTTGAGTGTATCTGCGGCAGTCAGCTGGGATTGGTGTGAGTCGGTGGCGGGCATGGGTGTTTTTGGCTGCTGTACCGAAACTACCAGATCAATCCCCAGCAAAAACATTTCGCTGATTATGTACGAGACCGACAGCATTTCAAAATCCATGCTGACCATTTGCTCAATAAACCATACACCGATGTTAACAAAAACAGCGGCAGCAATTATGACGGCGTGCTCGTGGGAGTGGAACAGCTTTTTCTTTGCGGAATAAGCAATGGCACAAAGCATTGATGAAAAAAGGAACAGCAAATAGAAAAGATATATGACGTGCCAGCTGCCATAGATCTTTCTCAGAACCGTTGAACCGTTTACGAATTCAAGAAAAACTTGTTTGTAATAAATATCCGAGTATCCCGGGGAAGCGGCAATTAGAAAAATAACAATTCCCAGTGAAACAAAAACATACGGAATCCATTTTTTGTAACCGATTCTCGTAACCCGAAGTACAATAAAAAGCATAGAGATAGGCAGGAATACCGACCCGAGATAAGAGACGCGGTTTGCGGTCAGAGCGCCTTCTATCGTGGAGGAGATCGACAAAACGTAGTATCCGGTATTTACCACAAGCACCGAAAGAAAAAGCACAAAGAACCAAGCATCAAATTTTCGTGCCAAAAAGCAGTAACAAACCAACATAAAAAAGGACAGTATCGCCATAGCGGCATAAACGGTGGAGATACTTGCGGTTTTGTCGGAGAAGGTACTGCACCCTCCCAAAAAAGCGCACAGGATCACAATAAACCCCATTGCAAAAGCTCTCAAACTTTTCAAATCAATACCTCAAAAAACAAAGTTGTGATTGCTATCAAAAAAGCAAAAACAACATCAAGCCACACCGGTTCCCACACCAAAAAGGGCAAAAACATCGTGCATCCCACACTTTTTATCAAAAAAGTGTGGTGACATCGGCTCAAAAAACGGTTATTATAAAAGTGTGGTATCGTAGGGATATTTTATGCTTGAACACAAAAATCCACACAAAACAATTATATCACTGTTTTGTGTTTTGTCAATATTTGCAATTTACAATTTGTACACAAAAAAACAAAAAAAACATAAAAACAATAATTTACAATAAAACAAATCAACTTTTATCATTTGGGAGGAGACCAAAATGAGTTTTGTAGGAAACTGGAAATTTCATTCCATCGCCACGATGAACGATGACGGAGTGGTGTATTTAACAGCACAGGAGTATCTTGACAGCACTATGCCTTATATTGATGAAAACGATGAAGAAGCGGTGGCGGACGAGCTCAAGGAACGCCGCGGCATGATCAATATGAAACTGAAGGTATGTGACGACGGCAAGCTGTATTGCCTGATGCCCCTTCCCGAGGGAGTAACTCAGGAGGAGGTTGATGCGGCTGTCAAGGAAGGCCAGATCACACTCATGGACGGAATGATATGCGGCGAGCCAATGGAGTGGGAGGACCGTGACGGTCAGCTTTGGTTCAACAGCGGCATTGAGGGTGAGTTCATGGGAGAAAAGGCAGACCCCTGGCTCAATGCTTCACAGGATGAGGGATTTGTCACTTTCATGACAACAAGGTTTGTAAAAGAAGATTGAGTATTTTTTCACACTTGTTCATAAAAAAATCTTATTAAAAGGAGATAGAAATGGGACTTTTTGATTCATTGAAAAATATGGCAGTCAACATTGTAAAAAAAGAGGCAAGAGAAGCAGTCAACGATGCTGTCAAGAATGTCGGAAAGGGCAAGAACCGTTCAGAGAGCTTTTCTTTTGCCGCGCTTCCCGCAAACCTTGCGGAGATGCAGCAGCTTCCCGAGGCAAAGCTTGACTCTGCGTTCAAAACAACCGCACTTGTTATGGCGGCGCTTTGCCGTTATCCCGATGATCCCGATGCGGCAATTGAGATGCTCAACTGGCTCAAGGGCCCCGAGGATCTCAGCACCTATGAAAAGGGCTTTATCAAAGAGCGTCTTACAAAAATGAAGTACATCCCCCTTTCTTATTTCAAGGGTGCAACTCCCGAGAACGGATACGTTCCCTCTGTACCCTACACCATCAGCGTGTACGAGAATCCCTATTCCTTTGACAACGACGGCTGGGCAACCATGTGGGTTGAGAGCAGCGGAGCAGATAACAAGAGACAGATCAAGCTTCGTCAAAAGAAATCCACCAACCAATGGTTCCTCAATGATATCCAGTGCCTGTCAGAGATCCGCATCCCTGTGGCAGAGGATGTCTGGGCATAAGGTATTTAGTACTTCGAATGGAACACACAAGCATTATCGGTTCTTGGGAAGCGGAGTCCTGGCAGGGAGCGATCTATACCTTTGAAACAAACGGAAGAGGTGCATATACCTTTTGGGGAGCGTCAAAGGGCTTTTCTTACAAGGATGACGGCACTGCGGTAGAATTGCAGTATGACGGCGATTTTATGGCAAGTATACACAAATACAGGATCGAGGATTCAAAGCTGATCATTGATGACAGCTTTGGAATGCCCGTGACCTATTTGCGGATCTTTCCCACGGATTGCTGAACCGTACAAAAACAGAATCACAAAAACCTGTTGTTTTGACCTTGTCAAACAACGGGTTTTTTGTGTGAAAAGTAAAAATGACCGTTAGGGTATTGGACATTTTGACCAAACAATTAAAAAAAGCTTTGCTCGCTATGTTACTTTCGGAAAAAATGCAAAACCCCTATTGTTTTTTTGAAAAAACGGGAGTAAAATACGTCGCTCAAATCAATTTGGCAAGGAAAAGGGAAGACATGAAATTTTTTAGACCAAAGCTTCTTGACGTTTTTAAAGGATATTCAAAAAAACAGCTCGTGTCTGACATTGTGGCAGGCGTTATAGTTGCCGTCATTGCCCTTCCGCTGTCGATCGCACTTGCGATCGCATCCGGCGTCTCTCCCGAGAGAGGGTTGTATACGGCAATCGTCGCCGGTTTTGCTATATCGGCATTGGGCGGAAGCCGTGTCAATATCTCAGGCCCCACGGCGGCGTTTGCCGCCATTGTTGCGGGCATTGTTGCTGAGCATGGAGTGGGCGGTCTTGCGGTTGCAACTCTCATGGCGGGTGGAATTTTGGTGCTCATGGGGATTTTGTGTCTGGGCTCGCTGATAAAATATATTCCCGAATCAATAACAGTGGGATTTACATCGGGCATCGCCGTGACCATTGTTATCGGGCAAATCAAGGATTTTTTTGGTCTGACCTTTGCGTCGGGCACCAATGCCGTGGAAACAACAGAAAAAATTGAGGCAATTGCAAGCTCTGTTTCCACAACAAACCTTATGGCCGTGCTGGTGGGGGTTTCGGCTTTTTTGATCTTGATTGTTTGGCCAAAAATAAACAAAAAGATTCCCGGATCACTGGTGGCGGTTGTTGTGCTTACCGTGGTGGTTGCCGTTTCAAGGATTCGTGTAAACACTATTGGTGATTTGTATTCCATCAGTGCATCACTTCCCGTATTGTCACTTCCTGATTTTTCTGCGTCAAACATTATGGAACTGATACCAAGTGCATTTACCATCGCAATTCTTGCTGCGATCGAGTCGTTGCTTTCCTGCGTGGTATCGGACAAGATGATAGATGATGCTCACAACTCAAATACAGAGCTTATTGCACAGGGTACAGGCAACATATGCTCAGCGCTCTTTGGCGGGATCCCCGCAACGGGAGCAATAGCAAGAACTGCGGCAAACGTAAAAAACGGAGGCAGATCTCCTGTTTCCGGAATGGTGCATGCCGTCGTGCTGTTGTTGGTTCTTTTGGTTCTCATGACGTATGCGGTATGGATCCCAATGCCCGTGATTGCCGCTGTGCTGTTTGTGGTGGCATACAATATGAGCGAGTGGCGTCATTTTGTTTCAATATGCAAAAAAGCGCCCCTGTGTGAAACGACAGTGCTTTTGCTGACCTTTGTTCTCACAGTGGTTTTTGATCTTGTGGTGGCAATAGCGGTTGGACTATCAGTGTATTATTTTGTTGTTCTTGGGAAGAAAATACTTAATAGACATTCAAGAAAAATGTCTGCATATAATGAATAAGAAACAAGCCCGGGCAACACAAAATTGCTTGGGCTTTGTTGTTGCAAAAAGATCTGCGGGTAGTAAAATAATTATAATGGGCTTTTTTGCGAATTATAACAAATTCAACACAATTTCGGTACATAATAAAGTATTCGGAACATCGGAGGTACAAATGGCAAGAATATTGATAGCAGAAGACGAAACTCCCATCAGAAAGCTTTTGATAAAAAACCTTGAGCTTGTAGGGCACACCTGCACAGGTACAGCCGACGGACCGGGAGCGTTGGAGTTGATGAGCAGCCAAAAATTTGATCTTTTGATACTTGATATTATGCTTCCTGTAATCTCGGGTTTTGAACTGATAAATCACGCTGACGGAATGCCGGTGATTTTTGTGACAGCAAAAGAGGGAATTTCGGACAGACTGAAGGGCTTGTCCCTGGGAGCAGATGACTATATAGTCAAGCCATTTGAAATGCAGGAATTGCTGCTTCGGGTCCGTGCGGTGCTGCGCAGAACAAAAAAAGATGAAAAAATCCTTTGCTTTGATGAGATTAAAGTGGATTTTGAAGCAAAAAAGGTGTTTTTGGCAGGCAAAGAGGTACTTCTTACTCCAAAAGAGTATCTTTTGCTAGAAACGTTGATACTCAACAGAAATATCGCCCTGTCCCGAGAAAAACTCATTTCCCTTGTGTGGGGATACGATTATGAGGGGGATACACGCACCGTTGATGTGCACGTGCGTCAGATCCGTGCCAAACTGGGCATATCAGGCCGTCTCAAAACACTTTACAAAATGGGGTACAGGTTTGAGCTATGAAATTGAAATTTCGTGAAAAAACATTCCTTGCCACTCTTTTTCTGTTTCTGTTGTTTTTCAATGCGGGATTATTCTCGCTTGCGTATTATACCTTCCATACAAATGCCAAGGCAGAGGAGGGGGTGTGCCTGACGGGACATCAGGTTATTGCAGAATCCATAGAAAAAGAGCTTGAGTATAAAAAATACGGAAAAAAGACCGATGAGCATACGATTCTTGCCACATACGGCACTTTTTATAAAGATGATGGGCTGTTTTTCCGCTTGGAAAGAGACGGACAGACCATATACTCCGGTCTGCCCGATGGGTTGACAGCGCCTCTGTGTGGATATTCGGCAACCAGACGTGCCGACGGCAAAAGATATTTCTTGATAACTTCTGAGATATATGGCGGCAACTATGTTTTCACCTATGCAAAAGACGTCAGTTACCTTGATGAGGATTTCAAAAAAATGGCAACGGTCTTTGGTATATCGTCGCTGGGGGCATCGGTGCTGCTTGCGGCTGTCTTGTTTTTTGTTTTGCGCCGCCTGTCCTATCCGCTTGAAAAGCTCAGCAGCGCAACAAAAATGATTGCCGACGGCAATTACAAGACACGTGCGGATGAAACCGGAAACGACGAGTTTTCGTCCCTTGCCACGGATTTTAACCGAATGGCAGAGCACATTGACCGTCAGGTATGTATGCTGGAAGAAAATTCAAAAACAAAACAGAGCATGCTGGACAACCTTGCCCACGAAATGCGTACACCGCTAACCTCAATACGCGGGTATGCAGAGTACCTATTAAATGCCAATGTTGAAGAATCCGAAAAGATGGAGGCAGCAGAATATATCATCAGTGAGTCTGAACGCCTCAAGCAGATTGGCGAACGTATACTGGATGAATCGTTTATACGAGAAAACGGAATAGCGGCAGAGCGATGCGATTTGGGTATCGTTGTGTACAACGTTACAAAATCACTTGCACCCATCGCTTCAATGGAAGGAGTTGCGCTTCGTGCGGAGGGGAAATCCGTATTTGCACAATGCGATCCCTTGCTGGCTGAAATGCTTTTGTCAAATCTTGCAGACAACGCAATCAAGGCATGCAGAGGGCAGGGAAGCGTGACGGTGGGATGCATGGGGGATGAATCGGGAGCCACACTGTTTGTCAAAGATACCGGAATCGGTATGACGGAGGAACAGCTTGCCAGAGTAACAGAGCCCTTTTATCGCACGGATTCTTCTCGTTCCCGAAACAGGGGAGGAAACGGACTGGGACTGTCACTTTGCGACCGTATTGCCAAAGCGCACGGAACCTGCCTGCACTTTAAATCCGCTTTAAACAAAGGCACTTCGGTCTCAGTAACTTTTACAAATCCCTAATATTTTCCAAACAGATTCCGAACAAGCGGAGGGTAGACTCCCTTTACAGAAAGGAGGAATGAAAATGAAAAAACAAACATTGATGCTGATGACGGCAATAATAATTACAGTTGCCGTACTTGCATTGACTGCCGGAATGACGCTGCTACACATCTCTGCTGTGGGCGAATCTCCTTTGGAAGACCGCACCTCGGTTCCTGAGGTGGTGCAGGAGGATACCGCTGCAGACGATCAGAGTGACTCTGCTGCTGATACTTCAGATGTTTGTGAGGAAACACCGGAGGAAGAAGTTCCGGAAGAAGAAGCTCCGGAAGCAGATATCTCAGCATCGCAAGAGGATTCTGCCCCCAACGGTTTTGAGTATCCCGAGTACGAATATGTTGCGGGAGATGCCAGAGAGGTGTATGTCGGGGGCGGCGAGGATGTGAGCAAGGGCGTTGTAATTGACGTTTATTCACATCAGACCGGAAAACTCGTTGGACAGCTGGCATTCAGATCCCAGGAGATCGTGGCGTATATCAGCAGTCTGGTGCGTGAGACATTTGATCCTGCAAAAGAGCTGTGGATAGACAGAGATGCAGAGGTATGCCAAAATCTTCCCATGGGAGACTACCGCATTGAGGTCTACGCAGGCACCTGGTTCTCATATACCTATGGAAACGGAGATATGTTTGAGTTGACGCAATGTACCCTCACATTTGCAGGCGGAGAAAAACTCAACGGTTACATTGATTATCTCATCGCAGACCTTATTGCGGGCATTGAGTCCGGTGAGGTTGCGCCCCCTGCGCCCGAAATGGCAGTATCAAAGCTTTTGTACAGAGGGCTCGAGGGCTACTGGGAAGGTTATTATGTTGAGGAAATAAACCATTATGTGCCTGCGGCAGGCAGGTTCAACGAGAGATTCCCGTATGTGGCGGAATAAAAGAACAAACACAATAACAAAGCCGTAAAATCGATTCGATACTCCTTATACCAAAAAATGCAGACTTGCTGATTGTCGTCAGCGGTCTGCATTTTTTTGATGCGTTGATATAAAAAGGGAGATATAACTGAACATTCACCCGGCCCACCGCATTTTAGCAGTATCTTTTTTCGCTTTGCATAGAAAAACCGCTTTTTGTCTTATAACAATTCTAATCTCTATTATCCAAAAACGACAATTTGAGAGAAGAGAGAAGTACCAAGAGTGAAAAGAAAAAAGTACAAAAAGAAAACGACAATCTTCTGTCGAAAATTGCCGTTTTTGTCTATGGGCTACAAAAAAGATATTTTTGCTTGCGCAAAAGTGATATAACTTCACTTCGTTCCGCAGTGATATTATTTCGCCCATTACTCGCGAAGCGAATACCACTCGGCGAAAGCCGAATATCACTGCTAAGCAATACAACTCGCCACAGGCGAATATAACTGAAAACGACAAGTTTCGAAAGAAACTTGTCGTTTTCTGGTGCGGGTGACAGGACTTGGACCTGCACAACATTGCTGCCACTAGAACCTGATGGTGATGCCACCTTGTTGTAATATTTTCGAGATAATGTTATAAGAACAAAAAATGTATTGATTCTTCATTCTATCTTTTGCACCACCCAAGGAACCGATATAATAGTCTTCCCAAATTGCTATAACAGAAATAGAGCCATCGAATAATGATTCATCGGAAAAATAACGCACGGTAGGCTTTCCTAAGTTATAGGATACCGCAATAACAATTGCTGCTTGATTTCTTCTTCCTTGCTCAGTTCATAGGAAATCTGTCAAACGCAGCATGTCTATTTTTGAACCATATTTGTAGCAGAGCCTGAATACATTAGTTTTCATGCCCCAACACGCAAACATTTTGACAAATGCTTTCGATATCGTGAGTGATATATGTTGAAAGCAAAGTCGTTTTAGTAAAGCTTATTCTCGACAATAGATTCAAGAAATAAAGTCGTTCTTCTGGGGCGAGTCTCGTGGTAGGCTCGTCAATTATCAGCAAATCAGGAGAATCTAACATTGTCTGTGCAATTCCGGCTCTGTGAAACATACCGTCTGGATATTTTCTAAGAAGTCTTTTCTTTTCGTCTTTAAGCCCTACGATTTACACACATTGCTGGGTTTCGTCCAGTCTCTGGCTATTTGAGAGTATGCGTTTTGAAACGCATATATACCCTTGATACCTGATATTGAAAAATTATTTTTTAAAACCAAAAAGCAACAAGAGAGCAACCGAAGAAAGTGCTGCAAAGCCTACAATAAGGAATTTCTTGATTATGTATGTGTAGACAACATTGGGAATCTTTTATGACCGGATTATGTGGCGCAACTTTCACAGACTATGATCAAAATAAACAACTTAAAGCTTCGGTATCACGATTTGCGATACGCTTGTGCTTCGCTACTACTTGCTAACGGTGTATCTTTAAAAGAAATCCAAGAGTGAATGGTACATTCGAATTTTAGTACTACGGAAAGTATTTCATAACAACATGGAGTTATAACTCAGTAAGTATAATTGCCAAGAAATCAAGCCTTAAGCAAAAAGGACGGTCAAAAAACCGTCCCTAAAACATATAAAAAACTTTATATTTTAAGATTATTTTTTTGTTTTTGAATACCCGTAGAAAATAAAAAAGGGTATTGCCATTACAAAAGCAGTAATTAACAGTGTCACTACTATAAATGATAATGCATTACTCGAGGCAAAATCTATCAGTTTGGGTTCAATATATTTATAAGCAAATGTTTCAATAAACCACCAGCATAACAATATAACGTAAGAGCATATGATTATAATATTTAATATTACTATGTATGGATATCTCTTAACAATTCTGTTAATGAAATTGCATTTGGGATTGCCACAATCGCCCTCTGGACAACCTTTACAATTGACTGCTATGCTCTTATTTGCCAAACGGGCTATCATAAACATAAATAAGAACAACAAGTTCATAAGGATATGTCCCATTAAAACAAATCTCCCAACATTTACTTGAACAATATTAGATATGCTAAGATTTGTAATTTCTCCCGTTACAGTAAAATATGCGCCGACAATCACAAAAATTATTGATACAAATATACCCAAGATGGTAAGAACATTGGTTAATAATGAACTCATTTCGGTTTTTGTTTTATCGAGATCTTCTTTAGTATCATTAAAATTAGTTATTGCTTTATTTAAGTTTTCGCTTGTGGTTTCAAATTCCGTTTTAACTTTATCAAACTTTTGATTAACTTTATCGATTTTTTTATCTACAATTTCATTGGCTTCTTTGATTTTTTTTTCTACGTTATTATCAAATTCCTTTAAAACTGTTTCGTGATTTTTGATTTGTTCTTCGAGTTTTTCGTTAGGTAAACTCGAAAACTTCTCAAACTCCTTTTCTTGCTTCTTAATATCTTCTTCAGACTTACTTATTCCTTTTCTAACAAGTAATTCGTACTTTAAGGCGGATGAAAACATATTAACATTATATCTGAATTCATTATCATTTAAATAATAATAAAATCCGTCTTTTTCTTGTTTAATTAAACTACTATCACATGATTCAAGCGTGTCGCCGAAAGTTTTGATAATAGCTATAGGAGCAATCAACTCGTTCCATCGTTTGTTTTCCAACAAATCAAACATAAAGAAATAGTGCGGTCTAAACGATGGGTTGATCGAGAAAATATTATATAATTTTATAAGAATAGATTCGATCTTTTTGTCTTTTTCTTGCTTTTCGATACCAATATAATCAACATTAGAAAAACAGATTTCTTTTGCCATCTGTTCGATTAATTTTTGTTGCCTGACTCTTGGATTATCAATTGTCCCGCTTGTTTTTTCGAAATTCTCTTTCTTATCATCCATTTATTACGATCTCGCTTTTTAAATCATATACACCCGAAAAATAACTTTGTATGGATTTAGTGCTAATAATATTGTAATCGATAGAATCGCAAATAGCTTCTTTCCATGGTGTTTGTTTTTTAGTAGCAATTCCAAGCATTTGCCTATCATATATACCGTATTCCAATATGAAATTTTTAAAATAATCTCTAATCAGCGAAGGTATTGTGAAAACAAAATCATATGGCTTTGTTATAGGATCGTATTCCCAATCATTAAAGATAAACTCTAATTCTTTTATATATGGTCCACAAGGATATGCATATATATCCTCTTCAAAAATCTTTTCGCCATATTTTGCCAAATAACATCCTTGCGCCAAATATAGCAACTTATTCACTTTGTAAAAGTCCATTAAGAATTTTTCATCAGACATAGACTCCTTAAATTCTATTCCGTAAGAAATAGCCAATTTAGCTATATCGGCGGCTTTGCACATTTTATATCGGCTCCTTAAAATAAAATACTATTTAATATTAATATATTTCGAAAACTAAAACTGGTGACAGTATGCCAGCAGTGGTTTTTTGAATCAGCTCGGTAGGATTTACTGTTACCTACTGTCTATGGCATGTGGTTAATTCGCTTGAGTAGTTTAACAAAAACTTGTTGAAAAGTCAAGTATATATTCTATTTTATGTTCATAATAACAAAATATACATTACAGTGGAAGTGTACTGAAATTCAAAGTTGATAAAATAATAAAGGATTAATTTGACTTGACAATATCGATAGAGTTAATATTCAATGTTGTAAAGCATGTGTACAATTTATTCACTTAAAATGAAAACCTTGCTGATGGTGTATGCCAAATGAATAGGTTTTCTTTTAATTTTCTTCGATTCAGTTTGGGAAAAAATGTGCAATATTTATTGACAAACTTTAAAAACTGTGCTACACTCCGGATGAAACAAAATGTTTCTATATTTGCGAGGTAGTTATAGTTATGAAGAGTATTCGAAATGAAGCTAAACCAAAGATAATTGAATTTATAGATGCCTATTATAACGATTATTTTACTGTTCCTACTGTACGTGAGATTGCGGCAGGAACAGGTATATCTGTTTCTACAGTTCATCGTTGCTTGAATGTGATGAAAGAAAACGGTGAGCTTGAATATAGCGGACGCCGTTCTATTTCGACTCCGCGTACTGCTATGGAAGGTAGCTATAATGCAATGCCTGTTCTCGGTTATGTTGCTTGTGGACCGGGTCAGGAGGAAGAAGAACAGCTTCTTGAATATATCCGTATGCCCGAAACTATTGTCGGTAATGATGAATGCTTCGCTTTAATTGCAAAAGGCGAGTCTATGGTTGACATTGGAATCTATCCCGGCGATTACGTATTTGTCCGTAAACAAAACACCGCAAGCGTCGGCGACGTTGTTGTCGCGCTTCTTGATGGCAAGAATAATTTAAAGGTTCTTGATTACGATAGCAATACAAAACAATACGTTCTCAAATCCTGTAACGCAGATAAAGAAACCTATGAGGATAAAATTGTTGAAGGTGAGCTTCAAATTCAAGGTGTTGCGGTTTCTGTATCCCATAAGCTCGGGAAAGTGAAGATTTAATATGGATAACTTACTTAACGGACTAAACGAATCACAAATAGAAGCTGTTACAACTACCGACGGATATATTCGCGTTATTGCAGGCGCAGGAACAGGGAAGACGCGTGCTCTTACTCATAGATATGCCTACCTCGTAAACGAGCTTGGTATATCACCTTCGAATATACTTTGCATTACCTTTACAAATAAAGCCGCAAACGAAATGAAAAAGCGTATAAAGCGCATGCTAGGCGACGAGTTCGATACTTCGTTTGTCGCAACGCTTCACGCTTTCTGCACGAGAATATTGCGCGAGGAAATATATAAGCTCTTTTATCCCGATAATTTCATTGTATTGGATAATGTCGATCAGAAGAAGATCCTTGAAGAAGTCTATGACGAAATGTGTATTCGTATGGATACCGCAAGTTTCAAGTTTATGATCGATCAGATACGCTATTATAAAAATCTTATAACCTATGTAGAATATCTGTCAAACCCTAATTTCGATTATTCAACACTTGTAGCGCAAAATAAGACGGAGGAGATAATCTTTCGTTACATAAATAAGCAACGCAAGTATTTCGGACTTGATTTCTTCGACCTTATCAATTTTGTAATATACCTTTTCAGAACATATCCCGATGTACTCGAAAAATGGCAGAAAAAGCTCTGCTACATTATGGTTGATGAATTCCAAGACATCACCGCAAAGGAATTCAAACTTATTCGCAGACTCTCAGAATTCAACCGTAATTTGTTTGTGGTTGGCGACCCCGACCAGAACATATACGAATGGCGCGGCGCAAATATGAGTGTTATCGTGGATTTTGAGTCTTGGCTGAACAACGAATGCTTCGAGGATAACCTCAATCTCAAATCACGCGATATTGTTTTAAGCAAGAATTACCGTTCCACAAAGAGTATATTAAGCGTAGCCAATTCATTGATTGAGAAGAACCAAAATCGTGTAGAAAAGGCATTAAGCGGTTCTTTCGAAGACGGCGAAAAGGTTAAATATCTCCACGCAAAGAACGATAAGGATGAAATCAAATATATTTGCGACGAGATCGCCAACCACGTAAAGAATGGCGGTAAATACAGCGATATTGCCGTGCTATACCGTTCTAACTACGTTTCACGCTTTGTTGAGCAGGGCTTTCTTTCAAGAAACATACCTTATGTCGTTTACGGCGGTGTCGGTTTTTATGAACGAGCAGAAATTAAGGATGTATTGTCTTATATGCGCCTTCTGGAGCATACTGACGATGATTTGTCCTTTAAGCGAATTATAAATGTGCCAAGGCGTAAAATCGGTAAGATAAAATTAAAGGTATTATCAGAATATGCCGAGCAAAACGGAACGTCTTTGTATGATGCGTTAAAAGCGTTATGTGAAACCGATACATTCAAATCCTGCAAGGCGAAGGAGTTTGTCGCTCAAATAGAATTACTTCGTCAACAAGCAGACGAGTTTGCGGTTTCTGAACTTCTTCAAGCGATCCTTAATAAAACGGGTTATGAACTGTATATCCGTGAAAGCGGGGATATAGAACGCTTGGATAACGTTTCCGAGCTTATGCGTAGCATCGTTACACAGGAAAACGAATTCGGCGAGCCCTTAACGCTTTCGACCTTTTTGCAGAATATAACGCTTCTGCGCGACAGCGATGTGGAGGATAAGAGTGATTGCGTTAAGATTATGACAATACATACCGCAAAAGGTCTTGAATTCGACACGGTATTTCTTGTCGGACTTACGGAGGGTATTTTTCCTTCTGCAAGAAGTCTCGAAGAACGCAAGAACGATGCTCTTGAGGAAGAACGTCGCCTTTGCTTTGTTGCAATAACAAGAGCAAGAAAACGTCTGTACCTCACCGAAAGCGAGGGATTTGGTGTAAAGGGCTTTTCAAAAGTTCCGTCACGCTTTGTATTTGATATCGACAAATCATTGCTGGATAAAATCGGAACTGTTTCCGCAGACATTATGGATGAATATGTCGTATTGAAGAAACGGTTTGATAAAACCGAACTTGAAGTATATAAGGTCGGTGACCAAATACGCCATAAGGTGTTCGGTGAAGGCATAGTCGAGGAAGTGGACGAGGAAACAAGAACCTATTATATCCGCTTTGTCAACGGCAGAAAACCGATCAACTTTAACTATAACGGCTTAAGCCATGTTTTTTAATAAGGAGAATTAAAAATGGCAGAGATAATAAAAGTTTTCAAAGAGAATATCCCCAATATGCGCTTTATCGGAAAGAAGTATGGCGAATTCGGTCATTGGGGTGAATTTTGGGTAAATGATTGGTTTAGTTTGCTTGAAAAATCAATGGGCGGTACAGATGCAATACTCAATATTTGGGAAAACGGTGGCGGTTATGTAGGGCTCGAGCATTGGACTCCTAATGCACCGTTTGAATATTGGCTCGGCATGTTTGCGCCTATTGATACAGAGGTTCCCGATGGGTTTGAATACATAGATTTTACCGATCTTGCTCTTGGTACTTGCTGGATATACGGATGTGAAGCAGAGGTTCACGATGCTTCTGCTTGTCAACCAGCATTGATACAAAACGGTATGACCATTTGGAAAGATGCTAACGGCGGTACTTGGTCGTTCGAAAACTGCCTCTGCCCAAGATATACTACACCCGACGAAAACGGAAAAATCATTCTTGATTACTGTTATTTTGTGGAGAAATAATTATGGAAAACATTATTAACTGGTTACTCGAAGAAAAAGAACCTTCTATTAGATACAGAACTCTTACCGAGATTTTGGACAAACCCGAAACCGATCCCGAAGTTATTGAAGCGAAAGAAGCGGTGCTTCAATCAAAGAATGTTTGCCGTCTGTTTGACCGCTTGGATGACAGAGGATTGTTTCCTCATATTCAAAAGTTTTACGGCAATTTTACTACTTTCAGTTATCTCTATGCTCTTGCAGAACTTGGCTTGAAAAAGGGTGATCCTCATATTAACGAGATAGTTGATTGGATATTGATTCCCGGCGAGGACAAGCATGAGCATTTTATGCAGAAAGAGTTTCAAAATGAACATGCATATCTGCTTGACGAAAGCAATCTCGGCAGTTGCCGCCAGACCGATTTCCTCGGTACATTGTTAAGACTTGGTTTTGGCGATGATGAGAGAGTAAAGAAGTTGATAGATGCGTTTATCGAAAAGAACAGATTTGACGGAGGTTATCTCTGTAAATGGAAAAAGAGCCGACATAAAGGTCAAACACCCAAAAGCTGTGTAGGTACTACTGTTAATGCGTTAAGAGTATTTTCCTATCTTCCCGAAGAATACAGGAACACCGATGCATATAAAAACACACTTGAATATTTTGTCAGCAGAAATATGATTCACAGCAAAATCAATCCCGATGAGATCATCTGCTCTACAAATGCTTTCTACAACGGTTGCGGAATGTCTCACGCTTTTGTTCTTGCCGATGCAATGAGCCGTTTAGGACTTGCCAACATACCCGAAATGAACGAGGTATGGGAGATTATTGAAAGTAAAAAAGATGCCGAAGGCAAAGTAGTGTTAGAAGCTACCGATACAAAGAAAACACTTATTATGGACGGCGTAGGCAAGCCTAATAAATATCTTACTCTTAATTTGCTTTTGAGTTATAAACATAGAGGATAGTCGTATGAACACAAATATCATAGGTTGTTGTGGTCACGACTGTTCGAGGTGTATTACATATCTTGCAACAATTAAAAATGATGATGCTTTACGAAAACAGTCGCAGCAGTTTTATAAAACTATGTTTGGCATGAATATTCCGATTTGTGAAGTCAACTGTCTCGGATGTCGTTCGGATAAGGTGTTTATACTTTGTAAGAGCTGTCCGTTTACAAAATGTGCGTCGGAACGGAAAATAGACGAGTGCTCTGAGTGTGTAGAATATCCTTGTAAAGCCCTTACGGAATATCAAGAAAAATATGTAAACAAGTGCAATCAGATTAAGTGTGATTAGGAGAAAAGTTATGAGTACATATATTTTAACAAGTATGTTTAAAAACGAATTAGATGATAAATTTGCCAAACGACTTCGAGAAATAATAACAAGTAGAAACAGTTTTGTTTTTATAGCTTCTGACTTTGAAACAAATCACGAGAAGAACGACAAGTATTGCAATCATTGGCGTGATATGCTTTGTGACATTGGAATTGAATTTAAAAGTATCTTTGTGGTTGATGGGAGAATAACTCCCGACGAGGCCAAAAAAATCATTGAAAAAGCTGACTTTATTTGGCTCTCAGGTGGTGATACGCCAAAACAATTTGGATATATTAAACAATATGGTCTGGATACAGTTTTGAAAGAGTATAGTGGTATTTTATTTGGAATGAGTGCAGGAAGCATAAATCTCTCCACTATGGCAGTTTGTTCTTTAGCAAGTGGTCACTATGTTCAAGAAATATATAACGGATTGGGTTGTGTTAATATTTCAATAGAACCTCACTTCTCACTTGATAAAACCGACGAGATATTGCAATTATCTGAAAAGTACAAACTTTATGGAGTGCCTGACGATAGTGCTATTATACTTCATAACAACGAAGTGGAGTTTTATGGGGATATTTTTATAGTCGAAAAAAGAATAATTAACAAAGTAACTATTTAAAGAGGAAACAATTATGATAAAACGCCTACCTACCCATTGCGGTGATGAAACCTGTCCGTCTTGTGTTGTTGCGGGAGATTATATCTTCCTTGCCCATCACGCGGGTGGTTTTGAAAAGAGCGATATTGCTTACCAAACAAGAGTTGCTTTTGAAGCAATCAAAAACACACTCGCATCCGTCGGCGCAACCCTTGACGATATGGTGCAACTTAATTATTACATCAAAAATACCGAAGACTTCCGCACAGGACGGGATGTATTTACTGAATATTTCCCAAACGGCGCACCTGCAAGAATGACCGTTGTAACCCAATTCCTTGACGATAACTGTCTTTGCCAAATAGACGGTATTGCTTATATAAGAAACGAGGAAAATAATGATTGAAGCATATATCAACATACAGAACAGGCTCGGTGAAGAAGTCTCGAAGTCTTGGGAAAAACTTGTTGGCTTCGTCCGTGCATATTACGTTATGGAAGAACTGTGGGATGGAAAGGAAATATTAAAATTTCGCAAAAGCGGCAAAACGCTCGTTTCGTTAAGCGTGCAGGAAAATCGTTTCAACGCACTTGTTATCTTTGGAAAAGCGGAACGAGAGAAATTTGATGCGGTCAGAGATAACTTTTCGGATTATATACTTAATTACTATGACAACAGCCGTACATATCACGACGGAAAGTGGATGTTTATTGACGTTGACATCAACGCCAACATCGACGAGATTATTGAACTCATTAAGATAAAAAAGAAACCCAACCGTAAGGTTGAGAACTTAAAAGATGCTGAAATAGGTTGTTGCGGTAACCGATGCGACCAATGTCTTTTACGAGCTACTAACGGCGGTAAAGAAAACCGAGTTCTGTTTACCGACGAGAATTACAAAATATACTTCTCTCCCGATGAACAAAAAGAAGACTATTCAGGCGTTAACTGCGCCGGTTGTTATCAAGGCTGTAAAACAAGAGATTGTGCAAAGGGAAAAGGATATGACGTTTGCGTGCAATGCGAGAATTATCCTTGCGAAACGGTTTTAGGCGCTTTTACTCATCCCGGAAGATGCAATGTAGGGCTCACACCCGAACAGCTTGATCTTCTCGTTATTCCGTATTGCGGTAAAGAAAGATTTGACCGTTGTAGAGATCAGCTTTGTAAGAAGGATATGAAATAATAAAACGAAGTTAACGCACAAGGCGTCGATACGAAAGCGATAAAGGATCTGAGGTAAATACGATGAAATTTCAAAAACATATAGATTTTCTTCTTGACAACGCTTGTACGAGCATTAAGTTTCTCGTTCATCGAGATTTTTTGCATACACCTTTGACAGAACCGTTTATGCAGAAGATGCGCGACGAGATATTGGAGCAAGAAAATATTAAAAAGCATCTTGCTTGCCAACATCCCGACGGATGGTTTGGTGACGAGCTTCACGGCGGCGAATACGGAATGGAGCGCTCTATCGGTACACTTTTGAATGCAGGTGTTGAAAAAGAACATCCGGCAATCCAAAAAGGTATTCATGCGCTTATTACTCCCGAAATATCATCGCAACACAAAAATTGGTTTCACGGCGGCGACGGATTGGACGCCGAAGGCAGAGGTGGTAATAATGCGATTATTGCATCTATTCTTTCTTGGGTAGGGTATGACGAAACTTATCCCATTTTGGCTGAACAGATCGTGCTCTCTTGGGAACACGTCGAAGCGGTTCGCAATTATAACGCCGTTGATGATTTCACCAAGAAAGGCAAAAACGAGAGATACTATAAACCTAACGCTCGTTTCCCCGGCGCGAATCACATCGGATTGCTTAATGCAACACAAAGCTGGCGATCTAATGAAAGAATGGAAATTGCAAAAGCTTCTATGAAACACGCCTATGAGTTGATGAAAGATTTTGATGAATACATCACCTTCAAAAAGCCGAAAGAATTAGGAGGCAGCTTCGTCGGTCCGTTTAACTATAATTGGCAGGCATTAAAGCCGACAGACGGAAAACAGTTATACGAAATTATCAATGATCCGTATAACTTCAGGTTTGCGTTTTGGCTTGGTTCTGTTTCGGGTGTTCCCGATTGGGTTCGTCAGTCGAACGAAACATATTTTGTCTTGGCTGACTTTCTTGAAAAAGAGGATAACGTCGATGTTATCCCCGATAGAGTGTTCAGCGCATTCCGTAGAGTATCGGGCAAAGAACCCAATTATAGAAAACGCTCTACTGCGAAGTGCGATTTGACATATGCATTGCTTCGTGCCGTTTGGAATATGGTGGATTAAAAGGAAAACGGGAAAATCCACGACTGAATTCCGTAGATCCCATCTATGATTTCTGTGTTTATCTCAACATAGCATTTGAATGTGTATCAGAACTTATGAAAATGTATCAGAAATTTGTTTGAAAACTAAACGAATCTAAAATTAAGGAGAAAGAGTATAAATGAGTAAACCAACAATATTTTTCAGCCACTCGTCAAAAGATAAGGATGCAATACTAGCAATTAAGAATAAGTTGGATAATTCAACTGGCGGAGCATTGGATATATTTATGTCAAGCGATGGACAAAGTATTCCTTTTGGTACAAATTGGATACACAAAATTGAGGAAGGTTTGCAAGCTGCGAAAATTATGTATGTATTTGTAACCGAAGTATCGGTTACTTCTGGATGGATATATTTTGAGGCTGGCTTTGCATATTCAAAAGGAATTCAAGTTGTTCCCGTCGGTATCGGCATCGATATTGGAACTCTAAAGGCTCCTTTGAATTTGCTTCAAGGTTTTAATATCACATCTGAGGATAGTTTGAATAATTTTATTACTATTATAAACAGAACATTTGATTATCACTTTAAAGAAGCGTTTGATAAAAATGATTATACTGAGATAATAAGTTTAACTTCGTTGAACACAAATAAGGCAGTTGGATTTGAAAAAATTGTTCGTCAAACAGAATGCTCAATTTACTCAGACCAAACATCTAATGGCGAGAAAAAAGAGTATGACTTAGAGTTATGTTTCAATAAGATAATTGACTACTTAGACCGCAATTCTATCAGTTATTCTCGGGATAATAAATATCACGGAATCGAGTCTCGCGTTTGTATAATGGTATATGGAATAAAGATGGTTTACTACAAAGCCCAAAAGAAAAATCCAAATGTTCGATATTCGTCAGATGAGCCGGGGGAAATCAAGTTTCAAATATCTCCGTATAATTTTACCAAGTCGTTTGATTTACTCAAGGAATTGTTATTGCTAATGGAAGACAAACCCACCCACTATCTTAGAGTATATTTACAAGATGAGTATGAATATGTGAATTCGGATGAAAACGTAGCATCAATTATATCTAATGCAGATGGATTCGATTTTAACAAGTCGTATATCGGTGGATACATTTACAACGAGCTGGATTTGCAGTTTTATATTTTCGAGGAACATCGCGACATACGAAATCGTCAAACCGATCATTTGATTTCAATAGTATACAAATGTGATACAGTTTGTGCTAACCATATTACTAACTTGCTACACAGACTTTGCGATATTGGTTTGATTTGTGAAAAGTAGATTTGATACATTTTTAGTATCTATCAAAATATGATAAAAGTCCTTGGCTTTTGCTATACGCAACGAAATGTTGCTTGATTATTCGTGTTACTTTTGATAAACTGAATTCATCAAAAGAGGTGTTGCAATATGATAGGAGAGAACATAAAAGATTTTAGAGTAAAAAAGAATATAACTCAAGAAGAACTTGCAGAAAAATTGAATGTGACAAGGCAAGCAATCTCAAAATGGGAAAACAACAAAGGCGAGCCGGACTTGAATATGCTTTGCAATATCGCAACTGTGTTGTCCGTGACCGTAGAAGAATTGCTTGATGGCGAATGTACTGTTCAAATGGAAGCCATATGCAAAGAAATACAACCTGCACTTCGCTTTATTGGGAAAAGATACAAGGGTAACGAAAGCATTCGCACCAAGTGGAATCTGTGGAAAGAAAATGGTTGGTTTACTGTTTTGGAAGGTTTGGATAACCGATATGGAAACAATTATATCGGCGCAAAACGTATTGTTGATGGCATGTTGGAGTATTGGATAGGCATGATTTTCTTTCAAAATGCTGCAGTCCCTAATGGGTTTAACTATATTGATATTGATGCAGTAAATTTGGCTGTATTTCAGTTGCGCGGAAAAGCACATAAAATCACTTCCTTTGAAACACATAACCTTTGTCTCGATGAACTTGACAAAAACGGAATGATACGTTTTGAAGATCATTGGTGTTTTGAGTGTTATGATGATAAGTCTATTGATTACATTGGAACTGACAAATCAATGACAATTGATTATAAAATATCCATATTGTAAACAAACAGCCGAGGAATCACCTCGGCTGTTTGTTTATATGCAGAATCTGAAGAAACTATTTTATAACAGAAAAGAACTAAATCGTATTTCTTAAAAACAACATATTTCGTATGGCAAAATAAGGACGCCACCATGCAGTTGCAATATGCTGCTCGGGATAATCCGTCCACCATTGCCAAGTGACAGGAAAACCTCCGTCTTCGGATTGATATTGTTGCAACAGTTCACGTTCTTTCAATAAAAGTTCTTTGTTGTCCTCGTAGAACATGCTGTCCTTTGAGAGAATAAAGTCGGACGGTTTCGTATGATACTCGGCAAACCATAAGTCATAATTGGGATTGATACAATGCTTAACTTGTTTTCGAAGAAGCTCTGCGAACTTGCTCATGTCCAAAAACGAAACTTTGGGCACAATACAATCATCATACAAATTACAAAAACAGGTTGTAACATGCTGTTCATCAAAAGGAATACTTGCTTCCAAAAAGGCAAACGCTTCTTTTGCAATCGATACGCCCTTTTGATACAATTCCGATTTGGGATCGGCATACCGTATAATAAACCCTGCAAGACTTGCTGTCGGGTTATATTTGAACTCGCTGCCACCGTCGCCATATGTCCACCATGTTGCATGCGGATGATCGTTGTTGGTCGGAACAACATTCAGCCATTGCTGATGCACCTCGTCAAAATCTGCACTGCTTTCCAAATAGCGCAAAATTCCTTCAACAATCGGATGCGTTGCATCTTTCCAACCGATTTCTCTTAACACTTCGGTTGCAAACCATGTCGCAATCGGTGTTGAATTAGGATTCCAGCAATCCGGCTCCAAAGCATAACCAAACCCACCATCTTCGTTTTGATAGTAAGACAAGGCGTTCATTACAGTTTCTTTACTGCCGTTTTCAAAATGAAATTGCCACCTTGCAAGATCAAGAGGACGAGCGTAGCGATAAACAAAGCTTCTTGTTTTTTCAAATATACTCATCATAGCAACGCTCCCATAAATCTCACGGGCATTTTTCCGTAGTTAACGGATTGAATGGCATCGACAATTTCTGCCTTGCGTGCTTCGGCATTTGGCAAATCGCAAACGATATCGTTGAGGTCGTACGGACCGTTGCGGAAGTGACCAACAGATGCGCCGTGAAACTCGCCGTCAATAAGGAGATATTGCAACGGCTCGTGGTCATATTCAAGACCATCAGTAAGGCGTTTTGCATAGTCTTTTAAAATGTGTTCGTGGGATTTATAAAGAAAATCGTTCCTGTGGAGTGCGTAAACAAAGTGCATTTCCTTGGTTTCATAAGTTTCGAGCAATTCGGCATCGGTTCTGAGCATGAATCCACTGTCGGATGCTACTAAAACGCCTTCGGCCACTAAATCGCTCACCGCAAACTTAATTTCCTTTTCGGGCAGTTTATAGAATGATTTTGCCATTGCGGTATCGAACCAAACAAGTCGGTATGCAAATTTCTGTAATACGATTTTTAGAGCTTCGTGTCTTGTGTATTTATCTTGGTTTACATTTGGGAACATTTCACCGAAACGATACCAACCTCTATCCCATTCACCGTCGTACTGGTCCTCATAAATCAAGAACGCTTCTTGCAAACGGTGAAGAATAGGTGTTATCTGCTTTACAAGCAATCCCGTTTCTTCTTTTATCTGCTGAATGGTGTACGGACCCGACGTTTCGATAAGTTCAAGAATGGTTGATTGGTCTGCGGTAGGTTTTGTAAGCGGTTTTCGATATAGACCGATAAACAATTCCATATCCTCGGGGACGATCCAACCAAGATTACCACCCGAAAAACGACCTTTAATAAGCTCACGCTTTAACTGTCTTTCACGATTAAACTCAATATCGTTGAAATCAGTTCTGAAGGAAAGTGTAGGCGGTTCGCCAAAACCGTTCCAATAAACATTCTGCCCCGGTTGCATATCTCGATAAAGGTTTATGTATTCGCTTTCATCAGCTTTATTAACAAAGCATTGACGCTCCATACGGAGAGAAATGATTTTTTCGTTCATAGTTGCACCATTATTATCAATCGTCATTTTCATCAAAATATATACATTGTTTTAAGCACTCACCACAGTTCATACAATTATTATCGACAACGGGAGATGGAAATCCGTTATCATTCTTCACAAACACAATATGCTCACAGTTACAAGCGCGACAACCAGTGCATAAACCCGATTCGACAACTTTTGTAATGTTATTCATTTTATTTTCCTTCTTCTAACAGATCTCTAAGGTTTTGAATTTCTATACCGTTACCTTCGGGATTTTCACTTTTACCGATGTTTATAAGCTGTTCGCAGGGAAAATTCTTGCATTGTCCGCAATGGTTAAGTCCTTGGTTAACTGCACAATCGTGAGTATCGCAAGTACCGCCCCAAACACATTTACCTTGAGGTGCAACGATTCTACAACCCTCGCATTTTTTGTCGATCATAAAAGGACATTTAGCGCAGTCAATTCCGCATACAGATATATTTTTCATTTATGTACTCCTTAAACTATTTTAGTCTGTATAAAGTTTTCCATAGATAAGGCAATCATGCAATCCATCATTCAAAAGAAAGCAATGGCGCAGATGACCTTCTTTTATGAAGCCGTTCTTTTCGAGAACTCGTTGAGATGCGATATTGTTCGGCTCGACGGATGTGAAGATGCGTTCAAGCTTTAGCTGTTCGAATCCAAACTTTACAACAGCTTCTGTGCAAGCCGTCATAATACCTTTATTCCAATACTTTCGGTCAAGGAAATAGCCGATATTTGCGGCAGTATTATTGTTTTGAAAATCGCTTAATAGGATTCTGCCCAAAACCTCGTCGGTATTGCGATCTGCAATAGTCCAGTTATACTCGCGGTATTTCTCAAAAGCGTTGATTTGGTTTTGAATAATTTTCTTAACTTGTTCAAGGTTTGCAGGCGGTTTACCGTATCCTAAATAATACTTAAGGGCATCAGCATCACTGTATATTTCAAAATATTTTTCGCAATCCTGCTCTGGCTTAACTTGTCGCAGGATAATGTTTTCATTAACTGCAATCGCCTGAAATTCAGCAAATATTTCTTTTGATGTCATATTTATATCCTTTCGAAACTGATTATTATATATTTTGTTTTTGTGCGATGATACAATACCAATCAAACGAATCAACATCAAAATCAGCAAATGCAGGCATACACGTTATTCTAATATTTCCATATCCTATATTCTTGAGTTTGTTTACAATATCATTTCGCTTGATTGGGAAATAGTGTTCTTCAAATATTTCATTTGATGTAATAACACCATTATCCTCGAACGAATATAAAATATTGAAGTCCATAGAACCATCCATATTGTAATCCCATAATTGAACGCAGTTTATTTTTGTTCCGTTTATGAAAGTTGGGTTGTATGGCCAAAAACGTTTTCGTTCAACTAATATCTTGTCCCAATTCCTTGTATCAATATAGATATATCCGTTTTCATTCACAAGTGAATCCATTTGCTCGATTACATCGAATACTTCTGAATTAGTAACATATGGTAGGGAATTTCCCGTGGATGCAACACAGTCAAATTTGCGATTAAAATGACATCTTATTTTTCTGAAATCGCATTGTGTGAGTTCAATGTAAATATTCTTGATGTTTGCTTTATTTGCGCATCTTTCAAGCATAACATCACTTAAGTCTGAACCATACAATTCTATTCCTAATTCCGCCAACGGGAGTGTGAGTGAGCCTGTTCCTATACTAACATCAAGAAATGATTTGATGTTAGTGCCTTCCAAAATTTTCTGCCAATGCAATATTGTTTGTTGATATTTTCTCTCGGTATCAAAAGCGTCGTATAAATCAGCTCTATCATATAAACTTGGCATTATATATCACCCCACTTACTTCGTTTCTTATAACAATCAATCATCGATATATGACATATCATTTAACTTCGATAACAACATCTAATTATACATCATTTTTCTCTACTTTTCAATATCTAAGTAATGGGTAAAAAGCGGTGCATAAAGTGGGGCATAATAAGGGGCATAGTCGGTGTGAAAATACACCAATTATTGTACCGAATTTACAGCTTTTTCTTATCCCCCTTATTTACAAGATCGTTTTTAAAAACGCATCCCCTTTAGGATATATGATAGTACTTATATATCAAAAACAGGGTTCGCAGGGGGTTAAAACAGCGTTCACACCCCCTAAAAACGAGGTTGCACCCGGAAAAAACGAAGTTCACATATGATTTACACGATTTTACAGTATTTTCTATCTAAAGTCTTAGAAGATGATTTTGCCCTCCGAAATGATAAAATTTCGGAATGATTTTGAGATGATTCTCCTGTTTTCTTATGCCCCATTTTCCCCCCTTATTTATGATAAGAAAAATAATAGATGTTTTCGTTATGATAAGAGGTAAATCCCCCCTGTTTCCGAAATGAGGGAGCAGGTGCAGTCATCCCGAAACGCACCCCAATCATTCCGAAATGACGGTTCCGCAATCATATTGAAATGATGCGGATGAATCCGCAAGAAAATCAAAAATAAAACTTTATGCTTGTCATTTTAAAATGATAGGCATTTTTCATTTAGGAGATTATTTCATAATTTCCCATTAAGATGCTATTGTTTTTTACTTGCCAAATTATATGTTGTTATTCAATATAACTCCAACAATACGAAAGGAGTGATATTGATGCCAAAGAAAGATATGACTTTGACTGATGCATATAAGCTGATGTTCGTAGATTATCCCGATGTGGTAGCGGTGCCGCAATTGTGTGAAATGCTCGGTGGAATCGGTCGTAAAGAAGCTTACAAGTTATTGCACAGTGGAAAGATTGAATATTTGAATGATGGAAAGGGATTTAAGATTCCTAAAATATGCGTTTTGGCGTACCTACTGAATGAATGATTTTGCTCCGCTTGCGGAGCTACATATCTTAACTGCTTTCGTAAATTCTCAAATATGAAAGTCAATAAAGGAGGAATTAAAATGAGGTATGTAGAAAGGAATCATTATGCTGAAAGGCACTGTTCAAAACAAAAATGGTATGTTTTACACCGTAATAAGCTACGAAGATGAAAACGGTAAACGAAAACAGAAGTGGGAAAAGACCGGATTAGCCGTCAAGGGAAACAAGCGTAGAGCTGAGGAGCTTTTAAGACAACGCTTGGAAGAATTTGAACTGTTGCAAAAACAGCCACCAGATGAAGAAACTAAAAAAGACATAGCGTTTTCAAAGTTTATGTCAAACTGGTTGGCGATGGTTAAATGCTCGATTGAGATTACAACCTTCGGTAGTTATCAATATTTCATCGAGAAGCGCATTAATCCTTACTTCGACAAATTGGGTATGACGCTACAAAAAATCAAAACCAGCGACATTCAGGAGTATTACAACACGATGCTCGGCAAAGGAACAAAGTGGAATTCGGTTGTTAAACATCATGCGGTCATTCACAAGGCGCTTGATTACGCAGTGAAAATGGAGTATATACCTTTTAATCCTGCGGCTCGTATTGAAACGCCTAAGAAACAGAAGTATATCGGTGATTACTATAATCAAGATGAACTTAACCAACTGTTTTCAGTCATTAAAGGCGATACGGCAGAGGTTGCGATAGTTCTTGCTGCGTATTACGGTTTAAGACGGAGTGAAGTTCTTGGCATCAAATGGAGCGCAATCGATTTTAAGGAAAAGACTATCTGTATTAAACATACCGTCTGCAAAACACAGATCAATGGAGAAGACGTGATAATTGCGAAAGATAGGACAAAGAATAAGTCGAGCATAAGAACTTTGCCGTTGATTCCTGCAATAGAAAAGCTTTTATTAGAAATCAAGAAAAAGCAGGAAGCAAACCGTAAAAAATGTAAAAAGGCTTATTGTAAAGAGTATGTTGACTATGTCTGTGTTGACAGTATGGGTGTGAGGTTAAAACCCGATTATTTAACACAACACTTGCAACACATTTTAAAGAAATATAAATTGAAACATATTCGATTTCACGATCTCAGACATAGCTGTGCGAGCTTGTTGTTGGCAAATGGTATATCGCTGAAAGAAATTCAAGATTGGTTAGGTCATTCGGATTTCAGTACAACGGCAAATATTTATGGACATTTGGATTACGGTGCAAAATTGAAATCAGCAGGGAAGATTGCAGAAATGCTTACCATTGATAATGATTAAAAAGAAAACGGACGGAGTTATCCGTCCGATACATAGGTTTTTCTAACAAAATTCTAACAGGATTTTTGGCTTTTGTTACTGTTGTGGATAAGATGACAAAAAGTCGAAAGTCCTTGCAATGCAAGGACTTTCGGTGGTGCGGGTGACAGGACTTGAACCTGCACAACATTGCTGCCACTAGAACCTGAATCTAGCGCGTCTGCCAATTCCGCCACACCCGCATAAAAAGTGTCTGTCTGTTTGGCAGCTTGAGTATTTTAACCCAACGGGGGGGTATTTGTCAAGAGGGTTTTGGCATATTTTTTGCGTTTTCAAAAAAACATCACCCTGCGGTTATACAGGGTGATGAAAAAATCGTCACAGATTTGACGCGGGAATAAAGGAAACCAATATTCCGTGAAGCACGTAGCGCTGAGATTTGTCAGAGCTGACGTTTGCACAGGTGATGAGGGTGCACACTCTTGAGTTTGCGCTGTAATCTCTGCCGCAACGCAGGGTATCCTTTGATTTGATCAGCTTGAGCCAGTCTGTAAACACTGTGTCACTGGAAAATGTTCCTTTTAGATAAAAAACGTCGTTTGAACGATAACCGCTGAATACCTTGTAGATGTACAGTCCGTCAGGAGTGTATATCTCAATGTTCATATCCTTTGCAAGTGTATAGCGGTTTGCACTTTCCATAAAAGTCTTGAGAGTGCGGAACATAGAACCGTTTTTCATGCAGTGACCGTATATGACGTTGTTCAGGTTAGCATCATAGGTGTCGGACATGAATGAGTCTGCAAAAATGCTTCCTGCAGCGGTCTCTTTGCCGTTGAAATCGTGGTCGAGGTAATAATCATTGTCGTCGCATTTCATGACCGGATAATCAATTTTTGTGCCGTCAACGTAGATCCACGCATAAACGTTGTCGTATTTATTTTTGAAATACTTGAAATTGTGAAAATAATTGCTTCTTCTGTTGGGATCGGCAGTGGCAACGTCCTCTCCCACGTAGTCCTGATATTCACCGTCAGAGTCCATCATCTGCTCCAGGGTATACATATCAAGCGGTTCGGGCAGGGGAGCGGCCTTTTTTACCTCAGACTCAAAATTCTCGGGACGGATGCTGCTGTAGAGCTCCTCGTTTACGTTGGTCTCTACCGCACGGCTTGCGATCATAAATACGGAATAGCCAAAAATTCCGATGCACAAAGCGATGAGAAAACAACGCAGCAAAAGCCCTGTAATATCCGGTTTTTTGTTTGCACGATGGTTGTTTTCAAGATCCTTTGACGAAAAATCGGCCACAGAATCCAAAAAACGGTCATGATGCTTTCCGTCGAAAACGCTCATATCGGCACCTCCCTTGAAAACAGTATATACATATTACACCGAAAAATCAATATTGATGAACACAAATTTCAAAAAACGTTACAAATCGCACCAAATCACGGCAAATTTGGGAAAAACAGTTGACTTTTTTTGAAATAATATTAAAATGTAAAATAGTATTTTATGATTATTTGGAGGAACAAAAGCATTATGGCTTCCATCAAAGCAAAGGAAATCGAAAAAAACAAATTTGAATTTGAGTTTCTTATCGAGAAAGAAGTTTTTGACGCAGAGACCGCCAAGGTTTATCGCAAAAACGTTTCAAAAATGAATATTCCCGGCTTCAGAAAGGGAAAAGCTCCCAGACACATTGTTGAAAAAATGTACGGCTCCGCTGTTTTCTATGATGAGGCGATCGACAATCTTCTTCCCTCCGCATATGAAAAGGCACTTGCAGACACAAAGCTTGACAGCGTCAGCCGTCCTGAGATCGATCTGGTTTCCATCGATGACAAGGGCGTTACCCTCAAGGCGGCAATTTTTATAAAACCCGAAGTTGAGATCTCCGCATACAAGGGACTTGAGGTGGAGAGAGACGAGATCACTGTTACCGATGAGGACGTGGATCAGGACATCAATGCAGCCAGAGAGCGCAACTCTCGTATGGTTACGGTTGAGGGCAGACCTGCACAGGACGGCGACCAGGCGATTATTGATTTTGAGGGATTCCTTGACGGTGTAGCATTTGAGGGCGGCAAGGCAGAAAAATATGCGCTCAATCTTGGCAGCGGCAGCTTTATTCCCGGTTTTGAGGATCAGATTATCGGCAAAGAGGCGGGCGCACAGTTTGATATCAACGTCAGATTCCCCGATGATTACGGCGCTGAGAACCTTGCCGGTAAGGACGTTGTGTTCAAGATCAATCTCCACGAGCTCAAAGTAAAAGAGCTTCCCGAGCTTGACGATGAATTTGTAAAAGACGTTTCCGAGTTTGATACCGTCGATGAATACAAAGCAGACATCAAGGCAAAAATCACTGAGCGTCGCGAAAAAGCTGCAGACGGAAAGGTTGAGCAGGCGCTTGTTGATGCACTTCTTGCCAACACCGCCGTTGAGATCCCCGCTTGCATGATTGAAACCGAGATCGACGGATATATCCGTGATTATGATTACCGTCTCCAGTCTCAGGGCGGCAATCTTGATATGTACTTCCAGTACACCGGCATGACCATGGAGCAGCTCAGAGAGCAGTTCAAGGATCAGGCGGAAAAGCAGGTCAAGACCCGTCTTGCACTTGAAAAGGTTGCCAAGCTTGAAAAGCTCAAGGCACTGAAAAAAGATATGGAAGCTGAATATAAAAAGATCTCTTCCGCCTATAATGTAGATGTTGAGACCGTTAAGAGCAGCATTCCCGAGTCAAGCATCAGCGAGGATATCATTATCCGCAAAGCGATTGAACTTGTAAAAGAGAATGCAGTTATCAAACAGAAAGGTTGATGTTTTTATGTCTTTGGTCCCGATGGTAGTAGAGCAGACCTCAAGAGGGGAGAGGTCGTATGACATATTTTCCCGCCTGCTCAATGACAGGATCGTGTTTATAGGAGAACCCATCACAGACACAGTTGCATCATTGGTGGTTGCTCAGCTGTTGTATCTTGAGAGTCAGGATCCGGAAAAAGAGATAGCTTTGTATATCAACTCTCCGGGCGGCTCTGTTACGGCAGGAATGGCTATCTATGACACAATGAAATTCATCAAGTGTCCCGTCAGCACCATCTGTATCGGAATGTGCGCCAGCATGGCGGCCGTTTTGCTTGCCTGTGGTGACAAGGGAAAAAGGATCGCGCTTCCTCACTCAAGGATCATGATCCACCAGCCCCTTATCAACGGACATTTTCAGGACCAGACCACAAACCTTGAGATCGAGGCGGATCAACTTAAAAAGACCCGTCATATGCTCAATGAGCTTCTTTCCGATGCAACAGGCAAGAGCTTGGAGCAGATCGAGAAAGATACCGACCGCAACAACTATATGGATGCGGTAACAGCCATGGAATATGGGCTGGTTGACAGAGTTCTTGAGAAAAGAGATTGACGTATAATTATGGCAAACGAAAAAAAGATCTGCGGCTTTTGCGGCAGACCCTCTGCGGAGGTGACGCGGCTCTCTGTTCACGGCAACCTCATTGATTTTTGTGACGAGTGCCTTGATTTGTGCTGTGACATTTCTGAAATTTATGCCCAAAGTCTGGCGACTGCTGAGGATGCAGAAGCCGCTGAAGATATGGGAGTCATTGCTCTTCCTGCGCCAAAAAGCATCAAGGAGGAGCTTGACAAGCATGTTATCGGGCAGGAGGATGCAAAAAAAGTCCTCTCGGTAGCGATATACAACCATTACAAGCGCATCAATGCTCTTTCACAAAAAAAGGACGGCGCGGATGATACCGACGACGTGGAGCTGGGAAAAAGCAACGTGCTTTTGCTTGGCCCAACCGGTGTGGGAAAAACACTCCTTGCCCAGACACTTGCCAAAATGCTGGATGTCCCCTTTGCGATTGCGGACGCCACCACGCTTACAGAGGCGGGCTACGTGGGCGAAGATGTGGAAAATATTCTTCTTCGCCTGATACAGGCAGCCGACTTTGACGTAAAAAAAGCAGAGAGAGGCATTATTTATATCGACGAGATCGACAAGATCTCCCGCAAGAGCGAGAACCGATCCATCACCCGTGATGTGTCGGGTGAGGGTGTTCAGCAGGCGCTCCTCAAAATCATCGAGGGCACAGTGTCCAACGTTCCGCCTCAGGGTGGACGCAAGCACCCCAACCAGGAGTTCATTCAGATCGATACAACAAATATTCTGTTTATCTGCGGCGGCGCATTTGACGGCCTCCGCGAGGTGGTGGAAAACCGACTGGGCAGACAGACCGTGGGTTATAATGCGCCCATAGTGTCCGGCAAAGAAAAGGATTCTTACAAGGATCTGAAAAAGGTCACCCAGCAGGATATCATAAAATACGGACTGATCCCCGAGCTTGTAGGCAGAATACCTGTTGTGGTGTCCCTTGAACCGCTGGACAAGGAAGCATTGATCCGTATTCTCAAGGAACCCAAAAATGCTCTTGTAAAGCAGTACCAAAAGCTTTTTGCGCTTGACGGAGTGGAGCTTGTGTTTGAAGATGATGCCATTGAGGCCATTGCGGAAAAGGCCGTTGAGCTAAAGAGCGGTGCCCGCGGACTTCGATCCATTGCTGAGGGGCTGATGACGGAGTTTATGTATGAAATTCCGTCTGACAAGAGCAAAAAACGCCTTGTTATCACTCGAGATATGATTGCCTGAGCCGTTACGGACGGGCTTATGGCAAAAAAATATTACACAGTCCGAAAAAGGAGAAAAAATGACAGCAATCATTCTTGCCGCAGGACTTGGCAGCCGTTACGGCGGACTCAAGCAGATAGACCCTGTGGGCAAACATGGTGAGTTTATTATTGACTATTCGGTTTATGACTGCATCAGGGCCGGCTTTGACAGAGTGGTTTTTATTATCAAGGAGGAGCATCTTGAGTCCTTTGAGGAGACCATCGGAGCCCGTGTCGGCGACAGAATAAAAATCGAGTATGCATTCCAAAATCCCGAGGATCTTCCCGACGGATTTTCTCTCCCCGCAGACCGCACAAAACCCTGGGGAACTGCTCATGCGCTGCGTTCCTGCCGAAATATCGTTCACGACAGTTTTGTTATTTTCAACGCTGATGATTTTTATGGCTACGAGACTTTCAAAAATATGCATGACAGTCTCTCGCAGGTCAACTCCAAGCTTTATACAATGCCCGGCTACCTTTTGTCAAATACCCTTTCTGAGAACGGCCATGTGGCAAGAGGCGTATGCGTGACAGAAAACGGTATGGTCAAGGGCATAAGAGAACTCAAGCAGATCATGCGTGTTGACGGTGTCACAAAATATTGTGAGAACGACGTGTGGAGCGAGATCGATGAGAATTCTCCCGTGTCCATGAATTTCTGGGGCTTCACTCCCGATATTTTTGGATATGTTGAGGAGGGCTTTGCCGATTTTCTCCGCAGCCCCGATATCGATTTGACAAAAGAAGAGTATTATATTCCCAACGTCATTGACACCGGTGTGAGAGCAGGGGATTTTGAGGTAAAGGTCGTGGAGACAAACGCCCGCTGGATGGGTGTTACATACAGCAGCGACAAGCCGCTGTTCCTTGAGTTTTTGCAATCAAAAATCGATTGCGGCGAGTACCCCGAAAACCTCTGGGGAAATTAAATAATCAAAGAAATACCGCCCGATACGGATTCGGGCGGCATTTTTTTATTGATTTATGTTGATGTTGATTCCGTTGACTCTGATGTCGCCCTCGGCGCGGATAAGAATGTATTTTGTGCCGTCGATAACCCTTGTTTCCAAAAGATCGCTCTTGTCGGGAGCAACCTTGACGGATACGTCCGGAGTGTCAAGAGAGAATTTTTTTGTATCCACAATATTTTGCGGACATATACGGGCGCCTTCACCAAATTCTTTTTCAAAGCTTTCGCCCATCTTTTCGGCGTTTTCCTTGCACATTCCCGAGGAATGGAAAAGTGTTACCACGTCATTCTTTTGAAACGTGAGGGGTTCATCCTCTTTGTTTGCCTTGTGGTCCTCCAGCAGATCGTGTATCTGTCCCTGCACGTTTTGTATCAGCTCCAAACCGCATTCTTCTCCGGAAACCGTGTTGAGCATGGCAGAAAACGCCTCGGTTTGCTCTTTGGCGGGACGTGGGATAGGTGTCTTGAAAAGTGCGTCAACAAGGTCGGAATGATTGTTTTCTACGCTCTGAGTGTAGTATAGAGCGGAGTAAATATCTGCGGTTCTGCCGGTGAATGCGGGAAACGTAAAACCGCAAACGGGACTGCATACGATGGAGTCGCGCAGGATGCTTCTGAACTTATTTTCGTGTACGTAATAGGAGAGAGCGGGCTTTGCTGATTTTATGGGACAGACGGCGCAGACGATGTAAGAAAACATCTCGGTAGATTCTTCTTTCTCGCCATCCTCGCTGTATGAAAAAACATCGTATTTGTCATTGGCAAGAAGTATAAGGTACGCTGATTCTACGTCAACGCTGTCGATGACTTTTTTAAAAAAAGCGTTTGCCGAATCATTGTCAGAAAGAGAAGAATCCCGCAAGGAGGTCAAAAGCTTGTGCTCAACTCCCTCAAGCACCTGATCGTTGGAGAAAGAAATATCAATGAGGTTGCGTCCGATGCCTCCCGACAGTGTTTTTCTCAAAACTGCCAGCAGCTCCTCCGCCTCGCCCTCCGTGATCATTCCCAGCATCTGGTCAAACTGTGAGATGATCTCCTTTTTTTCATTGACACAGCAGCCGCGGATACGTCCGATATTGTTTTTTTCCGGGCGAAATCTTCTGCGAATCTCTGCAATTTCTCTCTCGTTCATGATACCCTCCTGTAAAAAAGTGATTTTGTATGTTTGAAATCTAATATACCGCTTTTTTCCTTTCGTGTCAAGAACGACGGTGGAAAGAAATTTTTGTTTTCCGGTGTTGAAAATGCACAAAGAAAGTATAGACAAAGGAGAAAAAAACATTATGAAAAATCAAATCATTTCTTGACTAAATATGTATATATATGGTATACTTGATTGTGTCTTTCGTGACTGGCGGAAACAGTGGTCGACCACAGGGGAGCGGAGGACAAATATGCCGACCGCCTGGGCAGTTCTATTTTGCACACAATGGGATAGGACTGCTTTTTTTCATTCAAACGGACAGGAGAAAAACAATGAGCAAAAAAGTTGCAATTATTATGGGAAGCGACAGTGATCTTCCCGTTGTTGAAAAGGCAATCAAAACCCTTTCTGATTTTTCCGTGCCCTGTGAGGTGCATGTTTTTTCAGCACACAGAACACCCGCTGAGGCAAGGGAGTTTGCTGTCACGGCAAGAGCCAACGGATTTGGCGTAATTATCTGCGCGGCGGGAAAAGCGGCGCATCTGGCAGGCGCATTTGCCGCCGGAACAACCATCCCCGTGATCGGCATTCCCATAAAATCATCAAATCTTGACGGCATTGATGCATTGCTTTCCACCGTGATGATGCCCTCGGGGATTCCCGTGGCAACAGTTGCGATAGACGGATCTGTCAATGCCGCTTTGCTTGCAATCCAGATACTTTCCGTTTCTGATGAGAATCTGGCAAAAAAACTTGATGATCACCGTGCCGCCGCATCAAAAAAAGTGCTGGAAAAGAATGCGGAGATCACAAAAAAATACAGCACAGTATAATTTATTAAACAAAAAATCTGCCCATTAAGGGTATGTCTTATATATTTTTTTGGAGTAATTGTTATGAGAAAAATTAACGAAGAATGCGGAGTATTTGGGATCTTTTCTCCCACCCGTGACATGCTTGCCGATGACGTGTATTACGGTCTTTTTGCTCTCCAGCACAGAGGTCAGGAGAGCTGTGGGATCTCAGTCAATGATGACGGTGTTTTTACCACCTACAAAAACAGAGGCATAGTCAATGATGTTTTTACCCGTGAGCGCCTTGATTCCCTTGGCATGGGAAACATCGCAGTGGGACACGTGCGCTATGCTTCCAGCGGCACGGAGGGGAATGAAAATTCCCAGCCCACGGTCATCAACCATATAAAGGGCAGGATGGCAATAGCCCACAATGGTAATATAGTCAATTCATACAAGCTTCGTGAGGAGTTGGAGCTATGCGGATCCATTTTCCACACCTCCTCCGATACAGAAGTCATTGCTTATCTCATCACAAAAGAGCGTCTGGTGGCGCCTTCGATCGAGGAAGCGCTCAACCGTGCCATGAGCAGGATCGAGGGTGCGTTTTCGTTGGTTCTTATGTCACCCACAAAGCTTATTGCTGCAAGAGACGAGATGGGATTTCATCCTCTTTGTATGGGAATGACAGAGAACGGATCATATGTGTTTGCATCGGAAACCTGTGCTCTTGATGCGGCAAACGCAAGGTTTTTGAGAGATCTTGAGCCGGGCGAGATAGTTGTTGTGGATAAAAACGGGATCAGAAGCATCAAGGACCATTGCAACAAAAAGCCAAAAAAACTTTGTGTTTTTGAGTATATTTACTTTGCACGTCCCGATTCTGTGGTTGACGGATGCTCGGTGCACAATGCCCGTCTCCGCGCAGGGGAGTTTTTGGCAGTGGATTCGCCCGTTGATGCAGACGTGGTCATAGGTGTTCCCGATTCGGGAATCGATGCCGCTATCGGCTACGCAAGAAGATCCGGAATCCCATACGGACTTGGATTTATCAAAAACAAATACATTGGCCGCACCTTTATTGCTCCCAACCAGAAGTATCGTGAAAACCGTGTCAGGATCAAGCTCAACCCCATTTCCGATACGGTAAAAGGTAAGCGTGTTGTGCTGATCGACGATTCCATCGTCAGGGGAACCACCAGCGCACGTATCGTCAAGCTTTTGCGAGAAGCAGGTGCCACAGAGGTTCATATGAGAGTTTCTGCACCTCCTTTTACAGATCCCTGTTATTACGGCACGGATATCGACTCAAAAGAGGTGCTTATTGCCAACAACCACACCGTGGCAGAAATTGCTGAAATCGTGGGAGTGGATTCGCTGGCATATCTCAGCTACCAACGTCTTGACGAGGTGGCAGCTCCCAACGGAGGATGCATCTGCACCTCCTGCTTTGACGGAAAATACCCCACTTCCGTTCCTTCACACAACAAAAAATACAGATACGATAAAAAGATTTCGGAAAGCGAGGAATAAAAATGAAAAGTCACAGCAACAGCTACAAAGAAGCAGGCGTTGATATAACAGCCGGCTACAAAGCGGTGGAGCTGATGAAGCAGCACATTGCACGCACTGTTACCGACGGAGTGGTTTCGGGTATCGGCGGATTTGGCGGACTGTTTGAACTGGATGTTACCGATATGCCCCATCCCGTATTGGTGAGCGGCACCGACGGCGTTGGCACAAAACTCAAGCTCGCTTTTCGAACAGGCAAGCATGATACGGTAGGCATCGACTGCGTGGCAATGTGTGTCAACGACATTGTTTGCTGCGGCGCAAAGCCCTTGTTCTTCCTTGATTACATTGCACTTGGAAAAAACGTTCCCGAGCGTGTGGCTGAGATCGTTTCCGGTGTGGCAAATGGCTGCGTTATGGCGGGTTGCGCTCTTATCGGCGGCGAGACTGCAGAGATGCCGGGCTTTTATCCCGTTGACGAGTATGATATTGCGGGATTCTCCGTAGGCGCAGTGGACAAATCAAAAATTATTGACAACTCAGCCATAAAAGAAGGAGACGCTATTATTGCAATTCCATCCAGCGGCGTTCATTCCAACGGTTTTTCACTTGTGCGCAAGGTATTTGACATTGAAAATTGCACCGATACCGAGTTGATGCTGTCTCTTTTGACTCCCACCCGGATCTACGTAAAGCCCGTTCTTGCGCTGATAAAAGAGGTTCCTGTCAAGGGTATCTCACACATTACAGGCGGCGGATTCTATGAGAATATTCCGCGTTCTATCCCCAAGGGATTGAGCGCAAAGATCAGCCGTGGCTCCATCCGTGTGCTCCCGATCTTTGAAAGGATCGCAAGAGAAGGCGGAATTGATGAGAGGGATATGTTCAACACATTCAACATGGGTGTTGGTATGAGTGTTATTGTTCCTGCAGAATATGCAGACCGTGCACTTGATGTTCTCAAGGCCAACGGTGAGGATGCATACTTTATCGGTGAGATTGTCAAGTCCGACGAGGGTGTTATTATATGCTAAAAGCACGGATAGCAGTACTTGTGTCGGGCGGAGGCACAAACCTTCAGGCACTTATCGACGCGCAGAACAGCGGGATCATCAAAAACGGAGAAATCGTGGCTGTCATATCCTCAAAACCGGATGTGTACGCCCTGACCCGTGCGGAAAAGGCGGGTATACCGTCATATGTAGTTTCCAAAAAAGGGAGCACGCAACCGGAGTTTGAAAAAGGAATTGTTAAAATTTTGGACTCCACCGGGGCAGAGCTGATCATACTGGCAGGATTTATGTCCATTTTGTCAGCCGAATTTACAAAAAAATATGAGAAGCGGATCATCAACGTGCATCCGTCCCTTATACCGTCTTTTTGCGGAGAGGGATATTATGGGCTTCGTGTACATGAGGCGGCGCTGAAATACGGTGTCAAGGTTACGGGAGCCACCGTTCATTACGTGAACGAAATTCCCGACGGCGGAGAGATAATTCTCCAAAAATCAGTATATATTGCCCGAGGCGAAACTGCAGAATCACTGCAAAAAAAGGTGATGCGTGAGGCGGAGTGGAAGATACTGCCCCGTGCCGCCGAGACTGTTTCAAAAAGAATCATCAAGGAGAGAAAGAAATGAACGTATACGAAAACGGAAATATTCTCGATATTCTCAAAAACAATACTTATCCCGGCAGAGGCATTATTATCGGAACAAGTGCCGACGGACAGTATGCCGTTACCGCATATTTTATTATGGGCAGGAGCGAGAACAGCCGCAACCGGGTTTTTGTTCCTGAGGAGAATGCAGTGACCATCTATCCTTTTGATGAGTCAAAGGTGACGGATCCTTCGCTCATAATTTACTCTCCTCTGCGCAGGTATGAAAACAAGCTGATCATCACCAACGGTGATCAGACAGATACCGTATACGATGGACTCAAGGAGGGCAAGACCTTTGCTCATTCGCTGAAAAGCCGTGAGTTTGAGCCGGACGCACCCAACTTTACGCCCAGAATCTCAGGTATGCTCACCTTTGACAATGGCGGGTTTGAGTATGAGATGAGCATTCTCAAGAGTGCCGATGAGCAGGGAAATGCCTGCAACAGATATCATTTTGAGTATTCTCCCATCGCAGGTGTGGGCCATTTTATTCATACCTACAACTGTGACGGAAACCCCATCCCTACGTTTACGGGCGAGCCTGAGAGAATCGCCATCGGCAACGATGACATCAATTCGTTTGCTGTGGCTTTGTGGGAAAATCTCAACCCAAACAACAAGGTTTCACTTCTTGTGAATTACACCAAGCTTGAAGACAACAGTGAAAAAACGGTTATTATCAACCGCCACGTAAAATAAGATCGGAGGTATTCAAACATGAAAGATTTTACACTCAAATACGGATGTAATCCCAACCAGACTCCCGCAAAGATATATATGAGAGACGGATCCGATCTTCCGATTGAGATTTTGGGCGGCAGGCCCGGCTACATCAACTTTCTTGACGCTTTCAACTCCTGGCAGTTGGTTAAAGAGATAAAAGAAGCAACCGGCATGGATGCCGCAACCTCTTTCAAGCATGTCAGCCCTACCTCCGCCGCTGTTGGAAAAATACTGAGCCCCGATCTCAAAAAAGCAACGTTTGTTGACGACATTCCCGGACTTGACGAGTCACCTATGGCATGTGCCTACGCAAGAGCAAGGGGTACAGACAGGATGAGCTCATTTGGCGACTGGATCGCACTTTCAGGAACTTGTGACGCTACCACAGCACTGCTTATCAAACGTGAGGTATCGGATGGTATCATCGCTCCGGACTTTACTGATGAGGCGCTGGAGATTCTCAAAACAAAGCGCAAGGGCAACTACAATATCGTAAAGATCGATCCTTCATACGTTCCTGAGCTCACAGAGACAAAGCAGGTGTTTGGTATCACCTTTGAGCAGGGAAGAAACAACGTTGCGATCACCCGTGATATGCTCAACAATATCGTTACTGCCAATAAGAACCTGCCCGAGAGCGCTGTGACAGACCTTATCATCTCGCTTATCACTCTCAAATATACTCAGTCAAACTCTGTCTGCTTTGCTGTTGACGGACAGGCAATCGGTGTGGGTGCAGGACAGCAGTCCCGTATCCACTGCACCCGTCTTGCGGGCAACAAGGCGGATATCTGGCATCTGAGACAGAGCAAGCAGGTGTTGGAGCTTCCGTTCCTTGAAACAGTGGGCAGACCTGACCGTGACAACGCCATTGATATTTATATTTCCGATCAGTGGGAAGAGCTTTTGGCAGACGGCGAGTGGCAGAAATGGTTTTCCCGCAGACCCGATCCGTTTACAAAACAGGAGCAGAAGAAATATTTGTCCGGCATCAAGGGCGTATCCCTTGGTTCGGACGCATTCTTCCCATTTGGAGACAATATCGAGCGTGCGGCATTGAGCGGAGTTTCATACGTAGCGCAGCCCGGCGGCTCCGTGAGAGACGACAACGTTATCTCTGCTTGCGATAAGCATGATATGGTGATGTGCTTCACCGGCACAAGATTGTTCCACCATTGATGTAGATTTTGAGATTGTTCAAAAAATATAAAGAATTTTTGGGTGCATGATTATGAAAATACTCGTTGTGGGCGGCGGAGGCCGCGAGCATACGATCATAAAAAAACTTCGTGAAAGCAAAAAAGTATCCCGGATATATGCGCTTCCCGGAAACGGAGGAATGGCAAAAGACGCCACACTTGTTCCAATTGGCGCAAAGGATATTGACGGTATCTGTGATTTTGCTGTAAAACATTCCGTTGACTTTTGTGTAGTGGCTCCCGATGACCCTCTGGTGTTGGGCTGTGTAGACGCCCTCAACAAAAAAGGGATTCCCTGCTTTGGCCCCACAAAAGATGCTGCAATCATTGAGGGAAGCAAGGTTTTTTCCAAAAATCTAATGGAAAAATACGGTATTCCCACTGCAAAATGCAGGGTGTTTACTGACAGAGATTCTGCGGTGGAGTATCTGAAATCATCCTCGTTTCCCGCCGTGATCAAAGCAGACGGACTGGCGTTGGGAAAAGGTGTGATCATTGCTGCCGACCTGCAGTCTGCCGTTGACGCGGTTGATTCAATGATGTGTGACCGAGTGTTTGGCGAGAGTGGATCCCGTGTGGTGATCGAGGAGTTTTTGGAGGGCCCCGAGGTGTCTGTTCTTGCTTTTACAGACGGAAAAACACTCGTACCCATGGTGTCCTCAATGGATCACAAGCGTGCCCTTGACGGCGACAAGGGACTCAACACCGGCGGAATGGGCACCGTTGCACCCAATCCATATTATACAGACGCTGTGGCAGCGGAGTGTATGAATACGATTTTTCTCCCCACCATGGAAGCAATGAACGCAGAGGGCAGAACGTTCAAGGGCTGCCTGTACTTTGGGCTGATGCTCACCAAGAACGGCCCAAAGGTTATTGAGTACAACTGCCGTTTTGGCGATCCCGAGACTCAGGTGGTGCTCCCGCTGCTGGAGTCAGACCTGCTGGAGATCATGCTGGCCGTCTCTGAGGTGCGCCTCAGTGAGGTTGAAGTAAAGTTTTCTGACAAAAGTGCGGCGTGCGTTATCATGGCATCCGAAGGATATCCCGGAAGCTATGAAAAAGGACACGAGATTACCATCCCAACGGAGCTGGAGCCCTACGTTTACGTTGCGGGAGCAAAGCTGGAGGGAGAAAAACTTGTCACATCAGGCGGCAGAGTGTTGGGGGTTACCGCAACTGCAGACAGCTTGTCCGAAGCACTTGAAATTGCATATGAACGTGTAGACGGAATCAGCTTCAAAAATGCTTTTTACCGTAAGGATATCGGCAAGAGAGCGCTTGAAGCAAAGGAGGTATGACCAATGGTTTACAGACTTTATGTAGAAAAGAAAAAAGGGCTTGACAGTGAGGCGCGATCCCTTTGCTCTGACATTGTGGCAACCCTTGGCATCAAGGGACTGGAGTATATCAGAGTTATCAACAGATACGATGTTGAGAACATCGACAAAGAGGTGTATGAGTACGCCAAGACAACCGTTTTTTCGGAACCCCAGCTTGACACTGTCAGCAATGAGCTGGAAATAAAAAACAGCGAGCGTGTGTTTGCTGTTGAGTACCTCCCCGGTCAGTACGACCAGCGCGCCGATTCCGCCGCACAGTGTATTCAGCTCATCTCACAGACCGATAGGCCGGATGTACGTACCGCAAGAGTGTATGCCCTGGGCGGAGATATCAGTGATGAGGATTTTGAGCGTATCAGAAAGTATATCATCAACCCCGTTGAGTCCCGTGACGCTTCTTTTGAGCTTCCGCAGACTCTCAAAAACGCTTATGATATTCCCGAGTCTGTTCCTTCTGTAAAAGGGTTTATTTCCTTTGACGATGCGGCGCTTGCCGATATGCTGGTGAGATACGGACTGGCAATGGATATCGATGATATTCGCTTCTGCCGTGATTATTTTGCATCCGAGAAGCGCGATCCTACATTGACAGAGATTCGTATGATAGATACCTATTGGTCGGATCACTGCCGTCATACCACTTTTCTCACAAATATTGACAACGTTTCGTTTGAAGATCCTCTTATTGAGGAAGCGTATAAAAAATATCTTTCTGTCAGAGAACAGCTTGGGGTCAAAAAGCCCATCTGCTTGATGGATATTGCCACGGTTGCAACAAAATACCTAAAAAAAACGGGTATGCTCACAAAGCTTGATGAGTCCGAAGAGATCAATGCCTGCACCGTAAAGATCAAGGTAAACGTTGAGGGCAGGGAAGAGGACTGGCTCTTGCTTTTCAAAAACGAAACACACAACCATCCTACCGAGATAGAGCCATTTGGCGGTGCGGCAACCTGTATTGGCGGAGCTATCCGTGATCCACTTTCAGGCAGATCCTACGTATACGCCGCAATGCGTGTCACAGGTGCATCTGATCCGTTGGTTCCTGTCAGCGAGACGCTAAAGGGCAAGCTTCCGCAGAAAAAGATTGTCACTACCGCTGCGGCAGGGTACAGTTCCTACGGCAACCAGATCGGTCTGGCAACAGGTCAGGTGGATGAGATATATCACCCCGGCTACAAAGCAAAACGCATGGAGATCGGCGCTGTAATTGCGGCCGCACCTATGGAAAACGTTCGCCGAGAGGTTCCTGCACCCGGTGACGTGGTGATCCTCCTGGGCGGAAGAACCGGCCGTGATGGCTGCGGCGGAGCTACCGGCTCCTCAAAAGCACACACCGAGGCATCCCTTGTTTCCTGCGGAGCAGAGGTCCAAAAGGGCAACGCTCCCGAGGAACGCAAACTGCAGAGACTGTTCCGCAACAAGACGGCTTCGCAGATGATAAAACGCTGCAACGATTTTGGTGCAGGCGGTGTATCTGTTGCAGTCGGTGAGCTTGCAGATGGATTGGAAATCATGCTGGACAAGGTTCCCAAAAAATATGAGGGTCTTGACGGCACTGAGCTTGCAATCAGCGAATCGCAGGAAAGAATGGCGGTTGTAGTGGCAGCAGAGGATTGCGATGCATTTGTTGCACTTGCCAACGGTGAAAACATTGAGGCAACTACCATAGCAACCGTGACTGAAGAAAAACGGCTTGTGATGCATTGGCGAGGAAACGTCATATGTGACGTCTCTCGTGAGTTTTTGAATTCAAACGGTGCATCAAAGCATATCAATATTACCGCTGTAAAGCCCAACAGCTTTTGCAAGGAAATTCCTGTTGATTTTGCAAAAGGAATGGAAACACTGGCAGGCGATCTGAACGTATGCTCAAAGCGCGGACTTTCGGAGCGGTTTGACTCCACCATCGGTGCAGGCACTGTTTTGATGCCCTTTGGCGGTTCAAAGCAGTTGACTCCCATTCAGGCAATGGTAAACAAGATTTCTGTTGAGAAACATGATACCGACACCGTTTCTGCAATGGCATTTGGATACAATCCATTTATTTCCGAAAAGAGTCCCTTCCACGGCGCATACCTTGCGGTAGTGGAATCGGTAGCAAAACTTGTTGCAACCGGCATGAAATTTGAGGATGTGTATCTCACCTTCCAGGAGTATTTTGAAAAACCCAAAAAAGACCCTGCACGCTGGGGCAAGCCCTTCTCCGCCCTTCTTGGCGCATTCCGCGCACAGCTTGACTACGGTATTGCGTCTATTGGCGGAAAGGACTCCATGAGCGGCAGCTTTGAAAATATCGACGTACCTCCCACGCTGGTGTCCTTTGCAGTCACGACCGGAAGCACCGATACGGTAATCAGCCCCGAGTTCAAAACTGCAGGAAATTTTGTATATCTTATTTCTCCCGAGTATGACGCAGAGGGACTTCCCGTTGCGGAATCGGTGAAAAAGATTTTTGACACTGTCAGCACCCTTGTTCGTGAAGGCAAAGCAGTTTCTGCATATACTCCCGGATACGGAGGTGTTGCAGAAGCGCTGATGAAGATGTGCTTTGGCAACGGATTTGGACTCAAGCTGGAGGAAACTCTTACAAACGAGGTTTTGTTTGGTTACCGTTATGGTGCATTTGTTGTAGAATCCACCTGTGAGCTGGACAACGCACTTCTTTTGGGCAAGGTTTGCTCCTGCGGCTGCATTGTAAAAGGTGGAGACAAGCTTTCTGTTTCTGATCTGCAAAAGATCTGGGAGGACAAGCTGGAACCGGTATTTGCATGCAATATCAGGCAATCTGAGGAAAAGATCCCAACGGTTGTGTACGTAAACCCTCAGGCACCCCACGTGGCTGCAAGCAAATATGCAAAACCCCGCGTGTTGATCCCTGTTTTTCCGGGAACCAACTGCGAGTATGATAGCGCAAAAGCGCTTGCTCGTGCAGGTGCAGATCCTGAGATAATGGTTCTCCGCAACCTCACGCCGGCAATGGTGTCAGAGTCTGTCAATACATTTGCCACAAAGCTCTCTGAGTCACAGATTGTGTTTATCCCCGGAGGATTCTCAGGCGGTGACGAGCCCGACGGATCGGGAAAATTCATCACGGCATTCTTCCGCAATGAGGCGATCAAGGAGCAGGTTGGTCGGCTTTTGGAGCAGCGCGACGGACTTATGTGCGGTATCTGCAACGGATTCCAAGCGTTGATAAAGCTGGGTCTTGTCCCCTACGGAAAGATCGTGGACACAAAGGAAACGGATCCCACCCTTACCTTCAATACCATCAGCCGCCACCAATCCAGACTTGTGCGGACAGCAGTTTGCTCCAACAAGTCTCCGTGGCTGTCAAAAACCAACGTAGGCGACGTTTATACGGTTCCTATCTCACACGGAGAGGGAAGATTTGTGGCAGATGAGGCAACCCTCCATATGCTGGCAGAAAACGGTCAAATAGCGACACAGTACGTAGATGACAACGGTCTTCCTACTTCTGACGTGCGTTTCAACCCCAACGATTCTGTCTGGGCAATAGAGGGAATCACCTCTCCCGATGGCAGAGTACTTGGCAAGATGGGTCACTCCGAGCGTATCGGCAACGGCCTGTACGTCAATGTGCCCGGTCAATACGACATGAAGCTCTTTGAGTCTGCAGTGGAGTATTACAAATAAATAAAAAAACGTACGGCTCTGCCATTTATCGGGCAGAGCCGTGTGCCTTGTTTATAAAAGAAAAGACAATGAAAAAAAAACGAAAAGCCGGGAAAAACTTTAACATTTTACTTGACTAACGCAATAAAGTGTGATAATATGTATTGAACAAATACTCGGAGGATAGAAATGGACTCTGTGCGCAAGATATTGCCCAAGGATGAGCAGTGCGTTCTCGGTTTGCGGGAGCTGTACGAATCATACGGATATAAAAAATACAAGATGAGCAGGTTTGAGGAATACGACCTCTATCTTGAGAACAAAAATTTTTTGAAAAACACAGGTATTGCGACTGTAACTGACCCCAAGGGACGCCTGCTGGCACTCAAACCGGATATTACGCTCTCTATTGTACGCAACATAAACGGTTCATCTCTGCCTCAAAAGGTGTATTATAACGAAAACGTATACACTGCCGACGGAGAGTCGGGGGATATACGAGAAGTTACACAGGTGGGGCTTGAGTATATCGGTGAGCTTGATACCCGTGCGCTGGGCGAGGTATTGCTTCTTGCCGCCAAAGGGCTTGGTGCAATTGATACAGAGTATTGTATTGCGTTGTCACATATGGGGTTTGTCTCCGAGGTGCTCTCCTCCACGGGACTTAATCCAAGAGCAAAGAGCAGGGTTCTTGACTTGATCGGCTCAAAAAACCTGCATGGCATAAAAGAGCTTGCTGTCTCAAACTCTCTGTCGGAGTCAAATACAGCCAAGCTTTGTGCCCTCGTTACAATTGACGGACGTATTGATCAGGCGCTTTTGCGTGCGTTTGAGATATTTGGGAAAGAAAATGTCTCTCTGTGCGAGCTTCAGACAATTTGCCGTCTTATTGAGAGCTTTGGGCTTTGTGACAGATTTATTCTTGATTTTTCTGTTATCAATGATATGAAATATTACAACGGTCTTGTGTTTCAAGGATTTGTCAGCCGTGTTCCCAGCAGTGTTATGTCCGGTGGCAGATATGACAAGCTTGTTCAGCTGTTTGGCAAGAATACGTCGGCAATTGGATTTGCAGTGGAGATGGATCACCTGTATGAATATCATTACAGCGAGCAGGGGTACGACTGCGATGTACTGTTGAAATACACCGCTTCTGCTGATCCGGTGGTATTGCTCAAAGCGCAGGATGCACTTACCTCACAGGGGCTTTCTGTGATTGCAGTGAGCGAGAACGAACAAAATGATTTCAGATACCGTCGTTTGGCGATATTGGACTCCTTTGGAGAAATAAAATATGAATCAGACAATTAACATTGCCCTTCCAAAAGGAAGATTGGGCGAGAAGGTATATTCAATATTTGAACAGCTTGGGTACGGTGTACCCGAAATGCGTGAGAACAACCGAAAACTTCTGTTTGGAGGCGAGGAATACGGGGTTTGCTATTTTTGGGCAAAGCCCTCTGACGTTTCCATCTATGTGGAGAGGGGAGCGGCTGATATCGGTGTGGTAGGCAAGGACATTTTGCTGGAGCACGAACCGGATGTGTATGAGCTGTTTGATCTCGGAATCGGAAAATGCCGTATGTGCGTTGCCGGCATCAAGGGTGCGAGAATACCCACTGACAGGATACTTCGTGTTGCCACAAAGTTTCCCAACATTGCACGTGGATATTATGCTTCTCAATCGAGAGATATTGATATCATAAAGCTAAACGGTTCCATAGAGATCGCACCTCTTCTGGGACTGTCAGACGTGATCGTTGATATTGTTGAGACCGGCACAACGCTGAAGGAAAATAATCTTGAGCCGTTTGTGGATATCGTCAATATCAGTGCCCGTCTGATTGCCAACAAAGCAAGCTACAAATTCAAGACAGAGGGCATCAACAAGCTGCTTGCTCTGACCCAAAAGTTTGTAATGGAGAATAAAAAATGATAAAGATCCTGAAAAACGCATCCGACAGTGAAATATTGCTTCGCAGTCAAGAGAGCTTTAATGTATCTGATGGCGTGCGTGATATCATTGCTACTGTTCGCAGAGACGGGGACAAAGCATTGAGAGAGTATTCAAAAAAATTTGACGGCTGTGAGCCCGCCTCTTTTGAGATAGATTCCTCACTTTTGGAGCAGGCATATCTCAGTACCGGTCCGGATTTTCGCAATGTACTTGATTCAGCTGCGGCAAATATTCGTGAATATCACGAAAAAATGAAGCAGGAGGGTTTTGAGATTACACGTCCCAACGGTGTTGTAGTCGGTCAGCGTGTTCTTCCTCTTGCGCGTGTGGGATTGTATATTCCCGGCGGCACTGCCGCATATCCCTCCTCGGTTTTGATGAACTGCATTCCTGCCAAAATTGCGGGAGTGGGTGAGATCATCATGACCACTCCTCCAAAAAAAGACGGAACGGTAGGATCAGATATTCTTGCGGCGGCATACGTTGCCGGCGTTGACCGTGTGTTCTGTATAGGCGGTGCACAGGCAGTGGCGGCACTTGCTTTTGGAACAGAGACGGTTCCAAAGGTTGACAAGATCGTGGGTCCCGGAAATGCTTTTGTTGCGGAAGCAAAAAAACAGGTCTACGGTATCGTGGATATCGATATGATTGCAGGCCCCAGTGAGATACTGATCGTAGCGGACGGTGACAGCAACCCCGCATACGTAGCGGCAGACATGCTGTCACAGGCAGAGCACGACAAAAACGCATCTGCTGTGTTGATCACTGAGTCGGAGACGTTGGCTCAGGCAGTTTCTTTGGAGCTTGAAAAACAACTCTCTCTGCTTCCCAGAGAAGAGATCGCAAGAGCATCTATTGACAACAACGGAAAGATCATACTTGTTTCGGATATAAAAACAGCTATTGAGATTGCAAACAGACTTGCACCCGAGCACCTTGAACTCTGTACGGACAACAGCTTTGAGCTGCTTCCGCTGGTCAAAAATGCGGGATCGGTATTCCTGGGTAGATATTGCCCCGAGGCGGTTGGCGACTATTATTCAGGAACAAACCACACCTTGCCGACAGGTGGGACAGCCAGGTTTTCCGGCGCATTGTCTGTTGACGATTTTGTGAAAAAGACACAGTATACGTATTATACCCGTGATGCACTGCTTGAGGATGCAGACAGCATCGCTCTGTTTGCTTCACGAGAGGGACTTGATGCCCACGGCAGAAGTGTTATCATCAGAAAGGAAAACTGATATGAGCAGGTTTTTGAGTAAATCGCTTTCCCGCTTTGATGCCTATGTTCCGGGCGAACAACCCAAAAACAAAAATCTCATAAAGCTCAATACAAACGAGTCCTCATACCCGCCTTCAAAAAAGGTGGCTGAGTATCTTTCAAGAGAGGCGTGTGACGGTCTCAACCGTTATCCCGACCTTGTTTGCAGCGGCCTGCGTGACAGCTTTTGCAGAGTGTTTGGAGTGTCTGGAAACAAAGTTATGTTTACCAACGGTTCAGATGAGGCACTCTATCTTTCGTTCCTTACATTTTGTGACGAAAGCAGGGGAGTTGCTTTCCCTGATATAACTTATGGCTTTTATACCGTTTATGCCGACCTGTGCGGAATCAATAAAAAAATCATCCCGCTGGATGATGAACTTAGGGTCAACCCAAGCAATTATGTAAACCTTGGCAGAACTATAGTTATTGCAAATCCAAACGCTCCCACAGGCCATGCTTTGTCTTTGGACGAAATATCGTTTATACTTGACTCAAACAAGGACAACGTGGTGGTCATTGACGAGGCGTATGTTGATTTTTACGGAGTTTCCTGCAAGTCCCTGCTTGACAGGTACCAAAACCTTGTGGTGATCGGAACTTTTTCAAAATCCCGTTATCTTGCAGGTGCTCGGCTCGGCTACGTGATTGCATCACCTGAGCTTATTGCAGACCTTGAAAAAGCCAAGTATTCCATCAACCCGTACAACGTAAACACCATGACCCAGCTTGCGGGCAAAGCGGCTCTTGATGATAACGAGTATTACATGCGTGTCAACGCCGAGATTGTCAAAACCCGTGATCTGTTTGCATCCGAGCTTTTGCAGATGGGGTTTGAAGTTCTTCCGTCAGCAACAAATTTTGTATTTGCAAAATATGACGGTTTTTCCGGTGAGTACCTGCTGGAATCTCTCAGGACAAGAGACATACTTGTACGCAGATTCAAAAATGAGAGAATAAAGGATTTTGTCCGCATCACAATCGGCACACCTCAGCAGATGAGAATTGTTGCCGACACCCTGCGTGAAATTGTGGGAGGTAAAAAATGAGAAAAAGTGAAATAAAACGTACAACCAAGGAGACTGATATTTTTCTGTCTCTTACCCTTGACGGCAATGGAAAGAGTGATATTTCCACGGGCGAGGGATTTCTTGACCATATGCTCACTCTATTTGCATCCCACGGCCTTTTTGATCTGACGGTGCGCTGCAACGGTGATCTCAATGTAGATTGCCACCACACCGCGGAGGATATCGGTATTTGTCTTGGAATGGCATTTTCCGAAGCGTTGGGTGACAAAAAGGGTATCGCAAGATACGGTGATATAATTCTTCCAATGGATGAGTCGCTCATACTCTGTGCTGCGGATTATTCAGGCAGGGCATACCTTGGATTTGATCTTCCCGTTCCTGCCAAGAGAGTGGGGACGTTTGATACAGAGCTTGTAGAGGAATTTTTTGCCGCATTTGTCAGAACCGCAAAAATGACACTTCATATCAAAAAACTCGGCGGCAGAAACACACACCATATCATCGAGGGCTGCTTCAAAGCGTTTGGCCGTGTGATGGACAAGGTCACCATGATAGATTTCCGCAGGGGCGGTGCTCTTCCCTCCACAAAAGGAGTTTTGTGATGATAGGTATTATTGATTACGGAGTAGGCAACCTGTATTCCATATCCTGCTCTTTGGCTTCCATCGGTCAGGAAACGGTTTTGGTTACCGATCCCGTCGAGATGCGTGCCTGCGACAAGCTGATACTTCCCGGTGTGGGCGCATTTGGAGATGCTGCGGAGGCGCTGCGAAAAAGCGGAATGTTTGAACCGCTCAAGGAAATTGCAAAAGAAGGAAAACCACTTTTGGGTATCTGCCTCGGTATGCAGCTTCTTTTTGAACGGAGCTATGAGTTTGGCACCCATGAGGGGCTGGGATTGATACCCGGTGAGATCGTGCCCATAAAGCCGCTTATCGGCGAAAACAAGGTGCCTCATATCGGCTGGAACGCACTGAGCTTTTCAAAAGAAAAAAGCAAAATATACAAGTATCTCACAGAGAGCGACTATGTTTATTTTGTTCACTCATTCCATGCCGATTGTCCTGCAGAATACGTTTCTGCCACCACTGATTACGGAGCAACCCTTACTGCATCGGCAGAGAACAAAAATGTGTATGGTACCCAGTTTCACCCCGAAAAGAGCGGAAACGTGGGTATATCCATTCTTCGAGCATTTTGTGAAATTTAGGAGCAATAATGAAAATACTACCTGCAATTGATATATTTGAGCAAAAAGCGGTCCGGCTTTTTAAGGGCGATTACAACCAAATGACCGTGTACTCAAATGACCCCGTCTCTGTGGCGTCCTCCTTTTCCGATCAGGGCGCAGAGTACATCCATCTGGTTGACCTTGAGGGTGCAAAAAAGGGAAGTGACTCAAACTTTTCAGTGGTAGCGTCCATTATACAAAACTGCGGGATTCCCTGTGAGATCGGCGGAGGTATCCGTGATATGGAAACGGTGGAAAAATACGTATCCGCAGGTGCAGACCGTGTGATCCTGGGTACTGCAGCAGTGAACAACAAGAGCTTTTTGCAAAAAGCGGTTGATAAATACGGAAAAAAAATAGCGGTAGGTGCTGATGTGCGTGACAATATGGTTGCGGTCAGCGGCTGGCTGGAGACCACGGGGCTGGACGTATTTGATTTTATATTACAGCTCAAGCAGATGGGTGTTCAGACTGTTATCTGCACCGATATTTCAAAAGACGGAGCACTCTCAGGCACAAACCGTCAGCTTTACTGCGACATCCTTGCCCGTACAAAGATAGATCTTATCGCATCGGGCGGCGTAACCGATACCGAAGATATCAAAGCACTTGTAAAAACCGGTGTTTCCGGTGCCATACTGGGAAAAGCACTTTACAACGGAAATATTACACTCACGGAGGCACTTGCAGCGGCAAAGGAGGAAAAATGATTACAAAACGCATCATTCCCTGCCTTGACGTGCGTGACGGCAGGGTAGTCAAGGGAAAGAATTTCAAAAACCTTTCCGACGTTTCTTCACCCGTGGATCTGGCTTCAAATTATAGCACGTGCGGAGCAGATGAGCTTGTTTTTTATGATATCACCGCATCATATGAACAACGAAAACTGTTTTCTGACGTGCTCCGTGAGACGGCTTCAAAGGTATTTATTCCAATGACAGTTGGCGGAGGTATAAATGATATCTCTGATTTTGACCGAGTGCTGAAATGCGGCGCTGACAAGGTGAGTGTAAATTCGGGCGCTATCCGAAACCCCGCTCTTATTACCGAGGCGGCAAAAAAATACGGAAGCCAGTGCGTGGTTATATCGGCGGATATAAAACGCGTTGACGGACAGTATAGAGTGTTTGCCAAGGGCGGCAGAGAAAATACGGGTATTGAGGGAATCAGCTGGATCAAGCATTGCGTAGAGCTTGGAGCAGGAGAGGTCGTGGTCAACAGTATTGACACTGACGGTGTAAAAAAAGGGTTTGACCTTGAAATGCTGTCACGGGTGTGCGATGTGGTTGACGTGCCCGTCATTGCATCCGGCGGCGCAGGAAGCGTGATGGATTTTGTGACGTTGTTTAAAAACGTTCCAAAAGTAGATGCGGGACTTGCGGCATCGGTGTTCCATTACGGAGAGATAGAGATCGGCAAGCTCAAGGAGGAGCTTGCCGCCAACGGAATAAACGTTAGAATGAGGTAAAAAATGATAACAGCAGAACAACTCAAATTTGATGAAAAAGGACTTATTCCAGCCATTATTTGCGATCATGATACCGGATCGCCTGTTATGCTTGCTTATATGAACAAGGAAAGTCTGGGCATCACCATGGAGGAGGGGTATACTTGCTTTTACTCCAGATCTCGCCAACAGCTCTGGCGCAAGGGTGAGACCTCAGGCAACAGACAAGAGGTCATGTCTATCACAACAGACTGTGATATGGATACACTTCTTGTTACTGTGCGCCGCAAGGGCCCGGCCTGCCACACGGGAAACGAATCCTGCTTTTTCAATGAACTGATGGAAGAAAAGGAACCTGCGTTCTCTCTTGATGCTCTTATGGAGCTTCTCAAGGGGCGCAAGATCAACAAAAAAGAGGGTTCATATACAACTTATCTGTTTGAAAAGGGCAGGGACAAAATACTCAAAAAGATCGGCGAAGAATGCACGGAGGTTATCATCGGCGGAAAAGCAGATGACAAAAAAGAAACCGTGTACGAAATAGCGGATTTGATCTATCACGTGATGGTGCTGATGGTCGATATGAATATCTCCATCAATGATGTGATTACGGAGCTTGCCTCCCGTCATGTTATAGACAAAAAGGTAAAACAGGAAAAAATGACCTAAAAAACAAAAAATCCACCGTGCAGGTGGATTTTTTTGTATTTTTGGTTATTTGTCGTCCATGGGATAATTCATGTCCAGGTCGATTTTCATAGAATTGAATTTTTCGGTAACAAACAGCCGAACCGTATCGTAACCGATGTTGCATTTTTTGTCGGGCCAGATACCGGCACTGGTGGTTTCTTTTTCGGTCCACAGGGTTTCTTGTCCGCTGTACCACAGCTTTGCATCAAAAACGTTTATGTTGCGGAAGAAGAGATCCTGATTAGTGTTATAAAGTACAACCTCCACAAAATCCTTTGTGCTGTTTCCCTTGGTGTCCAAAATCAGATTGCCGGGGAAGTCCAGAGCATAGTTCTGGAGATAGGAAGTGTTGGAACCGTCTGCCTTTGAACCAATAGAGACAAAACTCTTGTGATCAACTGTACGCTCGTCTTCGGTCAGGACCTTGATTTTGGCATATCCGTCCTTTGAAGAGGAATCCAATTCAAGAATGTAGACGCCGGGGTCTATCCCAATTTTTGACTCATACCAAGTGTAGGTTCCCTCAGGAGCATCATAGAGATTGTAAAAAATATGCCATTTTCCGCCTGCGCCGCTTTTGCAAAGACCGGCATCAATGCAGTTGATCCAGTTTCCGTATTCATCAAAAATATCAATGCCCAAAAATACGTAGGCGTTGACGTGCCGTCCGTCTGATCGCACAAGAGACAGCTCACAGCTGTTGAGATCAACGGTGATCCTCGCCTTGTTGCATCCTTTAGAGGTGTAGATACAAACGGCGGGACCGTCGGTATCTGACATTTTTCCTTTGTTTGCGTATGTCTGAGAAGTATAGATCACATCAACGGGCTTGTCAATAACAGTAGTGCTGACCGTGGACATATCGGATGTTTCCTCCTGATCAATATTATTGTTCTTTTCGCAAGCAGTCAAAAATAACGAAACAAGCAGAATAAAAACTAAGAATCTGACACAATATTTGATAAAAACCACCTCTTCCGTATATATATTATCACATAAGAACAAAACATACAAGATTTTTGTTGCAATTTTTATTGATGGGTGTTAAAATTATATATAGAAATAACACTCAAGAGAGGAATATAAAATGTTTTGCACAAATTGCGGAAAACAACTTCCTGACGGTACGGTTTTGTGCCCTGGCTGTAATGCAGATCTGTCAAGCGTGGCGGAGATGTTTGCTCCGGTTTCCACTGCGGAGGTGGCAGCTGAGGTGACGTCTCAAGCTGTACCTGAGTTGAATGCAGATATTGCCTCCGTTACAGAGGTGCTGACAGAGACCACCACCCCTGCTGAGGAAGAAATTCCGGCAGAAGAACCTGTTACAGAGGATCCGGCTGAGGCATGTCAAAGCGCACCACAGTCTGATGAAACGGCGCACCAAACACAAACACCGGAGCAGGACTTTGCTCCTCCTGCTGCTTCGCCTTTTGTCCCTGAGTATACAGAAAAACCAAAAAAATCAAAGAAAAAAATATTCCTCAGCATTCTCACCCACACCTTTGCGGTGATAGTGTCAATATTGCTGTGCGCAATGCTTATCGGAGCATCCTTTTATACAGTGTTCAGGATCACGTTTTCAGAAAACTCTCTTGAGCGGCTGGTAGAGTCGGTTTTTGCCGCTGAACTTGATGTTACCGACCTTGTGTCTGAACAGCAAAAGCAGGAGCTGGGTATTGATGACGATTCCGTCAGTCTTGTTGATATTATATATGAAAATATTGATCAGTCCCGCCTCAAATTTTCATTCACCCGCAGTGAACTGTCAGAGCTTCTTGATTCTCTTGACATCGCGGATCTGATCTCCGAGCGTGTCAGTGAGAGTATTGCACAGATAAAAAGCGGAGATGACGCGTCTATCACAGTTTTTGATCCCGATGGAGTAGTGGAGCTTCTCAAGGAGCACAAATCTGAGGTAAAAAAGATACTTGGATATTCTCTCACCTCAGATGATTATTCCAATATAAAAAAAGTACTGAAAGAAAAACAGGAAGAAAACGATTCTTTTGGCAAAATAGAAATTTCATCGGTTGCTCCCGGTGCTGTCGCTGACGCGGTTGGGATCCTGTTCAGCAACTGGATTCTTGTTGCAGTGTGGTTCCTTTGCGCTCTTGTTGCCGCATTGGTGTTCCTGATCAGATATTCTGTGACAGGCGGACTCAGATACTGCGGAACTACCGCCATTGTTGCGGGCGGTATCGTCACGTTGTGCTCGCTGGCAATGTTGATCGACTTTATTTCGCCACTTGTTGGTGGAGGCATCGGAAAACTTATTGCCAGAGCTATTTCTGTGGTGGGAGTAAACACTCTTATCGTGGGCGGAAGTGTTTTGGGGGCAGGTATCCTGTTTATTTTGACAGCGTATCTTATCAAACTGATTTGCCGCAAAAGATCCGAAAAAAAAGAAAAAAACAATCAAACAAACGCGTTTGCGTAAAAAAAATACGGGCTGTAAGAGTATTACTGAGTATTACAGCCCGTTTTATTTATTCAATTATTGCACTGTCGATCAGCTCTTCATCCGCATACAAAAACATTGCATCTCTGTCCGGGGTTTTTGTATATTCAAAAGAAAAATTGATCTCGTTCACAATAGCACATAGCGTAAATTCTGTTTTGTTTGCCACAGACAAACGATCGCATACCATACCGTTGATGACCAGTTCAGCCACGTTGTTTCGTATGACCGCAAAAACAGCCAACCCGTTTTTCTTTCCATTGCACAGAGGCAAGGTCCCATCGTCTTCATATTTGCCTATGGGGTCTGACAGCTCCTCCTCGTCATCCCGCGGAACAAATCCTGCATCAAACATTTCGCCGCCCTGTTGCGGTTCGTCTCCAAAGCTGGGTTGACGGTTTGACCAGATGGGCTCATCGACGCTGTCGTAGGGCGGGAGCTTTTCCAGATCAATACTTGCCTTGACACCCACAAACATAAAGTAGAACAGCATACCGTGAAGCACGATGTCAAGCACCCACCCTGACAGACCGTTGACAAAAGCCAGAAAAAGCAAAACAAGTGTATCAATGCCAATCAGAATCAACCCCGCAAGCATCCATTTTTTGTGTTTTTTTGAAAGCATATAACATAGAAAAAACACAACAATAACTGCAGCCGCACCCACAACTCCCAGGGTAAGAATGGAAGGATCGTTGTTTTGAATAGCAAAAAACAAAGAATCGTTTGCTATCCACAGGGCAAGGGAAGAAGAAAACGGCATCAGCAAGCTTCCGCCTGTTGCGATAGTGTAAATCTGAAGTGCGGAAAGAATAATAAAAAACAAAAGATTTGTTCTTGCTCGTGAGATTTTGATCTTCAAAAGTCGGCGTTCCTGCATGACGTAGCTCCAAAAACAAGGTTATATAAAAATTATATCTCTTTGCAGGAAAAAAGTCAACTATATCACAAAAACCTACGCAACGATCTGATATTGTTTTCTTCGGTTTTCAACAGCTTTGCGGCAAGTATCCTTGATTCGGTAGAAGCGTGCTTGCTGTTTTTCAATGATCTGGACATATCCACCAGCCCGGCGGTTGATCCAAGAATCATCATTTCTGCCTGCTTTGAGACAGGGTTTTTTGCAATGTTTCCCATTTTTATCATGGCACCCGTACGCGCTTTTGCAAAAGTGCTGAGAGAGGGGAGAGAACGATAACCACTCAGCTCCTCTGCTGCACGAAAAATACTTTTGTATTCCTTTTCCTGCCGTTTCAGCTCCTGCCGCAGTTGCTCGCTTTTGCAGTTTTCCAACAGCTTGGGAATAGAGTAAAGTCCTGCTTGAGCATTTTTATGGATACGTCCCATGAGTTTTTTTGTATTCAAAATAATCACTCCTTTGAAAAAATAAAAAAATAAGAGGTATAATAATACGAAAAAAAGTCCGTACAAATATTATTCCAATTCAAAAAATAAAAATGCTTTTTGTGCAAAAAAGGGTTGACAACAAGATATGGATGTGATATAATTCCTTTTGCTGTTGTGAGACAGCGCCGTTTTGAAAAAAGACGGAAAAACATAAGATCTGGGTGTGGCGCAGTTTGGTAGCGCGCTACCTTGGGGTGGTAGAGGCCGCTGGTTCAAGTCCAGTCACTCAGACCAGGAAAAGCACTGCAATCGCAGTGCTTTTTTTCATTTCTTTACAAAAAAAGCTCAAAAGAAGCCCTTTTACCAAAACGAGATAAAAAAACGCAGATTTTTTGACAATAGTGACGGAGTGGATTTTGGTTCAATATCTTGACATACTCATGCGCTGATGCTATAATTTTTACAGCAAATAAAAAAATAAATGTATTGTCGAGGTATTTTTTTATGAGAATTATCGTATGTGAAAATGCAGAGGCCGTTGCAAAAGAGGCGGCAAAAATCTTTGCGGCTCAGGTTTATATGAAGCCCAACTCCGTTCTCGGACTTGCAACCGGTTCCACTCCCGTTGGTATGTACAAGATTCTTGCCGACATGAACAAGAACGGCGAGATCTCTTTCAAGGACTGCAAGAGCTTCAACCTTGATGAGTATTATCCCCTCGCTCCCACCCATGATCAGAGCTACCGTTATTTCATGAACGTCAATTTCTTTGATCATATCGATATTGACAAAGCAAACACCCGTGTTCCTGACGGCCTTGCAGCAGATCCTGCAGCAATGGGTGCAGAGTATGACGCGGCCATTGACGCAGCAGGCGGAGTAGACATTCAGGTCCTCGGCATTGGTCAAAACGGCCACATCGCTTTCAACGAGCCCGATGAAAAGCTGGTTGCAGGTACTCACCTCACCTCTCTTACCGAGAGCACTATCAACGCAAACGCACGTTTCTTTGAGAAAAAAGAGGACGTTCCCACTCAGGCAGTTACAATGGGCATGGCTTCTATCATGAAAGCCAAGACAATCATCCTTCTCGCTACCGGAAAAGCAAAGCATCAGGCGGTTTCCGAGCTTTTGGATGACAAGATCACTACCCAAAACCCCGCAACCCTCCTCAAGCTTCACCCCAACACTATTATCATCGCTGACAAAGACGCTTACGAGGGCTGAATATAACAAAAAAGAGGCACCGCAAGGTGCCTTTTTTAAGACAAGGAGCATTTTTATGGATATATCCATTCTTACAAAAAGACGCAGTATCCGTCAGTACAAGCAAGCACAGATCAGTGACCAAGAACTCAACAGCATTCTTGAGGCAGGCATCTATGCACCCACAGGGATGAACCGACAGACTCCGTTGGTGGTTGCTGTGCAAAATCCGGAGATCATCAGACAGATGGAGCAGGAAAACGCAAGAGTTATGGGTACTCCGGACGGCCACCCATTTTACGGTGCGCCCACGGTGGTTGTGGTATTTGCCGACGGTGACGCAAAAACCGGATTTGAGGACGCATGCCTTGTGATGGGAAACCTGCTCAACGGAGCATACGCAGTGGGAGTAGGAAGCTGCTGGATCCACAGGGCAAGAGAAGTTTTTGATACAGAACTTGGCAAGCAGCTAAAAAAAGAATGGGGCATCCCCGATAGCTATTACGGAGTGGGAAATTGTATTCTCGGTTATTGGGAGACAGAACCCGAGGCCCGTCCTCGCAAGGAAGGTTATTTCAAAATAATAAAATAACATCTGAAAAAAGACCTTTTATCGGTCTTTTTTGTTGACAAAAAAAACCAAAAATGGTATAACAGTTGCGTGCGCAACAGTTGCATACGCAACAAATCTGTTGCAAAAACGGAAGTGAATTTATGCCAAAGATAATGAAATCCCTCAACAGGATCAGCCGCTGCCAGTCAATGTTCCGCAACGAAAGACTCAAAAGGGACAGTATATTGGGCTGTCATCATACCTTTGTTCTGGTGATATGCCGAAACCCGGGCAGCTCTCAGGATGAGCTGGCACGAGAGCTGTGCATCAACAAGAGCAATGTTACACGCACACTCAATCATCTTGAGGAAAACGGGTATATTGTACGTATTGCCGATGAGGAGGACAAGCGCAGAATACTTGTCTATCCAACCGAAAAAATGCTTGAGATACTTCCTGCGGTACGCAGCATTGCAAAGGAGTGGAACGAGCTTATCTCAAAAGATATTCCGGAGGAGGAACTGGCGGTGTTTTACTCGGTGCTTAGCCGTATGGAGATCAGTGCAAAAAATGCAGTAGAAAACGAGGGAGAGAACGTCAAATGAAAATGGTGTTTGCATTCCTCAAGCCGTTCAGAAAAAGAATGACTCTTGGATTTGTTATCAAGGTCACAGGCACAGTTGCAGAGCTTTTGCTGCCGTTTTTGCTGACATATATTCTTGAAAATGTGATCGTCACGCAGGATGTCAACCGGATTTTGATTTTTGGAGCCGTGATGATTTTTTGGGCAGCTGTTGCCTGTGTGGGAAACATTGTGGCAAACCGAATGGCGGCAGGGGTCACAACAAGGTTTTCAAAAAAACTCAGAAAAGAACTTTTTACAAAAACCATGTACCTTTCAGCCCGTGAGACGGATGGTTTTACGATCCCCTCGCTGGAGTCGCGTATCACAACCGATACGTACAATGTACAAAATTTTGTGGGAATGATGCAAAGAATGGGTGTGCGTGCTCCCATCCTGCTTGTGGGAGGGATCTCCATCACTCTGCTGATGGATTCGGCATTGGCTTTGGTGATGATCGCTACTCTGCCGTTGATATTTGTTACGGTGTACAGTATTTCCCGCAAGGGTGTCCCGCTATATTCGGGAGTGCAAAAATCCGTTGACAATATGGTGCGTGTTGTGCGTGAGGACATCCAAGGCATCCGTGTCATAAAGGCGCTTTCAAAAAACGAATACGAAAATCGCCGTTATGACCGTGTCAATGGAGAGCTTGCCCGCAAGGAACGTTATGCCGGCGTGATAATGGGCGTAGTCAATCCTGTCATGACCTTGCTGATGAACCTTGGAATCGCAGCAGTTGTGGCAGTAAGCGCATTTCGTGTATCGGACGGAACCTCATCTCCTGCAACTGTAATCGCGTTTATGCAGTATTTTACATTGATTTCAATGGCAATGATGTCGCTGTCACGCATGTTTGTAATGTACACAAAGTGTGCCGCTTCAGCAAACAGAATTTCTGAGGTTGTCAATACAGAGGATTCGTTTTTTGTTACAAACCCAAATGATATGGCATCTGACGGCAACCATATTGTGTTTGAAAATGTAACTTTCTCGTATTTTGGAAAAAAACCAAATCTAAAAAATATTTCTTTCAGTCTGAAAAAAGGCGGGACTCTCGGAATTATCGGCGCAACGGGAAGCGGCAAATCAACTCTTGTAAAATTGCTTTTGCGTTTTTATGAGACAGATGAAGGTTCCATAAGAATTAACGGCAGGGGTATAAAAAGCTTTTCCCGCCAAGAGCTGTCTTCCATGTTTGGCGTAGCACTTCAAAACGACTTTATATATGCCGATACTATCCGTGAAAATATTTGCTTTGGCAGAGATATCAAGGAATCAGAGGTGCACCGTGCCGCACAGATAGCACAGGCAGAGGAATTTATTACTGCTCTGTCGGATGGGTATGACCATATGCTGTCTTCCAAGGGAACCAATCTTTCGGGCGGACAGCGGCAGCGAGTTTTGATTGCACGGGCGCTTGCCTCAAGGCCGGAGATACTTATTCTTGACGACGCATCGTCTGCGCTGGATTATAAAACCGATTCAAACCTTCGCACAGCTTTGAAAAATGAATTGTCTGACTCAACAGTTATCACCGTGGCACAACGTGTCAGCTCGGTGAAGGACTGTGATCTCATCATTGTGCTGGAGGAGGGTGAGGTTATCGGAATTGGAAAACACGATGAACTGCTGAACACCTGCACACAGTACAAGGAGATCAGCGATTCTCAGATGGGAGGTGCTTTTGTTGACTGACGCAAAAAATGCACAAAAAAATGGAAAAAAGCGTGACACAAAAGCAATCATACTCAGATTGGGAAAATACGTATTTCAACAATGGCGCTTGTTTGTTCCTGCAGTGATCTTTACTCTGTTGGCAAACCAGCTTTCGCTCATGGGCCCCCGATATTCGGGAGCTGCCATTGACGCTATTGAGTTGTCAAGCGGTGTTGATTATACAACGGTGTGGAAAAACGTGACAGGAATGATAATCTGCTATGCACTTTCGGCATTGCTTTCCTATGTGCTTGCAGTCATAATGGTTCATTTAAGCCAGCGTATCATCTATAAGATGAGAAAACAGGTGTTTGAAAAGCTTAACACATTGCCTGTGGGATATTTTGATACTCATACCACAGGAGATATTATCAGCCACATATCATATGATATCGATACCATAAACAGCACACTTTCCCACGATCTTGTTCAGGTCATGACCAGTATTTATACCGTGGTGGGATCACTTGCATTTATGTGGCAGATATCAAAACCGATGATACTCATTTTTGTGTTTACTGTGCCGGTGTCCATATTGTTTACAAGGTTCCGTTCAAAAAAAGTGCGCCCGCTGTTCCGTGCAAGGTCAAAAAAATATGGTGAGCTCAACGGGTATGCCGAGGAAATGCTTTCGGGCACCCGCAGTATTCAGGCATATGGACGCCAGGAGGTTATCTCAAATCGCTTCAATGAGCGCAATGAGGATGCCATGAATGCCTATTACAACGCAGAGTATCAGGCGGCATTGCTGTTTCCATCCATCAATATGATCAACAACGTGTCAATCTCGTTGGTGGCAATATTTGGCGGTATCCTGTACATGTTCTCCCAAAACGAAACAGTTCTTGCGGGCTCCATGTTTTTTATCACCCTGGGCGGAGTGGCACAGTTTGTGCAGTATTCACGCAAATTTGCCGGCCCCATCAACGAGTTTTCAAATATACTTCACGAGTTTCAGTCAGCGTTTTCTGCGGCAGAGCGTGTGTTTCGTATTCTTGACGAATCTCCCGAACCTCTTGATTCAGAGAATGCGATTGAATTAAAGGATGTAAAAGGCCACGTGGAGATTGATGACGTTTCGTTTGGATACGTTGAAGATAAACCGATTCTCAAAAACGTTTCCGTAACAGTGAGTCCCGGAAAAACCATTGCTATCGTAGGGCCGACAGGTGCAGGAAAAACAACGGTGATCAATTTGCTGATGCGGTTTTATGATCCAAATTTCGGTGAGATACGCATTGATGGAATTCCTGCAATGAATATCACCCGTTCCTCTCTGAGGCGAGCGTTTACCATGGTGCTTCAGGACACGTGGCTGTTTTGCGGAACAATTTTTGACAACATAGTGTACGGCAAAGAAAATGCCACCATGGATGAGGTTGTGACAGCGGCAAAAGCCGCAAAAATTCATTCTTATATCGAATCGCTTCCCGATGGGTACAATACAGTGCTGTCTGATGATGGTGTAAATATCTCAAAAGGTCAGCGTCAGCTCATCACGATTGCCCGTGCGTTTTTGTCAGATGCTCCCATGCTGATTCTTGATGAAGCAACCTCAAACGTTGACTCACGCACCGAGATACAGATCCAGGAGGCAATGACCGAGCTGATGAAAGGCCGAACCTGTTTTGTCATCGCACACCGTTTGTCAACGATCCAAAATGCGGATCAGATCCTTGTGATACGTGATGGCAGAATCACGGAGCAGGGCAACCACGATCAGCTTTTGAGGCAGGGCGGTTTTTACAGTACGTTGTACAATTCCCAGTTTACTTAAAAAAACAAAAAAGAAAAGGAGCTGAAAAACAGCTCCTTTTTTGTATGAAAAATATTACTTATGCAAGCTCTGCAAAGTACTTGATGGTGCGAACCATCTGGCTGGTGTAGGAGTTTTCGTTGTCGTACCAGGAAACGGTCTGAACCTGATAGGTATCGTCGTCGATCTTGGTAACCATGGTCTGAGTAGCATCAAAGAGAGAGCCGTTGGTGATACCGATGATATCGGAAGAAACGAGCTGCTCCTCGGTGTAACCAAAGGAAGCGCTGGAAGCGGCCTTCATAGCAGCGTTGATGCCCTCTTTGGTAACGTCCTTGCCCTTAACAACAGAAACAAGAATGGTGGTAGAACCGGTGCAGGTGGGAACTCTCTGAGCAGAGCCGATGAGCTTGCCGTTGAGCTCGGGGATAACAAGACCGATAGCTTTTGCAGCGCCGGTGCTGTTGGGAACGATATTTACAGCAGCAGCTCTTGCTCTTCTGAGGTCACCCTTTCTGTGGGGGCCGTCAAGAACCATCTGGTCGCCTGTGTAAGCGTGAACGGTGGTCATGATACCGCTCTGGATGGGAGCGTAATCATTGAGCGCCTTTGCCATGGGAGCGAGGCAGTTGGTGGTGCAGGAAGCTGCAGAGATGATGGTGTCATCAGCGGAGAGAGTGTTCTCATTAACGCCAAATACGATGGTGGGAAGATCATTGCCTGCGGGAGCAGAGATAACAACCTTCTTTGCGCCTGCTTTGATGTGAGCAGAAGCGTTTTCTTTGGAGGTGTAGAAGCCGGTGCACTCAAGAACAACGTCAACACCGAGCTCGCCCCAAGGAAGGTTCACAGCGTCTTTCTCAGCGTAGATGCGGATCTCTTTTCCTGCAACTTCGATAGCGCCTTCTTTTGCTACAACCTGAACGCACAGAGCGTATCTGCCCTCTGCAGAGTCATACTTGAGAAGGTGAGCAAGCATTTTGGAATCGGTGAGATCGTTGATAGCAACGATTTCGTAGCCCTCTGCGCCAAACATCTGTCTGAAAGCGAGACGACCGATACGACCAAAGCCGTTAATTGCAACTTTTACTGACATGGTATTTTTCCTCCGAAAAAATAAATTTTTTATATTCCTAACCATAGGTTAGTTTATATCATTTTGGGAAAAATTACAACATCATTTTTTGAAAAAATGATGTTAATTTGCAGGGGGGATTTGGTTATTATCGCTAATATAACTACGAATCTTCAGCATTGCACCGCAGTTGGCGGCAATTTCGGCGCATTTTTGCAGCTCCGGTTCCGACAGAGTCTCTTTCACCACCGAAAAGAAAACCTGAGGGACAACCCCTTTGCATTGCTTTACAAAATCAAGCATTCCGTCAAAAGCATTTTCCCCAAAAACCGAGTGGCACAGCGCGTCATATCCGGACCTGTCAGGAGCATTGAGGGATACGGAAACCGTGTCCACAAGCCCTTTGAGGGCAGGGACAACATTTTTTCCTGTGATCATGTTTGCCTGCCCGTTGGTGTTGAGACGGATGGGTATGTTGTACAGTTTTTTCAGCTCACCTGCTACTGCCACCAAAACGTCAAACCGACAGGTGGGCTCGCCGTAACCGCAAAAAACAAATTCCTTGCAATCATCAAAGATGATGTCTTTCACCGCATCAACAACTTCTTTGGCAGAGGGTTCTCTTTCAAGCCATAGTGGATCGCTGCCATATGCGGTGGAGCCGTTGTTTCGGAGACAAAACTCGCAGCTGTTGGTGCAGCGGTTTGTGATATTGAGATATATTCCGTTGTCTACACGGTATGCAAAAGTCAACGCTTTTTCAGACGCCAAATAGCTGTTTTGCATTGTGTGCTGTGATCTTTTCCATGTACTCAAAATCAACACCTCTGATTTCTGCCAGTTTTTCCAGCGTCAACCTCATGTATCCGCTGTCGTTTCGTTTTCCTCTGTGGGGATGGGGTGTGAGGTAGGGACAATCGGTCTCCACAAGAATCCTGTCATCGGGGACGATGGATGCAACCTCCACGGGGTTTCTTGCGTTTTTAAAGGTGACTGTACCCGAAAAAGAGATATACCACCCGCGGTCAAGCAAAACCTTTGCTGTTTCAGCACTGCCGGAAAAGGAATGAAAAACACCCCTTACATCGTGCCTGCAAACGCAATCAAGACAATCTCCGACGGACTCCCGCTGATGGATAATGACGGGGATATCAAGCTCTTTTGCCATTTCAAGCTGCTTTTCAAAAACAAAAATCTGTTTTTCTCTATTTTCGTTGCCGTAGTGGTAGTCAAGCCCGATTTCTCCCAGAGCCACCGCTTTTTTGTGATTCAGGAGAGAGCGCACGGTGTCAAACGTTTCTTCTGTGCAGTTATCTGCCTCGTGGGGATGAATGCCTACCGATGCGTATACAAACGAAAACTTTTCCGCAAGCAAGAGCGAGTTTTTTGAGGTCTGTATATCGCATCCAACATTTATGATGTTTGTGACACCATGCTCGTTGAAAAGCGAGAGAAGCAGTTCCTCGCGTACCTCGTCAAAAGCACTGTCATCATAGTGTGCGTGGGAATCAAACATTTTATCTTACCTTGCTGCCGGGAGCAACGTTGTCATCTGCAAACAAAACCTTTACACCGTCCGGTGTATCCGCGGCAAGAATCATACCGTTACTTTCGATGCCCCTCAGTTTTGCGGGCTTGAGGTTGGCAACAAGAACCACCTTTTTGCCGATGAGCTGATCGGGGGTATAATAATTGGCAATTCCGGATACCACTTGACGGACCTCGTCGCCGATATCAACCTGAAGCAACAACAGCTTGTCGCTCTTTTCAACCTTTTGGCACTCTTTTACCATACCGACCTTGAGCTGAACCTTTGCAAAATCCTCGATGCCGATCAGCTCTGCGGGCTTTTCCTCTGCCTTTTCCTTTTGCGCCGCTTTTTTTGCTTCCTTCATCTTTGCCTCGTGCTTTTTGATGAGCTCATCAAGAAATTTTTTCTCGTCAATCCTTGCAAAAAGCATGGGGATATCACCGATTTCATTGCCCTCGCAACGGTAATCATAGCAAATAGAGGAGTCAAAATCAGCATCGTCACAGACACCAAAAACTCCGTTGACCTTTTTGACAGTGGAGGGCATAATGGGTGTGAGAAGGAGAGTGCATATTCTGATGCTGTCCACCAGATTTGACATAACGTCAGCCAGTTGTGCTCTCTTGGTATCGTCCTTTGCAAGTGCCCAGGGCGTTGTCTCGTCAATGTATTTGTTGCAGGATTTCAGCGCATTGAAAATAGCGGCATCTGCATCAGCGATGAGATACTTGTCGTACTTTGAGATCGCTTCCTCAACGTACCCTTTTACGGAATTTTTTAGAGTGACGGCAAACTCGTCGTCGTTTCCGCTGTTTTTGGGGATAACTCCGCCAAAATATTGCTTGATCATTGCTCCGGTACGGGAAACAAGGTTTCCGTAGGTGTTTGCAAGGTCCGTGTTGGTGCGCTTGATTAGATTCTCGTATGTGATGGATCCGTCGTTGTAGTATCCCATCTCTGCCAGCAGATAGTGTCTGACGGGATCAAGCCCAAAGTCCTGGATAAGCTCGTCGCCGTATATAACATTCCCTTTGGATTTGCTCATCTTGTCCTCGCCAAAGAGTAGCCAGGGATGTCCCAGAATCTGCTTGGGCAGAGGAAGTCCCAGAGACATGAGAATAACAGGCCAGTAGATGGTGTGGAATCTGACAATATCCTTTCCGATAACCTGCAGATCGGCGGGCCAAAGCTTGCCAAACTGCTCGTCGCTGCCGTCAGGATCATACCCGATAGCGGTGATATAATTGGAGAGCGCGTCGATCCATACATAGATGACGTGTCCCTTGTCAAACTCAACGGGAATACCCCAGTCAAAGCTGGTGCGGGAAACACAGAGATCCTGCAGCCCGGGTTTGATAAAATTATTCAGCATCTCGTTTTTGCGGGATGCGGGTGTGATGACGTCCTCGGAGCTTTCAAAAAACTCAATGAGGCGGTCTGTGTATTTTGAGAGCTTGAGAAAATACGCCTCTTCCTTTGCTCTGACGCACTTTCTACCGCAATCGGGGCAGCAACCGTCAACCAACTGAGTGTCAGTCCAAAAAGACTCACAAGGGGTGCAGTAATTGCCTTCGTACGCACCCTTGTATATGTCGCCATTATCATAGAGCTTTTTAAATATTTTTTGTACCGCTTTGACGTGAATATCGTCGGTAGTGCGTATAAACCTGTCATAGCTTACGTCAAAATCGTCCCAGATCTGACGGATGACACCTGCCACCTCGTCAACGTACTGCTGTGGAGTGATGCCTTTTTTCTCGGCCTCCTGCTGTATCTTTTGACCGTGCTCATCGGTGCCGGTGAGGAAAAAAACGTCGTATCCCCTCATTCTTTTGTATCTTGCAATGGCATCGGTAAGAACCGCCTCAAAAACGTTGCCGATATGGGGTTTTTTGGAGGTGTATGCAATGGCAGTTGTTATATAAAATTTTTCTTTCATGTCAATTATCTCCTTTTTCAAAAGAAGTCAGTTTTTCAAGCTGTGGATGGGAGCGGGAATCCGTCCGCCTCTGTTGATAAAAACAGCAGGGGATTGTGTGCGGAGATTCATGATGGGGGCTCTTCCCAACAGACCGCCAAAATCAACGGATTCTCCTGCGCTTTTGCCGTAGGCGGGAATAATCCTCACAGCGGTGGTTTTTGTGTTGGCAACGCCGATAGAGATCTCGTCTGCAATAATACCGCAGATAACCGCCTCTTCGGTGTCTCCCGGCACGGCAATCATATCAAGTCCCACCGAACAAACAGCGGTCATTGCTTCCAGCTTTTCGATGGACAAAACGCCCTTTTCAACAGCAGCGATCATTCCCGCATCCTCTGACACGGGAATAAAAGCACCGGACAGACCGCCCACGTGGGAAGAAGCCATAACACCGCCTTTTTTTACGGCGTCGTTCAGCATAGCAAGAGCGGCGGTGGTCCCGTGTGCACCGCAGGTCTCAAGTCCCATTTTTTCAAGAATATCTGCAACAGAATCGCCGATAGCGGGGGTGGGGGCAAGTGACAGATCGACGATACCAAAAGGAATTCTCAGCTTTTTGCTGGCAGCATGCGCTACCAGTTGACCCACTCTGGTGATCTTGAAAGAGGTTCTTTTTATAACCTCTGCAAGCTCGCTGAGAGAGCAGTTGCCTGCTCTTGTGATGGCGCTGCTGACCACACCGGGACCCGAAACGCCTACGTTGTTGATGGAACCGGGCTCGCCTATGCCATGAAAAGCACCCGCCATAAAAGGATTGTCCTCAGGTACGTTGGCAAAAACCACCAGCTTTGCACATCCGATAGAATCCTCGTCTTTTGTAAGGAAAGCTGTTTTTTTGATAATGCTGCCCATTTTTGCAATGGCATCCATGTTGATGCCCGCTTTTGTGGTGGCAACGTTGACGGACGAACACACTTTTTTTGTCTGCGAGAGGGCATAGGGGATAGACTCGATCAAGGCGTCCTCTCCGGCAGTGCTTCCCTTGTGGACCAGTGCGCCAAATCCGCCAATAAAATTGATGCCCAAAGTGTCAGCGGCTCTGTCAAGAGTCTGTGACAGCTCTACGTATCCGTCGCTGTCAAGCTTTCCGCCAACCAAAGACAGCGGCGTAACCGAAACACGCTTGTTGATGATGGGAATCCCGTAGGTTTTTTCGATTTCCTCACAGGCAGGAACCAGCAACTCAGCCGTTTTTGTGATCTTGTCATAGATGTTTGACGCCAATCGGTTCTTGTCATCGCTTACGCAATCAAAAAGGGATATGCCCACAGTCACCGTGCGGATGTCCAAGTTTTCCTCACGGATCATATTTATTGTTTCAATAATATCTCTGTTGTCGATCATAGATGGTTGTCTCCGTTTCAGATCCTGTGCATGGAGTCAAAAATATCCTCATGCATTGCATGGATTTCAAGATTGTTTTTCTTTCCAAACTCGGATACCTTGTCAACAAAATCGGTAAAAGGTATAGAAAGTCCATCGATCTCAACGATCATGATCATGGCAAAATACTGAGAGAGTACGGTTTGGGAGATATCAATAATATTTGCACCGCAGTCGGCACATAGAGCGCTGACACGTGCGATGATACCCACGTTGTCCTTGCCGGTAACAGAAATAACAGCTTTTGTTTTCATTTTTTTGTTCCTTTCGGTCTTTGCCTGAGAATATGAAAAAAATCCTGCAAAACACGGACGCACTCTTCCTCAAGTACACCGCCTTTTACTTCAAATTTGTGATTCAATGGGTATTGGGACAGATCAAAAACGCTTCCCAAAGCGCCCGCCTTTTGGTCTCTGCATCCAAAAACGACACTCTTGATACGTGAGTTGACAACAGCACCTGCACACATAGGACAGGGCTCCATGGTGACGTAGAGTGTGCAGTCCGACAGCCGCCAAGCTCCCAGCTTTTTGCAAGCGCGTTGAATTGCAACAGTCTCTGCGTGGAGCAGAGCGTTTTTTGATTTTTCACGCATGTTGCGTCCCGATGCAATGATGCATCCGTCTTTTACGATAACCGCTCCGATTGGAACCTCTCCCGCTCTTGCGGCGGCACGTGCCCGTACCAGGGCTTTTTTCATAAAAAATACGTCGTCTTTTGTCATATCAGATATTGCAACCCCAAAGTTGCTCCCAGCATGATCAGGAAAAATATGGTGCCGGGGTTGAAAATAATTCTCTTTACTGCCTGCGTTGCGGTCACCAAGTAGCCGATCGCTTCGCCGCTGCGTCTCACAATACGTTTTCTTTCAAGCCCTCCGATGATATAGCAGACAACGGCAACCACTGAGATAACGATAAGAGCGCTGACTGCCAGCCCAAAATAAATGGATGCCTCCTCCATCTCAAAAACCAGAATATATGATGCAGCAACAGAAAAAGCGTTGTTGATAAAATGAATCACGCTTCCCAAAAAAACTCTGCCCGTGCAGCAAAAGAGAATCCCGAGACATAGCCCAAAAACGGTTGCACCCGGCATTTTTGGAATATCTGTGTGCAAAGTACCAAAAAGCAGGGCAGACACAATAATTGCGGGCCACTTGCCATAGGGGAGCAGGTTTTTGAGAATAATGCCCCGAAAAAGCCATTCCTCAAAAATTGCGGGAAGCAGTGCCACACTGACAAAGGTCAAAATAATCCCGCCTACTGATTGAGGTAGTGGAATTTCTGCCAAGGGCTGTTCCTCCAAAAGCTCCGAAAAAACCGCAGAGGAGATCAGTGCTATGGCGTATGACAGACCCACCGTTCCAAAAACGTACAGGAGAGGAAACCGAGGTGCGGGTCTGAAATCGATCCTCGGCTTTTTGGGGTTGTTGCGAAACATCATCAGAGCGATGGCGATGATGATTGAAAACATGAGGGTGTACGCAATCAGTTGGTATACGCCCATGGGCATTGCCGCTTTGTGATCGGCACCGATATTTTCGCAGATTAACTGAAAAACGGGATATCCAAAAAAGGATACGAGAATCTGGATCAGCAAAAAAATCCCGCAAACAGCAGCAGCGCGTGAAACGTTTTTTGAAAAACCCTTTTGCGTATGGATTTTTATATCATTTTCGGCAGGACATATAGTTGTCAAGTTCATTTTTTCTCCTGTGTGGCAGACGACATTGTTTCAAAGCAAAGCTTTGCAGCATCTGCGGAAATGTTGCATCCCAGAGACCACAACGGTATATTTGTCAGCATTTTTGATACAAGATCAAGAGTTGTGGCGGCAATTAGAGGATCCTTTGGAATGAGTATTTGATGCACCACACGCTCCAGAGCTGTTTTTGGGATCAACCGAGTTATTGTGTTCTCAGGTGACTGGTGCAAAAAGCAGATTCCGCCGAGAGGAGCGCTTGTGTTTGTGTTCATCATTTCTTTTCCCGCCCAAGGGGTGCCAAACGCATACAAAACTCCGTCCAAAAATCTCAATATCGGCTTGTCTCCATTGACAACAGTCATCCTGTTGCCCAACAACTCATGCCAAAGGCGGGTATGAGTAGTCTTGCCGGTTCCGCTCTTTGCGGAAAAAGCATATGCCACCCCGTCAACAGCCACCACCGAAGCATGCATAAGAAAAGCGTTGTAGGAGGGAAGCTTGAGTGCGATCTCACGGTATATGCAGACGCTCTCGATGTATCCCATCTCCAGCTCAAAGTCATATAGCTTTTTTTCTTCGATCAGTTGCTGCCGAGTAACGCTGACGCAAAAATCCGGCTCCTCGTCCACTATGTATCCGGAGCACTGTTTTTTTACGTATTCGTATGTATTGTTGATACCGATACGGATATCTGCTATTTTTATTACAAACATAAAATCTCACTCACATCGATCGTGATACAAATATTCAAAATATTATATCACAAGTATATGGTTTTTTCAATAGAAACCTCAACATTGTTGGAGCGTCATCCCATTTTTTTGATGTTTTTGTCCATCCAGGCGTACCTCATGTTGATCCAATCGGTCAGATAGTCAAGCTGCCCTTGGTAGGTGTCGATTTTTGCTGTCACTTTGTTTTCAAACTGAATCTTTTTTCCAAGCACCTTCCATCGTTCAAAATTTTGTTCAGCGGAGGGAGCAACTCGCACCTCCGCAGCGCTTACCGTTTCCAGTGCAACAGAGAGCATTTTTTCTCCGACCTGTTCCCATCTTTCCTTGAGACAGCTGATAAAATAAGGGTCTTTCAGCAGATAGTCCATGATGTTTTCGGGGATGTACATGTTGTATGAGTCCGTTTCGGAATTGCCGAGGCAGATCCATTCCTCGTAGTCAGAGGAATCCAGCCCCATGTTGCCAAAAGCGTAGTCAAAATCCCACGGGAGACAAAAAAACAGCTTTCCGTCAGATTTTTTCAACAGATAATCGCTTCTTCTGAAAATTCCGTCAAGATTGTAAGAAAATTCGTACAGCAAAAACCAGTCCACCAGCGAGGGCACGTCCAACAGCTCATGATAATCCCCGCCGCTCACAACGGCATCTTCCACTGCCTTTACGTAACCGCTGACATAATCAAACTGTTCTTTTGTCAGTACGTCTGAATCGGGGTTTTTTATTTCCACAAATCGAAACAGCTTGTGAGAAAACACGTTTCCGCCAAAATCCGTCTTTGTGTACTCGCCGCCTATCTCCAGCAAAAAGTCGGTGTCCGTCTCAGTGCTGTCCTCAACACCCGGCACTCTGCCCCGGTTTATCTCCGGCTGTTCACTGAGCTGATAGACACCATGATACTCTCCGTTGATATAGAGATCCACCATGTATGCAGATGGTATAAATACCATGTTGTCCAAAACATTGCCTACAGAATAGGCGATCTGATTTCTGATCAGTGAGCGGTCAACGTGGTTGGCAACCAGCACCCACCTTTTTGCTTTTTCAAGCCCAAAGAGGGATGTGCCTGATTCGAATTTGATTTTGTACGGCTTTTTTTCAAGTTTCCAGGAGGAGTGTCCTCTGCCCTGAATCCCGATGACGGAGTCATATATGCTGTCAAAATCAAAGTCCTCTCCGTAGTCAATGGAGAAATAAGCGTTGATGTATCTGTCCTTTGTGTTAATTTTTGCACCGTTTTCAGTTTCGATTCTGATGATAGGAAGCCGAAAATCTTTTTTGTAAAATTCGATTTTATAACCTCTTGTACTGCCTGCCGTATCGGTGATCACAAAGTAATATTCTCCGTTGTCACGGATGATCTGGGATTTTGCTTCCTGTGTAAAAGATGCATCAATTTTCACCTTGTCCGGGTCCACATTATCAGTGAGCTCAAGCTCTGCATACAAGACGTTGCCTCTTGCAAAGGTGTCAAAAGTTCTTCCGGTGACTGAGTCGATCAGCACGGCGGATTCAACGTCTGCGCTTCCGCTGCCTCCCATATATCTGTGAACAAAAACTCCGTTGTAGCTCCGAACCGAAAAATTGGTTTCAACTGTCTCAAACTCGGGTTTTTCGTCTCCCGTGCAAAAAACGTCACAGGAAGGGGAGTCAAATATCAGCTTTTCACCCAAGGGGATGGCGTTTTTGGAGTAATCAACGGTGATTTTTCCCTGCTCACTGGTGTCAAAAACAATATTGTCGGTTATTTTGACATTGCCCGAAAAAGTGACCGAAAGGGGACGGGCAACAGAAAAACCGCTTAGGCAAAAATCACCGCTCACTGTCAGCTTTTTTATATGGTCATCGATCCGAAGTGCCCCAAACCCGTCCGTAAGATATGCGATGTCATCGGCAGAATCCGCAAAAACTTCCTCTGTATCGATCTTTCTTCCGCACAGGGATCTTGCATGAACAAAAAACGGCCTTTCTTCCAAAAAGTTTCCAAAGGGAACGTCAACAAAAATATCCCAACATGGTGTTTTGCATATCAGATTATCACATGTAAAATCGGAGGCAGAATTGTTTTTTATCTCCATTTTGCCTTCGTTGCGGCTTTCAAACAACAGATCACCGTCAACGATCACCATACCTGTCTCCCAACAAAAGGGATGGTTGATCACAAGATCGCATGGATACTCAAACGGATCCGGAGTGTGCAGAGTAAGGTTTGTGTCAGCTGCAAGAGCCAGTCCGTGCTCAAATCCATATCTTCCTCCCGCAAAAAAGTCGGTTTTTTCTTCTTCGGATAGTGAGAGAGATACGAGATAATCTCCTGCTTTCAGCTCCCCAAGATCGATATTGCCTTTTCCGTTTTCAATGACGGTGTTACCTTGAAAAACAATTCCGTCTTGTCCCTCCAAGAGAACAAAGACAAAATAACTTGTGTCCTTTTTTGCTTTTATTTCAAGTGTTCCGCCGCCGGTGGCAGACAGGTTTGGGTTGTGACCGCTGTCGGAGCAAAACACGATCTGATCCTGTCCTGTTTTATATGGCTTGAAAACCACGGACATTCCTGTGACTTTTTGGCTGTTTATCAAAAAAAACAGTGATGCCGTAATTAAGACTGTTATTAAAACTGATGTTAGCACCAAAGAGGTTTTTATTTTTCGCTTCATTGTTTTTATCCCCCGATATCAAAGATGTCTTTATTATTTTATCATTTTTTGCAGGTGTTTTCAACACTGATAAAAAAACTCCCTGCCTTTTTTGGGGCAGGGGAAAAAGATCATTCTTTTGTGGTGGGGGAGAGCGCTTGGCAGATCTGCTCCAAAACCTTGCCCTCCGATGCAAAAATATTTTGATATTTGTCCAAAAACATCTCGTATCCGTACGGAAATTCCGCACTGTCAAGCCGCACTGTGATGGGGTGCAGATCTCTGCGCCTGATTGCTCCGTTTATCTCGTCCTCCACACGCTCGGATGCAGCGGAATGCTCGGACGAAAAGAGCAAAAAGTTTTTGCATCCTTTTATTCTTTCGCCCAGCATAATGAGCCAGTTGTTTCCTTTGTGGATCCCCTCATCGTACCAGACTCTGTATCCTTCTCTCTGCAGTGCTGAGAGATATGGAATCACCTTTTTGTCGTCCTTGTGGGAGTAGCTGACAAAAACGTAGTCAAGAGTACCTGTGTAAGGAAGATCCACGTACAGACGGTTGTTGAGCCGCTTTTGCAGCTCCTCCGCTTCCTTGATGATAAGGTCAAACTGGCTGTAAAGAGCGTCAAACCCAAATTCTCCGCCTTCGCTATATATAACAGTTTTGTCAAAAACATTCATGTTTGCAAGAAACGTGCTTCTCAGCATGGCTCCTTTTTTCAGACGTTTATTTACCTGAATTTCGTCTTTTACGTATTTGCGTGTCATTGTTTCAAGACTTGTGCTGTCAATGTACATATATATGGGCACCACGTATTCGCCAAAGGAATCCACAATCTCCCGCACAAAATCCAGACTGTCTGGGGACATGGTGATAAGTGCGTTTGACCTGCCTCTCACCGCATCAAGGATCTGGGATTTGTAAAAACCCGTTTTTCCGCCGTGGATGGAATAAACAAAATCGCATTGCATCACGGTTTTTTCGTCATGGTTTTTGTAGGTGTCATAGTGATACGACAGAGAATCCTCCGGGAGATAATTGTATTTTTGAATCACAGAGTAACCTTTGTTGGAAAAATACTCTCTTGATTTCTTTGCAACCTCAAGGGTTCCGCCCACCAAAACTATCAGCATATCAAAAAACCTCGCAAATTTTATGATAAACATATCATACCATGTTCGTTAAAAAAAAGCAAACCAAAATACAATTCATTGACGAAAACATAAAATGAGTGTATAATTCAAAAGAAAAAGAATTTTGTGAAAAAAGGGCGAAAAAATGAATAATCCCGAGAATCAAAAGTACAACGGAATACGAATGTTTATATCCTCTACCTTTTCGGATATGACCTCTGAACGCCAGCATTTCAACGATATAATCGTACCAAAGCTGAGGGCCCTTTGCCGTGACAAGGGAGTTTCGTTTTTTTCTGTGGATCTGCGCTGGGGTGTAACAGAAGAGGATATCGAAAACGACCGCCTTGTGTCTCTGTGCCTTGAGGAGGTAGACAGGTGCAGACCGTTCTTTTTGGGCATAATCGGCAATCGTTACGGATCACGAATGACACAGGTGTCTCCTGCGCTTGCGGAGCAATATCCCTGGCTTGCAGACAGTCTCGGTGCCAGCTACACCGAGCTTGAGATACTGTACAATCTGTCCAAAAACGACGGTCACAAAAATTCACTGTTTCTTTTCAAAAATTGCACTGAGCCCCCCTCTGCTGAGGATACACATAGCATTGCACAGCTCAAAGAAAAAATACTGAAAACCGCCAAGGATGAAGTGGCGGAGTACAGTGAGATCTCCGAGTTTGAGTATATTATAGTTTCCCGTTTTTCGACTTGGCTTGATGAGATTTATGGTGATACGGACGTTCATCTTGAGCGAGAAAAGCTCTTTTCACACAGCATTTCGCTTCATTTTGACTGCAACGAAAAAGAGGTAAAAAGCATTTCATCGTGTATACGTATGACCGATTCCACACTGATTCTGCACGGAAACGGGCCTCTGGGAAAAACGTCCCTGCTCAACAGAGTTGCTGCGGAGTTCCCCGCAAGAATCGTCATCAACTGTCGTGCGGATGAGTCCAACACGGAGTGGCATTACGTTGCGTTTTCCATTGTAAAAAAACTGATGGAGCATCCGGACGTCACAGTTTATGATTATTCCTGGTTTGAAGAAAACAGCCATCTTTGGGACAGCGGCCGCATTTTGACAGACATTGAGGAGGAGGCGCTGAATCAAAATTTTGTAAATCTGATCAAAGAGCTTCACTGCCGGCAAGAGACACTGCTTGTCATCAATGATATTGAATATATCCACGGAAGCCGTACAAAATACCTTCAGTGGATACCCCCTGTCACGGGAAATAAATTCCGTATTGTGTGTTCTTCCAACGATGCCGATATTATAAACAGTGCGGAGATCATGGGGTGGCAGTGTCTTGAGATGCGGCAAATGGAAATATCTTCAGCCCGCCATATTTTGGAATCGGAGCTGAAGAAGTACGGAAAAAACTCAAAAGACGTTTTGCCGCTGCTGGATTCTGACCTTGCCGGATATCCGGGATATCTCATCTCGGCAATCGATTTTCTCAACTGCTTCGGCAGCTTTGATACGGTAGGTGAGATATCAAAAAAGCTGTCGGAGTGCAGTACTTTTACGGAGTATTATGACCTGGTTTTTGATTACATAAAAAGTACGCACGGGAAAGAATTTTTTGATCTTTTGCTTACTGTTTTGGCGGCGGTTTCAATCTCGGTGCTTCCGTTGGAGGAATCGGGCAGATTCTTTGTGCTGACTGACCTGACAAGCTGCGACAAGTTCCAATGGACAGCCGTCAGCCGTTTGATGAGCGCTTTGCGCTTTGAAACAATCGGCGGAGTTCTTCCCACGGCGTTGCGAGATCATGTCCTGCAGGTGGTGCTGCAATCAAAAAAAGATGAGATCAACATTTCATTGGGCAGATACTTTTTGTCTGTTTCCGACTACAAAAAGATCGGAACCGATGCCCGTGATCTGAGACTTCAAAAAAATGCATTGATCCATTTTGTTGCCGGCAGAGATGAAAATTCGGTTTCGGCAGTGCTCGGAAATACCGATGTGATGATGAACCTTTGCGCTTATGAAAAGGATGCTGTAAGAGCGGCTCTGGCATTTTTGATGCTTGAAACCAACCGCAACGTATCAAAAATTATTGCTGACAACATGGAGTTCCTTGATCGAAACCATTCAGGGCTTCCCGTTCAGGCAAAGGACGCTTTTTGCAATCTCGACGCCATATATATGGACCTTTCATTGCAAAAAGAAATTGATCGTATCAATCAAGTCATTGACTCCGCAGCTCAAAACAAATTTGTTCCTTTCCTGGAAATCGAAAGAGTTGGAAAAGAGATGTTTTTGGGCGAGGAGATAACCATCGCTGCGGAAGAGAATGGCACGGAATATGCTCTCAATCTGTTGGAAAAATATAGGTCAATGGAGGATGACACTCCCCTCAACCGAGCCATGTTTGCAAACCTTAGGTCCGAGCTGCTATGGAAACACAGACAGGTGGGATCAATGGCGGATTTTGAAGATTCTATCCGTCTTTCCACTGAGGCGGGAAGCATCAGTTTTATATTGTTTGCATACAAACGAAAGATAGATTTGCTTATACGTGAAAAGGAGTATGGGGAGGCAGTCAATCTTTCTTCAAAATGTGAAAAATGGTCTCGCGATCTGGGCTACGTGTTTTTTACTCTCTCGTTCTCAAACAGCATTGCCGTGTGTCTTTACCGCACAGGAAATATCGATGAATCGTTGGAAATATCCAAAAAATACTACGATATTTGCAAAAAGCACGGGATCACCCAACATGCGTTTACGTTTCAGCGGGGTATTGCCAACGCCCTCAATATCGGAGGAAAATACAAAGAGTGCATCAAGTTTTGCGAGGATTTTTTGAAAAACAAAAACATTGAATTCTATCAGGAAGTGGCAATCGTTGATGTTCTCAAAGGTGCGTATTGCAACGACAACAGACCGGAAAAAGCTATACCGCTGTTGACAAAAATGGTTGAGGATCCACGTCTTGACGGATCAAAGAGAATGCTGTTTTCGTGTACACTGGCGAGTATTTTGATCGCTCGGCAGGGCTTTTCAAAAAAAGCAGAGGTGCTTCTCAACGATACGTTTTCAATTGCCCAAAACAATCGCAACTTCAGGTTGATACATTTTTTGCTCAATCGTCTTTACAAGGATTTGTGGATATCAAAAGATGGGATTCGGTTTTGGAACCGTTGGAAAACCACGCCGGGATACAACGAGTTTCTCACAGACAGCGCAAGCTTTGATGACGAGCAGTTTTCCAACGGAGCTGATTTTTTTGCAGTAAACAATCTCTCGGTTGCAAAAGCAAATGTTCAAAAGCTGAAAAGCGATTATCGTATTGCATTTGAACGAAAAAAATATGCAGAATCCGCCGAGATTGCATACCGTCTTGCTATTCTGACGGCAGAAAACGAGAGCAAAGAGTCGATAGGTATGATAGTGGATGCTTTGGAATCTGCCCGACTGAGCAATGATCCAAAAATGTTCCGAGAGTATTTGACCTATGGAATAAAGCGTCTCATGCACTGCGGAAAACCAACGGATGAGGAATTGGCAAATCTCCTTGACCTCTACCTTGATCCCCAATGCAAGGCATTTTTGAAAAACTGGGAAAAAGCAGGTGAGTACCTGGAGGACATAGACAGTGAGCCGATGAACTGCCTTGTGAGTATAATAACGGCAAAAGACGTTCCAAACGAGCTCAAACTTATCTGCCTTGCGGATCTGTCGACGCTTATCATTGGCTGCCTTTCTCCGGCTGAACTGAATGATTTGATCGATATCGCCTCGCAAGAGGGTTTGGAATCAAATTATCTAAACACGCTATTTGCTTCCAAAACGGTACAGGTTTTTGAGAAACATGATGCTGTGTACGGAGAGGATTCAGTAAACATAATGAAAAAAACGGAAAAAAGGTTTTTGTCATTCATTTCGTCATCGGGGCGGTTTGAAATTGTGGGAGGATTCGGCAGACAGGAAAATCCCATTGATCCGAACATGGTATCGGAGAGCTTTACCGTTGAGCCAAAATGCGATTACGATCACCTCGGCCGTGTTCTTGCCACTGTTGGTGTTGCGGAATCTGCATCAAATGAAAAAATCGATCTTTGGTGCATCACTGACATCGTATTTTCCACGTTGACTCCCGAGCTTATGCAACAGGTTTGGGAGCTGATCGGCAACACTCCTCTGCCTCAGTATCAGGGGAAAGATTTTTGCCATGTCAATATCCAGCCCAACGAGATGCTCAGATGCATGGGAATGATATCTCTGAACTCAAAATTGGAGCTTCCCATGGTGTATAGGCTGTATTCTGACCTTGCAATCGATCTGATCCAAAAAGCAGATGCACTGGCAAAAAATCTTGATGGCTGAAAACCTTCAACGAGAAAAAGTCTCGCGGTTTTATTGGTGCCTTTTAAGGCGTGGAAATAAAAAATCCCCACCGATCGGCTTCGTGTTCTTAGCGGAAAATCGGATTAATTTTCTGGCAGGTCAATATGGTCTATCGGCTTTCTTGTGTATGTGGAGCCGGGCATCTGACCGGTTATCGAATCCGGTGGACAGCCGGGTGCTCTGCTTGCCACAGACAGAGAAAGCGAGTTCAAATGTTCTCCACACCAAAGGCGCCCTTGTATAAAGGGCGCTGTCAAAAATCTATTTGATTTTTGACTGAGAGGTTGTCGTTGAACAATATATGTGTATATGCTAGAATATTGGCAAACAGTTTGTGCAACTTGAATTTCGCTCCACCATACCCAAAATGGGGGTGGCTTAACAGTCCATTGACGGTTTACCTTGATTACCGTAGAATGATGGACGGAGGTAAACAGATATGACTGATAAAAAAGCTTTCGGCGCGTTTATAAAAATTAAACGAACGGAAAAAAACTATTCACAAAAAGATTTGGCAGAAATGTTGTTTGTTACCGAAGGTGCAGTGAGCAAATGGGAGCGTGGGGTATCCTATCCCGACATTACCTTGATTACCGATATTTGCCGTGTTCTTGACATAAGCGAACATGAATTGATTACTGCCTCAATCGACACAGAAACAAGGAAGATGAAGCACGAAGCACGTAAATTCCGTGTGATTCGTGGCACATGGTTTTGGGTTCCGACAATATCCTATGCTGTTGCACTTGTAACCTGTTTCATTTGTAATCTTGCAGTAAACCACACGCTTTCCTGGTTCTTTATTGTGTTGGCCGCATTGATTTGTGCATATACATTTGTACCAACAGTGATTTGTTTTTTTGAGTCGAAGAAATTTCTTGCATTTACTGTTTCAACATACCTGTCTATTTGTTTGCTTTTGTTCACTTGTGCAGTATATACGAATGGTTTTTCGTGGTTCTTAACTGCCTGCATAGGCATCTTGATGGGATATGTGCTTTTGTTTGTGCCTGTCTTGTTATCAAAAACAAATTATTCTCGCTATAAATTCATCATTTCCGTTGCGGTCACACTTGTGTTGACAGTTTTGATGATGATACACATTCGTATCCGGCAGCCGTTTATGCTCGGTAACGCAATTCTAATGGCTGTATACGGCTTTGCACCTGTAATTGCTTGTGCGGTGATATGTGCCTTCCCTTTTAACGAATTTCTTAAAACAGGAATCTGTACCGCCATCAGTGGAATCACGCTTTATTACACAAATCATGTGGCGACAGCTTTGTTTGGCCCATCTTCCGGCAGTTCCTATCAGGTAGATTTCCAAAACTGGGAACAATGCTTAAGCGGAAATGTTCAACTCATAGTGTTTTTATCATTCTTGCTTGTTAGTGCCGTCTTTTTTGTAATGGGATTCTTTAGAGTTATACGTAGCAGTAAACGATAAATTGCAATATGACGAATAGATATAGGACTATCAACGCTGTTATAAAACAATGTCTCAGTCAGCCTGTTCGGATGACAGCGCCCTTTATACAAAGACACCCCCCATCCCTGCTGTATAATAGAAATGCCTGCACGGCTCCCGCTAAGGGGCTGTACAGGCATGTGTTATTTTGTGTCACTCTTCCGCTAAAGACATCACGCTTTTCTCGGTGGGGATTCGTTATTGGGAAAAATTAGCCCTTTATAGCAGCCTGTGGTGCTATGCACAAAAGAGGGGATTATATTTCCTTTGTGGCAAATCGGTAAAAAGAGACGACACTATCTTCGCTACCGTTGACTAATCTTTTATAAACCTTATCATTTGGAGTGAGATAAGAACCATCGTCCTTAATCAATAAAGGTACATTCGATGAAGCTTCTTTTCCCCAAACAAAACCTTTTTTCGTAAGCCCGTTTTTTAACAATGTTTCGCCTAAATATGAGCCGAATATAATTGCCATACTCCAAATCTGGTTTTCGGTAGGTTTAGAAATAGAAATATCTTTTGAATACCAATCTAATATTTCCTCCAAATATGTAATGCTGTTTTCAGAATAATCTAATTTTTTATTAAATTCATTTGCATATTCAATGGCGGAAACGCACATCTTTTGTGCATAAACTGCCCATTCGCCATTTGTGTTTTTAAGGTTTTGCTTTGGCTTTTTAAACATATCAAATAATCCCATAAAACCACCTCTTGGTTTTATTATAACAAAAAGGAATCCCATTTTCAACACCATACAAAAATCCGCCCGAAGAAATTCGGGCAGATAGTTTTGTTTTATAAAGTCAACAATTACTTGTTGTCCTTAATTGCAGCCTGTGCAGCGGCAAGGCGAGCGATGGGAACGCGGAAAGGAGAGCAGGACACGTAGTCCAGTCCCAACTGGTGGCAGAACTCCACAGAAGTGGGGTCGCCGCCGTGCTCACCGCAGATACCCACGTGGAGATCGGGGTTGACGGGACGGCCGAGAGAAATGGCCATACCCATGAGTTTGCCTACGCCGGTCTGGTCAAGACGGGCAAAGGGATCGTTTTCAAATATCTTTGCATCGTAGTATGCATCAAGGAATTTGCCTGCATCATCACGGCTGAATCCGTATGTCATCTGTGTCAGGTCGTTGGTGCCAAAGCAGAAGAAATCAGCGTTTGCGGCAATATCATCTGCTGTGAGACAAGCACTGGGAATCTCAATCATAGTGCCCACCTCGTACTCAAGAGCAGTGCCGGCAGCGGCAATTTCTGCATTTGCAGTCTCAACAACAACGTTTTTGACGTACAGGAACTCTTTTACGTCGCCAACCAGAGGGATCATGATCTCGGGCTTGACGTTCCAGTCGGGATGTGCGGCTTTTACGTTGATTGCTGCACGGATAACGGCAGCGGTCTGCATTTTTGCGATCTCGGGGTAGGTGACGGAGAGACGGCATCCTCTGTGGCCCATCATGGGGTTGAACTCATGGAGTGAAGTAATGATGGCTTTGATGGTCTCAACCTTTTTGCCCTGCGCGTCTGCAAGAAGTTTGATGTCCGCTTCCTCGGTGGGCACAAACTCATGGAGAGGAGGATCAAGGAATCTGATGCAAACGGGAGTGCCCTCAAGCGCCTCATACAACGCTTCAAAGTCTGCCTGCTGCATGGGAAGAATCTTTGCAAGGGCGACTTCTCTTTCCTTGACGGTCTCGGAGCAGATCATCTCACGGAAAGCGTCGATTCTGCCCTCACCAAAGAACATGTGCTCAGTACGGCACAGTCCGATGCCCTCTGCGCCCAGCTCACGTGCCTTTTTGGCATCTGCGGGGGTGTCGGCATTGGTGCGTACCTTGAGAGTTCTGAAGCTGTCAGCCCATTGCATGATGGTATCAAAATTGCCGGAGATCTCAGCATCAACAGTGGGGATGATACCGTCATAGATTCTGCCGGTGGAGCCGTCAATGGAAATATAGTCACCCTCGGTGAAGGTTTTTCCTGCCAGCTCAAACTTTTTGTTCTTCTCATCCATTGTGATGTCGCCGCAACCGGAAACACAGCATTTGCCCATGCCGCGTGCTACGACTGCTGCGTGAGAGGTCATGCCGCCTCTTACGGTGAGGATACCCTGAGCGGCTTTCATGCCCTCGATATCCTCGGGAGAGGTCTCAAGTCTGACAAGAATAACTTTTTCGCCTCTTGCAGACCATTCTTTTGCGTCCTCGGCAGTAAACACTACCTTGCCGCATGCTGCTCCGGGAGAAGCACCCAGGCCGTTGCCTGCTGCAGTTGCGGATTTGAGCACCTTGGTGTCAAACTGGGGATGGAGCAGGGTATCAAGGTTTCTGGGGTCAATCATGAGAACTGCTTCTTCTTTGGTCTTGTGTCCCTCTTTTACCAGATCGACAGCGATCTGAAGAGCTGCCTGAGCGGTTCTCTTGCCGTTTCTGGTCTGGAGCATAAAGAGCTCTTCGTTTTCGATAGAAAACTCCATGTCCTGCATATCGTGATAGTGGTTTTCCAAAATGTCGCAAACCTCAAGGAATCTCTTGTACACCTTGGGGAACTTGTCTGCCATCTCAACGATGGGCATGGGGGTGCGCACGCCGGCGACAACGTCCTCGCCCTGAGCATTGGTGAGAAACTCACCCATGAGCTTTTTCTCGCCGGTGGCGGGATCGCGGGTAAATGCAACACCGGTACCGCAGTTGTCGCCCATGTTGCCAAATACCATTGCCTGAACGTTTACAGCTGTGCCCCAGCTGTAGGGAATATCGTTGTCACGACGGTAAACGTTTGCACGGGGGTTGTCCCAGGAACGGAACACTGCCTTGACAGCGCCGATAAGCTGCTCTTTGGGATCAGAGGGGAAGTCCTTGCCGATGGTTGCCTTGTACTCGGCTTTGAACTGCTCTGCAAGCTCCTTGAGATCATCAGCGGTGAGATCAACGTCAAGGGTCACGCCCTTTTGTTTTTTCATCTTGTCGATGAGCTCTTCAAAGTATTTCTTGCCGACTTCCATAACAACGTCGGAATACATTTGAATAAATCTTCTGTAGCAGTCATAAGCCCATCTGGGGTTACCGGATTTTTTTGCCATAACCTCAACGACCTCTTCGTTGATACCGAGGTTGAGGATGGTGTCCATCATGCCGGGCATAGAAGCTCTTGCGCCGGAGCGGACGGAGACGAGAAGCGGATTTTCAAGATCACCAAACTTTTTGCCGGTGATCTGCTCCAACTTTTCGATATATTCCATGATCTGGGACTGAATATCCTCATTGATCATTTTACCGTCGGTGTAATATTGGGTGCACGCCTCGGTAGTGATAGTGAACCCCTGGGGAACAGGAAGCCCGAGATTGGTCATCTCGGCCAAGTTCGCACCCTTGCCGCCGAGAAGCTCTCTCATCTTGCCATTGCCTTCGGAAAAGAGATAGACATACTTCTTTGTCATTTTTAGTCCTCCTGAAAATAATTTTTGTTTTTATCCAATATATTATATATCAAATATCAGTTTTGTCAAGGGAATAGCAAAAAAAGCCATGGGAAAAAGTTTTTTGCTTTTCAAAAAAGAAAAAACGGATCCCGCAAAAAAGTGAGGGATCCGGACACGCTCCTGTAAGCCGAGTTCTGTCGTGAACAATCATCTATCTTGGATCTGCGTCGCCGCAGACCTCTATGCCACCTCCCCGAGAGCTGCCGAGCAGGCATTGACGCTCTCTCCGCGGTGTTGCTCCGGATAGGGTTTACATGGCCGCACGGTCTCCCGTACGCCGGTGAGCTCTTACCTCGCCTTTCCATCCTTACCAAGCAAAGCTTGGCGGTTTATTTCTGTTGCACTTGCCCTGAAGTCGCCTTCGGCAGACGTTATCTGTTATCCTGCTCTGTGGAGCTCGGACTTTCCTCACGGCACGGGATTTCTCCATGGTGCCGCGCGATTGTTCGGAACGGTCAAAAATTATTTTATCACAACGGGATAATTTTGTCAAACACTTGATTATTTTTTTCAGCGGTTATATAATGATTTGAATATAATGTTATTATGCCAAAATGTTTTTATTATTCGGAGGCAGCCATGCTTTTTGAGTATGCATCACAATACAAGGGCAGACGTGTGGGATTTGTAGGCCTGGGCGTCAGCAATCTGCCCATTCTTGAGCTTTTTTTGGCGGCGGGAGCTTTGTGTACCGTACGCGACAAAAAGGACATATCGGGCAACGGTGATTTTTGCGTTTTCCGTGATAGGGGAGCGGAGTTCATCTGCGGTGATGGTTATCTTGACGGTATTCGGGAGGAGCTTTTGTTCCTTTCTCCTGCAGTAAGATCAGATCTGCCCCCGCTTTTGGAGGCAAAAAAACGGGGCACTCGAATCACCTGCGAGATGGAGGAATTCTTTTCTCTCTGCCCCTGCAAAAAAATTGCGGTGACCGGCAGTGACGGAAAGACAACCACCACGACTCTCATTGCACTTTTGCTGGAAAAGGCGGGACACCGTGTCCACCTTGGCGGCAATATCGGAGTCAACCTGCTGTCAAAGCTTGACAGTATTCAAAAAGAAGATTTTGCCGTTGTGGAGCTTTCCAGCTTTCAGTTGATGAAAATGACACAGAGTCCTCACGTTTCGGTGGTCACAAACATTTCTCCAAACCATCTGGATTGGCACAGAGATATGGCAGAATATATCGCTGCAAAGAAAAATATTTTTTACAACCAGACCTCCGACGGAGTTTTGGTACTCAACCTTGATGACGACACCTCCCGTTCATTCTCTGCCGAAGCCAAGTGTGCTGTCAGAAATATATCGGGAAAAACAATGGCAGACGTGTGGTTTGATGCTGAGGGAATCCATTGCGGTGACCGCCTGTTGGTTTCCGACGGTGACATCAAGCTTGTAGGAGTTCACAACAGATACAATTACTGCCAGGCATATTGTGCCGTCATGGATCATGTTTCGGTACAGGATCTGTATGATGTGGCAACAACCTTTGGCGGTGTTGAGCACAGGATTGAGTTTGTGAGAGAAAAAGACGGTGTGAAGTATTACAACTCATCGATCGATTCCAGCCCTTCACGTACCCGAGCATGTCTTATGAGCTTTGAAAAAAAAGTCGTGGTTATAAGCGGTGGTTATGACAAGCAGATTCCGTATGATTCCATGGGGGAGCTGTTTTTTAAAAAAGTCAAATATGCCGTGCTGATGGGTGCAACTGCAAAAAAAATTGCATCTGCCCTTGACTCGGCGGGATTTTCGGATTATTGCTTTGCAACGGATATGGATGACGCCGTAAAAAAAGCATCGGAGATGGCGCAACCCGGAGATACCGTGGTGTTGTCACCTGCATCCGCCAGCTTTGATATGTATAAAAATTTTGCCCAACGAGGCGAAATATTCAAGCAAATAGTAAACGGTCTCTAAAGACAATATACGGAGGAACAATATGGAAAAACTCAAAGAACTTATCCAAAACCTCACACCATACCCCGGTGTATCCGGAAACGAGAGCATGGCTTTTTGCAAACTTACTGAATATGTAAGCTCTCTCGAAATTTTTGATGAGCTTGGTACCACCGAGGTAGGCAGTTTTTACGGAATTGTCCGTTGCGGAAAAGAAAATGCGCCGCTGTTGCTGCTTGATGCACACCTTGATACCATCGGTTTTGTTGTAACAGAGATTTGCGACGGCGGATTCCTCAAGGTGGCGCCCATCGGCGGTGTTGCCGCAAAGATCCTGTCCGCAACTCCCGTCAATATTTACGGAAAGAAAACGATCGAGGGAGTTTTTGCTTCAAAACCGCCTCACCTGCAGCAACCGGGCGAGAGTGAAAAAAAGCTCGACGTGCTCGATATGTGTATTGATACGGGATTGACAAAAGAAGCGCTTGAGGATATCGTTCGCATCGGAACTCCCGTGGGATTTCCCTGTGAGCTTACCATGCTTGCCAACAACAAACTGGCGGGAGCCGGTTTTGACGACCGTCTTTGCGGAGCGGTGCACCTGAGAGCGTTGATGAATATAAAAAGAGACGAAATAAACTGCGACGTTGCATTTGTGTTCTCAGGCGGGGAGGAGACCGGATACAAGGGAGCAATGACCACCGCTTATAGACTCGATCCCGCACGTGCCATAGTTATGGACGTGACTCATGCATATGTTCCGGGCGCACCCGAATACCGAAAAGCAGTCTATGCAGGAAAGGGCTGTGATATCTGCTTTTCGCCTCAGACAAACCGTGCCTATACCAAACGTGCGGCTGAACTTGCCCAAAAAAATGGCATCAGCGTTCAATTTTCGGCGGCTCCGGGCAGAACGGGAACCAACTCAAATGCCGTACAGACAACCCGAAACGGAATCCCCGTGCTGTTGGTTTCCATTCCTCTCAAAAATATGCACACCATGAGCGAGATTGTTGATCTCGGAGATGCAATGGCGGCGGCGGATCTGGTTGCCGCAGTGATTGCGGATATGTAACGGAGGTGAATATATGAAACAGCTTCTCAAAAGATATTGCAACGCACTTTCGCCCTCCGGAATGGAAGACGAGGTGAGAGACCTCATAATTGAAGATATCAAGGATTGCGGCTGTGAGTACAGCGTTGACCCCTGCGGAAACCTTACGGTGTTCAAAAAGGGACGCAGAAAAAGAAATAAAAAAGTCCTCTTTTCGGCACATATGGATGAGGTGGGCTTTATGATAAAGCACATCGATGATGAGGGTTATTTGTGGTTTGATTGTGTCGGCGGCATCGACCGCCGAGTGGTAAGCGGCAGGCGGGTGAGATTTTGTGAGAGCGGAATTCCCGGAGTTATTGCATCAAAAGCCATTCATATGCAGACCCCCGAGGAGCGCGGCAAATGCGAGCCCCTGTCAGAAATGCGTATCGATATTGGTGCTCTTGACAAGGAAGACGCACAAAAAATGGTGTCGGTAGGAGACTGTGCCGTGTTTGAGCCCAATTTCAGGGATTTTGGCGACGGTTTTGTGTGCTCAAAAGCACTTGACGACCGATTTGGCTGTGCTATTTTGGTAAAGATGATCCAATCCGATCTTGAGTATGACACTTATTTTGCATTCTGTACCTGTGAGGAGGTAGGATGCGACGGTGCAAAAGAGGTTGCCCACTCACTCCGTCCCGACGTGGTAGTGGCTCTGGAAGCAACCACAGCGGGTGATATTGCCGGTACCCCCAGAGCCAGACGTGCCTGCTGCCTTGACAGCGGAGCAGTGCTTTCTTTTATGGACAGGGGAACGATATACAGCACCCGAATGCTTGATATCGCAAGAGAAACCGCAAAAGAAAAAGGTATAAAATATCAGCTCAAAAACGTGGTTGCGGGCGGAAACGAGGCAAGTGCATACCAAAAAGCCGCACACGGTGCGGAGGTTCTTGCCATAAGTGCGCCTGCCCGTTATATCCACTCCGCGTCAAACGTACTTTGCAACAACGATATTGAGGCAGTATCTGCACTTGCCTTTGCCATCAACGAAAGGAGCTTTGAACAATGATTAGATTTGATATGATAAAAAGATTTCTCACCGCCTTTTCCGTATCCGGATTTGAGGATGAGCTTGCCGCAGTTATTTCGGAGGAGCTGAAAGATTTTTGTGATTCTGCCACAATTGACGCCATGGGCAACCTGCTTGTTTTCAAAAAAGGCAAGGACAGCACAAAAAAACTTATGATCGCGTCCCATATGGATGAGATAGGATTTATCGTAACAGATATTGATGACAGCGGATTGATCCGTGTCGCCCCGATAGGAGGAATCAACCCCGTTGCATCCTGCTTCCACAGAGTTGCATTCAAAAATGGTGTAAAGGGCGTTTTGGTACTTGAAGACGGCACAAAAGCCGGTGATATCACCGCCAACAAGCTTTTTGTGGACATTGGCGCCGGAGACGGAAAAAAAGCTGCCCGAAGAGTAAGCGTCGGAGACGTATGTGCAGTGATCCCCATGGTACAAAAGCTTTCTGCAAAGCGCTACGCAGCAAAAGCGTGTGACGACAGGATCTGCTGTGCTATCTCCGCATTGGCGGCATTGCAGGCAAAAGAATTTGCATATGATACTTATTTTGTGTTTACCGTTCAGGAGGAGGTAGGATGCAGAGGCGCAAAGCCCGGTTCGTTTACCGTGATGCCGGATTATTCCATTGCCCTTGACGTCACCCCCTGTCCCGCAACGGGCAACCCCAACCATCTGACCGTAAAAATGGGTCAGGGTGCGGCAATCAAAATCAAGGACAGCTCGGTTATTTGCTCTCCAAAAATGGTTGACCGTCTCACAGTGCTTGCAAAAGAAAGCAATATCAAATATCAGTATGAGGTTCTGCTCTATGGCGGAACCGACACCTCGCAGATGCAGATTGCCGGCTCCGGCTCTGTTGCGGGCTGTATCTCACTGCCCACCAGATACGTACACACACCCGTGGAGACGGTGGATATGGATGACCTGAAAAACTGCGTTGACCTGTTGGTGGAATTTATTGAAAAAGGAATGTAATCTTTTTTACCGACGGTAAAAAGAAAAAGGAACAAAAAATGTTTTCACCCGAATTACTGAAAAGAGCAGGGGAGTGCGAGCGCTCCCTTGCGGAAATATTTTCAAAAATTGACGAAACAGCATTTAAAAACACCCAAAAGGTGATGGAGATTTTTGCCAATAACCACCTCTCCGATCGACATTTTGCGCCCTCCTGCGGTTATGGATACAACGATGACGGACGTGACTTGTGCGATGTTCTTTTTGCACAGGCGCTTGGATGCGAGAGCGGCTTTGCCCGCTCGGGAATCATTTCGGGCACCCATGCTCTTGCAATTGCACTGTACGGGTTGCTCCGTCCCGGTGATACGCTTTTGTCTGTCAGCGGAAAACCCTATGACACCCTGGATTCAGTCATCGGATTTGAAAATCGAGGAGAGGGAAGTCTGGCGGAATACGGAGTAAAATACCACGGAATAGATCTTGTGGACAACAAGACCATTGATCTGGCAGCCGTCCGCAGCTATCTCTCGGCACACAATGAAGTAAAAGTCGTTTTTGTGCAGCGCTCAAAGGGTTATGGTGACCGCAGAACGCTTACGGTCGGTGAGATAAATCAGCTTTTTGACCTCGTGCGTGAGTTTGCCGGCGTGTATCTGGTGGTTGACAACTGCTACGGTGTGTTTACAGAGGCATCCGAGCCCAAAGGCGATCTTCTTGTGGGATCACTCATAAAAAATGCCGGGGGAGGTATTGCCGAGACCGGCGGATATATCGTTGGCACCAAAAGAGCTGTGGAGCTGGCGGGATACCGTCTCACAGTTCCCGGCATCGGGCTTGAGGCAGGGTGCTCACTGGGTACTACCAAGTCAATGATAAAAGGGCTTTTCTTTGCGCCTCACACCACAGCCCAGGCGCTAAAAACCGCACATTTTGCCGCCGCAATGCTTGAAAGCTACGGATTCCGCTGTGCGCCCGCATCTACAGAGATGCGCAGTGATATTATTCAGACCGTGTATCTCGGAAATGCAAAAAACGTTCTTGGATTTTGCAAAGGTATTCAAAAAGGATCACCTGTTGACAGTTACGTTGTTCCGGAGGGATGGGAAATGCCCGGCTACAACGACCCTGTTGTGATGGCAGCAGGTGCTTTTACTCAGGGCAGTTCTATTGAGTTGTCTGCCGATGCTCCTTTGAGAGAACCGTATATTGTCTATCTGCAGGGCGGACTTACCTACGAAAGCGGAAAATATGGTATTCTTACAGCTATCAAAACAATGCTTGAAGAAATGGAGGAAAAACAGTCATGAAACGTTTTTTGTCAATCCTTGTGTTGATTTTTCTTGCTTTTTCTCTTGTGTCTTGTAAAAATGAAAAAGATGGAAACAACAGCCAATCCCAACCCGAGACCGACTATGTTGCCGAAGCGCAAAAGCTGCTGAATGACGGAAAAATCAAGGAAGCATATCAGTATCTCTACACAAACCGAAAAAATGAAAAAGCGGCGGAGATGCTTGAGGATTTTCTTGTGATACATCGTCATACCGACCAAAAAACTTATTCACGTTACAACGCAAAGAGGGTTACCATTTACAATGAGCATGGAGATATGATCCGTGAGGATGTCACATTTCCTTTTCAGAGCTATTACTCGCAGGACTTTGTCCGTGAGTATAGGATCGAATACGATTCAGATGGTAGAATGCTGAAAAGCACAGAGATAGTCAACGGCACGGAGGAGACCGTAGAGGTTTATACCTACAACGAGCATGGGCTTGTCCATACTTTCCAAAACGGTTATAAAGTGGATACCTATACATACGATGCCGACGGAAACACAATACTTATATTCTCCGATCACATCGACAGCCCTTATTCCGAGACAAAGGAGTTTACATACGATCTGGAGGGCAATCTGCTCAACGAGGTCTTTTCCTACGCAGGTGGCGGTGACGAGGGAGATATGAGCGGTATCTATTACGACGAGAGATATACCTATGATGCCGCCGGAAATATGATCCGCAAGCTCTATTTCTCCGAGAATAACGAGACTATCCGCGATACTGCCTATACTTACAATGAGCATGGTGACGTTCTGACCCAGACCGTAAAGACAACTCACACCTACGTGTATGATGGCAACGAGAAAACCAATGAGTACGTTGTTGAAACCTCATATCAATACACCTATGATGATGAGGGCAGAGTGACAAAAAAGATCACCGAGAACCCCAATATTACAAAAACAGAGGAATTTGTTTACAATCAGCAGGGCGACGTTGTAAATGAAACCTGCACCGATTCCACCGGTGTTATCTATATCAAAGAGTTTGAGTTTGTATATTCGGACAGCGGTGAGATAACGCAGATCACAGAGGTGCAAAACAGTTATACGGAGCTGACCTTTGATGAGACGTTTGACGACCGAGGCAATATTACCGGTCAGCATTCAGTAACCGCCACAGACGACAGAAGCAACAGCACGGAGTATACATATGATGAAAAGGGAAGGGTAACAAAAAAAGTGCATACCGACCCTGATGGTGAGATAAACACCTTTGAGTATGAGTATGATGACCGAAACAACGTAACAAAAAAGACTCAAAGGACAGAGTTGGGCAATGAGTTTGTCTATGAGTACACCTATGACGACCAAAACCGTGTTGTAAAAGAAGTCAAAAATTCTTACGGTTCAGTGACCGTCACCACAAATGAATACGATGAGCATGGCAATCTGACCAAAATTACGGAGAACCCCTCCGACGGAGAAAAAAAGGTGCGTGAGCATCGATATCAGTATGACGAGCGTGGCAATATATTGAAAAAAGAGTATATCAATGGCGGTGCCTTGGTTCAGACCACCGAATACGAGTACGATTCTGCGGACAGAGTGATCAAACGCACAAATTATTCTGCAGAAAACAAGATTATCGGCACTGTCACCATTGAGTACGATGCGGACGGAAATACTCTTCGTGAGAAATGTGAAGCAGGGGAAGCAGGTGACTCGCTTACACCGTACGATTCGATCTATCGATATGACGAGTTTGGAAACATGGTTTATCGGTATTATGCGTATCAGGATTCCCGATACGAATCTTGGTATTCTGATTTTTGTTATTTCTATCTACCCGGCAGAGTGGAGATCAAGTGATACTTGGTAATCAACAAAATAAAAACAAGCTGCGGTTGTTTGCCGCAGCTTGTTTTATCTATCCTATGGGTTTGGAAGCGCAAAGCTCTTTTCTTTCCAAGCGGATGGGTCGTCATTTGGATAAAAGCCCCATGATATACAAATCGAACGTTCATTTTGGGTTATTTTATAAACCCCCTCATTGAAAGGGCAAAAACCGTCGTCACCTCCCGTTGTCTCACCCAGCAGGACAGGGTCATCGCTTCCTTTTTGAAAATAGATCTCAGCCCCGCTTCCAAGCAAAAAACGCCATTCTTTAATAATGATTTTTTCTGACGAATCCTGCAATGCTACGGAAATATCTTCAAGGTATTCACGGCTGTAATTACAACCTGCCATGGAAACAAGACATGCCAGCATCAATACAAGCAGTACAATTCTTTTCACTTTTTCACCCCTTTTTGAAAAATTCTATGCGTAGAAAATAAAAACCGAAACGATCACAAGGATAACTGCTGAAACGGTTTCCGCAACAGCGGCATATCTTATGGATTTTTTTGAAAAAAGCTTGATGCATACTGCAGATAGAATCAACCCAAGCAAAGAAATGACAAACAAAACGATGCCGTATCCCATACCGATCCCAAAAGAGTCGATACCGCTTGTGTTGTGTGCAGCAGCAATATCATTTTTGATAGTGATAATGTCGTATACAGCGTATATACTGCCGGCAACGGCCAATACAACCACAAAAAGGGACACAACAAACAAAACCTCAGATACTGCTTTTTTCATGGTGTGATTCCTCATATCGGATCGATGTTATTCGCCCCAAATCCCCTTTTCTTTCAAAATTCTGTTTGCTCTGACAGTGTTGAAGGAATAGCCGGAAAAACCGGTTTTTGATCTTATCTTTTCGGCTCTCCGACGCAAAAATTCCTCTGCCTCGTCCCTCAGCTCCGTGTCGTCACAGTCCAGCAGCGAGGCAACGTACGGAACCGCTCCGTCATCCAGAGTGTACATGGCCTTTATATCCACGGTTTCCAGATTTCCGTCAAGATATGAGTTGACGTTGTATTGAGCAATCCGGGCATCAACGTTTGAAAAGATCAGCACCAGCACCATCATCGCAACGGCTCCTGCAGTGCATAGGTTGAACCTGAGCTTTTCAAATACTTGTTTTATTATGATCAAAAGAAATACCAATCCCAAAAGTATCATAAACCACGTGGTAACAAAACGTTTTGACGTGAGTCCATAGCTGTTGATATACATAGCCATTTTTGCAATATCGATGGCAACCAAAACCTCAGTGCAAACAGAGATCAAAATGGTGATAATTTTGAGCATCAGTGGTTTTTTTCCTTCTTTCCGTTGGCAAAAAAGATTGATGCAACCAATGATGCACAGGTTAATTACTGCCACCGAGCATAGCTCAAAAAAACCCTTTCGCGCATATTCGGCGTAGGAATAATCAGGTGGTAGAATATTTTCAAACGCTGATACAAAATATGCAAATTGTGATACAAAAAACAGTCCGTATACCAGCAGCAGCGGAACCGTTGCTCCAAGAACCGTTGCAGGTGATATCTTTTGAGCTTTTTTCAAAAAATCATTGTGGCTTTCGGTGATGCTGTCAGGTTTTTTGTACTGATTACAGTTTCCCCACAATGCGCCAAACAGGTACAGTGCAAGAGGAACGCCAAACATAAGCATCAAAAAATTTTCAAACACGGACCATTGGTCAATGACAAAAATACTGTCAAAAATGTTTGAAAAAGCAGCGTCTGCATCCTTCAGCAACGAGATGACCATTATCAGCGGAACCGTACCCACAGCAAGTCCTGCCGCAACCTTTGACAGATATCTGTTTTTACCTTTGTTTTCGCGGTTTGATGAAAAAACAGCACCCCATATACTTCCAAAAGCAGAAAATGGAATCTGAAATATAGCTTTTGCTCCGTCAAACAAAAAATAACCGTCAAAAGGAGCACTGCTCTCGTTTTTGCACAGAATCATCAAAAGATAGGTCAATCCAACAGTAAAAGAAATCAGACTGATGTTTTCAACATAGTCGTTTCGGCTGATCGAATATGCAAAGCATACAGCAACCAAAAATGCCGTCAAAGCGATGTGAACCTTTTCAAACCGTTTTTTTGCCAAAATGCAATATCCGCATACGGAAAAAAGTATTGCAAGCATCACCGCCGTCAGTCCAAACCCTCTAAACGAGGCGGTAAAAAACCAACAACGGGCAAACAGGTATCCAAGCACAAAAAACAAGATGCCAAAAATTCTGTCATACCTGCCAAAAAATCTTTTTGGCATTTCTGCAAAAAATCCCGTGTCTGCGCCAGTATTCATACCGTTTCTCCTTTTTTGTATTCCAAAATATCTCCCGGTGTGCAGTCCAGCTCCCTACATATGGCCTCAAGAGTAGAAAACCTGATGGCCTTTGCTTTGTTGTTTTTCAGTATAGAAAGATTTGCTTGTGTGATCCCAACACGCTCAGCCAGCTCCTGCAAAGAAATTTTTCGTTTTGCCATCATTACGTCAAGATTGATAATAATACTCATTATACCACCTCATATGGTGAGCTCGGTTTCTTTTTTATACTCGGATCCCTGCTCCAAAACGTTTTTTACCACCCGCAGTAAAACGCCCAAAAATGAGGTGGCAAACGCCAAAGCAAAAACGCTGTAATAACAAAAACCGATGACAACAAATAGGGGAGTCACCCCAAAGCAACACCAAGATATCCCTCTGATCAATGACACGGTAATCGGAGAAAACACAAGATTTCTCATGATGCGCTTCATGAGCAAAACCAACATTGAAGAGGCAACTACACCCATCAGACAGGCGGGATACAAAAAGCAGAGCGTAAAGGTGTAGTGGCGATATTCGGTGTCAAAAAATCCCACAGCCCATTTCCATGCCCATGGTAGAGAGACAGTGAGAGACAAGAATGCCAGTGTCATGATGATGCACAAAACAAAAGTCACCTTTGCCGATACGTACTTGTTTGCTCTTGCCATACAGAAATACCTCCAAAAAAACAATTATTCTATACACTGACTCTATCACACAAAATGCTGTTTGTCAATAGAAAATTATCGAAAAACAATAAAATTATTCTGTATATCAAAAACTGTTTACAAAATTGAATTTGGCTGGTATAATATACAAAACACAAAAAGAGGAGGGAATATATGCTGTTTCTGGAATCTTTTTCCGTCCCGACGGAGGGAGCGGAGCGGAGCTTTTTGCTGGAATCTCATCCGGAGCTGGATATGACCTGTTATTCACAGACAGGGGCATATCCTTTTCGGTTGTTCCCTTCAAAAAAGATATCACATTTTGAGTTTTTGCCTGTAACTATATTTTACGGTGGAAATGGCTCGGGCAAATCCACGCTTCTCAATGTTATTGCCCAAAAACTTTGCCTCCCTCGTATGTCTCCTTTTTTTCTTCCGCCGTTGTTTGAAAAATACGTGTCGCTCTGCAAAGCGGAGCAAAGCATCAAGTCGCCTCAGCACAGCCGCATTATTACCAGTGACGATATTTTTGATTATTTGCTTGATATCCGCAGCATCAATGGTGGAGTGGACGCAAAGCGCAAAGAGATGTTTGCTCTCTATGATGAGTCAAAGGATGACGATGTATTAAAATTTGACGGACTGGCGGATTATGAATCGCTCAAGTTCCGAAACGAGGTTCGCCGCAGCTCAAAATCACAGTTCACTTCAAAAAGGATCCCTCGTGAGATCAAGCTCAACTCCAACGGTGAGAGCGCATTGAGTTATTTTACAAGCACTATAAAAAATGATGCACTTTACCTACTGGATGAGCCGGAGAACAGCTTGTCGGCAGAGTATCAAAAGATTCTTTCTGAATTTCTTCATGATTCTGCCAGATATTACGGATGCCAGCTTGTGATATCTACCCATTCTCCTTTTTTGCTTTCAATACCGGGAGCGCGTGTGTATGATCTTGATTCCGTTCCATGTCAGGTAAAAAAATGGAGCGACCTGAAAAACGTCAGGGCATACTACGACCTGTTCTGTCGGCATAAAAAGGATTTCGAATGATCATCTGCACCTATGTTACAATAGATAGGAAAAAATAAAATCAAATAAAAAACCCGCCGTATCCCTTGACATTGCGGCGGGATTTAATTATAATCAAAAAGGTCAAAACTGTGCAGATCATGCTTGGCTGTGTGTGCGTTTTAGAAACGATAAAATTCGAGTAATAAAATTATTTCGGGGTGTGGCTCAGTTGGTAGAGCGGGTGGTTTGGGACCATCAGGCCGCAGGTTCAAGTCCTGTCACTCCGACCAAATTAACACCTACCGTTTATTTTAGTAGGTGTTTATTGTTTTGTTACAAACACAAGAGGTAAAGTATGCTTAGAAGAAATAAAAAAAGCAAAATTGAAATTAGCAAATATACATGCTCTCGATTACTTTCAGATCATAACAACAAATCCCTAATTTCGACCTTTTCGTGTTCCAAAAATCCTTTGCTCGCAGCAAATATACAACGAAGTGCATGGTTTGAGGAACAAAATAATAAGCGCGCATATTATCTTATCAAAGAAGATAGTAAGATTGTTTTATACTTTTCATTACAATGTGGTTTGTTGATCAAATCACACGAAAAGATACTTCGCGGCATCGGGCATAAAGAAACAACTACTGGCTTCGAATATTATATCAACGACGATATTGTCGATGTAACTAAAACCATTCCCGCAATCGAACTTTCCCATTTTTGCATAAACGATTCATACAAAAACAAAAAGAATGAATGGTTTATTCTTAACGGACCATTCAAGTATCATGTTGGGCAATATTGTTTTTATCAATATATTGCACCAATTGTTATTGATATTGCTAACAAATTAGGTGTGGAAATTCTATATCTCTTTTGTGCTGACGAGGGTAACGGTAAATTATTTAATTATTATTCGTTGTTACATTTTAAGATTATGGATGATATGGCGTGTGTTAGATCAGAACACGAGAATAATCTCCTTTGTATGACTCAAAAAATCAATGATTTGAAATTATTCGCAAAACAATTCATGGATGAAAAGAAAGCAACGGCTATTTTAGCATATTTAAAAATACATAAGAGTATAAACATCAAAAAACTCAAAAGTATATTTCATGTTTATGATGTGCTTGAACTAATGAGAAAGCTGATTGAGCAAGGCTTCATTGAAGAAGATTCAGATCATATAAATTCATATAGATTAAAGCAAAAATAATTTTGCAAAACCACATAAACATTCCACGCATATCACTTGCTTTTCTCTATACAGTATACAGTTCATATCTTTTTCTTTGTTTACTCCGCACCAACCATTGAGGGCGCCTTATTCGGCGCCCTCTTTGCGTTTTGCTTTTTCTTCCGCAATCTCCGCTTTGACTTGCTCGATCATCTCGGCGAGCTTGATTTCGCATTGCTCTTTCGTTTCGGCTTAGACGTTGAACTTTTTTCGCTTGCCGTTTTAGTTAGAAACTGCTTTCCCGCAGGCTGTCGTTAATCTGATACAGATAATTCATTCCAAACTTCCTTTTTTTACAAATGTTTTTATAAAACCGCTTGACATTGACGCTACGTCAAGTGATATGATACAATACAGAGGGGGTGAGGATATGTATCAAAAGCCACTATACGATATTACAGAAGTTTGTAGGATGCTTGGTACAACGTCAAGAACGCTTCGTTTCTATGAGGAAAAAGGCATTATTCAAAGCACCACGATCGGAACTTCATCTCGCCGTCAATATACCGAGGATCAATTATCCCTTGTGAAAAATGTTCTTGTTCTTCGCACTTTGGGATTATCCGTAAAGGCAATCGCCGAGTTACAAAACAGCGGAACGGATTTGAAGGATGCCGTCCTTTCCAAACGCGCAGAAATATATGCTTCTATTGAGTCACGAGTACGCGAAATCAATCTTTTGAATGAAGCCCTTTCGGCATTGGAATCTGGCAAAAATATATTTAGCGAGAACTGGCAACATTCTTTTGATCTGAATGCCGAAGAAAATGAAATTGCTCGGCTTTGTACTGATGCTATTTTGAATGGGGATGACAATATTCTTTATGAACATTTAAGTCCTCGCTTGACGCAATATATGCCCAAAGATGTTTATCGTGTTGTACGAAAAGATACGTTAGAGCCACTTGGTGATTTCGTTTCGATCGATAAGACCGTTGCTGATGATAGATTATCAAACAAACTATATTGTTTTGTCAGATATTCAAAACTTGGTCTAAAAGTTACATATGTTTTTCACGGTGAAAAGATAGACGGACTTTGGTTTGGATATTATGACACAAATTCGAGGTGAAACGAATGAAAAGGCTTATTTCTATTATTTTTCTTATATGTGTCCTTGTGCTTTCGGGATGTAACGCTGATACCTCCAACACAAGCGACACGACGAACGGCGGCGAAACAATTTTCGGGGAATCGACGAACACATCACCCAACAATGGCTCTGAATTGCGCATCGAGGAAAAGCGTTTTTTGTTGCCAAGCGACGGCTATCAATTAAATGCTGTTTATACCTATATTGATGACGGAAAGGCTCACCCTGCAGTTTTGCTGATTGCAGGTTCCGGTCCGAGCGATTGTGACGAAACCGTAGGTGCCTTGAAACCATTTGAAGATATAGCGCACGGACTTGCGCAAGAAGGTATCAATTCTCTGCGCGTAGATAAAAGAACGTTCAGCTATGCTGCCGATTTCGATATAAAGTGCGGTATCAAAGAAGAATACATTGATGACTGTAATGCTGCCATTGAATATTTGAAAACGCAAAACATTTCGAGCTTATACTTGCTCGGACATAGCCTCGGTGGACAGATTGCAACCGAGCTTGCTAAAAACACCGCAGACATTGATGGTATGATCCTCTTCAACAGTTCCGCTCGGCATCTTGCGGATATTGCCTGCGATCAATATTCCGCTATTGATCCAGTAAATAAATCCTCATATATCACATATGCTGAGGCTGCAAAAAATGTAACCGCTTCTTCGGCGAAGGGATACTATTATTACAATGTGAGTGATCATTATTGGGTATCCTATAATCAAATGGATACCGCCAAAAATATTTCAGATGCTAACATAAAAACTCTTATCATTAACAGTAAATTTGATAACCAATCATTTAACGAGGATCTCAATCTATGGTCAACGCTCTTTTCGGATTCTGCAAATGTTTCTATATGTGTATATGACGACATAAGCCATTTCGGATATAAGATTAATACGTCAGATCCTTCGTCAATATATACTCGTGTTGATTTTCCAAGCGAGGTCATTACAGCTTTTGCTGATTTTATTAAGGAAAATTGACAATAAAAAACCATTGAGGGCGCCTTACTCGGCGCCCTCTTTTAGTTTAACTATTTTCTGAAATCCATTTCTTTGACCAGGCAAACAACGATTCGGACATTGAATTGAACTCTACCGCTCCTCCATTTTTCAAATTCAGAAACGTATCAACGATAACCCTTTCATCATTTGAAACATTATTCCGCAATTCACTTTGATGTTTTATGTATTTGCCTGTTTGCTTGAAAGCGATAGCCTGCACAACGAAAGAAGCGGATTTATATAATCCTTTCAAAATATCCTCGCTCTTATCAAACAGCATATTGTGAACGCACCCGTGATAGACGTTGCAAGCACCGATTTTAATTGCTTTGTTAACAGCGGATTCATCAAGCAACGCAAGCAATTTATCAAGACTACCTTGTATAGGGGTTGTGTCATAATAAAACTGAAAAAGGTCGGAAGGCTCCCAATTCATAATTTCCTTTTTGCCCGAAAGGAAGCCACAAATAAATTTTCTGTGAGGTAACGTATCCAGCATATCATTATAAGTTTTGATATCCATAGCAGACAATTCATCCAGAATCACAACAACGTCAACGTCGCTTGTTTCTGTTGCTTCACCGCGACCGTAACTGCCTTGCAAACCGACAAACCATACGCGGTTTGCAAAGGTTTCATTTAATGCTTGTAAAAAGTCTTCCATCCAAGCAGTAATATCGATCATCTTAATCACCTCGTCAAATTGATTTTTTCAGTGAGAGTATTATATCATTTTTCTCGCCTTTTCTCAACCCTTTTTTCTTTGTCTACTGTGGGGAAACGGTTGGTGTGGGGTTGCAAGGTGGATCTGTTTATGATATAATGGTTGCACGGTGAAAGCCGAATTTATTTTTTGGAGAATGCTGTTTGAAAAGAAACAACACCTTGGAGATTGTAGCGTAACCGAGAGGTTGGCTGCAATGTCGCAAAACCTCTCATAAAATTGATTCGTCACAATATTATTGGAGGTAACAAATGGAAAATTTGACGATACGTTTAGAGACAGAAAAAGACTACAGAGCCGTAGAAGAACTGACCCGTGAGGCGTTTTGGAACGTCTACAAGCCCGGGGCGGACGAGCATTATTACGTTCATACGATGCGTTCCCATCCCGATTTCATACCGGAGCTTGCTTTTGTGCTTGAGAAGGACGGCGAGATCGTGGGCAACATCATGTACACGAAGGCGTGGCTTGAAGATGAAGACGGAAACCGCAAGGAGATCCTTTCCTTCGGACCGCTTTGCGTCGCACCGAAATATCAAAGGCAGAAACTCGGCAAACGGCTCATCGAGCATTCCTTTGAGGCGGCTCGCAAGATGGGATATGACGTGAACATCAACTTCGGCAATCCGGGCAATTACGTCAGCCGTGGGTTCGTGAGCTGCAAAAAGAAGAACGTGAGCTTTGTGGTGGACGGAAACTTCCCGACCGCGCTTCTCGTTTGCGAGCTTGTTCCAAACGTACTTGACGGCAAAAAATGGATGTATATCCCGTCTACTGCCGCCGATTGCTGTGAGGACGTCGCCGCTGTCGAAGCATTTGATTCAACCTTTCCTTCCAAGGAAAAGAAGTGGATGCCCAGCCAAGAGGAGTTCTATATTTATAGTCATTCGTCTGTTATAAGGTAAACGTAAAAGCCGCTGAGGTTAAATTCCTCAGCGGTTGTTTTTGTGTGGTGTTATATTTTTATAATCTTCGATATTTGGTTTTCGGTGGCGTTGGGGAGCATGGTTTTGAGATGGGCGATGATTCTTTGTTTTGATTCCTCGGTGGCGGTTTTATAGGCGGAGGTGATGTAGTTGTATCCGAAGAGGTGCTCCGGGGTTGTGTATTGCGCCACGCCCCAGCCGTAGGGGTTGCCGTGCCTATCGAGCATATAGATAAAGTCCGCAACGCAAACATAACTTTGCATTTGAAGTCGTGTGATGATAGTATCAAATCCCTTATTTCCGCCTTTGACATAGTTGCCAAGCGCTTTTAATTCCTTTGATAGAATTATCTCGTGCTCAGCGATGGTTTCGTATAGGGCTTTATCCTTATAATAGACCAAGCCGTCGTCGCAACGGGCATCGAAATCATAGCCGTCGCGGCGGAAGTTTGCAAAATCGGGAATCCATTTTTTGCTTATGTACCCTGCCTTGCCACCAAAGAACTTGCCGTATATACAACGACCGCTTTTTGCAGCAGGACCTTTCCATTCCCAAGGTCCGTCGAGGTTTGTGAACCAAAGCTCGGGTGGACACATTTCCTCGATTGAGAAGCCCTTTATTGAATTTTTGAAAAACGGCAGAAAGCCGTAATATTCCACTGCATCCAACAGTTCATTGGCGTTTTGAATCATTTGTTTTTCACCAATAGATCAATATCGATTTCGTATTTATCGTCAATGAGAATATAGTTGGCGTTATGCTCTTTCGCGAGTGCCAAAAAATGCGCATTATCCTCCAACACACTTTCCATAGTGCACCAATCGTCATCAATTCGATTTTCGATTGCGCTGGCAAATTTCTTTATGTTGGAATAGTGGTTTTTGATATAATTCTCGCTCATTACAAGGCAGTAATACTTAATATTTTTGAGGTAAGCACTATCAAAATCCTTTTCCCAACCGAAAGGAATATAGCAACCCTCTACAACCAAGTTTTGATCGTTTTCGATGGCGGTTTTGATCATTTCGCAGACAATGGGCCATAGATATGCGGTCAGATCCGCATCCTTGCTCATAGGGGTGAGCTTTGTGTTACCGCTGCGAATCAAGCCCATTTTCAGATGGTCGATTGAAAGGTATGGAAATTTATATTTTTCGAGCAATTTTTGTGCAAGCACGGTCTTTCCTGTATGGGATGCACCTGTAATTAAAATTATCATAGCGTTTGTTTTCCTCGTGAATTATAAATGTACTTTTGGATCGGTTTCTTGAAAAAATCAATGGTTTTTTCCGTCGGCAAAATCGAGCAGTTCTTCACCGCTCAGACGATATATGGTCCATTCATCCATTGGCTTTGCACCAAGGGAGAGATAAAAATCAATACTTGGTTTGTTCCAATCAAGACAGCACCACTCAAGTCTGCCGCATTTTCGCTCTACTGCAATGCGTGCAAGCTCACGTATCAACGCTTTTCCGTGGCCGCGTCCCCGGTGCTCCGGAATCACAAATATATCCTCGAGATAAAGCCCCGCTCTGCCGAGAAAGGTGGAAAAGTTATGAAAAAACAAAGCAAAACCCACCTCCTTGCCGTCTTCCATGGCAAAAATAACCTCTGCCTTTTTCTTTTCAAATATCCATTCCCGCAGTCCTTCTTCGGTTGCAACCACCTGGTCTGACATTTTTTCGTATTCCGCAATTCCCTTTATAAAGTTCAGTATCAGTGAAGTATCGTTTTGGGTGGCAAAGCGAATTTTTGTGTTGTTCATATCATTTTTTCTTTCGTTGTTTTGTTTGTTGCGGGGATAATAAACATCATTCAAAAGGAAAGAGCTGTTTCTTGTATTATAGCACATTGTTGGCAACGTATCAATCTTTTTTGTTGCACACAGAGAAAAAAGGGATATTGCTATATGAACTTTTGCTGTAATTTTTTTGTTCAAATGTGTAGTTTGGATTTACATTCTAAAATCTCTGTGATATAATAATTATTTAGAAAAACATTTCTGAAAAAGAGGGTCTTCTTATGCAGAAGAAAAAAGTATTGATTATCGGTTCCGGCCCCATCATTATCGGGCAGGCATGTGAGTTTGATTATTCCGGCACCCAGGCCTGCAAGGCACTGCGGAATCTGGGTTATGAGATCGTTTTGGTCAATTCAAATCCTGCCACCATTATGACAGATCCGGAAATGGCGGATGCCACATATATCGAACCGCTCAACGTATCACGATTGGAGCGGATCATTGAAAAAGAGCGCCCCGACGCATTGCTGCCCAACCTTGGGGGACAGTCAGGACTGAACCTGTGCTCTGAGCTTGCGGCGGCGGGTGTTCTCAAAAAATACAACGTTGAGGTCATCGGTGTGCAGGTGGATGCCATCGAGCGGGGTGAGGACCGCATCGCTTTTAAAAAGACCATGGACGAGCTCGGCATCGAGATGGCAAGGAGCGAGGTGGCATATTCTGTTGACCAAGCATTGGAAATTGCTGACCGTTTGGGTTATCCCGTAGTGTTGCGGCCTGCGTATACAATGGGCGGCTCCGGCGGGGGACTGGTATACAACGTTGATGAACTCCGCACGGTTTGCGCCCGCGGTTTGCAGGCAAGTCTTGTGGGTCAGGTTCTTGTGGAAGAGTCTATCCTCGGATGGGAAGAGCTTGAGCTCGAGGTGGTTCGTGACAAGGACGGAAACATGATAACCGTCTGTTTTATTGAGAACATCGATCCTCTCGGTGTTCATACGGGAGACTCTTTCTGCTCTGCTCCCATGCTCACCGTTCCAAAAAGTGTTCAGAAACGACTTCAGGAAAAGTCATACAGGATCGTGGAATCTGTACAGGTCATCGGAGGAACAAACGTGCAGTGGGCACATGATCCAAAGACCGACAGAGATATCGTCATTGAGATCAACCCCCGAACCTCACGCTCATCGGCACTGGCTTCAAAGGCAACCGGATTTCCCATTGCGTTGGTTTCGGCAATGCTTGCAACCGGCCTTACCTTAAAAGATATTCCCTGCGGAAAATACGGAACCCTTGACAGGTATGTTCCTGATGGTGATTACGTGGTCATCAAGTTTGCGCGCTGGGCTTTTGAAAAATTCAAGGGCGTTGAGGACAAGCTTGGTACACAGATGCGGGCCGTGGGCGAGGTTATGAGCATCGGAAAAACCTACAAGGAAGCATTTCAAAAAGCGATTCGAAGTCTTGAGACCGGTCGTTTTGGCTTGGGATTTGCCAAGGATTTCAATCAGCTTTCAAGAGAAGAGCTGCTTCGCCGTCTGCACACTCCCACAAGTGAGCGGCATTTCTTGATGTACGAGGCACTGCGAAAGGGAGCTACGGTGGATGAACTCCACAATATAACAGGAGTCAAGCACTGGTTCATACAGCAAATGCAGGAGCTTGTTTTTGAGGAAGAATCGCTGATGGAGCACAAGGGATGCCTGCCATCAGACAGTGCACTTATCAGTGCAAAGAAAAACGGATTTTCCGACAAGTATCTAAGCAAAATTCTTGGTATTTCTGAGGATTCCGTGCGGAATCGTAGGCAGGAATTGGGGGTAGTGGAAAACTGGGAGCCCGTCCACGTCAGCGGTACACAGGACAAGGCGTATTATTATTCCACGTATAACGGAACCGACAAAAATCCCGTTGAAACCGAAAAACCCAAGGTTATGATTCTGGGCGGCGGTCCAAACAGGATAGGACAGGGAATAGAGTTTGATTATTGCTGTGTTCACGCTTCATTGGCGTTGAAAAAACTGGGATTTGACACAATTATCGTCAACTGCAATCCCGAGACAGTCTCCACTGACTACGATACCTCAGATAAGCTGTATTTTGAACCGTTGACTCTTGAGGATGTTTTGAGCATCTATCACAAAGAAAAACCCGTGGGTGTCATTGCACAGTTTGGCGGTCAAACCCCGCTAAATCTTGCTGCGGATCTGGAAAAGAACGGTGTAAAAATACTCGGAACCCCTCCGTCTGTGATTGATCTTGCAGAGGATAGAGACCTGTTCCGTGCAATGATGGAAAAGCTGGAGATCCCAATGCCGGAGTCGGGAATGGCGGTGACTGTTGAAGAAGCGTTGGGGATAGCACAAAAAATCGGTTATCCCGTCATGGTTCGTCCCTCATACGTATTGGGCGGACGGGGTATGGAAGTTGTGTACGATCCTGAAAACCTCAAAAAATACATGTCTGCAGCAGTTGGTGTCACACCGGATCGCCCCATACTTATCGATCGCTTTCTCAACCATGCTCTGGAATGCGAGGCGGACGCCATCAGCGATGGAAAACACGCCTTTGTGCCTGCTGTTATGGAACACATAGAGCTTGCAGGTGTGCACTCGGGAGATTCGGCTTGCATTATACCGTCAAGGCATATTTCGGAGGAAAATGTCGCCACAATCAAGGAGTATACCCGCAGGATAGCGGAGGAGATGGGCGTCAAGGGATTGATGAATATGCAGTATGCCATCGAGAACGGCAAGGTGTTTGTGCTTGAGGCAAATCCCAGAGCATCCCGTACGGTTCCGTTGGTTTCAAAAGTCTGCAATATCCGCATGGTGCCGCTTGCCATTGAGATCGTCACCATGGAACTGACAAACAGGCCGTCTCCCGTTCCTGCGCTCAAAGAGCAAAAAATTCCGTATTATGGCGTAAAAGAAGCTGTTTTTCCATTCAATATGTTCCCTGAGGTCGACCCGCTGCTGGGCCCCGAGATGCGATCCACAGGTGAGGTATTGGGGCTGTCGCATTTTTATGGCGAAGCATTCATAAAAGCACAGGAAGCGACCCAAACCTGTCTGCCGCTATCGGGCAGAGTACTGATTTCTGTTTCCGACAAGGACAAGCAGGAGGCATTGGAGGTGGCACGCGGTCTGAGGGACGAAGGATTTGAGATCATCGCCACAAAGGAAACAGGCCGGTTCCTTGCTGATTCGGGTATAAGCTCCGAGTTTGTTTACAAGATGGGAGAGGGAAGACCTGACATAAACGATATGATCGTAAACGGCAGAGTTGACCTGCTGATAAACACTCCTTCCGAAGCAAACAATATCATTGATGACAGCTACGTACGCAAAGCTGCCATCAAAAAGAAGGTGCCTTATATCACAACCATTGCCGCCGCCAGAGCAGCCGTCAGCGGTATAAAATCAATGAAAAAACCGGGATGCGGAGTTATCAAGTCCTTGCAGGAGCTTCACGCCGAGATCCTGGAAACACAATAACGAAAAAGCGGCAGAGGGAGAGTTCTCCCGCTGTCGCTTTTTGCATTGTTGTCAGCTGTCAATGCTCTCTATGGCAACTGTCAGCGCTTTTACAATATCTTTTTTTTCAAAAGACGGATCTTTGCCTTGCTCTTTTGAAAAAGGAACGTGAATAAAACCCACCTTTATGTCACTGTTTTTATAGTGTGACAGTAGGGTATATAGCACGTCGTTGCAAACAAACGTCCCCGCAGAATACGAAACTTTTGATGGTATTCCCGCATGATTAATGGCATCGGAGATTTTTCTGACGGGAATTGTAGAAAAGCAAGCGCACTCACCGTCGGCAATTATTGGTTGATCAAAGGGGCGGGAACCATTGTTGTCGGGTGTTGAAGAGTGACGTAGATTTATACCCAAAAATTCCGGCGTCACGGAATCTCTTCCGCCTGCTTGACCCACGCAGATGATAACATCCGGCAAAATTTCCTCTGCTTTTTTTATCACTGTTTTTGCTGCATCGCCAAATATCACGGGAATCCGAATCTTGGTGAGCAGATATTCTCCGATATTTGACGGCAGAATGGAAACAGCATCCCATGAGGGGTTGATACTCTCGCCACCAAAAGGTTCAAATCCGGTTATCAAAAGCTTTTTCATTTTGTCCTCGCAAAAAAAGTTTGGTTACAGACAAACTATACCATACTGCCTGCCGAAACGCAACCGAAAAACAAAAAAGAAAAGCCGACGAGTTCAGTAAATACTCGACGGCTTTTTTTACAAAAGCGTGAAAATGATTATTTGCCCTGCTCGAGCGCAAGTGTAACCGTGGTTGCGTCGCAAACCTCACTGGGGCCAAAGTACTGGATAGCACCGGGGTATACAAAGCAGGTTTTCTCAGCCCACTCTGCTCTGTTTTCGGCAAAGAATTTGAAAGGAGCGCCGTCCAGCTCAACCAGAGCTTTGCGAATAACCGGCTTGTCCTTGCCGTTTCTTCTCTCGATGTTCATCATTTTGGTCATGGGCATACCGCCTGCAACCCACTCTTCTGCGGGATTGCTGAGGTTGGAGACCTTGGAGAGGTATCCGGTGTAGCCGTACTGGATCAGCATAAAAGCATTGTATCCGAGTGAGTAGCAGTAGTCTGCGTCAAAGTTGGAGGGGAAAGCACAGCGTCCCTCGTATCCGAGGAAGTGATGGAGAGCAGAGAACTTGCCCTTGAAAGCGCCTGCCTCTTTGCGTGCGTTGAGGATGTCGGCAACAAGTGCGGAGAAGAGCTTTTCGGACTCAATGAGAGATACCTGAACGTTGCCGTGAGGATCACGCTCGAGGAAAAGCTGACGCTGAATGGAATCGGGAAGAATAGAGAAAACCTCCATGGATTCCTTGGTAAGACCTTCCTGAATAAACTCGTACTTGTCTTTCCAGGTAAGCAGAGCGTTGAACTTGTCAGTCATTTCACCGGCAAGAAGCTCGTTGATCTCCTTTATGAGAACGGAGAACTCGGGAACAAACTCAACGATGCCCTCGGGAATGATGGCAATACCAAAGTTGCAGCCGTTCTTTGCGCGGGTAGCAACAGAGTCTGCGATGTAGTTTGCGATCTCGGAAAGAGACATTTTCTTTGCGGCAACTTCCTCACCGATGAGGCAGATGTTGGGACGGGTCTGAAGAGCACACTCAAGTGCAACATGAGATGCGGAACGGCCCATAACCTTGATAAAGTGCCAGTATTTTTTTGCGGAGTTTGCATCACGTGCGATATTTCCGATGATCTCGCTGTAGGTCTTTGTAGCGGTATCAAATCCAAATGAGCACTCGATGTCCTCGTTTTTCAGGTCACCGTCAATGGTCTTGGGGCAGCCGATAACCTGAACGCCGGTATTGTTTGCTGCAAAATACTCTGCAAGAACAGCAGCATTGGTGTTGGAATCATCACCGCCGATAATCACGATGGCGTTGATGCCGTGCTTTTTGCAAACTTCGGCAACAATTGCAAACTGCTCCTCGGTTTCAAGCTTGGTTCTGCCGGAACCGATGATATCAAAACCGCCGGTATTGCGGTACTGATTGATGTATTCATCATCAAAAATAATATAGTCATCTTCAAGCAAACCGCTGGGACCGCCTTTGAATCCGAACAGAACGTTGTCCTTGTCAGTTGCCTTCAATGCATCGTAGAGACCGCAGATAACGTTGTGTCCGCCGGGTGCCTGTCCGCCTGAGAGAATAACACCAACCACTTGTTTTTTTACCTCGGCGGTGTTTTTGCCGATCTCAAATGTGATCTCATTCTTGCCGTATGTGTTGGGGAACAACGCTTGGATCTTTTCCTGGTCAGCCACGCTCTGTGTGGGAGAACCGTTCTTGACGCAGATCTCGGAAATGCCGTTTCTCAACATACCGGGAAGCTTGGGGTTGTACTGGTATCTTGCTGTCTGAAGGGGAGAAAGTTTCATAAAGCTGATGCTCCTTGTGTTTGTAATTTACAAAATTCAAAATATTATACTTCATTTCGCGGCAAAAGTAAATAGCAATTTCCATTTTTTCTCCCGTCAATACAACAAAACGGCCACCCGCTTTTTGTATGTGTTTCTTGTAATGTTGTACATAAATATCAAAAAAACGATCTGCAATTTATCATAAACTTGCCTTGTAATAGAGCAGCGGTTGTGCTAAAATCAAGGTGGTAAAAACAGTTTTTTTAAAAAAATCAAGAAAGCCGTGTGGCAGAAATGAGTTCAAAAAGCATCACAAGGGATTTTACACAAGGGAGCATATGGAAACAGTTGTTTTTCTTTTCGCTACCTTTTATGGCTTCCAATGCAATGCTGGTCTTGTACAGCACTATAGACATGGTGGTGGTGGGCAAATATGTTGGTACCGCCGGTCTGTCCGCAGTGTCGCAGGGAAGTCAGATCATAAATTTTGCTGCAATGGTTTGCCTTGGATTTTCAAATGCGGGACAGGTGCTGCTTGCTCAGGCGCTGGGAGCGCAAAAAAGAAAGGAAATGAACAGTGTCATCGGCACACTTTTTGTTTTCATTTCGGTTCTTGCGTTGGGACTGACAGTGATAGTTTTTGCTGTTCCAAACTGGATTTTGGACACCCTCAACGTTCCTGTCGAATCCTACGATATGGCAAAAGATTATCTCCTCATCTGCGGAGGCGGATTGGTATTTACCGCTGGTTACAATCTTGTTTCTGCCGTTCTGCGGGGGATGGGTGACGGAAAAAGACCGTTTTTGTTTATCGGAATTGCATCCGGTATAAACCTTGTATTGGACCTTTTGTTCACGGGTTATCTTGGCTGGGGTGTGTCGGGAGCGGCTTGGGCAACCATCATCGGGCAGGCAGTGTCCTTTGTATTTTCTGTTTGGTACCTCATGCGGAAAAAAGAAGAATTTGGCTTTGATTTCAAAAAAGAAAGCTTTGTGCCCAATAAACGGTATGTAAAAATGATTGCATCACTGGGCACTCCAATGGCAATACAATCGGGATTTATCAATATCTCCATGCTGGTGGTCAATTCTCTCATCAACCAGGTGGGAGTGGTGGCGTCATCCACTTTTGGTGTGGGTGTGAGGATAGATGATATCAGCAACAAGATATCCATGGGCATTCAGTATGCGGCAGTGCCTATGATCAGCCAAAATATCGGTGCGGGAAAAACAGCACGTGCAAAAAAGACGGTTCACTGTGCATGGGTATATTCCGTGGCAATGACAGTGATTTTTATGACTCTTTACATAACTCTCAACAAGGAGCTGTTTCGACTGTTCTCCGATGATCCTGCGGTTCACGAGATGTCTGACGAGTTTGTAAAAGCGATTCTTTGGATGTTCCCGGCGTTTGCGGTTATGAGAGGAAGCGGCGCTTTTATTCAGGGGATCGGAAATGCAAAGCTGAGTATGGTCCTTGCAATGCTTGACGGTGTTTTGCTCAGGATCGGATTGAGCTGGTTGTTTGGTATTTATTTTGACTGGGGATTTTATGGTTTTGTGCTGGGATATGCTCTTGCTCCCTACGGATTTGCCGTACCCAGTATGATTTATTTTCTTTCAGGAAAATGGCAGAAACGCAGGGTTCTTGCCGAGGATATATAAAAGAAAAAAGGTTGTTGCGGATACATCTGCAACAACCTTTTTGTTTATTTTACCGTTCCGTATTCCCACGTAACTATACCGCCAAACTCTTTCACGTTGGTGTAGCCCATATCTGCCAGATACTGTGCGGCGATCTTGCTTCGGCGCCCTGTGCGGCAATATACAAGAATCAACTGATCCTTGTTTGGCAAGAGCTCGTCTGCCTTTGCTTTTATTTCAAATTCGGGTATAAGCACGGCGCCGTCAATGTGACCCTGTGCAAACTCTGATTCGGTTCTGGTATCAACAATGATATAGTCACTTTCGGTGTCCATCAGCAGCTTTGCTTCCTCTTGCGATATACGGTCATATCCATTTTTTTCGGCAGATTCGGCAACTGAGTGGTTGTGGTTTCCGCCGCCTGAATTGCTTGAGGGTTGAGATGCTGACGTTTCTGCGGCATTGCATCCTGCAAAAAGGATCGTCAGTGTGATAACGATCAATATCAATAGAATACTAAAGCAACTGTTTTTCATGCAAAACCTCCCGTGAGACAATTGTTCAAAAGCATTATATCATGCTAAGACCTGTTGTTCAATAGAAATAAAAAAAACAACTTGAAAGCGACGATTTGCGATGCTATAATATACTCAACATCAAACAAGGGGGAAGAACCGATGAAAATATTGTTTCAGGGCGACAGCATCACCGATTGCAATCGAAAATACGATGACTTTTACGATTTGGGAGACGGCTATGTAAAATATGTAACCGATGAACTGAGAAACCGTTATCCAAAAGTGGATTTTGAATTTATAAACAAAGGGATCTCCGGCAATAGAACCAAGGATCTCGTGGCACGGCTTGAAAGTGATTTTGTTGAGATACAGCCGGACATTGTCACGATTCTTATCGGTGTCAACGATTCGTGGCGCAGATACGATATGAACGATCCCACTTCTGCAGAAGAGTTTCGCAATAATTATGAAACTGTGCTCAAAGCACTCAAGGAACGCACGACCGCAAAAATTATTATGCTTGAGAGCTTTTTGATCTACAACAAGGATCATGAGCATTTCCGTGAGGACCTCAATCCCAAGCTTGATGAAACACGCCTGCTTGCAATGAAATACGCTGATGCATTCATCCCGCTTGATGGACTATTTGCGGCAGCATGCGTCGGCAGAGATGAATCAGATTTTTCAATCGATGGATTCCATCCCGTTGAGGACGGGAAAAAACTTATCGCATCTCATCTGCTTGACGTTTTGGACGGGTTCATAAAATGAAAGAATTTCATCAACTGTCATTTTGTGCATCGGCTCTGCGGTTTGTGGATTACGGTTGCAGAATGGGCTGGCACGAGCGCAACGCCGGGAATATATCTCTGCTTCTCAATCAACAGGAGAGAGATGAGGTATGCCCTTTTCTCACATGCACGGAAAAAACGATCCCTCTTGCCGATGAAGTTCCGCTTTTGGCAGGTGAGCTTGTGTTTACAACAGTGAGCGGAAGCTATTTTATCGATTTGTCCCACGATGCACAAAAAAAGTTTTGTATCTGCCGTGTCAATTCTGAGGGCAACGGGTATACATTGGTGTACGGAGAAAAACCAACCTCCGAGCTTTGCGGTCATCTGATGGCGCTTCATGAGCTAAAAAAGCGTAACGGGGGAAGAGCAGTATATCATTGCCACCCCGCCAACGTTGTGGCTCTCTCGTTTTTGACGGATGACAAAAAAACACTCAACAACTGGCTGTGGAAAAGCATTACGGAGTGTGCATTTGTGTTTCCCGAAGGGGTTGGACTGGTGCCGTTTTTTGTTCCGGGCAGCATGGAACTTGCCCGTGCCACCGGTGAGGCGGTAAAAGAACACAACGCTGTCTTGTGGTCCCACCACGGACTTTTTGCCACCGGCAGTGATATTGCCGACGCTTTCGGCCTTGCTCACGCAATCGAAAAAGCGGCAGAGATACGGCTCAAAATCATGTCTGCGGGTATTCCGCAAAAAAACGGGATAACAAATTCCGAGCTGCAGACAACCGCACAATATTACAAAAAACAGCTCGACACTACTTTGCTGACAGATGAACAATAAAAAAGAGCGGATTGGCGAGACTTCTTGTAGGGAAGTCTCGCATTTTTATTGACATCTCCTCATGGGGCGATGATTTGCCAAACCTGCGTCTTGAATAAAAAAACCGAGTCTTTGCCCAAGTGTTCTTAAGGACACTTGGACAGTTTTATTCGCCTTGCGGCGAGTGCTAAAGCTACGCAGTGATATTTGAACTTCGTTCAAGTGATATTGCCTTCGGCAGTTCATGGCGAATAAAATATCACTGAAATCGTAAGATTTCAATACCACTTCCCCAAAGGGAAATATCACTCTGTGCGAAAAGCGCAGAATATCACTATATAAAAAGTACTACCCGAAAAAGTGTTTTGTTTTCTCTTCTTCGGGTAGTTTTTTGTCTTATACTGTTACAAGCAGGGCATTTGTGTGCCAAATTCCGTTTTTATTAAAGGTAACTGTCCTTAGGGAACCTGTTCCTTTGAAACGCCTTTTATTTTTTTATTCTTCTCCGGATCCTTTTTCAAAAAACAGTGACTTTTCCATAGCGCAAAAGAGCCGCTGCTTGGTGCCCCTGTCCTTTTTTTCCAGCTCTGCAAGAGCACGCTTTGTTTCCTCCCTTTTTGTGTTGCCGTCGGCAGGACAGTGCTTCTCGCACACCCTGATCCCCGACGCTCTCACAAAATGGGTGATCTCCTTTTCTTTTGCGTAGATCATGGGACGTATAACGGTGATGTCACGACGGCTGAGATAGGTCACCGGCTTGAAACAGTCAAACCGACCTTCCACAAAAAGGTTCATCACCAGAGTCTCCACGGCATCGTCAAAATGATGACCCAGAGCCAGTTTTGTGCATCCCAGCCCTTTTGCGGCATCGTGGAGCGCTCCCCGCCGCATATTGGCGCAGAGAGAGCAGGGGCTTTTTTCTTTTCGAATCTCAAAAACCACCTGATATATGTCGCTGTCAATGGAATGAAGCTCCAGCCCCAGCTCCTCGCACAGCTCCCTGATGGGAGAATCATCCTCGGAGGGAAACCCCATGCGGAGATTGATGGGAACCACCGTAAAACCCGAGGGATGAAATTTTGACAGCCCCCACAGCGCACACAGCAGTGCAAGACTGTCTTTCCCACCCGATACTCCCACCGCAACACGCTCGTTGGGTGCGATCATATCAAAATTGTCCACGCCCCGCCGTGCGTAGGACATCATTTTTTGCAAAGATTTTTTGTCAATCATTTTTTGTTCCGATAGCTACAGATTTTTTGCATTTCGCATTCGTCGCATTTTGGAGAACGGGCGGTGCACACCTCCCGACCGAAATTTACGATTCGATGGCAAAAATTGCTCTGTTCTTCTTTTTTTATAAGTTGGTCAAGCTCTCGCTCGGTGGTCAGCGGGTCTGCTTTTTTTGTGAGACCCAGACGGTGACAGATCCTGATGCAATGGGTATCCGCCACAATTCCGCCAACGCCAAAAACGTCTCCCCGCACAAGGTTTGCCACCTTTCTGCCCACGCCGCGCAACGTCAACAGATCATCCATCTCACGGGGGATCTCCCCGCCGTAGACATCGCACACACGCTTGGCGCACTGTGACAAAGCCAAGGATTTGGCACGAAAAAGTCCCACCGTGCGGATCGCCGCCTCAATATCCTCAATAGGAGCAGCGGCAAGAGAATAAAAATCGGGATAGGCAGAAAACAACTCCTTTGAAACGATGTTGACCCTCTCGTCGGTGCATTGAGCAGACAGTATCGCCATGATGAGGAGCTGATAGGGGTTTTTCCATTCCAGCCCGCACTTTGGGTCGGGATAACGGTTTTTTAACAGCTCCGCTGTCTCTGCGGCTTTTGAACGGAGCTTTGGGGATATTCTTTTGTTTTTTTCAGTCAAAGATAAAATTCACATCCCCCGACAGGAGAGACAGAGCACCGCGGTACACGATGTCCGATCTTTCCTCGAAATTGTTTTTTATGTTCTGGGCAAACCGCTCGCTGGAAACGTGAACCACCACGTCAAACAGCATTTTTTCTCTGTCTGCGATACAGCACCTCACGTCGTAGCCGCTGCCGTTTTTTGTGACGGTGGCGCTGGTACGCACATCATTGCCGTCAAATGCCAGCAAACGCATAGCACTGCGCATCGCACGCTCCTTGATCTCCGTCATCAAGGTGCCCTCATAGCTCTCAAGCGTTTCTTTTCCGCTCTCGGAAATGGTGTATATCTTTTTTGCACCCTCGTGAAGCTCATCAATCTGCGCGCTCTCCAACAGCTCGGAAAAGCAAAACGCAAAATCAAAATAACCCACAAACTCATCCTGAAGCACCACGTCGTTGATGGTGGTAAACTCAAACGGCTTTCCCAGAGCTTTGAGCATATAGAGTATATAAATTTTTATGTCAACTTTATCTTCAAGCTTCACAAAAAATCACCTTTTTTACATTTTATGACTTATTATAACCCATAAAGACGTTTTTTTCAACACAATATGTAGCAGTTGGTCTTGAAAAAAAAACATATTGTTGATATACTGTTATTTGTGGCAGAGTATTTTTTTACAAAAATGATTTTTTGCCAAAAAACTTTTTAGAAACGGATTGACAGGGATGATTCTCAGATTTACAGGCGGGTTCAAGCCCGAGTCGCGTTCCCTCTCAGGCGGAAAACCAATCAAATATATTGACAATGCATCTGCAGTCTGCTTTTTTGTGCCCGCAGGCGTACCTCATTCTCCCACAGTAAAAACCGGAGACAGAGTTTTGGTAGGCGACAGGATCGCAGTGGTGGACAAGACTCCCGTGCACGCCTCTGTGTCAGGAGAATTTCGGGGGCTGATGGAAATTGCAGGTGACAACTACTACGTGGTAGTATCCGACAACAAGAATCAGCCGAGGGACGACATGCGCCCGGAGGAGAGAGCCCTGACACATATTTCCGGTGACGACCTCATCACAGCCGTTCAGCGGCTGGGTATCGTGGATTCACGTTCCGGCAGACCTCTTTGGAAAATGATGGAGGACATCAAGGGGCATTGCACCCGAGTGATGATAGACTGCACCGATTCCTGCCCCGAAAGCGCAATTGCATACCGAATTTGCATTGAAAAAGCGGAGGAGATCATCGGCGGAGCAAAAATTCTGCTGCATGCTCTCAATTCAGCAAAAGGCGTCATTGCCATTGAGGAATACCGCCACAACGCCGCTGCGGCACTGGCAGACCGAGTGGCAGACCCCATGCTGTTTGCTTTTGCTTTTATTGAGGAAAAACAGCCATATACCGACCGCACCCTCATGGAGGCGGTGTACCTGGCAGAACTGACAGGCACGCAGACCCCGTCAGACAGAGGATGTCTCATTGTGGGTGCAGAGACTGCGGCCATCCTTTTTGACTGCATTTCCACCGGAATGCCTCAGACAAGACAATTTGTCTCCCTCTGCGGCAACGGAGCGGATGACCAAAACCTCTGCATTCCCTGCGGAATGATGACAAAAGACGTGATCGAATCCTGCGGCGGCTTGGACGATGGCGCTCAGATAGCAGAAAACAACCTTCTTTTGGGGCGTCCCGCCGGCGGAACCGTAAAAGCAGACACAAGGACTCTCATTTCCTATTTTCCAAAAAAATTCCGTCGTCTCCCCTGCATCGGATGCGGAGAGTGCGCCAAGGTATGCACAGCCCGCATCAACCCAAAGCAAATATTGTCAAAATCAAAAAAAGAGCGGACGTTTGTTGCCGCCCACTGCCTTGAATGCAGGTGCTGTGAGTACGTTTGCCCCTGCAATATCCCGCTTTTCTCCCTCATCTGCAGGGAAAGGAAAAAAGACAGAAAGGAAAGCAAAAAATGAGACCAAACTCTCCTTTTTCGCACAGCTCAAAAACAAGATTTGATTCCTGCGCGGATCTTTTAATCGCATTGGCTCCCGTTTTGATATGGAGCGTATTTTGCTTTGGAGCAAGAGTTGTCACCATCTGTGCGATTTCGGTTGCATTTTGCTTTTTGTTTGATTTTCCCGTTGCAAGGTTTGTCAACAAGCTGCCCATATCTGCCTGCTTTGATCCCACAAATGCGGTTTTTGGGATTTTGACGGCTTTTATGATGCCGGTCTCTGTCAGCTTGTTTGTTCCCGTACTGGGCGCATTTTTGTGCGTGGTAGCAAAAAATCTTCGCATCTTTCACGGCGAGCGGACCTTTTGCCCTTTTGTTTTTTCCGCTGCCGCCCTCAACCTGCTGTTTCCGAGGATTATGACCACCTTTACCAGACCATTTGCATATTTTAACGCTCTGTCGGTGTCTATCGACCCACAGCTTTTGAAAAATTATCACGTGCTCTCTCCTCTGCAGTTTATGGCTGACGGAAGCGTGTACGAAGACGGAGTGATGGCTCAGCTGTACGGGTTTGCCTCCGGATGTATAGGGGAGATCGCCGTTGCCGCCATCATAATGGGAGCTGTGTGGCTTTTTGTTCGCAAAAAAGCCGACGTCATGGCAACGCTTTCCTTTGTTGGCGCCGTCGCACTGCTGGCATCCGCATTTCCCAGCGACGATGCAGAAACAAATTATTATGTTTATTCATTCCTTTTGTCCGGCGGAATCGTATTGGTATCGGTTTTTGCCGTAAACGACAACTCCACCACTCCGTACACAAAAACCGGCAAGCTGTTGTTTGGCGCTCTGTGCGGAACTCTGACCTTTGTTCTTCGAAAAAGCTTTGGAGGGTATGAATCCGCCTATTTCTCGGTGCTCCTGCTCAACGCAGTTTCCCCGTTTATTTCCGCTTTTACACGTCAGCGCCCCACGGGAGTGCCAAAAAAAGGAAAAGCTCAGGATGCCTTGATATGAAAAACGAAACTGTAACGCTGAATATAACCGATCTTACTCCCGAAGGGTCAGGTGTCGGCAGACATGACGGAAAGGTTTTTTTTGTTCCGCTGACAGCCCCGCAGGATGAATGCGAGGTTTTGATCCTCAAAGAAAACTCCTCCGTCACCTACGGAAAGCTCACAAAACTGCTGACTCCGTCCCCCTTGCGCCAAAAAAACGATTGCTCCTGCTTTGAAAAATGCGGGGGCTGCACTCTGCGTCATATTTCCTATGAGGCGGAGCTGGAGCTGAAGCAAAATTTTGTAAAAAACGCAATGACCCGTATCGGAGGATTTGATTGCCGTGTTTTGCCCACAGTCTTTGGGGATGAGAGGCGGTATCGAAACAAGATTCAGTACCCTATTGGACGTGACAGAGACGGAAATCCCGTTTTTGGTTATTACGCCCGCAGATCGCACCGCATCGTTCCCCACGGTGAGTGTCTGCTGCAAGAAAGCATTTTTTGCCGTATTGCAGAGTGCTTTTGTGCTCTTTGCAAAGAGCATGGCATAAAAGCATATGACGAAGAAACGTCAAAAGGCACCGTCAGACATCTTGTGATGCGAAAAAACCAAAAAGACGAGATCCTGCTCTGCATCGTGGCAAAAAATATTTCTGCCCCAAAATGGAGATCCCTTGCCGCCGAGCTCATGGACAGGTTTGATTGCATAACAGGAATTCATCTCAACAAAAACGACAAGGCCACCAATGTTATATTTGGTGAGGAAACGGTGTGTCTCATGGGCAAAAAAATGCTTGAGGACACCTTGATGGGCAGAGATTTTTTTCTCTCGCCCCGGGCTTTTTATCAAGTAAATCCAAAAATGACCGAAAAGCTCTACACCATCGCCAAAGAAAAAGCAGAGCTGAAAAAAACCGACGTGGTGCTTGATCTGTATTGCGGAGTGGGCACTGTGGGACTCTGCGTCGCAGGCAATGAAAACAAGCTCTGCGGTGTGGAGATCATTCCCGAAGCGGTGGATGACGCAAGGCGCAACGCAAAGAAAAACGGCAGGTCTGACAAGGATACCCTTTTTGTCTGCGGGGACGCTGCGATCGGTGTCAGAGAATGTGCAAAAAAATTTGGTCCTCCCGATGTGGTTTTGGTTGACCCGCCCAGAAAAGGACTGTCGCCCGAGGTGGTAAAAACCATTCTTGACGCATATCCCAAAAAGATCGTTTATATATCCTGCAACCCCGCAACGCTGGCAAGAGACTGCAAGCTCATGGCGGAGGCGGGCTACGTATTGGGTGATGTGACCCCTGTGGATATGTTCCCCAGGACAGGGCACGTCGAGTCCGTCGTGTGTCTCACACGACGACTCGACAATGAATTGCAACCTAACGGTTGCGTGAATTGAGTGCGTCGCACTCATGAATTGGCTTCGCCATGAATTGCGCCTGCGGGCGCATAAGGTAGTACGCGCAATTCAATTCATGGAGGAGGCGGAACGCCGACGAGAAATCATGAAACGAAGTTTCAATTCATGACACGAAGTGTCAAATCATTCCACTTTGGAGTTTACGATGAAAGAGAACTTTTTAGTCGACTTATCAAAGCAATTTGCCGTTGACATTGTTAATCTCTGTACCGACATTAAAGAAAACCGCAAAAGTAACGTATTGTTAAATCAAGTATTGCGTAGTGGAACCAGTATTGGAGCAAATATCCATGAGGCGAATTATGCGGCAAGTAAAGCAGATTTTATAAACAAGTTTCAAATTGCTCTCAAAGAATGTTACGAAACGGATTATTGGCTCACTTTGTTCAAGGATACTCACATGATAACCGAGGAAGAATACAAGGATTTGTTTGCCCAATGCAGTAAAATCCGTAAATTACTTATAGCTTCCATTACAACCGCAAAAGAAAATCAATGAGGAGAAATAAAATGAATCATAATTTTTCGATCAATCTAAAAAGGCTTAGGGAAAACAGCGGGTTTACCCAAGAAACATTTGCGCAAGCCACAGGATTAAAAAGAAATACAATTGCTTGCTACGAAACCGAGAGAAGAGAATGTGATTTCGACACACTTCTCCTTTTTGCTAAAGTGTTAAACTGTTCGACTGATGATTTGCTAAAGTCTCCGGTTTTGACCGATGAAACAATCAAAAAAGAAGCAGTTTCTGCCACAGATATTAAAGGCTCAATTTACATTTTAACTAATCCTTCATTTAAAGAGTATGTAAAAATCGGATATGCAGATGATGTTGAAAGACGTTTGCAAGATCTCAACCGAAGCGAGTGCGTTCCATTCTCTTTCCGCATATATGCTACGTATGCCGTAACTTCAAGATTATCTGATAAGAATGTGCATTCAATTATTGACAGATTAAACCCTGATTTGCGCACTGTAGAAAATATAAATGGCAAAAAGCGCGAACGCGAATTTTATGCTATGGAGCCAGAAAAGGCATACAAAATTCTTGAAGCTATTGCAGAAATGCACGGATTTACCGACAGATTAAAGCTTTGGTGCCCCACAAGCGCAGAGCAAGTCGAAGAACGAGAAGCTCAAGATATTGAGAAGGAAAGCAGAACACGCTCCAATAATTTTACATTTTCAGAATGGCAGATACCTATTGGAGCAATTTTACAATATCGCCTTGATCCCTCTGTAACCTGTGAGGTTGTTGACGATAGAAAAGTAAAGTTTAACGGCGAGATAATGTATTTAACTGGTGTTGCAAAAAAATGTCTTGGAAAAGATAGCGGTGTTTGTGGTCCTGACTACTTCACATACAAGGGCGCAAAACTTTGGGATATCGATGGAAGAATTGGTAATTGATATGTTTCCTATTACTAGCTAAAAACAATAATATTCCGTGTTTTTAGGGGACAAATGTTACTTTCTACCCCCACAAAATATACCTTTTGGAGTTTCCGCCCCCGTTTTTGGCACAAAAATATACCTTTTGGAGTCTTGACCCACGTTGAGAGTGTGGTTTGTCTACAAAATTAGTTTTTTAGCATGAGAACTATTATCCATGGAATCGAGGGAACTAATCATGATCACTAATGAACAACGAGCTCACGATTTGGCGATGGTCTACATTTCAAATCGATACGGCATCAACATTGTTGGAGATATGTCTATTTCTTCGTTTGGTGAAACAATAACAGGAACTGGAGAAATAGAGACAGAACATTTACCAAGCACGAAAGAAATAAAGACTAAAACCGTCCGAACGGGAGAAAAAAGTTGGCTTGGTATAGACAAAACAAAGAATGTAATGGACGGATATGTCATTGATTCAATTTTTCAAGAAATGGTTTCCGATTATTTAAGCGCATACAAGAAGTTTCTAAAGCTCCTGGAAGACAATCACTTTTGAATTACTCGCTATTAACCGTTCGCAAATCTTATGATGAACAAGATATATTCCAAACACAAAAGAAAGGATAAATGACCATGTCCCCCTTCCTCATAGCCATAAGTCGGAGGCCCAAGCGGTCTT
>JAZSRP010000047.1:0-31492 GCA_045538555.1 Eubacteriales bacterium
AATTCTTACTTTTGAGGCAGAAGAAAAGCTTGTCTATCTTGAACTTACACCGCAATCAAATAAGCCTTGGTACGGAAAAGAAATAATATATAATGATGAGCGTGATCTTATTAAAGAATTTCGAGAAAAAGACTTTATAATCATTGAAGTAACTGAAAAAATAATAATTGGAGACCATTCAGACGCGTTGTTGCGATGTTTGCCTCCTCAACACCAATAAATGTGGTGTACTTTTGCTTACTTTTACCCCAATTCTGCTCCGTTTGGTTACTCTTTCGCACGAAAAAAACCTCTTTTGTCTATCGGACAAAAGAGGTTTTTAAAATTTTTCAGATATCAATGGTATTGTTGTGCATCAGCGGAAGCCCCTCTTTGTAGATATGGGAAGAATCAGACAGGGCAATACACAGAGGTGCAGTCATACCGTCTGGATTGTTTTTGAACTGAAGTATGGTCACAGAGGAGTGAGTGATGTCAAAGGATGACCAAAAAAGAACGGGAGGAATGGACAGCAGATGGGCAAGCCACGTGGTACCAAATCCCTGATGGCAAAAAACTGCCACCCGCTTGTCGTTTGGGGATTCGATGTGATATTTCAGACCTTCTCTGCGGTATCCCAGTCCCTGCAAAAAAGCATCGGATTCACGCTGAATGCGTTCCCATCCTTCTTTTGATTTTGACTTGCAAAAAGGATACGCCTCATACCACCTGTCGCCCAGCGCCAGGTTTTCCTCGGTTTTATAGTCGGTGGTCTGAATATGAAAGCACCAGTTCATCCTGCCGCTTTCTTCCACAAACGTAAACTCATTCCAGGTGTGCCCCTCGCTGGTCCAATCGGCGATTTTGGGTTCTATCCCCAACAGCTCACAGGTGGGACGGGCAGTCTGCTGTGCGCGGATGAGAGGAGAAGTATATATCTCGTCAAGCCCGTGGACGGCAAGCCGTTTTGAAAGCGCTTGTGCCTGAAGATGACCTTTTTCTGTCAGAGAATCGGGGTTGTATATAGGGTCGCCGTGACGTATAACGTACAAAAGCATAACAGTGCTCCTTATTTGTTATTTTGATTCTACAATATAAAAATAAGACGAGGTGGGGGAGTTGATAATACGAAATTTCACACAGCAAAATTTTTTTCGATCAAGCTGTGACAGCATCTGCCCTATGAGCTCTCCCTCAATCTCCCCCTCTTGGTGTCCGGGATAGACTGCAATCAACAGTATACCGTCCCGATCCAGCATAGAAATTGCTGTCTCCACTGCAGACAGTGTGGTGTCTCGCTTGGTGGTGATGGATTTGTCTCCGCCAGGGAGATAACCGAGATTGAACATCCCTGCCTTGATAGGAGTTTTTACGTAGTTTTTTACGTTGTGGTGCGAGTCGTGGATGAGGGTATAATTCTCAGGTGCGCCGTTTTGTATCAGCCGATCCCGTGTAGATTCCAGCGCAGATGCTTGGATATCAAAAGCATATACTTTTCCCTCCTTGCCAACAGTCTGTGACAAAAACAGGGTGTCGTATCCGTTGCCCATCGTAAAATCCACAGCAACGTCGCCCTCTTTCAGATGTGCAAGTATAAAATTTTTTTCGGTTGCGAGAATGTCCAGCATGTCAGCTCCTTTTTATCAAACGGAAAAGGCGGCAGGTGCCGCCTTGTCTTTTATTTATTAAAGAATATGCGTCTCTTTTCTTTTCCGGATTGGTAAATGGCGCAGATCATTTCCATGGTGTCATATGCGCTCTCAACGGGTATAAACATCTCCTCACCGCTGTCCAGACACTCATAAAAGTTCTTGATCTGGTTGCAGTGGTTTACGCCCCAGTATGACTTGACGTTGCCGTAACCAAAGTCAATGTTGGGAGGAACAGCATGAAACTCCCTGCCGTCGTTAAGTCGAATATCAGCTCTGTCTGCCGTGAGCTTTGCCACGCCGTTGGTGCAGAAAAACTCGATGTACACCTCAGCGTCGTAGCCGTAATAGTTGATTGCATGAAAATTTGCCAACAGTCCGTTGTCAAACCTGATGACACCCTCTGCGGTGTCCTCAACGTCAATCTTGGCGTGGCCTCTGTTGGCAATGGTGGCATCAACAGACTCAATGGGACGGTTGATGATGTATCTCATCATATCAAGAGTGTGGATGGCTTGGTCGATGATAACACCGCCGCCCTCCTTGTCCCAGGTTCCTTTCCAATCGCTGTTGCCGTAGTACGTGTCGGAGCGATCCCAGGTAACAAAGCATTTTGCGCTCTTGATCTCACCCAGTACACCCTCCTCCAGCAGTTTCTTGGTCATGACGGTGCCTGCGTTGTAGCGGTTTTGAAAAATACATCCCAGCACTACACCGCACTCCTTGGCGGTGTCGATCATAGCGCGTGAATCCGCCAGCTCGATGGACATGGGCTTTTCTGTAAGCACGTGCTTGCCCCGCTTGAGACATTCAATTGTGACGATGGGGTGGAGATAGTGGGGAAGACAGATGTGTACTACATCAATGTCTTCTTTTTCCAGCATCTCAATATAATCATAATATGCCTTGCATCCAAACTCATTGGCTTTTGCATCTGCTCTGTCCTTTTTCACATCGCAAACCGCCACCAGCTCTGCGTTCTCGCAGCGGGTGACACTGACAGCGTGCATGGGAAAAATGTTTCCGCAGCCAATGATTGCCGATCTGTAACGTTTCATAAAAACCTCCCGAATCCCTTTTTTCAAAAATATTTTCGGAGTCAAGAAAATTATATCACATAATCGGCAAATTGCAAGAGTTCTGCCCAAAAAACAAGCGGTTTTTATGTTTTTTCCACGAGAAAAAGGTATTGCCAAAAGGAAACTTTTGTGGTAGAATATTTTTGCATTAAAACAATTTTACAACAAAAGGATTGATGATTATGGCACTCAAAACAAAAAAGGTTGTTACGGTTCCCCGTAATATCAGATACGGAAACGATATTGTGGATATGATAGATCAGCCCGCCAAGCTTTTTCCACAAAAAGCCGCTTTCAGATACCGCCGCGGAGGCGAAGAGCATGCACTCTGCTTTGGCGATATGAGACAGTTTGTCAGCGCCATTGCCGCGGGACTGATCGGCAGAGGGCTCAGAGGAGCCCATGTGGCGGTGATTGGCGAGAAAAGCCCCGAGTGGGTCATGTCCTTTGTCAGTGCTATTGCCTGTGAGGGTGTGGCGGTTCCTCTCGACAAGGAGCTCACCAGAAACGAGATTGCGGGGTTTGTGCAGTTTGCAGATTGCAAGGCAGTGGTTTATACCCAGTCTTATGCAGACGTTTTTGAGACAGACGATCCCCGTCTTTCCGACGTGGAGCTTTTTATAAAAATTGATATGGAATCACCTGCGGCAGAGCTTCTTTCCGGTTCTTGTGATTCCAGTACCCAAAAATTTGTGTCCCTGACAGAGGTGGCAAGATACGGTCAGCATCTTATTGATGGCGGGCTGGAGCTTCCCGACAGCGGTGCTGACGTGGACAGAATGGCAATGATCATTTTTACCTCCGGTACCACCGGCACCAGCAAAGGCGTTATGCTCTCTCAGCGAAACATGGTTTTTGTCTGCAACGGATCTCTGCGGTACGTGGATATTGATGAAAACGACGTTTTGCTGTCTGTTCTTCCTCTCCACCATACCTATGAAATGACTGCAGGACTGTTTGCGCCTTTGCTTTGCGGCTCTACCATTTGTATCAACGACAATTTGTCTTCAATTCTTGCTGATTTCAGACATTTTCGCCCTACCATCATGGCTCTTGTGCCTCAGGTGGTGTCCAGTATGAGCAAGCGTATAGACGGAAAAATTGCCAACCAAGGCAAAGAAAAGGCAGTTGCAATGGCAAAACTGCTTGGTGACGGACTCAACAAGCTGGGACTTGACGTAAGACGCAAGCTTTTTGCTGATGTTTTGGAGGCATTTGGCGGACGTTTGGAGCGTTTTGTTTGCGGCGGTGCCGCACTTGATCCCGCATTGGTAAAAAAATTTGGATCCTTTGGCATCAGCGTAAAGCAGGGATACGGCATCACTGAGTGTGCGCCGGTTATCGGTATCGTGCCCTATGACGTTATCAACGAAAAATCCTGCGGCAGAGTCTTGGACGGTCTACAGGTGATGATCGACAAGGAGCATCCCGATGACGAGACGGGTGAGATCTGCGTAAAAGGCCCCAACGTTATGCTTGGATACTACAAAAATCAGCAGGCAACCGACGAGGTGCTCTCCAACCGGGGATGGTTTGCTACCGGCGACTGCGGTTGGATGGACGAAAACAGATTTTTGTACATCACCGGCAGAAAGAAAAACGTCATCGTGCTGGAAAACGGCAAAAACGTATTTCCTGAGGAGATCGAAGAATATCTTTCACAGGTTCCCTTTATTGCCGACTGCATCGTTTGCAGCCGTGAGGGTGTTGACAAAAAGCAGGTTCTCACCGCTGTTATCTATCCCGATTATGACAGGGCAAAAAAGGAAAAGAGCCTGGAGTCCGAGGAGGATTTCAAGGAGTTCTTCAAATCCGAGATTCTTTCCATCAATAAAAAGATCGCATCATTCAAGCAGATACGCAATATCGAGATCCGCAAATCGCCCTTCCCCAAGACCACCACTCTCAAAATCAAGCGTCACCAGGTAAAGGAGAGTGAATGACGTGGCAGACATGTCGGTTATAAACGACTTTTTTGTCAGAATATTCAACCGCATTCTATTACTAGAGCAAAAATCCATATCTGCTCACGCCCGTGACCTTTCTATCAGTGAGATGCACGTTATTGCAGCCACTGCACGGCTTGCCCCCGTCAACAAAAGCACAGTGACCAATATTGCCAGATCACTGGCGCTTTCACCTGCGGCGTTGTCTCTGTCTGTGAGCAAGCTGGTAAAAAAAGGTTATCTGACCCGCAAGGGAAGCGAAGAGGACCGACGCATCGTATACGTTTTTCTCACAGAAAAAGGACGCAGAATGAGTGAGTATCACGATGTTTTTCACCGAAAGATGCTGGCGGGGATCGCAAACTCTCTTGACGAAAAAGAGCTGGCAATGCTTTCGCGCTCTCTCCAGAAGCTTGGCGAATTTTTTGATCATCCCCAGAACCTTTGAGTGCATATAAAAAAAGAATCCAAAGCATGGCTTTGGATTCTTTTTTTATTGCTATCTTTTGAAAATATTATTGAGCATTGAATAATAATCGGCATCGATCCCTTCCACCGTGTCCCATGTGGTGCGGAAAAGCCAGTTCCCCTTGTCTTTGCCGGGAGTGTTCATTCTGGCATCGCTTCCAAACCCGCACAGATCCTGATAGGAAATAATTGCGGTTTTTGCGGCAGAGCGCCATACGCTCTCAATTATCCTGCGGGAAAAAGGAGATTTGTAGCCGCCGATGCCCCAATCCTTGCCGTCAAAAGCACAGTAAGCGGCTGCAAAACCACGTTGCTCCGGAGTTGCCTCCCACAGCCATCCCAGCAGGGTATTGTTGTCGTGAGTGCCCACGTATGCCACGCAGTTGTGGGGATAATTGTGAGGAAGATGAGAGGAATCGTCGTCGGGCTCAAACCCAAACTGAATGATCCTCATTCCGGGGAATCCGCTATTTTCCAGCAACTCCAGCACATCGGGAGAAAACGCACCCAGATCCTCTGCAATAATCGGCATATCCCCGAGGGCTGTTTTGACTGCGTCAAAAAGCTTGATGCCGGGGCCTTCCATCCATTTTCCGTTTTTGGCAGTGTCGGCTTTGCCGTCAACCGCCCAAAAGGATGCAAATGCTCTAAAATGATCGATCCGCAACACGTCGTACAGAGAAAATGAGTGGCTGATTCGTCTGATCCACCAGTCAAAACCCTGTTTTTCGTGAGAATTCCAATCGTACAGAGGATTGCCCCAGAGCTGTCCGTCCTCGCTGAAATAATCCGGCGGAACTCCTGCCACAAGCTCCGGAGAAAAGCTCTCTTTGTCAATAAGAAACAGATCGGGATTGGCAAAAACGTCGGCACTGTCACGGGAGACGTATATGGGCATATCACCGATTATCTTCACGCCCAGCTCGTTGATCTTTTTCTTTGTTTCTGCCCATTGTGTCAAAAACAAATATTGCACAAAACCGTGAAAAGCCATTTCATCTCTGAGAGTATCTGCAGACTCAAGGGCTTTTTTGTAGTCAGAGTTAACACCCCATTCCCAAAAAGGCGCGCCTTTGTGTTTGTCCTTGAGCGCACGGTAGAGACAGTGATGAACCAGTCCCTTTTCCTGTACAAAATCCGTGATTTCCTGTTTTTTTTCACGCGAGAGACGCAAAAAAGCGGTACGGAGCAAAAAATCCTTTGCGCTGTAAGCAAACTGATAGTCTGCTGTAAAAGGCGACCCGCCATAGATGCATTTCTCTGCCTCAGCCCGTGTGACAAAACCGTCACGTACCATCAGATCGGGGCTGATATACAGCTCGTTCCCCGCAAAAGCCGAGTCGGAGCCATAGGGTGAATAAGCATAGTCAAGGGGTGTAAACGGCAGTACCTGCCATGCAGAAAAACCCATGCTTTTGATTTTTTTTGCAAATTTTACGGCATCCTCGCCAAAAACTCCCACACCGTATGGTGACGGCAGAGAAGAAATGCTCATCAGCACGCCGCTTGTTCTTTTGTTTGGCATTTCAGTCTTTCTTTCTTGTTACAAAATTGAGTCCGATTGTCACCAGCACAATAACGCCGATAACCACAAAAATACCCAGCATTCCAAGTCCCATATATCTGAGGTTGGAAACAAAATTCATCCAGTTCATACAAATATCCTCCTTATGAGAAGAAGTTGAGGATCATTCCACCCGCAATGACGGAAGCGATCTGACCCGAAACGTTGACGCCGGTTGCCTGCATGAGGAGAAAGTTTGTGGGGTCTTCTCTCAGAGCCATTTTGTGCACTACTCTGCCCGACATGGGGAAAGCAGAAATTCCTGCGGCACCGATCATGGGATTGAGCTTGTTTTTGCGGAAGATGTTGAGGAATTTTGCAAACAGAACGCCGCCCGCGGTGTCAAAGATAAACGCCACGAGACCGAGGCCGAGAATAAGCAGAGTATCGGGGTGGAGGAACTGGTCTGCCTTCATCTGAGAGGCAATGGTGATGCCCAGGAAAATGGTGATGAGGTTTGCCAAGACCTTTTGTGCGGTCTCAGAAAGTGAGTTGAGCACTCCGCACTCACGGATGAGGTTGCCAAACATGAGAAAACCGACAAGAGCCACAGATTTTGGGGCAACCAGACCTGCAATGATGGTGATGACGATGGGGAAAAGAATACGTGTAGTCTTGGAGACCTCTTTTTGCACGTATGGCATACGAATGAGACGCTCTTTCTTTGTGGTGAGCATGCGAATGATAGGGGGCTGAATGATTGGCACCAGTGCCATGTATGAGTATGCGGCAACCATGATTGCAGGAACGTATTTTGATCCCAGCTGCTGCGCCACAACAATGGAGGTGGGGCCGTCAGCCGCACCGATGACTGCAATTGAAGCAGCGTCGGTGATGTCAAAAAAGACGCTTGCGAGGCAGAGGGTGAAAAAGATACCAAACTGTGCCGCTGCACCAAAGGCCATGAGAGTGGGATTTGAGAGCAGGGGTCCAAAGTCTATCATTGCGCCCACGCCGATAAACAGTATCAGAGGAAACAGCTCGTTTGCAATACCTGCATTATAAAGCGTGGAGAGAGGTCCCTCCTCCAGTACACCCTCAACCGTCTGAGAGATGGCGCCGGAAAGAGGCAGGTTCACAAGAATGGCACCAAAGCCCATGGGCAGCAGGAGCGAGGGCTCCATGTCTTTTTTGATAGCAAGATAGATCAGCAGTCCGCCGATGGCCCACATGACTATCATCTGCCATCTGAGTTCAAAAATGTTGCCAAAAACTTCCAAAAGAGCATCCATTTTTTCTTTGATTCCTTTCGCATTTTGTTCTGAAAAAATATAATAAATTGTATCACACATCTGCACCAAAATCAACCGAAAAACAAAAAAATGAACTGCCAAAGCGTTTCTTTTCCATTTCTTTGCCGTCTTTTATGAAGCAACATGTATTCAGTATCCAAAAAAGCATTTCCGTTAGAATTTTTGCGTGACTATTTGTTCTGCGTAAAGGGTGATGATAAAATTTCAAAATAAACAGAAAAATCGTTTGATTTTTTATCAGATGGTGTTATACTATAAGAAAAGAAACAAAAAAGGAGGAATCTTTTTTGCTGACTGATATCATCATTCCAAAAAAAGTTCTATTTTCTCCCGATGCCCACACAGAACTGAGGGCACAGCTGTCAAAAAGCAGGGGAGTCACCCTTGTGTGCGGAAACCTCACCTCCAATGCCCGCAGGGACGTGTCGGGTGTGTCTGCACGGGTATACAAAAACGGCACCTATGGCTTTTCGTCAATGGCAGAGGTCAGTGACGAGGCGGCACAGAGAGTGCTGACGGCGGCAGCGGAGAATGCTGATTTTATGGACACTCATGTTGCCAAGGGGAAAAAGCCATTTCCGGCCCTTGACGGCGGAAAGATCCTGTACGGAAACGATATTTCCGATCCCGAGCAAAAGAAATATATTGACGTTGCCCGTCAGGTGGACGATTATATTTCAAAAAAATACCCCAGCCTCAAGAGCCGTTCCGTCTCTGCAAGAGCTGACTCTATGGAAAAGCTGATGGCGGTCTCCGACGGTGCCGACGGGCATACCACGCTGGCAAGATCCTATCTATATGTGTTTCTCACCGCAGAGACAGACGACGGAAAGCCCGTTGAGCTGTTCAAGGCGTTTGGCGGCGAGCACACCTTTGATGTCAATTTTGCCGACCTCGCTCCTGTGTATGAGGGCATCGACAACCTGTATCACGAGCTGATGCAAAAGCGTGAGGGAGTCTATGCCTCCGCAGGCGAAAAAACCGTGATTTTGGGCGGAATGATGACCGGAATGCTGGCTCACGAGGCGGTGGGACACACCGTTGAGGCGGACCTTGTGCTGGGCGGAAGCGTTGCGGCTCACAATCTGGGCAAGCGTGTTGCATCCGACTGCGTCAGTCTGACGGATTTTGCCCACACTGCGTTTGGTGCTCCTGCACCGCTTCCTGTTTATATTGACGATGAGGGCACTGCGGCTGTGGATGCTCCCATCATCAAGGACGGAATATTGGTGGGATATCTCAACAACCGTGAGAGCGCACAACATTTTGGAATGTCCCCCTGCGGAAACGCAAGGGCGTGGGCTTTTTCTGACGAGCCGTTGATCCGTATGCGAAACACCGCCGTTCTTCCCGGAAAGGACAAGCTGGAGGATATGATCGCATCGGTTGAGGACGGATATTATCTGACGGATTCCGGCAACGGCCAGGCAGATACCACCGGTGAATTTATGTTTGGTGTCACTATGGGATATGAGATCAAAAACGGACGGTTGGGCCGCGCATTGCTGGATACCACCATTTCGGGAGTTGCTTTTGAAATGCTCAAGACCGTGGATATGGTGTCCGACACTGTGGTGTGGAGCAGCTCGGGATTTTGCGGAAAAAAACAGATGATGCCTGTAGGTCTTGGCGGCCCTGCACTCAGGTGCAAGGTTATGATCGGAGGTCGCTGATATGGAAAAACTGAAAAATATTGCATCCCTTGCTCTCAAAAAAACAACACAGGCAGGCGCACAAACTGCGTATTGCACCGTGTCCGAGAGCAGAACAAAGGAGTTTAACGTTGACGGAGGCGAGTTTTCGCTTTTTCGCACGCTTTTTGACAGAAATTTGGCTCTCACCGCCTTTTTGGATCACCGCAAGGGTTCTGTTTCCGGCAACAAATTTGATGAGGAATCGGTGTCTGAGCTGGCGATGGAATGCGTAAAAGCCGCAGAGGGTTCTCAGCCCGATCCTGCTTGGGAGATCGCGGAAGGCAACGGGGAAAAGGAGTTTTTGTCCGGTGTTTATGAGCCGGATACAGAAAAGCTGTTTTTCCGCACAAAAGAGCTGATGGAGGACATATCCTCTCGGTATCCAAAAATTTTGGTTGAGCAGCTCATTGTCACTCACAAGAGTGTTGACAGTGTGTATATGAGCACCACGGGAAATACCTATTGCTCAAAATACGGGTATTACAACGTGTCGCTGATGTTTTCTGCCCACGATGGTGAAAAAAGCTCTTCTTTTTATGGCACTGATGTGACTCTTGACGATCTGGAAACTTCATTTATTGACTGTGCTCATTTTGCAAGAGAGCTTGAGGAAGTGGAGAAACAGGTTGACACCCGCTCTGCACAAGGGAAATTTGTGGGAACCGTAGTGTTTGCTCCCGGATGCCTGGCAAGCACTCTTTACAGCGTGTGCACAAATTTTGCTTCCGACGGAGTGATTTTGGATGGGACCAGCGTCTGGAAAGATATGCTTGGCAAAAAAGTGGCAGACGAAAGGATAACCGTTTCTCTCAATCCAAGGGATCCCAGAGTGGTTTGCGGAGAGAATTATACCACAGAGGGATACTTGTCCGAGGACTATGATATAATAAAAGACGGTGTTCTCAATCGCTTTATGCTCAGCCGTTATGTGGCAAACAAGACGGGCCACACTGCCGCTCCCAACAGTTCTTTTGCGCTGGTGGTAAAAAACGGAGATGTTCCCATTGAAGAGATCATAAAAGGTATTGACAAGGGCATTTTGGTGGGAAGATTTTCAGGCGGAAGCCCTGCAGGCAACGGAGAATTTTCGGGCGTTGCAAAAAACGGGTTTTTCATCGAAAACGGAAAGATCACCGATGCAGTCAGCGAGACAATGATCAGCGGAAACCTTGTGACCATGCTCAACAATCTTGTGGCAGTCAGTCGTGAGACCCTTGTTGACGGTGGGATAGTGGTTCCGTATATGGCGTTTGACGGTATCACCGTGTCCGGAAAAGAATAAAAATTGTTCAAAAACCCGCTCCTGCAGGGGCGGTTTTTTTCGGTTTTTTTCTTGCGAAAAATCAAAAAATGTGGTATAATAAAGCATAAAACAGAGATATAACAGGGAAGGAGCGTGGCAAACAAAGATGTTTGAAAAGGGACAGCTTGTGGTATATGGAGAGACGGGAGTCTGCCGTGTAGAGGATATCTGTATGCGTGAGCTGCCTGCAGGCGAGGCATTGTGTTATCAGCTTCAACCTATGTATCATAGCTTTGTTATCTACACTCCCGTGGATGATTGCCGCACACCTATCCGTCTTGTTGTGAGCCGTGAGGAGGCGGAGTGGATCATTGAAGATATGCCAACGTGCAAAACCGAGGTGTGCAATCTCAGATCCCCCCGAGAGCTGACCAATTATTATTCCGCCGTCATCAAAGAGCAGGATTGCCGACGATTGATGGTACTCACCCGCTCCATCCATGAAAAAAAGCGGCTTCTCAGTGAACAAAAACGCAAGCTCAGCGCAGTTGATGAGCGTTTTCTCAAAAAAGCGGAGGATCTGCTTTTTGGCGAGCTTGCCGCCGCTCTCTCCATGAAAAAAAGCGAGACCAGGGAATATGCCGCAAAAATCCTGCAATCTGCTTTGGCAGAGGCGTGATATCAAAAAACAAAGCAGGGCAGAGAAAGATCATTTCTCTGCCCTGTTTTTATGCTTCAAACATAAATTTCTTTATCCGATGATAACCTCGTGGCCTGTTTTTGCGCTTTCGTATACTGCGTCAAGAATCTCCATCAGCATCACGCCATCCTCTGCGGGGCTGATACAGTTGGTTTTTCCGAGGACACAGTCCACAAAATGGGCAATCTCTCTGTTGAACAACCCGTCAAACGACAACGCGCTGTTGCCAAAGGGCTTTATGTCCACAAACATTCCGTTCATGTCGCCAAAAAACTCCACCTGAGGGTCAAGTTTGACGCCGGATTTTGTGCCAAACAGCTCAATATCGCCTCTGTCCTGCTTGAGGTTGAGATTAAAGCTTGCTTCCACCTGAAGCGTGAGCCCGTTGTCAAATCTGATCATTGCACTGGCAAAATCCTCAACGTTGTATTTGAAATCATACCCCGTGGTAGATGATACCCAGCTTTGGCCGCCGCCTGCTCTCTTGTCGCCCAGGTTGTTGTAGGTGACACCGTACACAGAGACCGGCTTGGGGCTTCCTGCAAGGTATCTCACCAGGTCAATAACGTGTACACCAAGGTCGATGAGAGGGCCTCCGCCGGAGTATTCCTTGTCTCCAAACCAGCCGCCGGGGCATCCGCTGCGGCGGAGATATACGGCTTTTGCGTAATAAATATCACCCATGGTGCCGCCATCAATAAATTTTTTGATAATATCGGCATCGTTGCCAAAGCGTCTCACAAATCCCAGCATCAAAAGCTTTTTGGTTTCTTTTGAAACGGCAAGCATCTCCTCTGCCTCTGCTTTGTTCATTGCCATGGGTTTTTCGCATATAACGTCACAGCCGGCTCTCAGCGCGGCAATTGCGGCGCCTTTGTGAGAAGCGTTCCAGGTACATACCGATACTGCATCAAGCTGTTCTTTTTCCAGCATTTCGTTGTAATCGGTGTAATAGTTTGCAACACCGTTGTTTTTTGCATATGCTTTCACCTTTGATTCATCAAGATCACATACGGCAACAACCTGGCAGAGATCGGGCAGTGCCTTGTAACCGCCCATGTGAACGTTGCTGATGTTTCCTGTGCCGATGATACCAATTCTCAATTTTTCCATAGCAATTCTCCTTTTTGTTATTCTGATTTGATATTATAATTTTTGCCCCTTTTTGTCAAGGAGAACTATTGCAAAAACACTTGTTTTGGAGTATAATTTGGCATATAATCCCTTTTTTTGGAGTTGCTTTATGATTCGTGAGTTTATACAATACTACAAACCTCACAAAAAATTGTTTTTGTTTGACATGTTTTGCTCCCTTTTGATTGCGGGGTGCGATCTGTTTTATCCAATGATCACAAAAAACATTATCAACGACTACGTTCCCAACAGGAATTTAAGATTTTTGTTGATCTGGTCCGGCGTGCTTTTGGGTATCTACCTGCTAAAAATGGTTCTCAACTACATTGTTTCCTATTGGGGACACGTAGTGGGTGTCAGAATGCAGGGGGATATGCGACGGGATATGTTTCAAAAGCTGCAAAAGCTCCCGTTTTCTTTTTATGACGAAAACAAGACCGGTACCATAATGTCACGGTTGATGAACGACCTGTTTGACGTTTCGGAGCTGGCGCACCATGGCCCCGAGGACCTGTTTGTGTCTGTCATAATGTTTATCGGCTCATTTGCCGCGCTGTCCACCATCAATATCCGACTCACTGCGATTATTTACGGACTGATTCCGTTTATTGTATTTTTCTCAATAAAAATGAGAAAAAGAATGAAAGAATCGTTTCGTATCATGCGTGAAGAGGTTGCAGAAGTCAATGCCAACGTGGAGACGGCAATTTCGGGCATCAGAGTGTCTCGGGCATATACCTCCGAATCTCACGAGAACAAAAAATTTGACGACGCCAACGAAAAATTCAAGACCGCCCGCGGACATGCATACAAAACCATGGGTCAGTTTCACTCTGCAATGACGTTTTTTACGGACTTTTTGTATTTTGCTGCACTTTTGGCAGGCGGACTTTTTTTCTACAACAGCTTTTCAAATCCCGACAGCGTGTTTTCTATTGACGGGGGAGAGTTCACGGCATTTATTCTCTATATGGCAATGCTGCTCAAGCCCATCAACAGGTTTATTTCTCTTTTTGAACAGCTCCAAAACGGAATGACGGGGTTTGCAAGATTCCGCGAGATTATGGAAAAACCGGTGGAGCCCGAAAAAGAGGGTGCGTTGGAGCTGGCGGATCCCCAGGGAAACATTGATTTTTGCAACGCCACATTTTCTTATGATGCGGACAATTCAAGGTGTGTTATCAGCTCTCTTGATCTCAGTATTCCAAAAGGAAAAACCGTGGCATTGGTGGGGCCTTCCGGCGGCGGAAAAACAACTCTTTGCCATCTGATCCCCAGATTTTATGAGCTCAATGAGGGTTGTATCAAGATTGACGGAACGGATATACGGGATCTCACCCGTCATTCTCTCCGAAAAAATATCGGCATGGTGGCTCAGGACGTGTTTCTTTTCAACGGCACCATCCGTGAAAATATTGCCTACGGAAACCTGGATGCCACAGATGATATGATCATTGAAGCGGCAAAAAAAGCCAATATTCACGATTATATTCTGACTTTGGAAAAGGGCTATGACACCAACGTGGGCGAGCGTGGAATCAAGCTGTCAGGCGGCCAGAAGCAGAGGATTTCCATTGCCCGTGTGTTCCTGAAAAACCCGCCGATACTTATTCTTGATGAGGCAACCAGCGCTTTGGACAACGTTACCGAAATGCAGATACAGGCATCCCTTGAGGAACTGGCAAGGGGCAGGACTGTCATTGTGGTGGCGCACCGTCTCACTACTGTGCAAAACGCCGATGAGATTCTTGTGATGACCAACAAAGGCATTGTAGAGCGCGGCACTCATCAACAGCTGATGGAAAAAGGCGAGATCTATGCGGGTCTTCACGAGAGACGGATGGCATTTTAATAAAAAAGTCATTTTGTCACAAAAAACTACATACATTATCTCCGAGAGGAGATGCTTTGTATGAAGAACAAAAGATCAAAAAACAGCATGTGCATTCTTACAAGAGGGGTGCTCATGCTGTTTCTTTTGTTGTTTTGCGGTTTTTGTATCGTGTTTTCGGTATCAGCAAGAAACGGTGCCGCAAAAGATAATCAGGGTGCGCAGGTGCCCATACTTATGTATCATTCCGTGTGCGATGGCTCAAGGGTATCGTCAGAATATATTTTACCTGTAAAGGAATTTGAACGAGACCTGCAGTATCTTGCCCGCAAGGGTTATACTGCGGTGTTTCTTTCGGAGCTGGTGGATTTTCAAAAAAACGGCACACCGCTGCCGGAAAAACCTGTTGTGATCACATTTGACGACGGGCACCTCAACACATTAACATCGGCGCTTCCGTTGTTGCAAAAATATGATATGAAAGCGGTTGTGTCGGTAGTGGGAGAGTTTGCAGAAACCTATTCTGCTATTTCTGACCGTGATCCCACCTATGCATATCTGACCTTTGAGGATATTGCGTTTTTGCATCAAAGCGGTCGGTTTGAAATCGGAAACCATACCTATGCTCTTCACAAAACTCACGGGCGGTTTGGATGCGCCAAGCTTCCTGCCGAAACGGAGGAGCAGTATCAAAAAATGCTTTTTGATGATTTGACGCGGCTTCAGGAGGAACTGACCGAGAATTGCGGTGTGACGCCGACGGTTTTTGCGTATCCGTATGGCAGCATCAGCGATGCTGCAATGCCTGTGCTGAAGCGGCTGGGATTTGAGACGGTGCTCACCTGCACAGAAAAAACAAACATTCTGACCGGCAGCTCTGATGAGCTGATGTCTCTTGGAAGGTATAACCGAAGCTCATCGTTTTCTACCGTCGAATTTTTTAAAAAGCTTGGGATAGAATAAAAAACCGCACCCTCCGTAAGAAGGGTGCGGAAAAGGGATGTTTTTTTAAAATGGGATATTATCGGTCAATATGTCCGATCATACCCAACTGGTGGTCCAACCTGACTCATCGCCGGGGGTGTAAGGATCACAGGTGTATTTCTCGTTGATATCATAGGTGCCGAGGCAAGCTCTCTTGAGCTTGAGATAGTTGACAGCCGCAAGCTGTCCGCCCTCTGCAACGCCTGCTGCCTCAAGGAAGAGACCCTCAAGGGTGGCGGTGCCGAGATATGCTCTCTTTACCAAAATGTAGTCAGCAGCGGTGATGGCGCCGTCGCCGGTGGTATCACCGAGAACAACGGCCTTGTTGGGTGTGCCGTTGATTCTGACGGTAAATCCGGTGCCAATCTTTGTGGTTGCGCCGGTAGAAACGGATTTGCCGTTTGCATCATAAACGTCAACGATGGTGTTGTAGAAAGAAGATTTGAGAACGGAGCAGGTAGATCCGGCAGGGAGACCGTAGATTTTTCCGTTCTTGGTTTCGGTCTTGAAGGTGACTTCGGCAGCAGAAACGGCAAAAGCCGCAACGCTCAAGAGGAGCACGCAAACAAGAGCAAGTGAAAGAACTCTAAACTTTTTCATTGTTTTCCTCCGTAATATTTGAAGTAAATTAAATTTCAATCCATTGGCAGGGGTTCAAAAGTGCTTTGTTGCCTGCCTCGATAATACCCATGATTGCGATTGTCTGATCGTGGGCCGCATAGATGCGTCCTGTTTTGAAGAAATCACAAAGAGCTTTGATAAAGTTGGGGAAGTAATCGCTCATAGCCGGGATCTTGAGTGTGCGTCCGTCGTCGTAGTTGACGGTCATTTCAAAGTCAATGCCGGTCCAGCCGTAGTGGCTCATGACTGCACGTCTTCCGCCCTCAAATTCCAAAACCATGGATTCATACTTTCCGCTGCCAACGGACATGATGCGCTTTGCATCGCTGCCCATCAGCATGACGATCGGTTCCAGCTGGTGGATGGCGTAGGTGTCAAAATTTCCGGGCCCTCTGGAGTTGATGAAGCAAGCGCCTTCCTTTTCAACATTTTGCAGCTCTGTGGAAAACCTCAGGGCAGATGAAGAAAAGAACGGGGTGGCCGATTCCTCGGCAATAGCCGTGATCTGCTTTGCCACATCTTTTGACAGAGCAAAGGTTTTGTCAACGTAGACTCTTTTTCCGCTTGCCAGCGGCTCGCGGCAGAGATCAAGGTGACGCTCCGGGTTGTCGGGAGAGAGAACCACGATGCAGTCACTTTTTTCCACCACCTCGCTGATGGAGGAGCAACGCTCCACGCCAAACTGCCGGCACCATTGGTCGGTAGTGAGCCCGCCGGGTTTGTCCATCTCAGCATATGCGTAGCAAACTTTGATGTCGTCCCCTGCAACCTCCGCAAAAAACTTGGGATAGTTGTTTGCGTGCCATTCGTCCAGAAAATAATCAATAAAACCGATTTTCAGCATTTTGTTTTCTCCGTTTTATCGGGTATTATTTGTAAATGTCGTAAGAACCGAGAACGTGTCTCTTGAGCATGATGTAGTCGGTGGTGTTGACTCCGTCGTCCTTGCAGTTGATGTTGGCGGCAAGCTCATTTATGTCGCCGTTGTAAGTGTTAAGAACAACTCTCTTGAGCATGAAGTAGTCAGTGGAGTTTGCAAGGCCGTCGCCGTTTACGTCACCAAGGACAGAAACTGTGTAGCCGTTGCCAAGGTCGATCTTCATGCCGGTCTTGATGAGGCCGGAGGAAACCTCCTTGCCGTCCTTGTCCAGGATGAGCAGGTTCTTGTTGTCAAACATCTTGCGGAAATCGTCAACGGATACGTTGTCAGCTTTTACAACAACGCTGTCTTCGTTTACAACAACCTTTGCATCTGCAACGGGAATCAGTCCTGCGGGAGTGACGGAAAATGCGGAGAAGTCGAGAGCAACGTTTCCTGTGGTTGCTTTTACTTCGTCAAGGTCAACGTTGTACAGGTTGATGAATGCGCCCTCTGCAATAACGTCAACAAATGCTGCACAGACGTCGGTGAGGTTGCCGTTTACGCCGATAACGTAGGAGCCGGCGGGAACCTTCACGTCGGTCTTGACGCCGTCGGGTCTGCCAAGAGTGGTGTTGACATAGGTGACTTTGCCGGTCGCCTCGTCAACGATAGCAATTGCAAAGTAGTTCATATCCTTGGACTCGCCGATACCCTTCTGGGTGAGAGCGCCAATGGTGGTGTCCTCATCGTCAGCAAGGATAACAACTGCGTTGCCGTGGAAGTATCCGTTGTAATCGATCTTGAATGCATCCTCGGGAACTTTGTCAGCGATCTCAGCGGTGTAAGCTGCGGAGTTGAGCTTCTGGAATCCTTCAAGAGTCTGAACGCCCAGGGGGTTGACGTTGTAGAGAGTGATCTTGGAACCAACGGTGATAGCCGTCATGTACTCAATGTATTCAACGTGAGTGGGGAGCTCGCTTGCACCGTGGATACCGATAACATAAGATCCGGCGGGAACAGGAACGTCAGTCTTGATGCTGTCGCTGTTCTCAAGTCCGATAGAGAAATATGTGTTTGTAACTCTGTCGCTATCGCCGTCAACGATGATAACGTACCAGTAGTTCATATCAGGAGTCTCAGAGCCCAGAGTTGCAGCATCGCCCTTGGTAGCAAGTGCGCCGATAGTGGTATCAACGTCTGTTGCCATGAGAACTGTGGTATAAACCTCGTGCTTGTAGCCAGCGTAGTTGATGGGAACAGCGTCTGCGGGAACGGTTCCGAGGATGCCGGGCTGGATCTGAAGTCCGCTGTCGGGAACCACGAGATCCTCATAAGAAGCGGTGAAGAAAACCTTCGTCCAGTCGCTGTTGCAGCCATAAACGTCTTCAAAGCTGAATACGATGTCAACATCAGCCACGTCTTCCTTTACGGTAAAGGGAACAGTGATGGTGATGAGGTTGTCTGCTTTTACAGCACTGTCAGACTGCTTGAATTTGCCGGTCTTGGTGGTGTCATCATAGAAAACAAGCTCATACAGAGAATTATCGGTATCAAGCTTGCCAAATCCCTTCCATCCGGTGAGATCGGTATTGGTGAGCATGGAAGTAAAATCACCCTGATCGCCGTCCTCGTCAGCAGATGCCTGAGCGAGGGGCTCTACTTTGTCTGCATCGTACTTGAGAGTAAATGCAACCATTGATAGACCGTCGGTGAACTGCATGGTGTTGTAGTACACGTAGTCAAGGTCGATGTCTGTGATGTTGATCACAAGGTTGAATGTTTTTCCGGCTACGTAGCTGGGAGTACTTGCGGAGGTGTCAAGGTTAAACAAAACCTCGGGTTCTCCGGGAAGCACGTCGGAGGAGCCGGTGTTCCACTGCTCGTCAAAGTTCACGTCAGCTGCTGCAAAAACAGAAACAGAAAGCGTGAAAACAAGTGAAACAGCAAGGAGAAGTGCGAAAAGCTTTTTCATTTTGTCCATCCCTTCAAATGTGAATTTTCTACAATAAAATTATATTGCATCATCATTTTATCAAATAATATGCCAAAGGTCAATAGCGTTGTGAAAAAAAATCAACTGTTTTTGTTGTAATCCGAAAAGTTATATAGTATAATAACAATGTATTATTGTAGCATTTTTTGCAATTCCAAAAAAGGAGACCGATATGAACTGTATTTTGCTGAAAAACGAGAATCTTGCGCCCTACTGCTCCATGCGGGTAGGGGGGACAGCCGATTACGTTGCTCTGCCAAAAAATATTGATCAGGTCATTGAGTCGGTGTCCTTTTTCAGAGATAATAACCTTCCCGGCATTGCTGTAGGCAACTGCTCAAATTTGATTTTTGCCGACCACCGTGTTGAGGGTGTGGTGATAGTGTTGACCGGGGTAAAGGGATGCCTGCAGGAGGATGACGGGCTTTTGTGTGTTGCCTGCGGCGAGACACTTTCTTCCCTTGCCGCATTTGCGTTGGAAAAGGGACTGGCGGGATTTGAGTTTTGTTACGGTATTCCGGGCACCGTTGGCGGCGGCGTTTTTATGAATGCGGGTGCATACGGCGGTGAGATATCTTCGGTTTTTGAAAAAGGAGAGTTTCTCACTCCTGACGGAGAGATCGCTGTTCTCACAAAAGAAGAGATGGAGTTTGGATACCGAAAAAGCGTTTTGATGAAAAACGGGTACATATTGCTCCGTGCGTGGTTTTCGGGCAGTGCAGGCGACAGAAACGTCATTCGTGACACCATGGACGGATATATGCAAAAGCGCAAAAACAGTCAGCCGCTGGAATATCCCAGCTGCGGCAGTACGTTCAAGCGTCCCGAGGGATATTTTGCGGGTGCGCTGATAGAGCAATGCGGCCTCAAAGGGGTTTGTGTGGGCGGCGCTGAGGTGTCCGTCAAGCATGCGGGATTTGTGATCAACAAAAACAACGCAACCGTTGAGGATGTTTTGGGGCTTATCGCACTGGTGCAAAAAAAGGTAAAAGAGGAGACGGGTGTCACTCTTGAGCCGGAGGTCAGGATCATCAAAAAGGAGAGCTGAATGTCATTTTCATCCGAAACAAAGTCAATTTTGTCCGGTCTTGAACTAAAAAAGGACTGCTGCAGACAGGCGCTTGAGCAGGGAAAGCAGATGGCTGAGTTTAAACCGCTGTCAAAGGGCTGTGACAACGATGCGGGGTGCTATTTCAGGGGTATTTTTCTCAAAATCGGATTTGTTTCCTCGCCTGAAAAAAATTTTATGCTGACTCTTGATCCAAAAAACGACCGTTTTTGTGAGTATCTCACGGAGCTTCTTTTTGGATTTGGTCTGGAACCCAGAGTGTTTGTGCGCAAGGACAACATTGTGATATATTTCAAAGAATCCGAGACCATACAGGACTTCTTTTCATTCATCGGCGGAACAAAGGTGGCCCTTGAGATCGCTTCTGCCAAGGTCATGAGCGATGTGCGAAACAATACCAACCGACTCTGCAACGCAGAAACTGCCAACATTGACCGTGCCGCAAAAGCGGCGGCAGAGCAAAGTGAGGCAATCAAAAAGCTTCAAAAGCACGGATTGCTTGACAATCTGTCTCCCGAATTGAAAGAATGCGCTTTGCTTCGGCTGGATAATCCGGATATGAACCTTGAGCAGCTCCGAAAACAGTTTCGGGAGCCCATCAGCAAGTCGGGTCTGAACTATCGGCTGAAACGGCTGATCTATATTGCATCAACTCTTGACGATATCCGCTGAAAAAAACAAAAACAGAGAGGGAAAAACGGTGGGCTTTGTTCATCTTCATCTTCATACCGAATACAGTCTGCTGGATGGCGAGTGCCGTATTTCCCAGCTTCCCGATGCTGTTTTGGAGGCAGGTCAGGATTCTGTTGCCGTCACCGACCACGGAGTGATGTACGGCGCCGTGGATTTTTACAAGCAGTGCAAAAGCAAAGGTGTCAAGCCCATCATCGGCTGCGAGGTGTACGTTGCGCCCCGTGATATGGAGCAAAAGGACCGTCTGCTTGACAGCGATTATTCGCATCTTGTGCTGCTTGCCGCCAATGAGACGGGATACAAAAACCTTGTTTCTGTGGTTTCAAAAGCGTTTACGGCAGGATTTTACCAAAAACCTCGTACAGACCTTTCTTTTTTGGAAAACCACGCCGACGGCCTCATCGCTCTGTCCGGATGCATATCCGGCTCTGTGCCAAAAGCCATTTTGGCAGGGGATTTTTCGTTGGCAAGAGAACGTATTATAATTTTTGAGCGAATTTTCGGAAAAGGAAATTTTTTCCTTGAGCTGCAGCGCCACGGACTTCCTGAACAGGAGGAGGTCAACCGCGCTCTCATCAATTTTTCAAAAGAACTGTCGGTGCCTCTTGTTGCCACCAACGACGTCCATTATACAAGGCGTGAAGATGCGGAGATACAGCGTCTTTTGACTGCAATTGCCACTGCAAGCACTGTGGACGACAACCCGCTGTCCATGACGGATGACGAGCATTATCTGAAAACCGAATCGCAAATGAGGGCATTGTTTTATGACGTTCCCGAGGCGGTGGACAATACGGTCAGGATTGCCGATAGATGCAATTTTGATTTTGATTTTCAGACAATGCATCTTCCCGCGTTCAAGTGCCCCCCTCCCCACACTGCGGGGAGTTATCTGCGTCATCTCTGTTTTGAGGGATATGACAGACTGATTGCGGAAGAACGTATACCCGGAGGTACTGAGTATACGGAACGGCTGGAATACGAGCTTTCGGTCATTGATACCATGGGGTTTAATGATTATTACCTCATCGTCCGTGATTTTGTTGTCTTTGCGGAAACCAACGGCATCACCGTAGGCCCCGGCAGAGGAAGCGGTGTGGGCAGTCTGTGTGCCTTTTGCCTTGGTATAACAAAGATAGACCCAATAAAATACGGGCTTTTGTTTGAGAGATTTCTCAATCCCGAGCGTGTCAGCATGCCCGATTTTGATATTGATTTTTGTGATTACAGACGGGGCGAGGTGATTGATTACGTCACCTCAAAATACGGTCGCTCCCACGTTGCTCAGATCATCACCTTTGGCACCCTTGCCTGCCGTCAGGCAGTGAGGGATGCGGGCCGTGCACTGGGAATGGGATATTCCTTTGTGGACGAGATAGCAAAAATGATTCCGCGATACAACGGAGTGACGCTTGAATCTGCACTGAACGAAAATCCGGAGCTGAAAAAACGCTGTGACACCGATCCCTCGGCAAAAAAATTGATTTCCATGGCATCAAAGCTGGAGGGAAGACCGCGAAATTCATCCACCCACGCAACGGGAGTTGTCATCACGGACGAGCCGCTGACAAGCTATCTGCCGCTGTCCCTCAACGAGGACACGGTGGTGACCCAGTTTACCATGAACTCCGTTGCGGACCTGGGACTGTTGAAAATTGATTTTCTCGGTTTGCGGTTTCTCACCATTATCAGCGGTGCTGAGCGGGAGATACGCAAAATCAAACCTGATTTTTCGGTAGAATCCATTTCTTTGGAGGATGAGGCGACGTATCGGCTTCTTTCATCCGGAGACTCCCTGGGGCTGTTTCAGCTTGAAAGCGAGGGAATGCGGAATCTGCTGAAAAAGCTCAAACCAAAAAATCTTGAGGACATCATATCCGTCATATCATTGTACCGCCCCGGTCCTGCGCTGTCCATCGATGCCTTTTTGAAAAACCGACTCTCACCCCAGACAGTCAGCTATCCGGTACCGCAGCTGAAAGAAATTTTGGCGGACACCTGCGGTGTGCTTTTGTATCAGGAGCAGGTGATGCGGGTGTGCAGGGAGCTGGCGGGATATTCCTACGGCAGGGCGGACCTTGTGCGCCGTGCAATGGCAAAGAAAAAGCCCGAGGTAATGGCAAAGGAAAAGGATATTTTTCTTGAGGGCTCAAAGAAAAACGGAGTGGATCCCGAGGGTGCTTTGGAGGTGTTTTTGCAGATGAACGAGTTTGCAAAATACGCTTTCAACAAGAGCCATGCCGCCGCATATGCGTTGGTGGCATACCGCACCGCCTATCTGAAGTGCCATTATCCTCTACAATATATGTGCTCGCTTCTCAACACCGTTATGGGAGAGAATGCAAAGATCAACGAATATATCGACGATTGCTCCCGAAAAGGGATCCGGCTGCTTCCTCCCGATGTCAACAGGAGCGACATCGGATTTTGCGCCGAGGGCGGAAATTTGAGGTTTGGGCTTGCGGCCATTCGCAACGTGGGCACGCTTTTTGCCCAAAAGCTCATCAATGAGCGGGGAGCAAGCGGATTTTCTTCCGTTGAGGATTTTTTTGAGCGCTGCGCCCATATGGGCAACCAAAAATCATTTGAATCCATGATATTTGCAGGTGCTTTGGACTGTTTTTCCGTCTTCCGTTCACGCTTGGCAGCAGGGCTGGAGACAGCGCTGGCGGCAGTGTCGGGGAACCGAAACAGAAACTCCGCAGGACAGATGAGCTTGTTTGGCGGAGATACGGGGATCAGCGCTTTTGAATTTCCGCAGTCGACCCTGCCCGAGCTTCCTCACAGCCAGCTTCTCATGCGCGAAAAGGAAAATACAGGACTGTATTTTTCTGGACATCCCATGGACGGTTATCGTGAGACGGCAAGGGCGCACGGTGCAGTCACCGTTTTGCAGATCAGAGAATGCCTCCAAAACGGGACTCTCAAAAAGGGAACACAGATCAAATTTTTGGGTCTTGTAACAAAAAAACGCTCGAAAACCACAAAAAAGAATGATATAATGTGCTTTGCGGAGGCGGAGGACGATACCGGATCTCTTGAGGCGGTAGTGTTTCCCAATCTTTATGCACAGGCAAACGGGATTATTGAAGAAAACCGCGTTTTGCTGTTTTGCGGAACCGCAGAGCTCAAGGAGAGCTTTGACGGAGATGGGGAGGACAGCATCAGCTTTTTGTGCAGGTCCGTATCCGTTCCCGATGCCGTTCCCCGCTTTGACAACACGTCTGTTGATACTCGTGAGCTGTATCTCAAGGTGACGGAGTCAAACAAGGATCATCTGGATGACGCCATTTCGGTGGCTTCGTCTGTGGGAGGAAAAGCAAGAATTTTGATTTATTTTGAGGATACAAAGCGGCTTGTGGCGGCAAAAGAAAAGACCACCACGGTCAGTGAGCCCCTGCTTGAGAAGCTGCGTGTTCTGATGGGTGACAAAAACGTTGCCGCAAAGTAAAAAAATACCGAAAGGAGCCACTTTTCTATGTCGGATAACTTTGAAAAGAACGTCACGGGTGCCCCCGAAAATTCGGAGGCGGTTGATGATCTGACCTTAAAAAGGGCTGAAGCCGAGGATGGCGAAAACCGCTCACACGGCACCAACACAAAGCATTTTGAAACCGTAAAAACAGAAGGAGAAGATACGGGTGAAAAAAAAGGACGCACCCGTACCTTTGACGTGCTCTCAGATGGAGAGGAAAAGAAAGAAGGAAAACTCAAAAAATTCTTTTCACGGTTCAAACGGAAAAAGAACAAAAAAAAGAGTCGTGCTGCAGTTATTGGCACTGCCACCGCAAAAGGCGCTCTCTTTACGGTCCGCAAGGTGCTGACCTATGTGCTCAATATACTGCTGACCGTGCTTGTGGTGGGCATTATCACAGGTGTTACGGTGGGGCTGGCTTTTGTGATCTATATCAAAAACAACGTAGATCCCGAGTATACGGGGCTTGACAACCTCAAATTTGATTCTCAGCTTTCGACCACCATGTATTACGTTGACCGTGACGGCAACGAGATACTATTGGAGGAGGATACGCTGAAAAGCAGCGAAAACCGTCTCTGGGCTGACTATAAGGATATTCCAAAAAAACTCATCGATGCCTACATTGCGGTTGAGGATCAGCGTTTTCTGGAGCACAACGGTGTGGATACAAACCGTACCGCTTCTGCCATTTACAATTTCTTTATTCCCACCAGTTCAAACTATGGCGGCGGCTCCACCATCACACAGCAGCTGATAAAAAACGTTTCGGGAGAAAACGAGGCCACCATTCAGCGCAAGGTTCAGGAGATATTCCGTGCCATCAACGTGGAGAAAAAGTATACAAAAGAGCAGATACTTGAGATGTATCTCAACACCATTTATCTCTCTCACAATTCCTACGGAGTACGTGTTGCGGCACAGACTTATTTTGGCAAGGAGCTGAGCGATCTCACCCTTGCAGAGTGCGCTTCCATTGCATCCATAGGAAAATGGCCCACTCATTACGATCCCATCAACAATCCAAAAAACAATCTTGTCAGACGAAATCTTGTGCTCAAATTGATGCTTGAGCAGGGAAAGATAACAGAAGAAGAGTTTGCCGAAGCGTATGATACCCCCATTGTTCTTGCATCCGAGAACGATGAAAAGGACTATGAGGAGGTGATCCACTCGTACTATATCGATGCGGTGATGGACGATGTGGTGGCCGATCTGATGAAAGAATACGGCTACGACAAGGTTACTGCTTCCCGCATGCTTTATTCCGGCGGTCTGCAGATCGTAACCTGCCTTGATCCTGTGATTCAGGAATGTGCGGAAAAGGTTTTTGAAAACAGCTCCTACTGGCCTGAGACAAAGGGGATTCAGGCGCAGGCGGCAATGTGTATCATGGATCCCGATACGGGTGATCTGCTTGCTATAGTGGGCGGACTCGGTGAGAAACGTGAGAGCCGAGGTCTCAACCGTGCCACTCACAGCAAGCGTCAGTGCGGTTCTTCCATCAAGCCCATTTCTGTATATGCACTTGCCATAGAGAACGGTGTTTATAATTACGGAAGCCCGGTGGACGATGTTCCTCCTGTTTATTACGAAGAATCGGGCAATTACTGGCCCTACAACTCTGATCGAAAATTCAGAGGAATCGTTTCTCTTGATTATGCCGTTCAGACCTCGCTCAACACCATTGCGGTGAAGGGATGTCAGCTGTTGGGAGTTGAGATGGTATATCAAAACCTCAAAGCATCCGGATACACCTCTCTTGTTGATTCTATGGTCAACGGAGCGGGGGTTGTGTTCTCGGATATGAACCTTTCTCCTCTGGCGCTGGGTTCTTTTACCTACGGCGTTTCGGTGCGTGACCATACCCAGGCATATGCCACTCTTGCAAATGAGGGTGTCACCTCAAAATCACGCACATACAGCGTGGTGAGAGACAGCAAAGGAAAGGTTCTGCTTGACAATACCATCACTCACGAGATCCAGTACAGTGATTCTACTGCGTATATTATGACCGACCTTTTGATGAACGTTGTTTCCGGTTCCTACGGTACCGCAAGAGCCAGAGTCAATTTTTACAAGGGCAGAGATCTTGAGGTGGCGGGCAAGACCGGTACCACCAACGACAAAAAAGACGTTTATTTTTCCGGGTATACTCCCGACCTTGTTGCCTGCTGCTGGTACGGCTATGACAACAACAAAGCGATCACTGCCTCGGGCAACTGTGCTGCTATACTGTGGAACAGCGTTTTTGACGAGATATATGATTATTACGACGATAACGATATCGCGTATACAAAAAAATTTACTATCCCCTCCTCCGTTGTTACTGACGTGGAGTACTGCACGGTATCCGGCAAGCTGCCTACCGATGCCTGCCGAAACGACCTCTGCCACAAGAACGGCGGAATGAGCTGTATCGGTCACGGAAGCTTTTTGAAATCCGATGTTCCCACCCAGCCCTGCGACACTCACGTGCTGTGCAAGTGGGACAGCGTCACAAAAGCGCTTTGTCTCAACGGCTGTACCTGCCCGGAGGCAAATCTTGTGGACGTGGGACTGCGAAAAATGACTCTCGAGGACAGAATGCTGTACGGAAAAGTCAAAGTGGAGGATGCACAGTACGTTTGGATGGACGTTGGTTTTGATTACGTTTATCCCACGGATATGAATGTTCCTTTCTTCCAAAACATGCTTCCCGACGGTGTAGGATTTGGTTATTCGGTCAGCGAAAAACCCGCCAACCGTATCTGCCTGGAGCATTATCAGCAGACCCCTGTCATCCCTGATCCTTTTGATCCAAATGCACCTGTTGATCCCGAGATTCCCGTTGATCCCGATATCCCTGTTGATCCAAACGGTGATGCCTCGGTTCCCGGACCGGAGGAGCCCACACTTCCATAACAAAAACAAAAGCAACGGACAGAGAATTGTTTGGGATCTCTGTCCGTTTTTTTGCAAACAATATGTATTTTTTTGTTATTCGCCTTTCAGCAGTCGGGCGTAAGCGTCCGCAAAAAGAATGATAGAGTTTTTTGCTTCCTCAATGGTGTTTCCGCAGGATCCCACCTCCAGCAAAATACTGCCTTTTGTGAGGGCTTGGTTGAAAGCGGAACGGCGAATGTTGACGGGGCGCATGAGGGTGGGGTAGGAGTCGTTGAGCTCCTGCTGAAGATGAGCGGCAAAGGTCATGTTTGTGCGCCAGTCGGGGTGGTTTGCGCCTCCCTCGTCGGTACCTGCTACGATCATCAGCTGCGCACAGCTCTTGCCGTCAATGGATGTAAGAGGTTTTGTATTGTTTCCGTCGGAATCAAATACGGAATCACGGTGCAGATCGATAACGTATCTGACTGAGGGGTATTTTTTGAGTAATGCCAGTATACCCTCACGTGAAAAAACATAGGAGCTGTTAAAATCCTTTGTGTCGTACATGGTGGGGTCATGTATGGCAGGAACTCCTCTTGCGTTCAGTTCATTTGCCAACAGCTCGCCAACCGCAACCACCGTTTGTGCAGGGTCTGTGGATCTGAAAGTCTCATCCTTTGAATAAAAATCGTATCCGGCAGGAAGATAGCTCTCGGATCCATGTGTGTGCATGATGAGCACAAGTGGCTCTGTGGGCAAAAACTCACGGGATATGGGGTACTCTTTTTTTAAAAAATCGTTGAGATCAATCTTGTACGAAGTGCGGTCAATAACAAAAAGCTGGGGTGTCTCTCCCGGCTCGTACCAGCAAAGATTTTTTGAAAAAACAGGGAGGTCGCCGTCGCCCGGTTGAGGAACCGGTGTGGGAATGGAGGGTTCGTCCTCAAATTCGCCCTCGGGCAGGGGATCGGAGTATTCCAATGATTCCTCTCCGATGGCAAACACCTCTTTGATCAGCTCTTCCCTTGGATCTGCGGGTTTCATCACAACGGACGAGAGCCCCTTTGGCAGCACACGCACAATGCGGGGAATCATCAAAAAAGCTCCCGCTGCCACTGCCAGCGCCATTACTACGCAAAAAAATTGTGTTATCAAGATTCTGTTCTTTTTTGACAACCGTTTTTTCAATGTATTCACTTCCTCAAAACAATATATGCAGAGAGAAGCAGAAATATAACCCGATTGAAAAAATCAAAAAAGAAATTCGTTCAGCTCGTTGACGGTCATGGAGTGAAATGCCATGTTGAGCGAGTAAGAAATCAGTTTTGAAACAGAATGAACGATAACGTCGATATCTCTGGGCGAGATAAAAAGATTACGCCCGGCATCACCCAATGCTTTGTCAACGCACTCTTCAGCCGCAGAGTTTTCTGTGCCAAGGGACTCCTCCATCAGATCGTGAGCAAGAGTGGCGGCATCAACCACTGTGGGAACACCAATGGATATGACGGGAACACCGAGAGAACGCTTTGAAATTTCGTTTCGGTGGTTTGATACTCCCGACCCGGGAGTGATGCCTGTGTCAGACAGCTGGACTGTGGTGGCAAGCCGAGACAGCCGACGGGAGGCAAGGGCATCAACGGCAACCACTGCGGATGGGGTGATTGCGTCACACACACCTTTTATAACGTGAGCGCTTTCAACTCCGGTTTGCCCAAGGACCCCCGGTGATATTGCAGCCACGTTTCCAAACCCGGAGTCCAAAAACAATTCCCTGCGCTCTGTTTTTAAGTGGTGTGTAACAATGAGGTTTTCTACAACACGAGGGCCGACAGAATCCGGTGTGACGGAGCTGTTCCCAAGCCCTGCCACCAAAATACCATTTGAAAAAGCATGTGCGGGAATCATAGAGCACAGCTCCAGCGACAATGCCGACACGGCGTCGGAAAAGAAAACGGCATCACGATCCCACAGGTTTCCCACATGGAGTGTAACGTATTTTCCCATGGGCTTGCCCAATGCCAGCTCACCCTCGGGAGTTTGAATCGTCACCTCGGTAATTTCAATGCCGGAAAAATCTCTTTTGTTCACAAAAACACCGTTGCAGGATGTGTTTTTTGATTTTATCTCATGGGATTCCAGTGCAAGATCGGTTCTTTTTTCAAACAAATGACCATACCTCCATATATTTTCTGAATATATTTTGTCACAAAATAAAAAATTTATAATTTTTTGATTTTACCTATTGCAAAAATGGAAAAAGTATGTTAAGATGTACTGGTTCCAAAATCTAACGAGGAGGTGACAAGTGCATGCCCAATATTAAATCTGCGAAAAAGCGTGTAAAGGTTACCGCTGTCAAAACGCTTCAGAACAAGATGTTCAGATCTGCAATGAAAACTTCTATCAAGAAGTACAAAGCAGCAGTTGAACAGGGGAACAAGGAGCTTGCCGAGAAAACCTATATCGAGGCAGTCGGCATGGTAGACAAGGCAGTGGCAAAGGGAATTCTTCACAAGAACAATGCCGCAAGAAAAAAGAGCCAGTACACCAAGCTTCTCAACGGAATTGCGTAACGGATATTCTGAGGCGGCACACAGCTTGCCGCCAAGAGACGCGGGTGTAGTTCAATGGTAGAATTCCAGCCTTCCAAGCTGGCCGTGCGGGTCCGATTCCCGTCACCCGCTCCAAAAACTCCGTGACACAGTTTCGGGCGTTTCCGAGCCGGTTCCGAGATCGTTTTTGATTCTCGGAACCAAAAATTTGTGCCTTTAGCTCAGCCGGATAGAGCAACTGCCTTCTAAGCAGTAGGTCGGGGGTTCGAGTCCCTCCTGGCGTGCCAGCCCTCCCTGCGGTCGGCAGTGAATAGTGAAAAGTGAATAGTGAATAGTTGCGGTGTGCCTTCGGCACGATTTTAATAGGTCAGCTTCGCCGACACCTTACTTATTCACGATTACCTATTACCTCTTACTTCAAATATGGTGGATATGGCCTAGTTGGCTAAGGCGTCAGATTGTGGCTCTGAAGATCGTGGGTTCGAGTCCCATTATCCACCCCATGAAAAACGGCAGCTTCCGAAAGGAAACTGCCGTTTCTTAATTGTAAAAGAAACCACCGGTGCCGGTGGAGATCTCCCGTTACGATGCGCCCTTACGGTGATAAACGATCCTTTAAAGCCAGTGAGGGGGAAGTTGACGGGCGTTGTTTTTTGTGGTAATCTAACAGAGAAATGAAGCTCAGGAGGTAAACTATGGATAGAATCAAAAAGAATTTCGGCTTTGGCTGTATGCGTCTTCCCATGCAGGGTGAGGAAGTGGATCTGGCGGAATTTACCCGCATGGTGGATGCCTTCCTGGAAGGCGGCTTTAACTATTTCGACACCGCCCACGGCTATCTGAATGGCAAAAGTGAGATCGCGCTGCGGCATTGTCTGACTTCCCGTTACCCCCGGGATGCTTACATCCTGACCAATAAGCTCTCCAGCAGCCATTTTGAGAAAAACGAGGATATCCGCCCCCTGTTTGCCAGCCAGTTGGAGATCTGCGGCGTGGAATACTTCGATTTTTACTTAATGCATGCCCAGAACCGGGCCAATTTCAAAAAATACAACGCCTGCCGGGCCTATGAAACAGCCCTGGAGCTGAAGGAAGAGGGCAAGATCCGCCATCTTGGTCTTTCCTTCCATGATAAGGCAGATATTCTGGATCAAATTCTGACCGAATACCCCCAGGTGGAAGTGGTGCAGCTCCAGTTTAACTACGCTGATTACAACGATCCTATGGTGGAAAGCCGCAAATGCTATGAGGTCTGCCGCAAGCACGGCAAGCCCGTCATCGTCATGGAGCCTGTCAAGGGCGGCAGACTGGTCAACCTGCCGCCGGAAGCTGCCGCCATCCTCGATAAGCTGCAGGGCGGAAGCCTCGCAAGCTACGCCATCCGTTTTGCCGCAGGCTTTGAGGGCATCTTCATGGTGCTGTCCGGCATGGGCAACATGGGTATGATGAACGACAATCTTTCCTACATGAAGGATTTTCAGCCGTTGAATGCCGAAGAGCGGGCGGCTGTGGAGCAGGTATGCGCCTATCTGCGGGCGCAGGATCTGATCCCCTGCACCGATTGCCGCTACTGCATGGAAAACTGCCCTCAGAACATCTCTATCCCGGCCCTGTTTGAATGCCTGAATACCAAGCGGCAGTGGAAGGATGGCGGCATCGTTCGCTACTACCGGCATCTGACCGACAAGGGCGGTAAAATCGCCGACTGCGTTAGCTGCGGCAACTGTGAGGAGGCCTGTCCCCAGCATCTGCCCATTCGGAAGCTGCTGAAGGAAGTGGAGCAGGAATTTGAAGGCTGATATGGATCGCCGGGCGTATGTAAAAGAGCTTCTTGC
>JAZSRP010000005.1:0-48920 GCA_045538555.1 Eubacteriales bacterium
TATTCGGGTCTGGTTTACCGTATGCTTGGTATTCCCACAGAGCTGTTTACACCGCTCTTTGCCATTGCAAGAATGTCGGGCTGGTGTGCTCACCGTCTTGAGGAGATCATCACCTGCCGCCGTATCATGCGTCCCGCATACAGACCTATGCATGCAAAAACCGCCTACGTGGAGCTGGAAGATAGAAAGGAGAGTTTTTGATGGGACTCACACTTGCCGAAAAAATTCTCAAATCACACCTTTTGTCAGGTGATATTACAAAAAAAGGCAGCGAGATCGGGCTGAGGATTGACCAGACACTCACTCAGGACGCTACCGGAACCATGGCTTATCTTGAATTTGAGGCCATGGGTATTCCTCGTGTAAAAACAGAACTGTCAGTGGCGTATATCGACCACAACACTCTGCAAAACGGTTTTATGAACGCAGACGACCATCTGTATATCCGCACTGCGGCAAAAAAATATGGTCTCTGGTTCTCCCGCCCCGGAAACGGCATCTGCCATCAGGTGCACCTTGAGCGATTTGGTATCCCCGGAAAAACACTCATCGGCTCAGACAGCCACACTCCCACCGGCGGCGGATTGGGAATGCTTGCCTTTGGCGCAGGCGGACTGGACGTTGCGGTGGCAATGGGCGGCGGTGCTTATTATATCACCATGCCAAAGATCCTGAAAGTCAATCTTGTGGGCAAACTCAATGACTGGGTCTCCGCAAAAGACGTTATTCTTGAGGTTCTCCGCCGTCTTTCCGTAAAGGGCGGTGTGGGAAAAATTATTGAATATACCGGTGAGGGTGTAAAAACACTTTCGGTTCCCGAGCGAGGCACCATCACAAACATGGGTGCAGAGCTGGGCGCCTCCACCTCTGTGTTCCCCTCTGATGAGAACACCCGCCTTTTCCTTGCGGCACAGGGCAGAGGTCAGGATTGGGTGGAGCTCAAGGCAGATGATGATGCAGTGTACGATGAAGAGATCGAGATAGACCTCTCAGCTCTGGTTCCTGCAGCTGCCTGCCCCCACAGCCCTGACAACGTAAAATCTGTTGCCGAGATCGGCAGGATCAAGGTGGATCAGGTCTGCATCGGATCCTGCACCAACTCCTCTTTTGCAGATCTTCTCAAGGTTGCTCACATTCTCAAGGGCAAGACCGTGTGTGAGAGCGTTTCGCTTTCCATTGCTCCCGGCTCCAAGCAGGTATACAATATGTTGGCGCAGTGCGGAGCACTTTCGGATCTTATTGATGCAGGCGCAAGAATTTTGGAATGTGCCTGCGGTCCCTGCATCGGCATGGGTCAGTCGCCTCAGTCTGCCGGCGTGAGCTTGCGTACGTTTAACCGAAACTTCCTGGGCAGAAGCGGAACCAAGGATGCCTCTGTGTATCTCGTGAGCCCTGAAACAGCGGCTTGTTCTGCGCTGACCGGCGTTTTGTCCGATCCCCGTGATCTTGGCAAGATGCCTCGGTTTGAGATGCCCGTTCAGTTTGCTATCAACGACAATATGATGATCCCTCCTGCTTCTCCTGAGGAAACGGCAGAGGTGGAGGTTGTGAGAGGCCCCAATATCAAGCCGTTCCCCGAAGCGATGAAAATGGACGACACTGTCTCCTGTGAGTGCATTCTCAAGGTGGGTGACAATATTACCACCGACCATATCATGCCTGCAGGCGCAAAGATACTTCCGTATCGCTCCAATATTCCTTTCCTCTCCAATTTCTGCTTTGAAGTATGTGATGAGGAGTTTGCCGCCAGAGCCAAGGAAAAGAATGGCGGAATCATTGTGGGCGGCGAGAACTACGGACAGGGCAGCTCCCGTGAGCATGCGGCACTGGTTCCTCTGTATCTTGGTGTAAAAGCTGTTGTTGCCAAAAGCTTTGCGCGTATCCATGCAGCAAATCTTGTCAATGCCGGTATTCTTCCCCTCACCTTCAAAAACCCCGATGATTATGAAAAAATCTCCCTCGGCAGCAGCGTTTTGCTCCCCGGTATCCGCACTCGCATTGCAGAGGGCGGTGACGTAGTGCTTGTGTGCGATGGAAATGAGATCTCTCTCTCTGCAAACCTGTCGCAGCGCCAGCGTGATATCATATTGGCAGGCGGTCTGCTTGAATATACAAAAGGAGTCTGAACAATGTCAAAAATTCCAATGAAAACTCCCCTTGTCGAGATGGACGGGGATGAAATGACCAGAGTTTTGTGGCAGGATATCAAGGATATTCTTATCACACCCTTTGTGGACCTCAAAACCGAGTATTATGACCTGGGACTCCCGTACAGAGAGGCCACCGGCGATCAGGTTACTGTTGACAGCGCCAATGCCACAAAGCGTCTTGGTGTTGCAGTCAAGTGCGCCACCATCACTCCCAATGCGGCAAGAGTTGAGGAGTACAATCTGACACAGATGTGGAAAAGCCCCAACGGAACCATCCGTGCAATCCTTGACGGAACAGTGTTCCGCACACCTATTATTGTAAAAGGAATCACACCTTATATTCCCAGCTGGACAAAACCCATTTCCATTGCCCGCCATGCCTACGGCGACGTTTACAAGGCAAGCGAGCTGAGAGTTGCGGGAGGTTCAAAAGCGGAGCTTGTGGTTACTGACAAGGACGGCAACGAGACACGTGCTCTTATTCATGATTTTGATGGTGACGGAATAATTCAGGGTATGCACAACACCGACAAGAGTATTTCCGGATTTGCCAGAAGCTGCTTCAACTATGCGCTTGATACCGGAATGGATCTCTGGTTCTCCTCAAAGGACACCATCAGCAAGAAATACGACCACAGATTCAAGGATATTTTTGCCGAGATATTTGAAGCAGAATACAAAGAAAAATTTGAAAAAGCCGGTATTGAATATTTTTACACCCTTATAGACGATGCGGTTGCTAGAGTGGTGCGCTCTGAGGGCGGCTTTATCTGGGCTTGTAAGAACTATGACGGCGACGTGATGAGTGATATGGTTGCCACCGCCTACGGTTCTCTGGCAATGATGACAAGTGTTTTGGTTTCGCCGGACGGTGTGTATGAATACGAGGCGGCGCACGGCACCGTGCAACGTCACTATTACAACCACCTCAAGGGACTTGAGACCAGCACAAACCCCGTTGCCACCATTTTTGCGTGGACGGGAGCTCTCAACAAGAGGGGAGAGCTGGACGAGATCCCCGCGCTTTGTGAGTTTGCAAAAAAACTGGAAAAGGCGTGTATCGACACTATTGAGTCGGGCGTTATGACCAAGGATCTGTACATCATGTCTTCTTTGGAAAACAAACGCTGGGTCAACAGCCGAGAGTTCCTCAACGCCGTTGCATCCCGCCTCAGCTGATAAAAAAATACCACTCGGTCCCGACGGTTGGGATCGAGTGGTTTTTTTAGGAAAAAGAGGGGCCGCAGAGACGGCTGTTTACAAACACAAAATGCCTGCTGCTGACGTTTTGCGTTCTCAGTGCTCTGCGGCCGTTTATGAAGAAGCAAGCGTTTTTTAAAAGCGGAAAAACCCCCGTTCCCCGCAAACATCAAACGCTACCCTCGCTATTATAATATACTGTATTTCATTCTGTGTCAACAACAAAAATGCGGAAAATAATTCTTACTGCCATAATTGTCAAAATATTTGAGGATGTGATGGGAAGAATGGCGTGTTTTTTGTCAGGAAAATGTGGGATGTGTAATATTTTTCTTGACTTTGTATGTTTGTGTGATACAATAGAAAGAATGATTTCTTTGGAGAATTTTTAAAAGTGAAACAGTTTGTAATATCTATGTTCAAAGACAGACGTTTTTGGCGGTCAATGCTTGCGCTTGCTCTTCCCATAGCGTTGCAAAATCTTTTGACCAGCTCCTTTGCCATGGTGGACACGCTGATGATCGGTGATCTGGGCGAAGAAACTGTGGCGGCGGTGGGACTTGCGGCACAGATTGCTTTTTTGCTCAACCTGTTTTTGTTTGGAGTCTGCTCCGGCGGGTCGGTTTTTGCTGCCCAGTCCTGGGGTGCAAAAAACCTGAAAAGCATCAAGACAACCTATGGAATCATACTGATGCTTGGCTCTGCCATCTGCCTCTTGTTTTTTTGCGGTGCTTTTTTTGCTCCAAAATTCTGTATGCGTCTTCTCACAAACGATGAAGCGGTGGTTGCTATAGGTACACGTTATATAAAAATCGCATCGTTTTCTTATTTTGGAACTATGCTTACTGCGATTTTTGGAACCATGCTCCGCACCACGGAGCAGGTTCGTATCCCTTTGTACTCAAACATCGTTGCGGTTCTTGCCAACGTGGTGTTCAACTACGTTTTGATTTTTGGAAAATTTGGATTCCCGCGGATGGGTGTTGAGGGTGCGGCTCTCGCTACCGTTATATCTGCATCTGTAAACGCGATCTGCATTTTTGGGATCTCAGTGTTGAAAAAGCAGATCATATTTTGCAGTCCGAGGGATATGTTTTCGTTTAATAAAAAAACGCTTGTGTCGTTTCTTGCCGTAGCGGCTCCCGTGTTTTTCAACGAAGCACTGTGGTCGCTGGGAACAACCTGCAACAATGCGGTTTTTGGCAGAATGGGAAGCGGAAACTATGCGGCGCTGACCATCTCCCGCACTGTCGAAAATTTTGTTTTTGTGTTTTTTGTGGGACTTTGCAGCGCGTGCGCGGTGCTGATAGGAAAAAGCGTGGGTGAAAACGATGTGCCCCGTGTCAAGCTGTACGCAAAAAGATTTTTGCTGCTGGAACCGCTGGTGGGCATTGTTCTGGGCGGGATCCTTCTCTGCCTGCGCTCTACCGTTTTGTCGCTGTTTGACTTTGGGGATGCTTCTTACAATACTGCGTATCTGTTGCTGACCATATATTGCCTTGAGCAGGTGTTTCGCAACCTTCCGTATATCACCATTGTGGGCTGCTTCCGTGCAGGCGGTGATACAAAAAAGGGAATGCTGTATGACCTGACGTGCCTTTGGTTTATTGCTCTGCCGGTAACAGCGGTGTGCGGCCTGGTGCTGAAGGTGGATTTTGTCACCACCTATATCATTGCACTGCTTACCGAAGATGTGATAAAAAACGTGCTGTGTGTGCGCCATTTCTTTTCTTTCAAATGGATCCGCCCCACAGTGGCCAACCGGCTGGATGGCTGAAAAATACAATGGTTGACAATTTGAACAAATTGGTATATAATAATTAAGATAAATTTCGCTTTGCCCTCACAAGGGAGAAATTGTTATGGATATAAAGGATATATTTTTTATATGTAATATTTTTCTGACGGGTTTTTTTGTGGCTTGTTATCTTTATCAGTTCTTTTACGTGTTTTACGTACTGTTCAAAAAGAGCGAGCTTCCGCCACCCAAGGAAATAAAAATGAACAAGTTTGGCATTGTTATCTGTGCCCGCAATGAGGAGAACATGATCGGGAACCTCCTCCAGAGCGTCAACCGCCAGGACTATCCTCAGGAATTGATGAAGGTGTTTTTGGTTGCGGACAACTGTGATGACGGCACGGCAGACGTGGGGCGCAGATACGGCGCCAACGTGCTGGAGCGCTTTGACAAGGAAAAGGTGGGCAAGGGATATGCTCTTGACACTTTGTTCAAAAAACTCTTGGCAGAGGGTGATGACTGCGACGCTTATATCATCTTTGATGCAGACAACCTTGTGGACAAAAGCTTTGTCCGTGAGATGAATATCAATTTCAACCGTGGATTTATAGCTCTCACCAGTTACCGCAATTCCAAGAACTACGGCACAAACTGGATCTCCGCAGGTTATTCTCTGTGGTTCCTCCGTGAGGCAAAATATCTCAACAATGCCCGTATGCATCTCGGCGCATCCTGCGCTATCTCCGGCACGGGATTTTGTATCAGCCGAAAGGTTATTGAGCGTGACAACGGCTGGAAATACCACCTCCTCACCGAGGACGTGGAGTTCTCGGTCGATATGGCGATCCAGGGTGAAAAGATCGGTTACAGCGGCGGCTCTGTTGTTTATGATGAGCAGCCGGAGACTTTCAAACAGTCCTGGAACCAGCGCCTCCGTTGGGCAAAGGGATTTTATCAGGTGTTTGGCAAGTACGGCAAAAACCTGTTCAAGGGCATATTCAAGGGTTCTTTTGCCTGCTACGATATGCTGATGACTATTTTCCCTGCAATTATGGTTACGATTCTGTCTCTTATTTGCTGTCTGGCGGAATGCATCTACGGTATCACCCTTTATGCGGCCGAACCGCATTTCCTCACGCTTGTGACTTTTTGTATCGTTCCTTTGGTGTATTTCCTCACCATCATCTATATGCTGATGTTTGTGGTTGGATTTATCACCGTGGTGACAGAATGGGACAGCATCAACTGTCCTCCCGGAAAGATAGTCAAATATCTGTTCACTTTCCCCATTTTTATGCTGACCTATGTTCCCATTGCCATTGCCGCAATGTTCAAAAAGGTTGAGTGGACTCCCATCAAGCACAACGTGGAGATGTCTATCGACGATGTGGACAAATAATATTTTTTGCAATACAAACCGCTTGGGTGACTGAGCGGTTTTTTGTTTTTAATGTTCGAACATTTGTTCTTGACAAACATTTGTTCGTGTGTTACACTCTTTGTGCAGAGAAAAGGGAGTGAAAAAGAGTGTTTCAATCGGGAATAAATATTTCACCCCGTACAAATTTTGTGACGGGAGAGGAAAAGGGACGCGAGCGGGTGATATTGCACTGTGATGCAAACTCTTTTTTTGCATCGGTGGAAACAGCACTCAATCCGCAGTACCGTGACGTGCCAATGGCGGTATGCGGAAGCGTTGAGGACAGACATGGCATTGTGCTGGCAAAAAACGAGCTGGCAAAAAAATACAAAATAAAAACAGGGGAGACGGTATGGCAGGCAAAGAAAAAATGTCCTTCTCTTGTGACGGTCAGACCTACGTATGGAGAGTACACCCAATTTTCACAGCGGATGAACCGTATATTTGCGGATTATACTGACCTGATAGAGCCGTTTGGTATTGATGAAAGCTGGCTGGACGTCACCGGAAGCCAAAAGCTTTTTGGCAGTGGAGTGCAGATTGCCGATACTATCCGCCGCCGTGTGCGTGAGGAGCTGGGGATTACCGTTTCTGTGGGCGTATCCTTCAACAAGGTTTTTGCAAAGCTTGGAAGTGATATAAAAAAACCCGATGCCACCACTGTGATCGACAAAAGAAATTTTGGCAGTGCGGTGTGGGGGCTTCCTGTATCTGATCTGCTTTTTGTAGGACCGTCCTGTACTGCTCGGCTCAATAGGGTGGGGATAATGACCATTGGGGACCTTGCGGCGGCAGAGAGTGGATTTTTGAAGCAATATTTGGGAAAAAACGGAATGATGCTCCATGATTTTGCATGTGGCAGGGATACGTCACCGGTGATGCCTGACGGCTATGAAGCAGAGCCAAAATCTGTCAGTAACGGAATGACATTCAGATACAACCTTGTGACACCACAGGATGTGTCGTTTGCGGTGACATACCTTGCACATTCGGTGGCATCCCGCTTGCGGCGGCACGGAAAGCTGTGCCGTGTGGTAGCGGTGACGGTCAGGTTTCCCAATCAGACCTCGTTCAATCGCCGGGCTCCTGCTCGTTGCAGCACAAATCTGGCTCGCGATATCGCTCGTGATGCAATTTTTTTGATAAACCAAAACGTGAGAGCAGGGGAGGAGATATATGCTGTTACGGTGCACGCAGAGGCGTTGGAGGATGTGCAGGGGGCCGACGTGCAGGAAACTATGTTTCCCACAAAGGAGGAGCTGGAGTTCAAAAAATACAGCTCGCTGGAAACCGCCGTTGACAAAATCAAGGAACGTTACGGCAAGGCCGCTTTGACTATCTGCTCTGCCATCGGAAACAGGTTGATATGATGGTGGTGCAGTGGGGAAAAAAAAGAAAATGGACAAAAAAAGAACGAAGCGTTTGCTTCGTTCTTTTTGGAGCGGATTACGGGGTTCGAACCCGCTACCCCCACCTTGGCAAGGTGGCGCTCTACCAAATGAGCTAAATCCGCTGGTGCCTCCGGTCGGAATTGAACCAACGACACGGAGATTTTCAGTCTCCTGCTCTACCAACTGAGCTACAGAGGCATGTTCGCTCCCCAAAAAGGAAGCGATGGCGATTCGGATGGGACTCGAACCCACGACCTCCGCCGTGACAGGGCGGCGTTCTAACCAACTGAACTACCGAACCGTTTTTGGAGCTGATGATGAGACTCGAACTCATGACCTCATCCTTACCAAGGATGTGCGCTACCACCTGTGCCACATCAGCATAAAAACGTGTGAAACCGCAAAAAGGAAAGTTTGGAGGCGCCACCCAGAATCGAACTGGGGAATAAAGGTTTTGCAGACCTCTGCCTTACCGCTTGGCTATGGCGCCATATAACATCCTGCCGAAAAACGGGGGAGTGTTGTGGAGCGGATTACGGGGTTCGAACCCGCTACCTCCACCTTGGCAAGGTGGCGCTCTACCAAATGAGCTAAATCCGCATATAGCTCAATGCGCGGTGAGGCAGGATAAAAGTGGCGATTCGGATGGGACTCGAACCCACGACCTCCGCCGTGACAGGGCGGCGTTCTAACCAACTGAACTACCGAACCGTGTTTTGCCTCCACGAGCACGCTCGATTATAATATCATATAATTTCCTCTTTTGCAACCCCTTTTTCAAAAAAAAATAAAAAAATTCAAAAAAATTTTCTGACGATACCCCGCTTGCAGAAACCGAGCGGAAGTACACAAAAAAACATATTCAAAACAACCATGCCTCTCAAGTTTGAGAGGCATGGTTGTTTATTTTATTGTTGTTTCAAGTGCAAAAACGTATCTTACTTATTCAACTTCTACCCAATGGCGGATGCCTCCGTTTGAATTGCCGAGAATAACGTAGTCTACACTGAGGCGTGTAGCAGTCATGGGCTGTATCACAAATTCATATACCTCTGACATTTCATCAGCCACATCGCAGTAGGGCCTGCCATCGGCATATTTGAACCAGTATCTGCCGTTTTTGGGAATCAGCAGGGATTTGTCCACTCCTGCAAAAACCTCATCAAGACTTCCAAAGCTGTACGGATACGTAAGTGCTTTTGCGGAGACGATGGTGCCGTCTGGCTGACGTACCATGGTAAACAGCATTCCGTTGCCTCGCTTGAAAATGCGTATGGTGCGGGGAGTGTCTCCTGCGTTTACAAAAGTCATGTTGTCGGTGTATTGCACCATCCAGTTGCCTGTGTTTGCGGGCTCACCGCTTGCATCGGCATGAAGGTTGTCAATAATGATGGGGTTGCCCTCTGTGTCCACGCAGTTAAACACCATCATATCCGTGCCGATGGCGTCGGAAACGTTGTTGGGGTTGAGAGAGGTGAGCCAAGAATCTGCAAACAGCGTTTTTTCCTCCATGGTGTACAGGGCATAAGGGCTGTTTTTTTGTGTGTAATTGGGGTCATATTCCTTTTTGTACCAGACGGGCAGATTTCCGGCTTTTGTTCTTTCGTCAACCACAAATGTGATGTTGGATTCGATCAGACCTGCAGTGGGATCAACTCCCTTGTATTGCTTGCTGTAATCGGTCAAAACACCGTTTGAATTGTTGCGATTTACAACGTAGCCCTGTTCTTTGGGGTTTGCTTTTACCTGCGATGCGTCGGTGTAGCAATAAAAGGTTCCGGTCACCGATCCTTGGGAAACGTTAAATTTGACTGCACCGTTTGCACATTTACCTTTGTTGACGGTCTTGTTGGCGGTTCCGCCCACGTTTGTGTTTCCAAAAGCGTCGGCAGAGGTGCCGCCCAGTACATAGATATACTCACCGGCGGGGATGGTAACGGTGACAGGAGAGAGCACTCTGGGGGTATAATCCACGTAGTCGCATCCGATATATATGGGATTGACGCTTCCGTTGCTCAAAAAATAATCCTCAGGCAGCTCAAAACGGTAATTGAAATAATCACTCCATGACCGCTGCCCCAGCCATTCGCCCTCAACCTGAAGTCCCACGTTTGTGACTGTGACCACGGCATCGGTATCGCCCTCGTTGAGAAGCTGATACCCGAGCCATACGGGAACGCCTGTGTGATTTGAATGCTCAAACGTAAACATCACGTCGCCCGAAAGGTCTTTTGTACGCAGGATCGCCTGTCCTATGTCCTGTGATGCCAGCATCTCGGGGTTGTTACTGTAAATATAAGTGCCGCCTTCACGCTTGGTGTAGGATATTGCCGCAGATCTTGAATCGGGATTCTTCAGCACCCTGAACGATTGAGTTCCGGTGGGAAAACTGTTTTGAAACGGCTGATAATTGTTTTTGTATTCAGTAGGAGCAAATTCCAGCTCGATAGTATAAGCGCCGCTTGTGGTAGGAATCTTTTTCATAGTGTAACCGTCCTTCTCAAGTGTTGTATCGCTTTTTATGGACCCGTCGTCAGAAATATCGGACGATGTTTCCGTGACGCTCTCTGTGCTTCCGGGGGCAGAAGCGCAGGCGGTGAAAAAAAACAAGATTGCCAAAAGTATAAAAAAACTTTTAAGCGTCCGCATAGCCATAGTACCACCTCAAACCGTATTTTACCGCAATGTAGGTTCTTTTTGCCTGCTTTTTCCCGTCAATAACAGTGGTCATTGTAATCTTTGATACCGCTTTGATCTTGGAAGCATCGGCTTTTTCGCCGTATTTTGCAATTATTCCGAGATATTCAACGCTGTCCTCCTTGATGTCTCTTGCCTCGTCAAGCAAAAAGGTGATGTTGTTGTCGGCATAGAGTGAGCTGACACCGCTGTAATAATCCGAAAGAAACTCCCTCAGCTTTTTGTCAGTGGAATAATTTCCGTCCTGCAATGATTGCTTTTGGTATTCCGAGGCATATTCCACCAATCCATCATGATCGTACAAAAGTGATGCACGTAGGTATGATGCCACCGCTTTTTCGGGAGCGGATTCCCCGGAAACAAATGAGGCTACGCCCCACAGCACCAAGGCCGCAAACAGCAGTCCTGCCATGGCAAGGGCTGAATAGGTGAGAAGATTTTTTTTCTTTTTGCTCATTTGCCTTTTGTGCGGTTCCTGTTCAAAGGAATCAATGCTTTCTTCCATACTACACCTCAAACCGGTATTTGATAGTTTATTGTAACATACACGGAATAGGTTTTCAATAAAAAAACTTCTGCAAACAAAAATTTTGCAGAAGTTTTTTGTATCAGCGTGTCAGGTTCACTTTGCGGTATATGAGCCGAGAATACGGTTTTTCACAGCTCTGCTGTTTTGGATGTAGCGCAAATAATCCTTTTCTGCCTCTTCAAGCTCTGACTCGTCGCAGAGCCCCCGTGAAAATCTCACAAGTGCAAACAAAAGGTTTGACATCAGCTCCTCGCCCTCCAGCCGCTGTATTTCCAGCAACAATCGTTCCTCCCGCTTTTTTGCGGCATCCGAATGCGCTTTTTTCAGAACAGCCGAAAAAACAATGCCCAAAACAGAGCCGGACAGCCCCGCCGAGGAGATGAGCAACATCACAAATTCGCTGAAACCATCTGCCATTTATTGCTCTCCGTATATGAGCTCAAACAACAGCCGGGCGTATTTTGAAACCGTATTATTCAGCAGAGCCAAAAGAGCCGCGATCATTGCCGCCATCCTTTGCCTGCTTGATGAGATTGTGAACATACACGCCCGATGCGGCACAAAGGATCCCTTGAGTGATGCCTGAAAAAATCAATCCAAGAACATCGTTGATACCGTGTGGAACACTCTTTGTAAGGAGATAAACGGTACACAAAACAATTCCGGCACCGCCCAAAATAAACGGAATCCATTTGTCCTTGACGCTGCTTTTTTTGATGCCCTTTCCCAAAAGATACAAAACGGGCACCAAAACGTAAAGCTCGGGTTTTACAAGGTTTTCAAAATTCAAAAAAATCATCCTTTCTCACTTGACGTAGGATCCCAACTCAAATTTTCCGCCCTTGTCACGAACCTCCTCCACCGACAGCAAGAATTTTTCTACCTGCCCGTTGCCAAATCCCGCCGCAGCACAGCAGGAACGGAACTCATCCATTGTGGTGCTGTGGGTGTAAATATAGGTAAGCTGCATATCCTTTGCCAGCTCCGATGCTTTTTTGCGGACTTCGGATTCGGTTTTGAGATTTCGGTATATGGAGAGAAGCTTGTAGTACTGCTCTTCATAGTATTCGTATGAATTATTGGTGATGGAGTGAATGTTTCCGTTGTCCACAAGATCATTCACATATCCCAGGGCCTCCAGACAGATGATGAGGTTTTTGATATACCCTTCGTCAACTCCGTGCTTTTCTCTCAGCTCATCAATATATTCCTTTGCTTTGTAGATGTGCGTGTTGTCCGTAAGCTTTGATTTTCCGTTGGTAACAAGCCCTACGATCTGCTTTGCCATCTCTTTTGCAGAGGTGGAGGGCACAAAGCTTCCTCCGCCGCTTGAGCTGCCTGAGCTGTTGGATCCGCCGGAACTGCCATAATAATTGTTGGTCACCGATTTGTATTCTGCCTCAATGTCAGCAAGCTTTGCCTGAGCGTCAATCGCCTTTTGGTTCAAGTCTGATTTTTCCTTTGCTTCTTCGATACCAAGCTTCAGCATGGCATTGCGGTTGTCAAGATCCAGTTTTTGATCATTCTGAATCTTGTCCCGAGACAGAGCAGCAAGGGCGCTGTTGAGCCCCAGCCCTGTTTCCAGTTTTGCGTGAGCTGCCTCACCGGATTTTCCCAACCCGCGGGAAGCAAGAAATTGAAAATAATTGCTTTCTTCCCGTGCAGAGTCGGAGGCGATCCGATTTCGGTCTGCAAGATATGCGGCATCAGCGTCCTTTTGCGCCTGTTTGTGTTGCTCGGCTGCGTTTTTTCGTGCCGCTTCGTAGAGCTCTGTCAGCTTGACTTCCTGCTGTGAGTAGAGCTCCAGTGCCTTTTTGAGGCCGTCAATGGTGTCAGCATAAGCCATGTTTGTTTTTCCTTTCTGTAGATTTGAGTTTTATTGCAAGTCCTTTAATGATGCAATATCCTGTGCCAAAAGAGGTGACTTTTATTTTTGCGGGTAAAATCCGTCTTGAGCCGATCCTCATGGAGAGCCGTTTGTGAAGCCCTGACTGGGTGTACGGAAACGAAAAAGATGCGCTGCGTGCGTCATCACCGTTTGCGTCGCTGACAGAAAACGTGAGATCCACAGGTCCGTTGATCTCTACGTCTGCCCACATGCTCACAGCTGTCAGCCCTTCTCTGTATGCGTCTGCAACAATGGGACAGCTCTGCCACACTCTGTTCATTTCTTCAAAAAAAGGTTCTTTTGAGGTGTCATAAGTATAGATTACCGTGCCCTCGGTCAGATACAAGATATTTTTATGTTGGCATTGATATTGGCATGAAAAGTTTGAAAAAAGATACCAACAGCGGTTTTTGCTGTTGTATACCAGTGCATATCCTCCGCAAACAAAAAACAGCTCTCCCGTGTGCCTCAGCACAAACATTCTCACTGCCTCCTGTCCGTTGAGCCGGATAAGAGTGTTGAGGGTGTCGTTTACGGCATCTGAGATGCAGACGGCGTTTTTTTCATTTTCCACTGCCGTTGATTCCCACAGATTGATACCGTCGTTGCAGAGGGTGACCGGGGTGTTGTTCAGCAGGCATCCGTCGGCAGAGACGGTGCATCCTTTTGCTCCGTTGAGGTTGAATACGGGAAAAGATGAAAATACGTCTCCGTTTACATCCTGCTTTAGCTCACAGTAGGAATAATACGCCTCGTTTTTGCAAAAAATCAGCTGCCTGTCATACTGTTGGATCATAGAGGTGATCTCATCCGTTCCGATAACTGTGTAATTGGTTACGGGAAAATACTCTGCAGAAGAAATTCCCGCTGCCAGACCGGAAAAAAATCTGTAGTTTGGCAGCACCCTGTTTCCGTACAAAAATACTCTGGTGTCGGAATTACCGCCAAAAAACATCATTTTTTTGCATTTCATCACCCTGTCACGCATCGGAAGCCCGGAGGAATAGCATATCTCCAGATTGTTGAGCCCTTCAGGCGGAGGAGAGTCAAAAGTGACGGTTCCGCTTGCTCCATCAAGGGTAAAACCGTTGATATCCTCTCCGTCAAGCTTTGCGTACTCCAAAAAGTTCACGTCTTCCACTGCCAGCTTGTATTGTGTTGAGGTTCCATCGCATGAAAATTTTTGCCTGCGCAGAGAAGTGAGCATATTCAAGGGCTCCAGAGGGGTTCCGGCTCCGTCAGGCGTGCATGAAACCGCCGCAAGGGGCACGTATCCCTCTACCGGAGACATGCTGCTGCCGTCAAACCTGCCATAGTAAACGTCGGTTTTCACGTACAAAAAACCGTCAAGCAAAAACATCATGCATTGGCCGGGCCCCACGCTTCCGATGAGAGTAAATGTTCCGCTTTCTTCGACCACCCTCCACAAGGATCCGCCAAAAGCGGCGATGAGCATGTCCTCTCCTGCCAGGTTTCCGCTCCAGATGCCGTCAATGACCTGCGAAGCGCGACAGGTTGGAACCATATCCGGACGCTTTTTTAAATATCCGCCATCGGTGATAATCAGGTTTTCCATGTGGGATGCAAGTCCAATATCGGAGGTAATCGAAACACGGTGCTCCAACCCCAAAAAACGGGAAGTGGAAAGAAGCTTCATGAATACACCTCGCTGATGGAATGAATTTTTGCTTTTCCAAACGCCAGCGCTTTTTGCTGTTGCTCTGCGTATATCGCTCCCATCTGAAGCGCAAACTCATCGTCTTCTCCCAGCATAAGCAGCCGTGCCAGTCCATAGGGAAGCACAAAAAATGCGACTGCGTCGGTCACCTCCAGCTCCTGGTCAAGGTTCTGAATAGAACGTACAATATGCTCCTCTTTTCTGATTCGCGCATCAAGAGAGGAGTTTTCTGCAAGGAGCAGGTTGATGAGTGCGGGCGCTCTCTGGGTCAGGTCTCCAATGTCTGTGGGAAACCCTCCGTCCGCTTTTCGAAGCCCGCAGATATCCAAGGCGGATGAAAAAAGTTGGTTGCCTGTCATATTTTCTCCTTTCTTTGCAGAAAAAGGGAGAACCTCAGGTTCTCCCTCTCTTGCAAAAGGGTAAATGTTGAATACTGAAAATCAGCGTGTCTGTACGGGAAGCATTGTCACCAGCGAAAGTTTGATATCAAGGGGTGTGATGCCTACGGGGTTGTCTGTTTCTATCTCCATGTTGAGTCGTCCGTCTTGCTCCTTGAGATACGCTGTTTCAACGGGAATCATTGCAAGCCCGTTGGGGATCTGTACTTTGGTTTTCTTTTTTCCTTTGCCGGCAGGAAGAAATGTAATGTAGAAGTTGCCGGAGATTTCTTCATCGATGTTTGTCACGAGATAAATAGGAGATTTTACCCCCTGTATTCCCGCAAAAAGGTTGCCCTTGAGGGTGGGCTCTCGAAGCTCGTCAAAGCTGAAATTGGATGCTTTAAAAAGTCCGTTGATAGTATGTACTGTGATCTGCTGAGTCATATGGTTACCTCACTTTCTTTTTATACAGACATGGCGTTGTTACTGTCACTGATAGGGCAGCACACGAGCTCGTGGGGCTTGATTACCTTTGCACCAAACACCAGTCTTCCTCTTACCGCTTTGTCAAAGGATCGTTCAAGTCTGTCAATGACCTGAGTTTCCAGTACCTGCTCTGCGTAGGCAATGGCAGAATAGGAGCCCGCGAGCATCATGGTGTTGATACTTTCGGTTGCGAGCTGGTTGGAAACGTAGATGTCACAGCCCAGCTCGTCGGTAAACCCGATTGCGCCCGTGCCGTTGACTCCGTTGTTGATCTGGAATTTGATTCCTGCCAGCATCAGCTTTGTTTTGACAAAGGGAGGAACCACGATCCAGGTTCTTCCGTCAGGGACATTTGCCTCTTCCAGCCTCTGCTTCATTTTTGCAATGGTCTCCAAAATATTTTGAGGAGTTGCTGAAACTGCGTTCATGGTGACCCCTGCCTCCTTGTAGAGCGAGAAGACGTAGGAATCAACCTGGTTTTTCAACAGATAGCTGGCACGCTTGGTCTGGCTGTCCTCCAAACCGATGGAGGATCTCAGTGCCTCAAGGTCTTTTACCTTGAAAGAAAACGCCTTGTCCTGATCGATGTTCAGAGTCAGGGCAGAGTCGTCGATATCCTCGTATGTGATGACACCGTCATAATCGTATACTTTGGGGTCGTTGAGACCCACAAAGACTACAGAGTCGCCTCTGTTTTTGATGTCGCCGCAAAACTCGGTGTTGCAGATGGTGTTGGCAAGAAGATTGTCCTCGTTGGTGCGGAGAATCTCTGCAGAAATAATTTTTTCGATTGAGTTGTAGTTTGCCACGTTGTTGCTCCTTTCAGTTGATCAAAATCTCCAGTTTTTCATGGCCTTGAGAATGCTTTTGTAATTCTTTTTCACGTCGCTGTTGGTCATTTTTTCGACGGCCTCTCTTGTGTAGACGGGTTCAGTGTCACCGTCGTTTGCCAGCACGGCGCCGGAATCGGAATTTCGCTTGTTGATGCCCTTTGCGTAGGAGTCAAGGGAGCTTTCTGTCACTGCCCACAGAGCGTATGCGTGGGGAAGTGAGATGCCGTTTGATACCTCGCTCCATACCTCGTCGGGGATGGATTCCGGTTCTACGTCGGGAAAAAGCTCCCTAAATTTCTTGATCTCCCCGTTGATCCTTTCGGCCTCTTTTGACTGCCGGTCTGTCTTTCTTTTTTCTTTTTTGTCCAGACGTGCCTGCTCCAGCTCTGCTACGATCTCTTGAGGAAGTCCTTCCAATGATGCTTCGGGCACTCCAAATTGTTCATGGAGAAGCTCCAAAAAATCATTGATTTTCATTCCTGCCTCGTCAGCCAGATCATAGACGGTATCCAGCACATAATCGTTATTGATTGTTTTCAAAAAGATTGTCTCCTTTCGTGGTTTGTTCAAGCAGCTGCTCCTGCTCTCGTTTTAGTTCTTTTATGAGCTCTTCTTTTTCCGGAACCAACCCGTCGGGAATCCTTGAAAGATACTGAACTGTGGAGATCTTTCCCATTTTGAGCAGATTGTCCAGTGTGTTGAGTGAGGAGATCTCGCTCCAGTAGCTTCCGGAACCAACGTCGATGCGGCAGCGAAAGAGCTCGTGCCTGAACTTTGACATTGCAAAAGAATCGTATTTCTCGCCCTTGTCTCCCGTGACTGCAACCATGCGTTTGTCATCATAAAATGCAAACATAAAATCCAACCATATCAGCCCAAGGTCTTCTACAAACTGATACAGATTTCGCTTTATGTTTTCCAGGGGAACGGCAGAAGCGTTTTGCAATGCAAGGATCGCGCTGGTGTTGTGGGGCTGAACGTCACCCAGCGCAGTGTCGGTGGCACCCAAAAATTCTTTGGTATTGGCAATGGCAAGCTGAATAACCTCCAGCATTCCTGCCTGCATCTGCCCCGGTGAGATCACCTTTGCCACGTTGTCCACGGGGCCGTTGACTGCAATTGCTTCTCCCACACGGTTTGACCATCCGTCAACCACTGTGGAATCGTACACCACCTTTGAAAAAGCGGTGTCCATCATGTGTTTCATCACCATGGAAAATCCCTTGTTGATGAATATTTGGTTTTCAATGAGTCCCGTTGCAACTGCCTGCCCATGCCATGTGTTTTTTATTGGAGTCCAGTTAAAATAAGCAAGAGGATACAACGACAGTCGCGTGTCAGTGGTGTCCTTGATAACGGTGTTTTTTACCGATTTTCGGTATAGTATCTTTCCGTTTTCGTCACGCCACAGCTTGATGAGCGAAACACATTTTGTGTTTTCCAACTCGATTTTTGCCATATCTCCTGATTGTGTTTCTGTGTCGTTGTCAGGAGTAATTTTGTCAATAAATTCCTGTGGAATGCCGTTTTCCTTTGCCTGCCGTTTCAGATCCTCCACCGTTTCTCTTGCAGCGATGAGGATATAGGGCTGAAGCTGAACGTCCTTGTTGTTGGGATCCCCAAAAAAAACGTTGGTGTTGTCCACCGTTACGGTGACAAAATCTCCTGTAAAGTGCTGCCCTGTTTTTATTGTCGGATCCCAGTAGGTATACGCAACGGCGTCTCCCGAAACAGCAGCGTCTGTCAGAGCTGAGGCAAGAAGATTGTTGACCTTGTTTCTTTCCCAGCGCAGATCAAAGATACTGTTGAGCTTGTCAGAGGCGACCCTCGCCTCCTCTGCGCTGACAGTACTGCCGTTTCCGTGAGGAGAAGCCAGAGAAAAGCGCAGCTTGACATCGGATTGAAGAATACTGCTGGTAAAATAACCGATGATGCGCTTAAAGATGTTGAACACCGGCGTGGGTAGCCCGCCCGAGTTTATGCCTTCCCATTGGTCGCCTCTGTAAAAGCGCTCGTTGGTGTCAACCTTGTTGTAGAGATCGATGGAATAATTGTACTCTTTGCCTTTTTCAAAGAGCTCCCATTCTTCCGTAAATGGCTTTTTGTGTCTGTGTTTCATCTGAGTTCCTTTCATGGATCAAAAATTCAAAAAATCCGAAAAATCCACGTCATCCCTCTCCCGTTCAGGAGTGTCAAACGTATAGGCACTGCGATAATCAGTTCTCCTGTCTCGTGTTGCGGGCTTGGGCTGCCGTGACATGAGTGCGTACCTCAACGCCTCGGGAGCGTGTGTGATCTCGTGAGGTGTTCCCGAGCAGTCCTCACGTACCCTTGGGTCAAATATCAACAGAGGCAGACAGCGTATGAGATTGATACAGCAGGGTCGAATCTCAAGATTTGGCTCACCGCCAAAGGCAGACCCGCCTTTTAGGTATTCCCGCACTACTCTCCAACCGTCAATGCGCCTGTTGTCTGCTTTTATCATTCCTGTCAGACCTGCGGCACTCATAATTTCAAAACCGCTTTTTCCGCTCTCTTGCCTTCGTGAAAAAAGGTCGGGCGAGCAGACAGTGTAGCGAATTTTTTCGTTTTTTTCCGTCATATCAACAATTTGCTTTGCAGCTTCAGAAAGCAGCAGATTGCTTTGGTACAGCTCACGATATACAACAACCTTGTTTCCCAGTGCGGCACACCACAGACAGCAGGTCATGTCCAGTCCGTAGTCCAGCGCCCGAAAAAGAATGGCGTTTTTTGGAATTTCTCCTGTTGCAACGTGCTTTTCTCTGTCAAATTCCGGAAAAAAAGCTCCCTCAAACGAATCCCAGTCGCCAAACAGCATGGCGCGTCTGCGGACTTCGGGCAGGTTTTGCAGAGCGTCAACGTACTCGGGATTGTTTTCCATCAAAAATTTGTTGTCAAATACCAAGCTCTTGATAAACAGATAGTCCATGGGGTTTTCCGTAGAACGAAAATCCCTGTCCACGAACAACCGCTTCACCCAGGCGTGCCCCACACCGCCGGGATTGCAGGTAAAATACATTCGGGGTGAGAACTTTTCCTTCATACACCCCGATGCTCTGTTGCTCTCTGTCAGGGCAAGAAACTGAAATTCCGTAAAATGCGTTGCCTCCTCCAACCCGATGACCTCGTATGCCTGCCCCTGAAACTGCAAAACGTCGCTCTCGTTATCGCAGTATCCAAGCTTTATGCGGGATCCGTTGGGAAACCGAAATTCCTTTTCGGTAGAATGATATACCGCCACGCCCTTGAGCAGTGAGAGGAGAGGGAGGAGATGGTTTTCCCTCAACTCACACAGAGTCCTCCTCAAAAGCAGGATCTGAATCCCTTCATAGTTGATGGCAAGCAGAATCAACTTGATTCTCATTGCCCAGCTTTTTCCGCCGCCACGTGCTCCACCGTAGGCGGTATACTTTGCTTTTGACAAAAAGAATTGCATCTGCTTTTCGTTTGGAGTGATGGTCAGCTCTTTCATTTTGACCACTCATCAGTTTTCCCTCTGAAAACGACCTGTTCAGGCATTGCGTCGTTGTCCTCGGGCTTGTCACGGTAACCGTGATTGTTTTTCAGATCAAAGGAGAGGACTGTTGCGGGAATTTTTCCGTGAAACGCCAGCTGTTTTTTGATCTTTGCGATTCGGTTTCTGGCGCATCGCATGGTCTTTCCGTACCGCTTGTCGTTCATCAACCCCAAAAGCTCGTCTCTTGTGGTGCCCAAAAAATCTGCCAGAGATTCAATGTCGGCAACCTCGCCGCTCTCCGCCAGGTGCTGTGCAAAGTATGCCTCCACTTTTTGATTGCACTCTTTTAGAGAAGAAAACGTCGTCTGCCTCCTCGTTTCTTTTTTGTGGTTTTCGATTTTTCATCGCCTCCTGTTTTCAGTGCCTTGGAATTTGACGCCTTTGATTATACCCTCGATGCAACCACTGGTTCATCCCGAAAAAATCTGTATCACATATCAAAAAAATCTCACTGATTTAGCAAAAAAACAAAAAAGCATCTCCCGATTTGATAGGGAAATGCTTTTATTAAAGCAGTATTTTATTTCAAAATCATTCCGATGATTTGGTTTGACACCCGAAACCCCGATTCGTTCAACACAAATCTGTTTCCGTGCAGGACTCCCAGCCCGAGCTCCTGTATCCTTTTTGCAATTTCTGCTTGCGTTTGTGAAAGCTGTGCGCCCTTTGACGTTCTCAGTCCCAGCATGACCCGCTCCTCCTCCAGCTCTTCAACAGAAAGCAGGGGAGCGGTCAAAAAATCCGTGGAATCAAACGCAGTGGAATGTGGGCAGGAAATAAATTTGTTTATGTCCAAAACCGCAGAGAATCGCTTTCCGCCAAAAAATGAGTGGGCGCCTGCTCCAAAACCAAAATATTCCCTTATGTCCCAGTATCCGCCGTTGTGCTTTGATTCAAATCCCGGCTTTGCAAAGGATGAGATCTCATAGTGCAAAAAACCGTTTGCTCTTGCTTCTTTGCAGAGCATCTGATACTCGTCTTCCTCTTGCTCTTCCGAGGGGAAAACCAATTCATCTCTGTCCAAATACAATGGCGTGCCTTCCTCAAGCTGCAGAGAATAAGCAGATAAATGAACGATTTGGGTTGACATAACGTCTTGAATTTCCTGCCGAAAATCCCTTTCCCGGCCCAAAGGAAGCCCAAACATCAAATCAGCGCTGATGTTGTCAAATCCTGCATTTTTTGCCTGTCTGATGCAGTCAAGCCCTTCTTTTGCTGTGTGTATTCTGCCAAGAGATACCAGCGCCCTGTCGTCAGTGGATTGGATGCCTATGGATAGGCGGTTAAACCCTGCCTTTCTCAACCTGCACAGATCATTGCCGTCTACGGTTCCCGGGTTTATTTCCACAGTTATTTCGCAGTCGGGCAGAAGAGTGAATCTGTTTTTTACTTTTTCCAAAACCTCACAGATACGATTTGTGCCCATGACAGGTGGAGTTCCACCGCCAAAATATATGGAACAGACCTTTTTGCTGGTAGAAAAAGCATCAACCTGCCGTATCAAGGCATCGCAGTAGCTTTGCTTTGAGGCATCGTTACAGTCAGGCACTGAAAAAAATGCGCAGTAAGCGCATTTTTTTACACAAAAAGGGATATGAAAATACAATCCGATGGTATCATTCATCGTCAAACTTGAGCACAGCCATAAACGCCTCCTGCGGAACCTCCACGGTGCCCAGAGTGCGCATACGCTTTTTGCCTTCCTTTTGTTTTTCAAGCAGTTTTTTCTTTCGTGTGATATCGCCGCCATAGCATTTTGCCAACACGTCCTTGCGCATGGCTCTGACTGTTTCACGGGCAATTATCTTTCCGCCGATTGCCGCCTGGACGGGAATCTCAAAGAGCTGTCGGGGAATGTTGTCACGGAGACGCTCACAGATTTTTCTTGCCCGTGCGTATGCGTTGTCGGCATGAACAATAAAGGAAAGCGCATCCACGATATCACCGTTGAGCAGGATGTCAAGCTTGACCAGCTTTGATTGCTTGTAACCGATCATCTCGTAGTCAAGAGAAGCGTATCCTTTGCTTCTTGATTTGAGGGTGTCAAAGAAATCATATACGATCTCGTTGAGCGGAAGTTCGTATCTAAGCTCAGCTCTGTTGGTGTCGATAAATTTCATATCGATATATTCGCCGCGCCTGTCGGTGCAGAGCTGCATAATAGTTCCTACGTAATCGGATGGAGTGATAATAGTTGCTTTTACGATGGGCTCGCAGGCCTGCTCAATGACGGCGGGATCGGGATAGTTTGTGGGATTGTCAATGTATACCGTGTCTCCGTTTGTTTTGTGGATCTCGTATATAACACTGGGTGCGGTGGTAATAAGATCCAACCCAAATTCACGCTCCAGGCGTTCCTCGCTGACTTCCATGTGAAGCAAGCCCAAAAAACCGCATCTGAACCCAAATCCCAATGCCACAGAGGTCTCCGGCTCGTAGGTGAAGGAGGAATCATTCAGTCTCAGCTTGTCAAGCGCCTCCTTGAGGTCGCCGTATTTTGAGCCGTCGGCAGGGTAGATACCTGCAAACACCATGGGTTGTGACTTTTTAAAACCGGGCAGGGGCTCAAGTGCAGGATTTGTTGCAAGTGTGACGGTGTCACCCACCTCGGTGTCCGCAATATTCTTGATGCTTGCAGCAAAATATCCAACCTCACCTGCACAGAGCATGTCCTTCTTTTCAAGGTTAAAGGTAGAAAGCGTACCCAGCTCTACCACCTCAAACTCGGCGCCGGTGTGCATCATTCTGACTCTGTCGCCCACCTTGATGCAGCCGTCCTTGATACGAAAATAAACTACAACGCCTTTGTAGGAGTCGTAATAGCTGTCAAATATCAAAGCTTTGAGAGGTTTTGAATTGTCACCCTTGGGAGCAGGAACGTCAGTGACAATTTTTTCCAGCACGTCTTTTATGTTGAGCCCCATTTTTGCAGAGATGCAGGGAGCGTCCATTGCGGGAATGCCGATGATGTCCTCAATCTCACGCTTTGCTCTGTCGGGGTCTGCGCTGGCAAGGTCAATTTTGTTGATGACGGGCAGGATCTCCAGGTCGTTGTCAACTGCCATGTATGCATTGGCAAGAGTCTGGGCCTGAATCCCTTGAGTTGCATCCACGATCAAAACAGCCCCCTCGCAGGCAGAGAGCGATCGAGATACCTCGTACCCAAAGTCAACATGGCCGGGAGTGTCGATGAGGTTCATGACATAGGTGTTGCCGTCGTCTGCCTTGTAGTCAAACCGCACGGCTCTTGCCTTGATGGTGATTCCTCTCTCCCGTTCAAGATCCATGTTGTCCAGCATCTGCTCCTCTACGTCGCGCTTTACAACGGCGCCTGTGTATTCCAGCAAGCGGTCGGCAAGAGTGCTCTTTCCGTGGTCGATATGAGCTATGATGGAAAAATTTCGGATTTTGTTGATATCAGTCATAGTAAGCTTCCTCAAAATAAGGGCGATGAAGTCATCGCCCTTAGATGTTTATGGAAAAAAGTTTATTTTGCCTTCTTTTTGGTGTCCTTGCTCTTGGATTTGAAAACCTTGTTGAGGGTGTCCCACATCAAGCCGGAAACAAACACAGAGGAGAACAGACCTGAAATAATACCCACGATGAGGGGGAGCGCAAAATTCTTGATAGAATCAACACCAAGAATGTAGATCATGCCGATTGTGAGCAGGGTGGTGATGGTGGTGTTGACGCTTCTTGCGGTAGTGGAGTGAACACCCTTGTTGACGATATCGCCAAAAGCAGTGTCGCTGTCAGCTTTTCTCAACTCACGGATGCGGTCAAAAATAATGATGGTTGCGTTGATAGAGTAACCAAGAATAGTCAACAGAGCCGCAATGATATTGGAGTTGATGGGAATCTGGAACAGTGAGTACACAGTCATCATCACAAACAGGTCGTGAGCAAGACAGATAACTGCAGACAGACCGGATGTCAGCTCAAAACGGATCCAGATATAGATGAGCATGAGTACAACAGCGCAAACAACTGCAAGGATTGCCTTTTTGGTCAGCGACGCACCAATGGAAGGAGCGATGATGTTGACTTGAATATCCTTGAGGTCAGCGTTTTCATACACGGCAACGATGTCCTGCTGGAGAGCGTCAGACTGCTCGGTAGTAAGAGCAGCAGTGCCGGTTCTGATGATAGCGATATTCTTGTTTGCAGCAGACTGTGTGGTAGAGGAAACGTACTGCTTGCCCAACAGCTCGTTGTTTTCGATGAGGGCGTTGATGTTATCGCAGACGTCCTCGGTCACCTCAGTGCCCAGGTTGAGCTGAATCTCAGTACCGCCGGAGAAGTCAATGTCGATATTAAATCCTCTGATGGCAAAGGAAAGAATACCGGTCAAAAGAATGACTGCAAGAATAATAAGAGTGACTTTTTTATTGTTGATAAAATGGAACTTACTCATTTGCGCCACTCCTTCCCATTGCTTTGTATTTTTTGGGATCGGTGATACCCATGCCCACAGACAGATAGAGCAGAGCTCTGGTGATAAGGAGCGAGGTGATAAGGGAGATAACTACACCGATAAACAATGTGGTTGCAAAACCCTTGATGGTACCCGAACCGAGGAAATAAAGTACACCGCAAGCGATGATTGTGGTAACGTTTGAGTCAAGAATTGCAGAGAAAGCACGGTGAAAACCGCCCTTGATGGCAGACTTGACGCTCTTGCCCATGGCAAGCTCTTCTTTCATTCTCTCAAAAATGACAACGTTGGCGTCAACGGCCATACCGATAGAGAGAACAATACCTGCAATGCCGGGGAGGGTCAGGTTTGCTTTTGTGATAAGCAGAATCGCACCAAACAGACCGGTGTAAGCAACAAGTGAGATAGAAGCCATAACGCCGGGAATCTTGTAATAAACGGACATGAACACAAGCACCAGCAGCAGACCGATGGCACCGGCGATCAGTGAAGTTGACAGAGAGTTCTGTCCAAGGGTTGCACCGACAGTGCGCTGCTCAACCACCTCAAGGTTGTACGCCAGAGCGCCTGCGTTGATGTTGCCTGCAAGGTATTCTGCTTCTTCAAATGTGGTAAAACCGCCGCTGATCTCGGCTTTTCCTCCGGTGATACCCTCTTTTGAATAAGAGGAATCAACAGAGGGGTTGGAGATGATCTGGTCATCCATGTAGATGCCGATCTTTGTTCCGTTCTTTGCTGCGTCTTTGGTTGCGTTGGCAAAGAGGGTGGTTCCTTCTCCGTTGAGGGAGAGGTTTACGCAATAAACGGTGGTGCCGTCCTCTTTTGCGTATGCGTTTGCTTCGGCATTCTCCACGTGTTTTCCGGAGAGCAAAACCTTTCCGGACTCGTCTCTGAACGTAAGCTCAGCAGTCTGCATGAAGTTCTGGATCGCCTCGTTGGGATCGTCAACGTCGGGGATCTCAATGGTGATCATATCATCGCCCACGAGGTAGCAAAGTGCCTCTGTGAGTCCTTGATTGTCAAGTCGATCTCTCATGACGGTGAGAACGGAATCCATACCCTTGGAGAGAGTGTCTCCCGAATCCTCAGTGACCGCCTGATAGGTAATGACCGATCCGCCTGCAAGGTCAAGACCGAGTCTGATGGCATCGTCGTCAAAAATGCCTTTGAGTTGGTTGTCATCGCTGAAATACACGCCGCAAACCACTGTGGAAACCACCAAAACAATGGCAAGCAGAAGTAATACAAAGCGTGACACGTTTGCAGCACGTGAATAGTTCATCTGCAATTTACCTCCCAAAAAATCGTTATTTTGTTAACATTACGATTATACATATATATACGCCATAAGTCAAGTGTTATTTTGTTTCAGCCCTTTGCAAAAAGAACAAAAAACAAGAATTATCTTACAAAAAGCAGGGCTTTTTCCAATACCTCAATGGTTACGGTTTGTCTCATGCCGCCGTTTTCGCCATCCAGCGACCAGCTTTGGGGATCGGTACAGGTCAAAACGCATTTCCGAACCTTTCTTCTGATGAGCTTGCTGCTGGCAAAACCACTGGACAAAACGTCGGTGACCAGTGCTGTTCCCTCTGCAAACCCCTTTGGAGCAGGAGCGAGAGTCAGCTCAAAAAGTCCATCGTCAAACAAAACCTCGTTTGGCGGCATTTTCACAAAACCGCCCGCAATGGTTGCATTTGAAAAAGAAACAAAAATATAGCTTCCCTCAATGGTTTCAGAATCCGTCTTGAGCAAAAAATCCGCACTCTGGCTGAGAGACATGTTTGCCAGCCCTTTTATGATGTATGCGCTGTGCCCAAGCATGTTTTTCATCTGCCTGCTGGTCTCAAAAGAAGTGTTGGCAAAAACACCTGTGCATGCGATATAAACAAAATATTCGTCGTTGAATTTTCCAACATCGATAGGAGCTGCTTTTCCGCAGCAGATCCGCTTGACGCAGTCTGCAATAGACCCGTTCAGCCCGAGCGAGGCGGCAAAATCGTTGGTAGATCCCAGCGGGATGTATCCGAGGGGAACCTTTTCACCGCTTTTCAAAATTCCCGCTGCCACTTGATTGAGGGTTCCGTCACCGCCAACTGCCACAACAAGGTCAAAATTTTTTACGATCCCCATCACCTGAATATCGGCAGAAACATCAGGTTTTGTGGGCAATACCGTCACCTCGTATCCGTGCTGTGAAAAACCGTTGACGATCTCAAACAGCTTGGATTTTCCTTTCCCTCTGCCGGAAACGGGGTTTATAACAAGCAACAGCTTTTCAGACATTTTTCAGATCCTTTCCTTTGTATACGCCCTTTTCAGTCACAAAAGCCGTTATCAGCTCTGAGGGAGTAACGTCAAAAGCCGGATTGTAGATACCCGCCTTTGGATGAGTCATCATTTTTTGGTAATGAACAGTGGTAACCTCCTCCGGCTGCCGCTGCTCGATCACGATATCCGCACCGCTCCTGCAGTTGCGGTCAAATGTGGAAAAAGGAGCGCACACGTAAAAAGGAATATCAAAATGCTTTGCCATGATTGCCACTCCGAGAGTGCCGATCTTATTGGCGGTGTCACCGTTGGCGGCGATCCTGTCCGCTCCCACAAAAACACAGTTGATCTTTTTTTGAGCCATCAGCGAGGCAGCCATATTGTCGCACAGAAGTGTAACGGGAACACCGTTCTCGCACAGCTCGTACACTGTCAGACGTGCGCCCTGAAGCAGAGGACGCGTCTCGTCGGCATAGACCCGAAAATTCTTGCCCTGCTCAAAGGCATTGTAGATGGGAGCAAGTGCAGTCCCGTATCGCACTGCGGCAAGGGCGCCTGCGTTGCAGTGGGTGAGAATCCCGCTGCCGTTTTTTATAAAAACACTGCCAAACTGACCGATTTTTTTGCAGGTGTCGATATCCTCGTTGTAGATATCAAGCGCTTCCGCTTTCAGCATTCGCTTGATGGTTTCAATGCCTGTTCCCTGTGCGTTTTCGGCGGCGCTGACCATGCGCTTCATTGCCCAAGAAAGATTGACTGCGGTGGGACGTGAGCTGCTGATAAAATCGGCACATTTTCTCACACTGTACAAAAATCCCGCTTCTGTCTCATCCTCCAGACGCACTGCTGCGGCATAAAGCCCGATGGCGGCGCCTACCCCGATGGCGGGAGCACCTCTGATGGAGAGCCGCTTGATAACGTGATACAGCTCCACAGCATCACTGCAGGAGCATACCACTGTATCATTGGGCAGCTTTGTTTGATCTATATACATGAGCTGATCTGTTTTTTCGTCAAGCCATACGGTGTCTTTCATATCAAAACCTCACGCAAAAAAGCTTTTTTTCAGTATAGCATACCCAAAAGATTATTGCAATAAATTTTCGGTTGTGTTATAATTTTTTCAAAACCAAAACAAGGAGACAAGATATGGCAACCCTGGGATTCGGAAAACCAAAAAAATCAAATATACGTCTTTGTAAGAAAGATCTTGCCCGTGTTTCTGCCTACAACCGTATCACCGATGCGGACGACGGTTTTATTTATCTTGACTGCTCAAAGCCGCCCTTTGTCATCGGCGGCATCGCTCATCCAAGCACCAACGGCAATGAATATTACCGTTTGGACGTGACCAGACGCGATGAGTACTCGCCCGACAACCGATTTTTGGCAGAGAATACGGCAGGCGGAACCGTCAGGTTTGCCACAGATGCCGATGAGATATCTGTTCGTGTTACCCTGCGTGCGGCTATACTGGGCATGCACCATTTTTGCGATAGGGGAGTGTACGGTATCGACGCTTATTGCGGAACAGGCACCGCCCGTCGCTATATAGGCGCAAATATGCAGACCTTTGCGGACAAAACCGACGTAAACGCAGGCAAACTGACCCTGCCTGCAGGTGTCAACGAGGTTTTGATAAACCTGCCCTTGTATGCGGGTATCAAAAAAATCGAGGTAGGATTCCCAAAACGTTCCTTTGTGGGCGCACCCACAGAGCGAACCTGCGGAGCAATCGGATTTTACGGTTCCTCCATCACACAGGGTGGCTGCGTCTCCCGTCCTGCAAATGCGTATACAAACATCATTTGCCGTGCTCTTGATGCAGATTGCTGCAACTTTGGATTTTCCGGCAGCGCAATGGGCGAGCATGCGGTGGCAGAATATATTGCTTCCCGCGATCTTGCCTGCTTTGTGATGGATTATGATTACAACGCCCCCACCGCAGAGCATCTTAAAAACACCCATGAGCCCTTTTTCAAAATCATCCGAACCCTCAAGCCGGACCTTCCGGTTGTGTTTGTGACCCATCCCTTTTATTCCGACGAGACGGAGTTTGATACGGAGCGTATCGAGATCATAAAGCAGACCTACCAAAACGCCGTAGCGGCAGGTGACAAAAAGGTTTGGTTTGTGGACAGCCGAGAGTTCTTTACAAAAGAATACCGTGATCTTTATGCAGTGGACAACCTCCATCCCAACGACCTTGGGCAGATGTCCATGGCGCAGACCATATTCCCCGTGATAAAAAAAGCACTTGGCTCCAAATAGATCACCAAAATAACCAAAAACACGCTTTGACGTCTGTCATAGCGTGTTTTTTATTCACACAAAAATTCACACCGCACTGTGAGTGCGGTGTGAAGTGATTTTACAGCTTTTTTCTCATATCGATGTGGGGGCAATGCTCGTCCATATAAAAATGTCCTTCGGTCTTGTATCCCAGCTTTTCATAAAAACCTATGGCGTGATCCTGTGATGACAAAACCAGCTCCGTAACCCCCGTGCTTTTCAAAAAATCCTCTGATTTTTCCATTATCAGCCGTCCCACGCCCGATCGGCGATAGGCGGAGTCTACAGCCACTCTGCCGATGTGCCATCCGTTTTGGGAATCAAATGCCCGAGCCACTGCCACTGCCTTGTCTCCATCAAAAAGTAAAAAATGAAAGGCGTGTTTGTCAATATCGTCATAACCTTCTGTAAATTTTTGTTCTTCACAAAAAACTCTCAATCTCAGTTCAATTGCTTCGGCAATGTCAGAGTCGCCCTCTCTGACGCAAAAAATATATTTTTTCATAGCAAAACAACTCCTCAAAAAAACCGAATCTTTTACGGATTATAACACAAAAAACAAAAAAAGAAAAGGTCTGCGGGATGATCCGCAGACCGATTTTCTCAAAAATAAGTGAAAAGATCTTATTTGATGGTGATCTTTGCGCCAACTTCCTCAAGCTGAGCTTTGAGGGACTCTGCCTCTTCCTTGGAAACAGCAGTCTTGACCATCTTGGGAGCGCCCACAACGATCTCTTTTGCCTCGCCGAGACCGAGACCGGTGATCTCTTTAACAGCTTTGATAACCTTGAGTTTTGCAGCCTCGTCGTAAGAAGTGAGCTCTACGTCAAACTCGGTCTTCTCCTCAACAGCTTCAGCAGCAACTGCGGGGCCTGCAGCAACAGCAACGGGAGCAGCGGAAACGCCGTATTTCTCCTCAAGTGCTTTTACGAGATCCTTGAGCTCAAGAATAGAAAGAGAGTCAACAAGGTCGAGAATCTGAGTAATTTTTTCCATTGTAAAATCCTCCGTATTTTAAGTTGAAATTTTTTTAGAATGTAGTTCTGTGCCGAGCAGATTACTCAGCAGCAGGAGTTGCCTCATCAGCGGCAGCTTCAGCGGCAGGGGCATCCTCAGCAGGAGCATCGGTGCCTTCTTCTTTTTTGTCGATAATCGCCTGAATTGCATAAGCAAATCCGTAAAGCGAGGACTGCAGAGAGCCCATAAGACGTCCGATGAGGACTTCTTTGGAAGGAGTCTCAGCCAGCTCGTTGATACCAGCGGCATCAAGAACCTCACCTTCACAGAAACCGGCTTTGATGACAAAATTCTCGTGATCCTTTGCAAAACCTGCAAGAATCTTTGCGGGAGCGATGGGGTCATCGGCACATACTGCAAGAGCAGTCATGCCGGAGAGAGAATCCTTGAGCGCTTCAAAGCCGATGATGTCACACGCCTTGGAGAGAAGAGTGTTCTTCACAACTGCGTATTCAACACCCGCTTTTCTGAGGTCGGCTCTGAGCTTTGTGTCATCAACAACGGTAGTACCCATATAGTTGACCAGCACGCCGCCGGAAGCATTCTTCATTTTCTCGGCCAGATCGCTGACGATTTGTTTCTTTTGCTCGAGAACTGTTGCGTTTGCCAAATTTGTTCACCTCCGTGTTTATTTGCAAGGAACGAAATAAATAAAAAGTGCTTCTTATCGCACAAAAATGGCAAAGAAGCACAAAAACACAAATATTTTTGAACTCCTCGGCCGGCGGTAGAAATACCTTTGAACTCTCGTGCCTGCTGTCTATGGAATCATTGACCTCGTGAGTATAACACACAAGACACCGCATGTCAATACCTTTTTTGCAAAAAACCGATTTTTTGCAGATTTTTTTCGATTGTTCCTCCTGCACCCTTTTTCAAAAATTGCAAAAAAATCACCCAAGAGCAGGTGCTCTCGGGTGACTGTAATGCGTGTTTTGTTTGATTAACCGGAGATCTTTGCGGAGTTGATCTTGAGTCCGGGGCCCATGGTAGAAGCGATAACGCAGGACTTGATATACTGACCCTTTGCAGCAGCGGGCTTTGCTTTGATGATCGCGCCGAGGAGAGTGTCAAAGTTCTCCTGGAGCTTCTCTGCGCCAAAGCTTACCTTGCCGATGGGGCAGTGGATGATGTTGGTTTTGTCAAGTCTGTACTCGATTTTACCGGCTTTTGCTTCCTGAACGGCTTTTGCAACATCGGGAGTTACGGTGCCTGCCTTGGGGTTGGGCATCAAGCCCTTGGGTCCAAGGATTTTACCGAGACGGCCGATGAGACCCATCATGTCGGGGGAAGCGATGATAACGTCAAACTCAAACCAGTTTTCCTGCTGAATCTTCTGGATGTAGTCCTCAGCGCCAACGTAGTCACTTCCTGCCTCTTCAGCGGCTTTTACCTTGTCGCCCTTGGTGATAACCAGGGTGCGAACCTTTTTGCCGGTACCGTTGGGAAGAACAACAGCGCCTCTGACCTGCTGGTCAGCGTGACGGGAGTCAACGCCCAGACGGACGTGAACTTCTACAGTCTCGTCAAATTTTGCTTTGGAGAGGTCACACACAAGACCGAGTGCCTCGTTGCTGTCATAGAGCTTCGCTTTGTCGATGGAAGCGACGGCAGCATTATAATTCTTTCCTCTTTTCATCGTGCATACCCTCCTTCTTAGTCAACAACCACAACGCCCATGCTGCGTGCGGTTCCTGCGATCATGCTCATTGCGGTCTCAATGCTTGCTGCGTTGAGGTCGGGCATTTTTGTCTCGGCGATCTTTCTGATCTGCTCTTTGGTGATCTGAGCCACTTTGTCAGACTGGGGAACGCCTGAACCCTTCTCGATACCGCATGCCTTCTTGATGAGGACAGCTGCGGGAGGAGTCTTGGTGATAAATGTGAAGGAACGGTCAGCATAAACTGTAATTACAACAGGAATGATGAGACCGATGTCATTTTTTGTACGCTCGTTAAACTCTTTTGTAAACATAGGAATTGCAACGCCGTACTGACCGAGAGCAGGGCCGATAGGGGGCTGGGGAGTGGCCTTGCCTGCGGGAATCTGAAGTTTGATATAGCCAATAACTTTCTTTGCCATTTGTGATTACACCTCCATGTGGTAAATAATTCGGGATCTTTGTCCCTCCCACTGATTACGCGATTGCGAAAATTCCGTCATCGGACGGCAAAATCCGATGGGAATACTTTTTTGACTTAATCGTCCAGGGGTTTAACTTGATTTGTGTTGAGCTCCACTTTGGTCTCTCTGCCAAAGAGAGATGCGGAGACGGTGACGGTTTTCATATCTGCGGATATCTCCTCCACCAGACCGATAAATCCCGAAAGGGGACCGCCAACGATCTTGACGCTGTCACCGACGGCAAATTTGACCTCAACGGTTTTGATCTCAACGCCAATGTGCTCCACCTCCTCGTCCGTCAAAGGAACGGGACGGGATCCGGGGCCTACAAAACCTGTGACACCGGTGGTGTTGCGGATGATATGCCACGTCTCGTCATTCATGATCATCTTTACAAGAACGTAGCTGGGGAACAGTTTTCTTTCGATTTCCTTTTCGCCTTTATCACCCGTCTCGATGATCTTTTCGACGGGAACGTTTACTGCAAGTATCAGGTTTTCGAGTCCGCGGTTCTCCACGATCTTTTCGATGTTTGTGGCAACCTTGTTTTCATATCCCGAATAGGTATGGACAACATACCAAAGCGGCGTGCTTTCCTGTGGTAAACTCATAACTCAACCGTTCCTTTTTGATTAAAAGATTTTTGCGAGCAACTCAACAAGCTGTGTGAATCCGAGATCCAGCAGACCGATCAGAATTGCAGCACCGATGACAAACACCAGAACAACTGCGGTCGCTTTTACAAGATCCTTGCCCTTGAACCAGACGATCTTCTTGGTCTCGCTCTTGTAGTCCTTGAAGAACTTGTTGATCTTCTGACCAAGCTTTGTGTTGGTTTTGGAAAGGATAAATGCACCTGCTACCAGCACAACGATGGCAATCAGAGCAATAACTCTGGGCCAGGGGAATGTGCTTGCTGCCTGAGTGTTGGTGGTGTTATCGGTAGAAGTGGGGGCACTGACAGTGTCAGAGGTGGTTGCAGAGGTTGTGGCAGAAGTATCTGCAGACTCGTCCTTTGACTCATCTGCGGATGCGTCTGATGCATCTGATACATCAGAGGTATCCTCTGCCGATGTTTCCTCAGAAACGTCGCTGACTACCGATTCAGTGCTCACGTCTGCGCTCTCTGCTGATTCATCAACAGCCAGAGCAAACACCGTGAGAGAAAGCGCAACTGCAACAGCAAGAAGCGCAAAAAGCAGTCTGTTAAATGTGTTTTTCAATTGTTTACCCTCCTATTTGCTTTCCTTGTGGAGAGTGTGCTTGCGGCAGAAACGGCAATACTTGTTCATTTCGAGACGATCAGGGGTATTGCTCTTGTTCTTTGCCGTGTCATAGTTTCTCTGCTTGCACTCGGTGCAGACGAGAGTAACTTTAACTCTTTTTTCTTTACCCGCCATGGTTTCGGCACCTCCATATTAATGTTACCTCCCTCTGAATAAACGGCAAGGGAACCGTATGCGGACGACGGCGGAAATCAAACCATCGCACAACAAAAAAGCCCTCGCACACAGAGGTAGTCATATTCTATCACCATGACCGCCTCTTGTCAAGACCTTTTTTGCATTAAATATTCTGTTTTTTGCGGTTTTTGACTCAAAAAAGCTCAAAAACCGACCTTCAGTCCTCCAGCATTGCCACTCGTTTGTCGTGGCGGCCGCCCTCGTAGGGGGTGTTGAGAAAAATATCCGCAAGCTTGACGGCATTTTCGCAGTCAAGAACTCTGCCGCCGAGGCACAAAACGTTGGAGTTGTTGTGTCTTCTTGTCATCTCTGCCGAGAATTCGTCAGACAAAACCGCAGCTCTGATGCCTTTGATCTTGTTGGCGGCAATAGACATACCGATACCGGTTCCGCAGCAGAGAATACCCTTGTCGCAGTTGCCGTCAACGATCTCCTTGCACAGCTTTTTTGCATATACGGGATAGTCAACAGAATCGGAGGTATATGTACCCACGTCAACAAATTGGATCCCTTTTGATTTGAGATAATCGGCGATGGCGTTTTTGATTTCCAGCCCGCCGTGGTCACAGCCCAGTGCAATCATTGTTATTTCTCCTTTTGTGCTTTTTCTCTCTCGAGTTTTTCACGCTCTGCCTGCGGCATCCGCAAATATACCGGCCGCAGCTGCTCGGGTGGTACCGCATTTCCCTCAGTATAAATATCATATCCGCACAGAGCCACGGAAAGCGCGTTTTGGTCAGCGGCAACGGGAGCCGATTTTTTGAGAATGCAGTTGCCGGTGTAAAGTGAGCAAAACAGATCCATACCGTCTCCGCACACAATGCATTCCTTTTCTTTTGCCAAAAAAATTCCGATCTCATCAACACCTGCGGTGGCATCGTGGGTCAGCCGTTTTCCGTCACGGAAAAATGCGTAGTAAAACTGGTTTCGTCTTGCGTCCATAAGTGCACACACCAGCCCGTCACCGCAATTTTTTGCAATGGAACGGGGAGTGGATACTGCGGCGCAGGGAATGCCTTTTTCAAACGCCAGCCCTTTTACTGTAGAAACTCCTATCCTCACTCCCGTAAAAGATCCGGGTCCTGCGTTCACGGCAAAAAGTCCCACATCGTCAATGGACGCGCCGTAGATCTTGAGTGCAGATTCCAGCATGGGCATAAGGTTTTCGCTGTGAGTGAGCTTGTTTTTGGCACTAAAAACGGAATATGTCTTCAGTCCTTGCTCGTCAATTTCCGCCACCGCTACCGACGCGGAGACTGCGGTGCTGTCAAAAGCAGCTATCAACATACAACAAACCTCCTGCCTGTCTCAGAAACCTTTTCAATCCTCAGCGAAAGTGCGTCCCGTGGGATCTCTGACTCGAAATTTTCGCTCCACTCGGTAATTACGGTGTATCCCGCATCGATGCAGTCATAAAAACCGGTGGAATAAAGATCGTCCTCGTCCTTGAGACGGTACAGATCAAAATGCCTGATTTTCACGTCTCTGCCGTCATATTCGTTGACAATGGCAAAGGTAGGGGAGTGGACCAGCTCCAGGCATTCGGGGCAGAGGGCTTTTACCAACCCCCGCACAAATGCGGTTTTGCCTGCGCCCATATCACCGTAGAGGGCCAAAAAACCGTTTTCTTTTATTCTTGGAGCAAGGAACGATGCGATCTCCTCGGTTTTTTCCGGGCTGTCAGAAAAAAATTCTTCCATATCAAACTACCAAAATCAAAAAATGTAATAAATCAGAAAATACCTTCGATGGTTCCGTCGCCGAGGCAATCGATGCCCTCTGCGGCAGGAACTTTGGGAAGCCCGGGCATGGTCATGATGGTACCTGCCAGCACCACCACAAATCCTGCACCTGCGGACACCCTCACTTCTCTTACGGTGAGACGGTGACCCACGGGACAGCCCAGCTTTGAAGGATCGTCGGAGAGGGAATACTGTGTTTTTGCGATGCATACCGGCAGATTGCCATAACCCAGCTCCTCCAACTCACTGATGGATTTTGCGGCGGCGGGGGAAAGATCAACGCCCGACGCACGGTAAATTTTTGTGGCGATCTTTTGGATCTTTGTTTCCAAGGAGTCCTCGTTGTTGTAGGTGAGGGTAAAATTCTTTTCCTCCTCACATGCGTCGCAAACCGCTTGCGCCAGCTCGGTTGCACCGTCTCCGCCCTCGGCAAACGCTTTGGATACCACTGCTTTTACGCCCATTTTCTCGCAGTAATCCTGAACAAATCTGATCTCTGCGTCGGTGTCTGCGTAGAAATGGTTGATGGCAACCACGGTGGGAACACCGTATCCCTTGATGTTTTCAATGTGGGCACCAAGATTGGAGATGCCTTCTGCAAGTGCTTGCAGATTTTCGGATTTCAGGTCTGTTTTGGGCACTCCGCCGTTGTACTTAAGCGCCCTGACTGTGGCAACGATGACGATGGCATCGGGAGAAAGCCCTGTGGTGCGGCACTTGATATCAAGAAATTTTTGTGCTCCGAGATCTGCGCCAAACCCTGCCTCGGTGATGCAGTAATCTGCCAGCTTGAGTGCTGCTTTGGTCGCCATAACGGAGTTGCAGCCGTGAGCGATGTTTGCAAAAGGTCCTCCGTGCATGATGCAGGGAGTGTTTTCTACCGTTTGCACCAGATTGGGCTTGATTGCGTCCTTCATGAGCGCAGTCATTGCGCCCTCTGCCTTGAGATCACGGGCAAAAACGGGACGCCCGTCGTATGTATATGCAACCAAAATCCTGCCAAATCTTTCCTTGAGATCCTCCAGAGAGTTTGCCAGACAGAGAATTGCCATTATTTCAGTTGCAACAGTGATCATAAAATGTTCTTCTCTGGGAATGCCGTTTGCTTTTCCGCCCATGCCGATGACGCAGTTTCTCAGTGCTCTGTCGTTCATGTCAAGACAGCGTGAAACGATGATGCGTCTGGGGTCGATAGAAAGTGAATTGCCCTGCTGAATGTGGTTGTCAATCATGGCGCACAGCAGGTTGTTGGCGCTTGTGATGGCGTGAAAATCACCGGTAAAATGAAGATTGATATCCTCCATGGGCACCACTTGAGAGTACCCGCCGCCTGCGGCTCCGCCCTTGATGCCGAAAACCGGTCCCAACGAGGGCTCACGAAGTGCAATAATGGCGTTTTTGCCGATCTTTTTCATGGCTTGACCCAGACCTACCGTGGTGGTGGTCTTTCCCTCGCCTGCGGGTGTGGGGCTGATCGCCGTGACCAATATCAGCTTTCCGTCGTCACGGGACTTCAGCTCCTCGAGACATTCGGATGAGATCTTTGCTTTGTATTTTCCGTATAGCTCAATATCATCTTCGGTCAGTCCGATATCTGCTGCGATGTCCACAATTTTTTTCTTTTGGGCTTCTCTTGCAATTTCAACGTCTGTCTTCATTTTGATACTCCGATAAAAATATATTAAAAACTCACGCAATTTTTTCAAAAATTCCCGCCGATGCATTTGAATATGAGCGGGGTCTTTTCCGGCGGAAGCTCCTTGATGGTGATGGCGCCAAACAGATGCTCCATTCCCATTTGTGCTTTTTCAAGAGAGGATGCCTGAAGCGAAGCTACCGCCTCGCCCTCCTCCACACGGTCTCCCACCTTTTTTGTGAGAATGATTCCGGCGGTGGATTCGGTTTTTTGGCCCAAAACCTCTCTGCCCGCTCCCAGAATAGAAGCTGCTTTTCCAACTTCCATTGCGTCAATGCGGGTGATGTATCCGCTTCTGTCTGCCGCCAGTACTGCGGTGACGTTGCTTTCTTCAAAAAGGTCGGGGTTATCTACGTATCTGCGGTCACCGCCGAGCCGTTGTATAAGATCGCCCAGCTTTTTTTTGGCGCTGCCGTCGGCAAGGGTGCATCTGACTCTTTGCTCGCAAAATTCGTAGTCACCTGCGTTGGCGGCATAGAGCATATTGGCACTGATGGTGATGCAAAGCTCTGTCAGCTCCTTGTCGCCCTTGCCTTCAAGAACTCTGATGGCCTCGATCAACTCCACGCTGTTGCCCACCGCAAACCCCAAAGGTGCGGACATGTCTGTAATGAGCGCCACGGTTTTGCGCTTTTCTCTTGCGCCGATACGAACCATAAGCCGTGCCAGCTCCTCTGCATCCCTGACGGTTTTGCAAAAAGCGCCGCTTCCGTATTTAACGTCAAGAACGATGCACTCGCTTCCCGACGCCAGCTTTTTGCTCATAACGCTTGCGGCGATGAGCGGAATACTGCAGTCGGTTCCGGTCACGTCACGGATGGCGGATAGCTTTGCGTCAGCGGGCGCCAGCCGCATGCTTTGACCGGCGATACAAAATCCTATGTCTTTGACGATGCTCTCAAATTCCTGAGAGCTTATCTCCGTATCCACTCCGGGGATGGATTCCAGCTTGTCCAGAGTTCCGCCCGTGTGTCCCAGGCCTCTGCCTGCCATTTTTGGCACAAAAACATTACAGTCTGCGGCGGCAACCATGGGACCAACGATAAGCGAGACCTTGTCGCCCACTCCTCCGGTGCTGTGCTTGTCAACCTTTTTTCCGCTGATGGATGAGAGATCTGCCGTTTCTCCGCTGTCTGTCATGGCCTCTGTGAGAAGTATGGTTTCTTCCTCGTCCATTCCTTGAAAATAAACAGCCATCAGCAAAGCAGATATCTGGTAGTCGGGAATACTTCCGTTGGCAACTCCTTTTACAAAGAACCCGATCTCTTCCTCGGATAGGGCCCGACCGTCCTGTTTTTTGCGGATAACATCATTCATACGAAGCATGGCAAAACCTCCCTTCTTAAATAAAAAGCGGTGTCAGATCGGTACCGAAAAAACTGTTTTCGATCCCAAAATTTCCACACACCGTTGCGGCAATGGAGGAGAACCCCTGGATGCAGCCGAGATGTGCGGGCTTGATGCCGTTGGCGTAGATGAGCAGCGGAACCCGTTCTCTGGTGTGGTCTGTGCCCGGAAAACCGGGGTCGCAGCCGTGATCGGCAGTAATAATGAGCAGATCGTTGTCTTTCATCCTGCCCAAAAAATCTCCCAAAACGGAATCAAAGGATTCCAATGCGCTTGCGTACCCGTCGATATCGTTGCGGTGTCCAAAAACCATGTCAAAATCCACGAGATTTGCAAAGCATAGGCCGGAAAAATCGGCATCTGAAATATCCAGAAGCGCTCTCTGACCTTCTTGGTTGTTTTTTGTTGAAACGCTTTTTGTGATGCCTTTTCCCACAAAAATGTCTTTTATCTTTCCTACGGAAATGACGTCTTTTTCGGCATCTTTCAACAGATCCAGCATGGTGGGGGCAAACGGCTCCAACGAATAATCGTGCCGCCCTCCTGTACGGTAAAAATCAGGATACTGTCCCAAAAACGGGCGCGCAATAACTCTTCCGACCGCATGATCTCCTGTCAGAATGCGCCTTGCGCTCTCGCACATCTCGTAGAGACGGGGCAGCGGGATCACGTCCTCGTGGGCGGCGATCTGAAAAACACTGTCTGCGGAGGTGTATACGATGGGACTTCCGGTTTTGATATGCTCTCTTCCAAAATCCCGTATGACCTCGGTGCCGGAATAGGGCTTGTTGCAGAGGACAGAAACGCCGTTTTGCTTACAAAACTCGTCAATGATCTCCTCGGGAAATCCGTCGGGATAGGTAGGAAACGGCTTTTCTGAAATCAAACCCGAAATTTCCCAGTGGCCCACCGTGGTATCCTTTCCCCGGCTTTTTTCCTGCAAAATTCCGTAAATGCCCACGGGGTCAGAAACCGAAAACTCGTCCAGCTCCGTGCCCTGCAGATTAAAAAGCCCGAGTCGGGAGAGATTCGGGAGCATCGGCTTTGCGGTCATGACGCTTTTCAGCGTGTGGGCGCCCTTGTCGCCAAAATCCTCTGCGTCAGGTGCGCCGCCGATTCCAACGCTGTCCAAAACGATCAAAAATACTCTTTTGAACAAAACACAAAAACCTCCTCCCGAATAAATATTATAATCGTAACTCATTATATCAAACCCCAAATCATAAGTCAATAACGGCGGGAAATTTTTGGAAAAAAGGAAAACGGCACTCCCGAAGAAAGGGAGTGCCGCAAAAAACGGTTTGTTGTTTTAGCAAATATCGTCATCAACCACGTCAAGTGCATCCTTGCGGGAGAGGTTGAGACGACCTTTGTCGTCGATCTCGGTAACGATAACCTTGACGGTATCGCCGACGCTGACCACGTCCTCCACCTTTGCAACGCGCTTTTTGTCAAGCTGGGAGATGTGGACCAGTCCCTCTTTTCCGGGAGCAATCTCAACAAATGCACCAAATGTCATGATTCTCGTAACGGTGCCGAAAAAGATCTCACCGGGCTCGGGATCCTTGGCAATAGCGTCAATGATCTTGAGCGCCTTGTAGGCGTTTTCTTTGTTGATGGCGGCGATAAAGATGCTGCCGTCGTCCTCGATATCGATCTTGCACTCGGTGTCTGCGCAGATCTTCTGGATGACCTTTCCGCCGGAGCCGATAACCTCCCGAATCTTGTCGGGATCGATCTTGGTGGATATCATCTTGGGAGCGTATTTGGAAACATCGTCTCTGGGCTCTGCGATGCAGGGGAGAATGATGTTGTCAATGATGTGATCTCTGCCCTTGTGGGTGGTCTCAAGAGCACGCTTGATGATCTCGGGTGTGAGGCCGTCGATCTTCAGGTCCATCTGGATGGAGGTAATGCCTTTCTTGGTACCTGCAACCTTGAAATCCATGTCGCCAAAGAAGTCCTCAAGACCCTGAATGTCGATCATGGTATCCCAGCTGTCGCCCTCGGTGATGAGACCGCAGGAAATACCTGCAACGGGTGCTTTGATAGGAACTCCTGCGTCCATGAGTGCAAGGGTGGAGCCGCAGACGGATGCCTGTGATGTGGAACCGTTGGAGGAAACGACCTCGCTTACCAAACGGATAGCGTAGGGGAACTCCTCAACGGAGGGAAGAACGGGCACCAGCGAGCGCTCTGCAAGTGCACCGTGGCCGATCTCACGTCTGCCGGGGCTTCTTGCTGCTCTTGCCTCGCCTACGGAGTAGGAGGGCATGTTGTAGTGGTGCATGTATCTCTTTGTGTCCTCGTCGTCAATGCCGTCAAGATTCTGCGCTTCGCTGACGGGGGCAAGTGTTGCGATGGTGAGAACCTGAGTCTGTCCTCTGGTAAAAAGACCCGAACCGTGAGTTCTGGGGAGGAGAGAAACCTCGGCGTTGAGGGGACGGATCTCGTCCATTCTTCTGCCGTCAACACGTTTTTTCTCATCCAGCAGCCAGCGGCGAACGATTTGCTTTTGCAGCTTGTAGAGGCACTCGTCGATCATTGCTTTGCTGTCGGGATAATCCTCTGCCAGCTCTTCGTATACTCTGTCGTAAATTGGCTGGAGCGCTGCGTCACGCACTCTCTTGTCATCGGTATCAAGCGCTGCCTTTACGTCATCGGTGACCATGGCGGCGATTCTGTCAAACAAATCGTGGTCTACCTCGCAGGAGGGGTACTCAAACTTGGGCTTTCCGATCTCTGCTTTGATGCTGTTGATAAAATCAACAAGAGGTCTGATCTCGTCGTGGGCTTTCATGATGGCCTCAAACATGGTGTCGTCATCCACCTCGTTTGCGCCTGCCTCGATCATAACGACCTTTTCCTTGCTGCCTGCGACGGTGAGCTCAAGATCGCTCTTCTCACGCTGTGCGGCTGTGGGGTTGATGACGATCTTTCCGTCAACCAGACCTACAAAAACGCCTGCGATAGGGCCGTTCCAGGGAATGTTGGAAATGGAGATTGCAATGGAAGCGCCGATCATAGCGGAGATCTCGGGCGAACAGTCGGGGTCAACGGACATGACGGTGAGGGAGAGAACCACGTCGTTTCTCAGATCCTTGGGAAAAAGAGGACGGATGGGGCGGTCAATAACGCGTGATGCAAGGATTGCATGCTCGGTGGGACGACCCTCGCGTCTGTTCCAGCTGCCGGGGATTTTGCCGGCGGCATAGAGACGCTCCTCGTAGTCAACGGAGAGGGGGAGGAAGTCAATGCCGTCTCTGGGAGCGGCTGACATGGTTGCGTTTGCAAGCACTGCGGTCTCGCCGTAGCGGACAAGACAGGAGCCGCCTGCAAGCTGAGCCATTTTTCCGGTCTCGATCACAAGGGGTCTGCCGGCAAGCTCGTAGCTGAACGTTTTGAAGTTGTCAAACATTTTTTTGTTTCCTTTCGTGTTTATTATTCAAAAGGACATTGAGCATGTTTAACACTTAACTACTCGTCCGAAACGCGCCGATAAAAACGGAAAAAATCCGAAAAAATCGGGCGAATAGTTAACTGCTAAACCGCCCAAAGCCAATTGTTATTCTGTGAATTTTTTTGGGATTCTAAACACAAGCAATGCGAAAAAATCGCATTGCTTGTGAGACCCTTGCCTTTGGTGCAAAAAATTACTTTCTGATACCGAGGCGCTCGATGATTGTACGGTAACGGGTGATGTCGTTCTTCATGAGATAGTTGAGGAACTTTCTTCTCTTACCGATCATCTGCTGCATACCTCTGCGGGAGTGGTTGTCCTTGGGGTTCTTTTTGAGGTGCTCGGTGAGCTCGCTGATTCTGCGGGACAGAATGGCGATCTGAACCTCGGGCGAACCGGTGTCGCCCTCGTGGACGGCATACTCCTTGATGAGGGACTGCTTTGTTTCTTTTGCGATCATGGTTTTTCACCTTTCAAAAAATATTTCGGTTGGAAGCTTGGCAAGCGGTAGGTGAAGACGAGCGATTGCTCCTGTGTCCGTCAAACCGAGCCACCCCCGATATGCGGTCATATCCGCATTCCAAGATAATATATCACACTTTTTTTCGTTTGTAAAGTGTTTTTTGGATAAAATTCCTTGTTTTTTGCCCTCTGTTTTGCAATAATAGCACAAAAAAATTCCTGTCTGCCGTAGTTTGGCGTATTTTCGTCCAAAAATGGAAAATATTACTCCAAACACCTTGATTTTCTTCATATAAAGTGTTATTATATAGTTTGTGAATATTTTTACATAAAACGCATAGGGAGAAGCAGTGGCATGGATCTTATAAAAAAGCATTTTGACCGCATTGTTCAGGCGTTGGGGCTGTTGCTGCTTTGCGCGCTGGTGGCAGCGCTGATTGCCGCGTTTCGGGGCGATATGCTTCCATTTGCTTCCGACGGGGACGCTTTTGACACTATTTATGCTGTGGCGGAATCGGATGCGTCCGTTGCAGGAGAACTGTCCGAGTGATTTTTTGACTTATCCCTGCTTTTGCAGGTAATATAAAAAATGTTTTTCCCCGTTTTTTTGGGGTGAAAGGAGACAGGCAATGATAAAGAAAAAAGAAACTGTGGCGATGCTTCTTGCCGGAGGGCAGGGAAGCAGACTGTACCTGCTTACGGAGCGTACCGCAAAACCCGCGGTGGCTTTTGGCGGAAAATACAGGATCATTGACTTTCCGCTGTCAAACTGTATCAACTCGGGTATCGACACAGTGGGTGTATTGACCCAGTATCAGCCCCTTGCACTCAACGAATATATCGGCAACGGCCAGCCATGGGATCTTGACAGAACCTATGGCGGAGTCACGCTCCTTCAGCCCTATCAGGGACAAAAGCGTGCCGACTGGTACAAGGGCACTGCCAATGCCATCTACCAAAACATTCATTTTATCAGCAAGTTTGACCCCGATTACGTGGTGATCCTTTCGGGCGACCATATATACAAAATGAATTATGCCGAGATGATCGAGAGCCACAAACGCAACGGCGCCGATTGTACCATTGCGGTTTTTGACGTACCTCTGTCAGAGGCATCCCGCTTTGGTATCATGAGCACCGACGACGAGATGCGTATCACCGAGTTTGAGGAAAAACCCAAAAATCCCAAGAGCACAAAAGCATCCATGGGTGTGTACGTGTTCAGCAAAGACAAGCTGTTCTCTTATCTTGAGGCAGACGAGGCAAACGAGAAGAGCTCCAAGGATTTTGGAAAAGATATTATTCCCGCAATGCTCAAGGCAGGCGAAAAACTGTACGCCTTTGAATTTTCCGGATACTGGAAAGACGTGGGCACCATCCAAAGCTTGTGGGAATCCAATATGGATATCCTGGGCGAGCGTCCTGCTCTTGCTATCCGTGACACAGAGTGGAGGATCCTTTCCAGAAACACAGCACAGCCCCCTCATTACGTCGGCCCGGGAGCCAATGTCAGCAACTCTCTCATTACAGAGGGCTGTGAGATCAACGGCACCGTCATCAACAGTGTTCTTTCTGCCGGCGTTACGGTGGAGCGCGGCGCTGTTGTTCGTGACAGTGTTATTCTCGGAAACGTGTGCGTAAAAGCAGATGCCACTGTGGATTATTCCATCGTGGATGAGGATACCGTTATCGGAAAAGGCGCAACCGTGGGCAAAGAGATGGCGTCCTCAAAAGGAATCACCCTTGTGGGCGGCGGACTCAATATTCCCGACGGAACTGCCGTGCCCGACGGAGTGAATTGCGACAAAGCTATGCTTGACTCACTGAACGGGAAGGGAGAATAAGACATGAACGCAGTTGGTATTATTTTTTCCAGTATGCACGAAAAAAGCGTGCATGAGCTTACAAAACAACGCACCATGGCATCTGTGCCCTTTGGATGCAGATACCGTCTCATTGACTTTGCGCTTTCAAATATGGTCAACTCCGATATAACCCACGTGGGACTCATTACTCACTATAACTACCAGTCCTTGATGGATCATATCGGGACGGGAAAGGATTGGGATCTTGCAAGACGCCACGGCGGAATCAAGATACTCCCGCCTTATATTACCGCTTTTGCCAACAGCTCCAACGATCTGTACAGCACACGTCTTGAGGCGCTCATCAGCATCCGTGAGTTTCTTGCCGGATGCAAGGAGGAGCTGGTGGTGCTGTCTGATTGCGACAACGTCTGCAACATCGATCTTGCGGCAATGGTTGCTCAGCACGAGGAGACGGGCGCAGATATTACAGTTGCGGTAAAAAGCAGTTACGTTTCTCCCGATCTTCGTGCCGCATCGGTGGTGGAATCCGACTCTGAGGGAAAAATTACCGATGTTACCGATTTTGCGGGAATGAAAAACGGATTTGCCGACATTTCTCTTGAAATCATGGTTATCGGAAGAAAATATCTTGAGGAGATCCTCAATGAGTCTGTGGCTCACGGCTACAACAACCTCATGAAAGATATCATCGTCAAGAACTGCAAGGAGATGGATTTCCGCATTTTCAGATATGACGGCTATTTTGCGGCTATCAAATCTATTTCCGATTATTTCAGTTGCAGCATGGATCTGCTCAACCCCGATATCCGCAAAGCAATTCTGGAGGTTCGCAACCGTCCTGTGTTTACAAAGGTTCGCAATTCCGCTCCCACCTCCTACAACAGCGGAGCGATGGTACGCAACTCTCTGATTGCTGACGGATGCGTTATCAACGGAACTGTAGAAAATTCCATTCTTTTCCGCGGAGTCAAGGTTGGCAAGAACACGCATATAAAAAACAGTATCATTATGCAGGATACCATCACCGGTGAAAACGTATATCTCAACTGCGTCATCACTGACAAAAACGTGGTGATCCGTGACGGCAGAGTTTTGTCGGGACATGAGACAAAGCCCTTCTTCATCGACAAGGATTCCTGCGTCTGACAATACCTGTATATCTCTACATGGGAGTGAAACAATGAAAAAAATACTTTTTGTAGCCGGCGAGGCAATCCCCTTTGCGTCCTCCGGCGGTTTGGGAGACGTGATCGGCTCTCTCCCTGCCGCACTGACTCAGGACGGGGAAAACGATATAAGAGTGGTAATGCCTCTCTACGGCAATATCGACAACAAGTACCGCGATGAATTTGAGTTTGTTGCATGGCGGTTTGTTCAGGTATCGTGGAGGAACCAGTATTGCGGAATATTCAAGTACGTATACAGAGGCGTCACGTTTTATTTCATTGACAACGAGTATTATTTTAAGCGTGACCGTCTATACGGTGAGTATGACGATGCAGAACGGTTTGCGTTCTTCTGCCGTGCCGCTCTGGAAATGTTTCCGAGCATTGATTTTTATCCCGATATACTTCACGCACATGATTGGCACTCTGCCCTCAGCGTTGTTTATCTCAAACAGTGCTATTCTCGCATGGGCGAGGAATACGCAAGGATGAAAGCTGTGTTTACCATACACAATATTCAGTATCAGGGTGAGTACGATATGAGCCTGCTGGGCGATATTTTCGGCCTGTTCCCCTCTGAAAAGGGAATCGTTGAGTATAACGGAAACATCAACCTGCTGAAAGGCGCAATCGTCTGTGCAGATGCGGTGACCACCGTCAGCCCCACCTATGCCAGAGAGATCCTGACCCCCAGGTTTTCACACGGCCTCCATTATATTCTGGAGCAGTATTCCTACAAGCTGTCGGGGATCCTCAACGGTATTGATATGGAATATTATGATCCTCAAAAGGACAAGGAACTGTTTTCCAATTATTCGGCAGACAACACTGCCGGAAAAAAGGAATGCAAATCCGGACTGCAAAAGATGCTTTCGCTTCCGGAGCGGGATGATGTTCCTCTGATCGCCGTTATTTCACGATTGGTGGGCCACAAAGGACTTGATCTGCTGATGCTTTCTGCCGACGATATACTGTCAAAAGACGTTCAGCTCGTCATACTTGGCCAGGGCGACAGAATGTACGAGGAGTTTTTCTCGTCACTTGCAGAGAGATATCCGTCAAAATGCCGTACTCTCATCACGTACAACCGTGATCTGTCCAAAAAGATTTATTCTGCGGCAGACATCTTTCTGATGCCCTCTCTGTCGGAGCCCTGCGGATTGGCGCAGATGATCTGCTCCAGATACGGCACTGTTCCCGTCATTCACGAGACAGGAGGCCTGTATGACAGCATCAAGGACGTGGGCTGCGATGAAGGCGGAAACGGATTTACATTTGCTGCATACAGTGCATATGAGCTCTATTCTTCGGTAACGAGAGCTTGTGATATGTATTTTGATGACCCCGACGGGTTCAAAGAACTTTCCAAAAAAGTCATGGGCGTTGATTTCTCATGGAACAAGAGCGCTGCTGACTATAAAAAATTATACAAAAATTTCTAAGAAGAAGGAAACCCCACCAATGGCAACTAAAAAAATCAACACCGAAATCCAACAGTCGCTGTGCGACAAACTTTCACGTTATTTTGGCATCAACTCCAACGATGCAACTCTTGAGCAAATATACAAGGCGACTGTTTTTTCGGTACGCGACACTCTTGCAATGAAAAACAAGGAGTTTACTGACAGGGTACGCAAGGAATCCGCAAAACAAGTGTACTACATGTGCATGGAATTCCTTATCGGCAGATCCCTCAAGATGAATCTCTGCAACCTGGGTCTGGAGGATGAGTACCGCAAGGTTCTCAAATCCATGGGCTTCTCCCTTGATGAGATTTACGAGCAGGAGCCCGATCCCGGTCTGGGCAACGGCGGCTTGGGCAGACTTGCCTCATGTTTTATGGACTCTCTCACATCACAAAACTATCCCGCAAGGGGATATTGCATTCTTTACGAATACGGCTTGTTCAAGCAGCGCCTTGTAGACGGCGAGCAGCTTGAGCTTCCCGATATTTGGCTTCCCGGCAGCGAGTGCTGGCTGGTGCCCCGTCAGGACAAAGCCGTTACCGTAAAGTTTGGCGGCAGAGTAAGAGAAGAATGGAAAGAAAACCACTGCGAGATAATCTATGAGGATTACAACGAGGTGGAGGCGGTTCCCTACGATATGCTGATCTCGGGTTCACCCGGTGATGCAGTCAACTCCTTGCGTCTCTGGAAGGCAAGAGATATCCGCAATTTCAATATGGAAGCATTTTCACAGGGCAGATATGTCAAAGCGGTGGAGGAAAACACCATGGCGGAGACTATTTCCAAAGTGCTTTATCCCGCAGATAACCATCATGAGGGAAAATTGCTGCGTCTTACTCAGCAGTATTTCCTTGTGTCTGCATCACTTCAGAATATTCTCTCCAACCATCTGCACAATTACAAATCCCTTGACAATCTTCCCGACAAGGTTGCCATTCATATCAACGATACACATCCCGCACTTTGTATTCCTGAGCTGATGCGCCTTCTTATCGACCAGCATCACTGCTCATGGGACAAAGCATGGTACATCACAAAGCGCACCATTTCCTACACAAACCACACGGTTCTTCCCGAGGCGCTGGAGTGCTGGAATGAAAACCTCTTTGCGCTCAAGCTTCCCCGTATCCACTCTATCATAAAAGAGATCAACCGCCGTTTCTGCGGCGAGGCGTGGGACAGCTTTATGGGTGATTGGGACAAGGTGGGCAGAATGTCCATTCTTGAGAGCGGACAGGTAAAAATGGCAAATCTTTCTGTTGTGGGCTCTCATACCGTCAACGGCGTTTCACAGCTCCACTCCGATATTCTCAAAACAACGGTGTTCCGTGATTTCCACGATATGACACCCAGAAAATTCACAAACGTCACCAACGGAATCGCACACCGCAAGTGGCTCTGCTATTCCAACCCCCGTCTTGCTTCTCTGCTTGATTCTACCATCGGACCCGAGTACAGAAGCGAGCCCCAGCAGCTCTCCAAGCTGTTGGCGTTTGCTGACGATTCTGCTGTCCTTTCTGAGCTTGACAGCATCAAAAAGCAGAACAAGCGTGACTTTGTGGATTATATCAAAAAGACAAAAGGCATCACGATCGATCCCGATACCGTGTTTGATGTTCAGGCAAAGCGTCTCCATGAGTACAAGCGTCAGCTTCTCAATGCGCTCCACATCATCACTCTGTATCTCAAGCTGAAGGAAAATCCCGACGCCGACGTGACACCCACCACCTTTATCTTTGCGGCAAAAGCGGCTCCCGGATATTATACCGCCAAGGATATTATCCGCCTTATCTGCTATATCAGCGCAGATATCGAAAAGAACCCCCGCATCCGCGAAAAACTCCGTGTAGTATTCCTTGAGAACTACAACGTGACCCTGGCAGAGCATCTGATGCCCGCCAGCGAGATCAGTGAACAGATTTCATTGGCCGGAAAAGAAGCAAGCGGAACCGGAAACATGAAATTTATGATCAACGGCGCTCTCACCATCGGTACACTTGACGGCGCAAACGTTGAGATAGCACAGGCGGTCGGCAGAGATAATATTTATATCTTCGGCCATACCGCGCCCGAGGTAGAAGAGCTTTGGCGTAAAGGCTATGCTTCCTCTTATTACTATAACCGTAACCCCGAATTAAAAGCGGCTATCGATTATCTGCAAACCGGCTTTAACGGCAGAAGCTTTGCCGATATAGCAAATTATTTGCTTTACTCCTTCGGCG
>JAZSRP010000011.1:0-2854 GCA_045538555.1 Eubacteriales bacterium
AAAAAATACAAAAAATGCTGCGGATCGGTTTCGGCAAAAGATAGCCAAAGCAGCTGATAAAACGGAGTTTTGAGATGGGATTTGGAATCGCACTTTTGGGATATTGCTTTTTGCTCCTCAACGAGATCGGCGGAGCAATTATTGCCTCGCCCATGCTGGCATACGGTTTTTTTCTGGCATCCAAATTTGGAAAAAAATTCTTGTACGCCTCGGTTTCCGCACTTTTTCTGTTCCCCAGAGGAGCGGTCAATCTTTTGGCGGGATTTGGTGTAATAAAAATCGAATCTCTCCCCAACCTCAATACCATCACCTTTCTTTTGCATCTTTCTGCCTGGCTTTTGATGTCGGTTTTCTGGCTATCAGCCGTGGCGGACATTGCCCGTGAGGGTGAGGCAAAAAAACTCTTTTCACAAGCAAACAGACGTATTGCATTTACCTCGCTGTTCATAATGGCGTCCATCCTTTTGGTGGCTCTCAACACAGCCGGAGTTTTGGGTGCATTTGCATCAAAAGCAATGATGCTGCAATATATTTTGCAATATGCGGTCATAATTATCAACGTACTGTTTCTTCACACCTGCTTTACACTGATAACCAGTCAGTCGCAATACGAAAAAGATATTCAGTACATCGCCTCCGAAAACGCAAAGATTCAAGAAAAAAAGCACAAGGATATGCTGAAAGAGGAGCAACGTCTTGAAAGAAAACGCAAGAGAAAATAAAAAATATTTTTTGTCGGTGCTTTTTGGATTTGGTTTTTTTGTCAATCCCGTTTTTGGGCTGTTGGATGTTTTTCCGGACTGCATCGGATGCATTCTCGTCTTTTTTGGACTGACACGGTTGGCTTTTTTTGACGAATCCGTCCAGAGAGCCCGAAAATTGTTTTTGTGGTTTTTTTGTGTGGAAGCCGCAAAGCTCATTCTCACTCCGCTGACCTTTTCAAACCAAGGATCTGACAGACTTGCGGCAGTGACGGTAGCATTGGTATTGGAATACATCTTTCTGTTTGCTGCAACAAATGCATTTTTTTCCGGTATAAATTATTTTTCCACCCGAAACGGCTTTTCCGCCACCCTTTCACGCACCTCGGGCTGTGCCTTTCTTACCTATGCATTCTTTTTCCTGAGGCCGCTGGCCACGCTTCTGCCCGAGCTGTATTCCATCATTGATCTCAAACTGTCTGCAGATCTGTATGATTTTGAGCAGATGGACAAGATCCGCATCATCATTGACACAAAGCCGTTTGTCACGGTATTTTTGGCACTGGCGGTGACGGTCATGGGTGTTTTTTGGTTTGTTTCACTGTCAAAAACCATCATTGTTTTTCACAGAGAATCCCGTGATATTCTGAACGAAAGATATCTGTCGGAATACAAAAAGAACAATTCAAAAACCACCGGATCCCGCATAAGAATCACTTGCCTGATGCTATGCATCGGTTTGGCATTCTCGCTCGATCTGTCTTTTGACGGCGTGCGGATCGTTCCCGCTTCATTTACCTTTTTAATATTATTTATATGCACCTTTTTGATGCGGAGTATCGGTGATTTTTCACAGACAAGGCGTTGGTCGCTCCCCGCATTCGTTTTGGTTGCCGCTACGGAGTATTTCCGCCGCGTTTTTGTGCAATACGACGCAATTTATCTTGAGGAAACGCCGCTTCCTACCGTTGGCATATCCGCAGTATTGGCAGTGGCAACGTCGCTTTTGTCTCTTTTGTGCATTCGTTGCTTTTTTTATGAGCTGAGAACAACGTCGGAGCAGCTGACGGGAAAATCACCTGATACTTCCTTTTGTTGGGGGCTGTATTGCGCTGTGACGCTCTTGAGAGCTGAGGTCATGACCTTGCCGTATACCGCAAAGTTCTTTTCGGTTCCCATACTTTTTTTGTCCGTGGCATTTGTTTATTGCAGCGCAAAAGCCGTGCTTTGGGTGCGGGATGAGGATGCGGAAAAACGCTCACTGTACGGAAACGAATAAAATTTTTTGAATTTTTTGCGTATTTTAAAGAAATATTAAAAATTATACCGCAACTTATTGACACAAAATCTTTCAAGTGGTATAATAATTGGGCAGGAAGCTGTCAAAATATTTTTTTAAACACAGAAAGGAATTTTTCAATGAAAAAATTTGCAGCAATTCTTCTCTCTGCCGTTCTGTTGTTCTCCGCTTTTGCCGTGATGGCATCTGCTGAGGATGAGTGGGCACCCTTCTTCCTCACTCATTTCAACAACGATCAGGTAGAGGGCGCAGGCGTTATTTTTACAGACGCTGCAACTTACGTAAACTGCGAATGGTGGAATCACTATGCGTTTTCTCCCGTTGAGGGCAAGGACAACGTATACACCATCACCGAGTTTAAAGACGGTATCACCGCAGGCGGTACAACTCCTCTTGCAATCCCTGCAGGCGGATTTGTGTATGCTATCAACACCGGCAACGACTGGCCTTCTCTCACTGAAGGACTTACCGGCGACGGTTCCAGCGGCCTGTGGTACGATACTCCTTTCTTTATCGCAGAGCCCAACTACTACTCTGACGCAATCAAGGCAACAGTTGAGGACACCTCAAACTGGAAAGTTGGCGACACCTTTATTTTCAAGAACGTTGACATTGAGGGCGCAACCGTTCCCACCTCCACCTCCGACAAGAAATGGTACGATGCAGACTATGTTTGCACCGCTGAGTACAAAGTATACGTCGAGGGCGACGAGGACAACGTAGGCGGAAATACTTCCGAGCCCGTTGTTGACACCTACGAGGATGACATCATTGCAGCTGTCGGCGAGAAGACCGAGGATGCAAAATTTGACCTCGTTGTTGACGCTCCCGAGACCTACAAGGCAGGCGAGAA
>JAZSRP010000028.1:0-13377 GCA_045538555.1 Eubacteriales bacterium
TCCAAAGCAAAGGTTGAAAACTATAAGGAACTCGGTCTTAACTCCGAAACCGCTGTTGTATTCAACATCACCTCCCGCGAACAGGTTATCCTTAACACCTGGTACGGCGGCGAAATGAAGAAGGGTATGTTCTCGATGATGAACTACTACCTCCCCCTCAAGGGCATCGCTTCTATGCACTGCTCCGCAAACACCGATATGAACGGCGAAAACACCGCTCTCTTCTTCGGTCTTTCGGGTACCGGTAAGACCACCCTTTCCACCGATCCTAAGCGTCTCCTTATCGGTGACGACGAACACGGCTGGGACGACAACGGCGTATTCAACTTCGAGGGCGGCTGCTACGCAAAGGTTATCAACCTTGACAAGGATTCCGAGCCCGATATCTACAACGCTATCAAGAGAAACGCTCTTCTCGAAAACGTTACTCTCGATGAAAACGGCGTTATCGATTTCGCTGACAAGAGCGTAACCGAAAACACCCGCGTTTCCTACCCCATCGATCACATCGAAAAAATCGTTCGCCCCGTATCTGCAGCTCCCGATGCAAAGAATGTTATCTTCCTTTCTGCAGACGCATTTGGCGTGCTTCCTCCCGTTTCCATCCTCACTCCTGAGCAGGCACAGTACTACTTCCTCTCCGGATTTACCTCCAAACTGGCAGGAACCGAGCGTGGAATCACTGAGCCCACTCCCACCTTCTCCGCTTGCTTTGGTCAGGCATTCCTTGAGCTCCACCCCACCAAGTATGCTGAGGAGCTTGTAAAGAAGATGGAAAAGGTAGGCGCAAAAGCTTATCTCGTAAACACCGGCTGGAACGGAACCGGCAAACGTATCTCCATCAAGGATACCCGCGGAATCATCGACGCCATCCTTGACGGCTCCATCCTCAAGGCAGAGACCAAGACCATTCCTTACTTCAACCTCCAGGTTCCCACCGCACTTCCCGGTGTTGACTCCGGAATTCTTGATCCCCGCGACACCTACGCAGACGCTGCACAGTGGGAAGCAAAAGCTCAGGATCTTGCAGCTCGCTTTGTAAAGAACTTCAACAAATACACCGGCAACGATGCAGGCAAAGCTCTTGTTGAAGCAGGCCCCAAGGCATAAATCGATTCAATAGAATTATTATTGTCTGAGCATTGGGAGGGATCCAAAAAACGGGTCCCTCCCGGATTTTTTTAAGAAAACAAGATTTCAAATCCGAAAAAAATCCCTCCATTTTTAAAAAAACTATTGACAAATCAATGCTTCGGGTGTAAAATACACGACAACAAATCACAAAGGAGGAGCAACCGTGAACGCATACAAGTTTTATTACTATTTTGCAAAGGGCTGCCCGTCTTCTGTGAGATCCGGAGTATAAACACTTTGGATTGAATAAAACGGACAGTCCGCATTCGTCATGCTTTTGAGCAGACCGAAAGGCGGATTTTTTATTTTATTTCTCCAAAAAACCTATACGAAACTGAGGTACACCGTAATGCAAATGACTTTTCACAGAAAGTTACCCATCCCCCAGGAAGTAAAAAAAGAATACCCGCTGACACAACAGATGGAACAGTCAAAAGCAGCTCGTGACGAAAGCATCAGAGCCGTGTTTGACGGAAGCTCAGACAAATTTATACTGATTATTGGGCCCTGCTCAGCAGACCACAGCGAGCCCGTGCTTGAATATATTTCCAGACTCCGCAGGATAGAGGAGCAGGTATCGGACAAGATCGTCATTATCCCCCGTATATACACAAACAAGCCCCGCACCACCGGGCAGGGCTACAAGGGGATGCTCCATCAGCCCGACCCTGAGGCAAAGCCCGATATGTACAAGGGTATCGTTGCCATCCGAGAGCTTCATTTGGCTGCTCTGCGGGATTTTGGTTTTTCCTGTGCCGATGAGATGCTCTACCCCGAGAACTACCGTTATCTCTCCGATCTCCTCTCCTACGTTGCCGTGGGAGCACGCTCGGCAGAAAACTAGTAGTATCGCCTCACCGCCAGCGGTATCGGTGCTCCCGTGGGTATGAAAAACCCCACCGGCGGAGACCTCTCGGTTATGATGAACTCAATCGTTGCGGCGCAGGCAAGCCATACGTTTATTTATCGCGGTTGGGAAGTCACCAGCTCGGGCAACCCCTATGCTCATGCAATTCTCCGCGGTTACGTTGATTTTACCGGCAGAAGCGCTTCCAACTATCATTATGAGGATCTTTTGAGGGTTGAGGAGCTGTATGAAAAATCAAATCTCGCCAACCCCTCGGTTATTGTTGACACCAACCACAACAATTCCGGAAAAAAATACCTTGAGCAGATCCGCATTGCCAAGGATATCGTCCACAGCCGCAACCAAAACCCAAACATCAAGCGGCTGGTAAAAGGTCTGATGATCGAGAGCTATCTTGAGGATGGAGCACAGGGCGTGGGCGAGCACGTTTTTGGAAAATCCATCACCGACCCCTGCCTCGGATGGGAAAAGACCGAGCAGCTTATACTGGACATTGCCGACAAGCTTTGATAAAAGGATGATGAAAAGATGCCAAACAAACTTGAACAAGCAAGAGAGATCATAAACCAAGCTGACGCTCAGATGGCAGAGCTTTTTGTCAAACGGATGAGAGCAGCCGAGATGGTCTATGAGCACAAAAAAGAATTTGGACTGCCCATTCTGGATGAGAAAAGAGAAAAAGAGGTTATCGAAAAAAATTCGGCTCTCATTGAAGACGATATTCTGAAAGGATATTATATGGACTTTCAAAAGCACCTGATGGCGCTTTCACGGTCCTACCAATACCGTCTGCAGAGCGGTTTGAGAGTTGCATACAGCGGAGTGGAGGGCGCATTTGCTCACATTGCGGCGGGTAGAATATTTCCAAAAGGAGAAAAGGTGCCGTACAGTGATTTCAAAGCTGCGTATGACTCGGTTTTGCGCGGTGATTGCGATGCGGCAGTGCTCCCCATCGAAAACAGCTATGCAGGCGAGGTGGGTCAGACCATCGATCTGATTTTTTCCGGCAGTCTTTTCATAAACGGAATATACGAGCTTGAGATACACCAAAACCTCTTGGGACTTCCCGATGCCACGGTTGAGGATATAAAAAAAGTCACAAGCCATCCTCAAGCGCTGAGCCAGTGCCACGACTATATCAAAATGCGTGGATTTGAAGCCGAAGAATCCAACAATACCGCTCTTGCGGCAAAAACCGTTGCAGAATCCGGAGACAAATCTCTCGGCGCCATTGCAAGCGTGGAAACGGCAGAGATATACGGACTCAAGGTGATCGAAGCCAACATCAACAAAAGCGGTGAGAACACCACACGGTTTGCCATTCTTTCAAATGCAAAAGCAACCTCACCGTCTCTTTCAAGCACCGTTTTGATGTTTACAGTCAAGCATGAGGCGGGCAGTCTCGCCAACGCCATTGGAATCATCGGCAAGCATGGATACAACATGACGGCACTCCGCAGCAGACCTATGAAAAAGCATTCATGGCAGTATTATTTCTACGTGGAGATAGACGGCACTACCGATACCGAAAACGGGGCAAAAATGATCCATGAGCTGAGCAAAGTCTGCGACCGGCTCAAGGTGGCGGGGACATTTACGCCGCACACCGAGGTTTAAAGGTGATTTATATGACAATTCACACAGATTTGGGCAAGAACAGCTATGATATCGTTATAAAAAGAAACGTTCTTGCAGAAGCAAACAAATATTTGAACCTTGACCGCCGTGTACTGGTCGTGACAGATTCGGGGGTTCCCGCCACGTATGCAAAAACAGTGGCGGACCAATGCAAAAACGGCACCGTCTGCACTGTGGAGATGGGCGAAGCATCCAAATGCCTCAAAACCTTTGAAAAACTGCTCTCGGTCATGCTGGACAACAATTTTTCCCGAAAAGACTGCGTAGTTGCAGTGGGAGGCGGTGTGGTAGGCGATCTGGCGGGGTTTGCGGCATCTGCTTATATGAGAGGAATTGATTTTTACAACATTCCCACCACTCTGCTCTCTCAGATCGACTCCTCTGTGGGCGGAAAAACCGCAATCAATTTTGGCGGTGTAAAAAACGTTGTGGGGGCATTTTATCAACCAAAAAAAGTGCTTATTGATCCCGAACTTTTAAAAACTCTTCCCCAAAGACAGATCTCCAACGGACTTGCCGAGGCCATAAAAATGGCCCTGACCTCCGATAAAGAGCTGTTTGATATCTTTGAAACCAAGGATATCATGAGCAATATTGACGATATTATCACCCGTTCTGTTATCATAAAGAAAAACGTGGTAGAGCAGGACGAAAAAGAAACCGGATTACGAAAAATTCTCAATTTCGGACACACAGTGGGCCACGGGATCGAAAGCAGCCAGGGCATGTCCCTGCTCTATCACGGTGAGTGTGTTGCTCTGGGTATGATTCCCATGTGCGCCAAAAAGATCCGGCCGAGAGTCATTGAGGTTTTGAAAAAGTGCGGGCTGTATCAAAAGACCTGCTTTGATTGGAAAAAGATCGCCGAGGCGGCATTTCATGACAAAAAGGCAGACGGCAGCACCGTGACCGTAACCACGGTTGACGAGATCGGAAGCTTTGAAATGAAAACGATGAAATGCATTGACGTTATTGAAACGGCAAAAATCAGCTTGAAAGGTTTGGAGCAATGAAAAACACTTTTGGAAGCAGTGTGGCAATAACCCTGTTTGGTGAAAGCCACGGAGAATATATCGGCGCAGTAATTGACGGATTGGCTCCGGGGATCAGGATCGATCAGGAATATATTGCCCATATGCTCACTCTCCGCCGTCCCGACGGAAAGATTTCTACTCCCAGAAAAGAACAGGACCGTTTTATGATCGTCAGCGGCGCTGTCGACAACACAACCACCGGAACTCCCGTCACTGTTCTTATTCCCAACGAAAACGTGAAAAGCAACGATTATGCACAAATAAAAACCGTTGCCCGCCCGTCACATGCCGACTACACAGCTCAATGCAAGTATCACGGTTATCAGGACACCCGCGGCGGAGGGCATTTTAGCGGACGCATCACTGCTGCTCTTGTTGCCGCAGGCGCTGTCTGCAAATATGCATTGGAGCAAAAAGGGATTTTTGTGGGTACCCACGTCAGTCGCTGTGCAGGTATTTCGGACAGAGAGTTTGGGGATCTGAAAACTGATATTCAAATATTAAATCAAAAAACGTTTGCCGTTTTGGACGAGGAGGCAGGCAAAAAGATGTGTGACGCCATTCTTGCAGCCGCGGCTGACGGAGACAGCGTGGGCGGAGTGCTGGAAACAGCCGTCATCGGAATGCCGGAGGGTGTGGGAGAACCGTGGTTTGATTCTGTGGAGAGCATGATTTCTCATATGATGTTTTCCATTCCCGCCGTAAAAGGCATCGAATTTGGTGCAGGTTTTTCTGTTTGCAACATGCGCGGGAGCGAGGCAAACGATCCCTTGAGAATAAAAGACGGCAGAGTCGTTTGTACCACAAACAACAACGGCGGAATAAACGGAGGCATCACCAACGGTATGCCCATTATCTTCCGCACCGCCATCAAGCCCACCCCCACCATTTTTCAATCTCAACCCACGGTGGATCTCAGCACCATGACCGAGACAGAAACAGAGCCCAAGGGCAGACACGATCCCGCCATTGTTCACAGAGCAAGAGCCGTTCAGGATGCGGCGACAGCCATTGTTTTGTGCGATGCGCTGGCACTGAGATACGGCACGGATTTTTTGAAATAAAAAACTTCATAGCAGGTACACAAATGAAAAAATACGGTTGCATCGGCAAAAAGCTGACACACAGCTTTTCAAAAGAGATTCATGCAATGCTTGCCGATTACAAATATGATCTCATAGAGCTGGATGAACAAGAGTTTTGCGATTTTTTTACAAAAAAAGATTTTTGTGCGGTCAATGTTACCATTCCTTACAAGCAAGCGGTCATTCCCTATCTTGATTCTGTCAGCAAAATCGCATCCCGTATCGGTGCAGTAAACACCGTTGTAAACAAAAACGGACGGCTGGAGGGCTACAATACCGATTATTACGGAATGAAAGCTCTTTTTGAAAAAGCCGGAATCAACACTGAGGGCAAAAAGGTTTTGATACTGGGAACCGGCGGCACAAGCAGGACGGCACGTGCAGTTGCTGAGGATCTGGGTGCTTCACGTATTTTGACGATCAGCCGAAAAAAAACTGACAAATACATCACCTACGATGAGGCGGCAGAGCTTCACAGTGACGCAGGCATTATCATTAACACAACCCCTGTGGGAATGTTTCCCGATTGCGATTCAAGTCCCCTGGATATTTCTGTTTTTAAACACCTTGAGGGTGTCATCGATGCGGTATACAATCCGCTTTGCACCAACCTTGTTTTGGATGCAAGGGCAAAAGGGATCAAATCCGAGGGCGGACTATATATGCTTGTGATGCAGGCAGTTGCTGCAGTGGAACGATTTGTTGACAAAAAGATCAAAAAAGATGAAGCTGACGCCGCATACGCCTCCATTCTTTCCCAAAAGGAAAATATCGTTCTCACCGGAATGCCCGGCAGCGGAAAAAGCACTGTGGGCAGAGTTCTCAAAATTGACGGATTTGATCTTGTTGACACCGATGAGGAAATTGAAAAGCTCTGCGGCTGCACTATCAAGGAGCTGATCGCTCACAAGGGTGAAACGTATTTTCGTGATATTGAAACACAGGTGATCCGAAATCTGTCGTCAAAAAACCATTGTATCATCTCCACAGGCGGAGGTGCGGTTTTGAGAGAGGAGAACGTCAGATATCTGAAACGCAACGGAAAGCTGTTTTTTCTCAACCCGGAGCTGTCGCGGCTGAAAGCAACCGGTGACAGACCCCTCTCCGATACAGAAGACAAGCTGAAAACCCTGTATGAGCAAAGAATCAATATCTACAAATCAACAGCAGACGTGACCGTCCCGGATGCAAAAACCCCACAGGAAACGGCACAATATATTCTTTCAAAACGAATGGAGCTGATATTGTGAAAATTCTTGTTATCAACGGGCCCAACCTGAATATGCTTGGCATCAGAGAGCCCGACCATTACGGAAAAGAAACATACTCAGACCTTGTTGCAAAAATACAGAACCACTGTAAAAAAAAGGGCATTGAGGTGGAGCTGTACCAATCAAATCACGAGGGAGACCTTGTTGACAGAATTCAGAGCGCATACGGAAATACGGACGGAATCGTGATCAATCCCGGTGCCTACACTCACACAAGCATTGCCATTTTGGACGCAGTCAAATCCGTCAGCATCCCCACGGTTGAGGTTCATATTTCCAAACTGGATGAGCGTGAGGATTTTCGGAAGATCAGCTACGTGGGGCTTGCCTGTGTAAAATCAATCATCGGACACGGAACCTGCGGATATATTGAAGCAATTGACTTTTTGACCGAGGAAAAATAATATGACAGCAACATTCTTGCCATGCACACTCCATGGGGCAGTAGAAGCTCCGCCCTCAAAAAGCATGGCTCACAGATATCTTATCGGTGCGGCTTTGTCGGGCAAAAAATGCATCCTGAGCGGCGTTGATTACAGCGAGGATATTCTTGCAACCATCGACTGTCTCAAAGCGCTGGGCACAAAAATCCACACAGTCAATGACACTGTCACCATTGACCCCACGGATTTTTTGAAAGCCGACTCCCCTGTTCTCCGGTGCAGAGAAAGCGGAAGCACCCTCAGATTTTTTATTCCTCTTGCATTGTGCATGGGAAAACCCGTGACTCTGCATGGCAGCAGCCGGCTTTTTGAAAGACCGCTGGATGTCTACCAACAGCTTTGCTCGGAACACGGATTTGTATTTGAAAAGCAAAATGATTCCCTCACCGTCTGCGGCGATCTCAAGTGCGGAAACTACACCCTTCGGGGAGACGTCAGCAGTCAGTTTATCACGGGGATGATCTTTGCGCTTGTGCATCTGGGCGGCGGTGCCTCCATCCGTATTCTGCCCCCATTTGAAAGCAGATCCTACGTTGAGCTGACAATATCCGCTCTCCGCTCCTTTGGGGCTGACGTGGCTTTTTCGGATACCGATACCCTGACCATAAAAACATCTTCCCTACACGCATTTTCCGGACGGATCGAGGGTGACTACTCAAACGCCGCCTTTCTTGATGCGTTCAATCATATAGGTTCTGCGGTCAGTGTGAAAAATTTGAGGTCGGACAGCCGTCAGGGCGACAGGGTGTATCCCCATTATTTTGAGCAGATTGCAAAAGGAACCCCCACTCTTGATATTTCCGACTGCCCCGACCTGGGTCCTGTTCTTTTTGCGCTTGCCGCATTGAAAAACGGCGCCTGCTTTACGGGCACAGACCGCCTCAAAGCCAAGGAGAGCGACCGTGGCGCCGCCATGAACGCCGAGTTGAAAAAGCTTGGGGGCGGACTTGTGATCGGAAATAATTTTATCACCGTTCCAAAGCAAACCCTTTGTTACTGCGGCCAACCACTTGACAGCCACAACGATCACCGTATCGTTATGGCTCTATCGTTGATACTGTCCGTTACAGGCGGTTCTATCAACGGCACAGAAGCTGTTAAAAAGAGCTACCCCGCATTTTTTGAGGATATAAAAAGACTTGGAGCAGAGGTACAGTTGTCATGATAGTTGATGTAAGCAAAAAAATACTTATTGTGGGACTGGGGCTTTTGGGCGGAAGCTATGCAAAAGCACTGAAACGGTTTGGGTTTCATATCAGCGCCATCACAAAGGATCAGAGCTCCATTGACTACGCCCTCAAAGAAAATATCATTGACAAGGGCTCCGTTGAGCTTGACAAAAGCATTATCAGCCAAGCTGACCTTGTGATTTTTGCCCTGTATCCCCACGTGTTTGTAGAATGGATCGAAAAAAACCAGCAGCTGCTCAAAAGCGGTGCGCTTATCACCGACGTGACAGGTGTCAAGGGCAGTATCGTATACAAGATTCAGGAGATGCTGCGTCCGGACCTGGAATTTGTTGCGGCTCATCCCATGGCAGGCCGTGAGGTATCCGGAGTTGAGAACAGCACTGAAAAAATGTTTTTTGGTGCAAACTATATTGTCACACCTACCCAAAAAAACACACCCGAGGCAATTGAGACCTGTCTGGAGCTGGGACGGCTCTTGGGATTTTCAAACGTCACAACCCTCTCTCCGGAGGAGCATGACGAGATGATCGGATTTTTGTCACAACTCACCCACTGCATTGCAGTGACTCTGATGACCTGCAACGACAAGGAAAATATGGAAAAATTTACGGGTGACTCATTCCGCGACCTCACCCGAATCGCCCGTATCAACGACCTGATGTGGAGCGAGCTTTTTGTGGCAAACAAGGAGATTTTGCTGGATCAAATGGATTTGTTCCTAAACAAATTTTGTGAGCTCAAATCAATGCTTGAGGCAGAGGACGTTGACGGCATGAGAGAAATGATGCGACACTCCACCCGTCGAAGAGCATTGTTTGACAAAAAATAAATGAGGACGGCAGACTATGATTCGAAACGCTCAGGAAAAGGATATTTCAAAAATCGGGGACCTGCTTTCACAGGTTGATGCTGTTCATCACAACGGCAGACCGGATATATTCAAGATCGGCAAAAAATATTCTGATGACGAGCTGAAAATAATGTTGAAAGACCCCTCGCGTCCCATTCTTGTTTCTGTGGATGAAAATGATGAGGTACAGGGCTATTGCTTTTGTATCTTTCAGCAGCATATCAACAACTCGGTTTTGACAGACATCAAAACCCTGTATATCGACGACCTTTGCGTTGATCAGCAGCTCAGGGGAAAGCATATCGGAAAAGAGCTGTACCAAGCGGCGGTAAATCTGGCAAAAAAAAGCGGCTGCTACAACCTGACTCTCAACGTGTGGAGCTGCAATCCCTCGGCACTGGGGTTCTACCAATCTTTGGGACTGGTCCCCCAAAAGGTCGGTATGGAGTTTATACTGTAATTGCCAAAGCGGGTTGCCAAAAACAAAAAACAAAACATAACACAAAAAAATCCGAGCTTCACACAAAAAACGAGGCTCGGATTTTTGCTTGGCGCCATGCTCTGCGCCGCACCAAATATCTGCTGTATTTCCGGCAAATTGGCTTGTTTCATTGACTTCAATTTGTAAATATGGTATTATTATAAAAAATATTCACAGACCCTCCCCCGACGATGCAAAACAAGGGATATGATCTATGTGAACGGTTCTATTCATACTTTCATTACCGCCATTTCAAAATGACGGACATGAAAAATAACGATAAGCAGGTGAAGACAATGTATCAAAAGGATTTGCACAAGGTATGGCTTGCAACAGGCACAAAGAGAGTATATCTTGAGCCGTCCATGGCAAACCGCCACGGACTCATAACCGGCGCTACAGGTACCGGCAAAACAGTTACGTTAAAAGTTCTTGCCGAAAGCTTTTCCGACATGGGTGTTCCCGTATTTGTTGCGGATATCAAGGGCGACCTCACGGGCATGTGTGTCCCCGGGAAAGAAAATAAGCATATTCTCAGAAGCATCACAAACATGGGGATCAAAAACTTTGAATACAAATCATATCCCGTGCAGTTCTGGGATGTCTACGGAAAAAAAGGACTTCCCGTAAGAACAACCGTGTCCGAAATCGGCCCTGAGCTTCTTGCAAGACTTTTGGGACTCAATGACACTCAGAGCGGTGTTTTGAGAATTGTATTCAGGATCGCTGACGACAAACAGCTTTTGCTCGTGGATCTGAAAGACCTCAAGGCCATGATGCAGTATGTGGGTGAAAACGCAAATGAATTCAAGCTCCAATACGGCAACGTGTCGTCCCAGTCCATCGGCGCTATCCAAAGATCGCTTCTTGCTCTTGAGGATGAGGGCGGAGAGCTGTTCTTTGGCGAGCCGTCCCTTGACCTTTCCGACTGGAAAAAATTTTCAACCGAAGATGGCAGAGGTATGATGAACATTCTGGAATGCTCTGAGCTTTTCCAGCGGCCTCTTCTTTACGGAACGTTCCTTTTGTGGATGCTCTCCGAGATATACGAGATGCTTCCCGAGGCAGGAGACCTGGAAAAACCAAAGTTTGCATTTTTCTTTGATGAAGCGCATCTTTTGTTTGATGATGCTCCAAAAGCACTTGTGGACAAGGTTGAACAGGTGGTAAGACTTATCCGTTCCAAGGGTGTGAGTGTATGGTTTATTACCCAAAATCCCACCGATATCCCCGACAGTGTGCTGGGGCAGATAGGCAACCGTGTGCAACACGCTCTCAGAGCATATACCCCCGCAGACCAAAAAGCACTCAATGCAGCGGCAAGATCATTCAGAATAAATCCCGCTTTCAAAACAGCAGATGCGATACAAGAGCTTGGAACAGGAGAAGCACTGGTTTCCCTGCTGGACGAGAACGGTGTTCCGTCAATGGTCGAGAGAGCCAACATTCTTCCTCCAAAAAGCAGTATGTCAGCAGTGGATGATACAACGTTGCAGTCGGTTGTGGATTCGAGCAAATACAAAACCAAATATTCTGTTGAAGTGGACAACGAGTCTGCATACGAGCAGCTTGCAAAAGCGACCGAGGAAGAATCAACGGAAGAATCCGAGGAAAATGAAACAAAAGAAAACAAGAAGATCAAATCAAAATCCTCGTCAAAAAAATCCTCCGGAAAAAAAAGCCAAAGCTTGCTCAAAAAAACCGCAAACAGTACTGCAAACACCATCGGCAGAGAGATTGGCAAAAAGCTTGTGAGAGGACTTTTTGGCACCTTCCTCAAATAAATAAAAGGGCTGTGGCAATCAAAGATCGTATGATCTTGCCACAGCCCTTGTTATATTGTTTTGATATATTGAGATTTGCGGGGATCATTCCTTGTTTTTCTGTTCACGTTTCTTCATTCGCTGCTCACGGTTGTTATTTTCGGACGCAAACAAATTGACAACCGCATCAGTGAACTCATCAGGCCAGACATTTCCACTATCTACAATATCAGCCCATGGACACAGAGTTTTATAATCATCATCAAACACAACCGTATACGGAGGTCCGCAACGGTCGTCAACAGACATATACATATGCCTTCCTTCGTGCATGATGTGGCCTGCATCACTCTCCCTCATTTTTTTGTCGAGACGGTCAAATATTTCTTTTGTTATCTCAAACAGATGATACTCTTGTATCCCGCCATATTCACCAAAATACCGTCCGCTATTACTATCAAAACAGGCCTTCCACCCACAACCCTTTTTAAAAATCATAATGTCATCCTCCGGCTGTTGACAAATCAAATTGAGGACCGCAATTCGTAAGAACTGCGGCCTTTTGGAAGAGGGATTCAAACCCTCGTGTGGTTTTCCGCAAACTGATTTCGAGCAGCTGTAAAGCAGGCTCGCTCTGTCCCTCACTGTCCCTAATTTCCGCAAAAATTACCGAATTAGTGACCGCTTTATTGCCCTTTCCGAGAAAAATGCACGGCTTTCTCAAGGCCAAAGGGACGGGCGGCACTATTGCTTACCCGCAGACCGTAAAATCGTTCTGAAACCATTATATCACAGTTCAAAATCATTTTCAAGAGGCTTTAATGGTGTCAAATTACATCTCAAATTCGCACCCAAAGGTGTTTTTTACCAATGTGACATATAATCAGTTATTTGCCGTCCTTCGCCGTCCTTGCCTATCCTTAAGAAAAGGGCAAAACAAGCAAAAAATGAGACTATTTCGGAAAATTGTAAGGAAACTGAAAGGTAAAAGAGAAAAATAGCTTTTCCTTCTCGATTTTTTTCTGAACTTTGCGTTTTTTGTGCTGACAAATCCAGAAACCAAATCCGCCGAGAACGACCAAACGGTAACTCTCGGCGGTGTCATTATATATTTATTTTTCGAATACGAGAATACTGCCTAAATTTTCATCTATCAGTCGCTTGTAAAATTTAAATCCAACGGCTCTTAACAGTTCTTCTACACCTTCAGCAGACGTGTACATTCTTATTTGCTTTGCCCAATATACCATTTCTTCCTCAGAGAAACCGTATTGTTCAAATCTTGTATACGCTTGCATTTTATTGGTGTTCAAACAATGTAATACAATTTTTCCTCCTGGTATTAATACCCTATACGCTTCTTCTATAATCGTAGGGATTTCTCGGCATTCTTCCAAGCCTGCATTGCAGCAAACCGATGTAAACATACAATCTTCAAAAGGCAATTTCCATAACGATGTGGCAATACCCAAACCGTTGATGTTATAATATTTAGCGAGAGCGTCAGCGTTTTTTGCACATACAAAATCTATATCAACACCCATATAATAATCAAGAGGTGTCATTTTACTCATTATCGCGTTTGTTCCGCCACCTGCGCCTATTGTGAGTTCAAGAATA
>JAZSRP010000003.1:0-5226 GCA_045538555.1 Eubacteriales bacterium
GATGCAGATTGGACGATCAGCCCCCGACGCTGTACAACGGTACTGCAAGGGGGCGGATCGTTCAAAACACAAAAAAATATAATAAAAAGAGCCGAAAATCGGCTCTTTTTTACCTATAAACTTACTTGCGAGAATCATCGACAGATATCAATTTATCCCACGGCTGTAAAAGCACTAATCACCCAAAAACATCTTCTTTTTTTGTGTGGTCTGCGCTCTTTTCACGTCTTCACTTCTTCTCGGGGGACATGATGATCTTACGATCAGCACCTTCGCCAACGGATCTTGTGGTGACGCCGCCGATGTTTTGGCACTCGGCATGAATGATACGGCGCTCATATGCGTTCATGGGCTCAAGTGCAAAGCTGCGCTTGTATTTCAGCACCTTTTCGGACATTCTTCTTGCAACTCCTCTCAGAGTCTCGGCACGCTTTTCGCGGTAGCCCTGAACGTCCACGTTGACGCGATAGAACCCGCTCCTTCCCATATTTGCGGCAAGGGTGGTAAGATACTGGATAGAATCCAAAACGTCGCCTCTGCGGCCGATAAGAATGCCCAAAGAGCCGCCGTTGATGGCAATTGATATGCCCTCATCGTCCTTTGACACCACCTCAACTGCAGCATCAAGTGACATATCGGCAACAAGCTGCTCAACAAAGGAGACTGCACGGAGTGCGGGGGTGTCTTTCAAAACGGCTTTTATACGGGCATCGCTTGCGCCAAATCCGAGGATACCCTTTTTGGGCTCCTCAAGCACCTCAACATCAACCTCATCGGGATTTACTCCCAGCTCTTGGCATGCCAGAGATACGGCAAGCTCAACGGTTTTTGCCGAGGCAATTGTTTCTTTTATCATGGTTTTTGACCTTTCTTTCAGTTGGACGCACCGGGATCATCGTCTGCAGGCGGAACATCATCATCGTCTGCGGTGAGCATCTCTATCTTGCGGGGCTTGCGGTACACGCCCTCGCCGGAATCCGATCCCGTGCTGCTCTTTTTCACCTCAAGGTCTGCATAGGAATCGTCATCCTCGTCAACCTCAATGGTGATGATCTTTTTCTTTTTCTTTTGATTGACCTTCAGTTCTTTTCTTGCCTCTGCGATCTGTTCCTCAGTAACTGCGGGAACAGGCATCAGCTTTGCAAATAAAATTGTCTCGCCCATGCTGATAATAGTGCGCCAAATCCAGTACACACCGATCGCCGCAGACATGCTGTATGCAAAAAGTGCAGAGATCAGAGGCATGCCCACCTCCATAAACAGTCCTCCGCCAACAGGGTTTCCGTTGGCGTCTGTGGGAGTGGCCGCACCGGAGAATTTGCGGGTGACCTTGGTGGAAAAATAAGATGTCAAAAATACCAAAAGAGGAATCAACAGCAACCATGCGTTTGCGCCAAAATCCGGCTCATTCACAAGGTTGTATCCAAAAATTGAGAAATTGGGCAGCTCTTCCCCAAATTTTTCCAGGTCCAGGGCTTCATATTTTGCCATAAAATCTGCAGAAAGATGTCCCTCATCGATCAGCTTTTCAACCTCGCCTCTGCCGTCAACAATGAGCTTGGAGAGGTTCATGTCCGCATACACGCCCTGTTTGTCAAAAACGTAGACATTGAGTCCTTTTTCAGACTTGTCATCGGTCTTTTTTGCGCCAAACTCGGTCAGTGTGGTCTCAATTGCGGTAACAGCGGAGTTGTAATCCGACTCGGACTCATAGCTGTCCTTGATGAGAGAATTTTTCATTTCCTCATAATAAACGACGGCTGTTTTTGAGTTGTCGATAATAAAATCGGTATTTTTGTCCAACAGATTGCTGGAATACTGAATGGGGTTTCTGACAATGGCAAAAAGAATGAGAATGATGGGCAGAGTAATGAGCAACGGCAGGCAGCCGGAGAGCTGGTTGTAGCCGTTTTTTTGATACATGTCCTGTATCTCAAGGTTCATTTTTTGTTGGGTAACTCTGTCTGTTCTGCCCTTGTATTTTTCACGGATGGCAATTTCTTTTGGCTTGACCTTTGCCATGGCAATCTGTGATTTTTGGCGCTTGTAGGTAAAATAAACCAAGATCACCTGCATAAACAGCGCAAAGAAGAACAGCGCAAAGAAATAAGAATTGCCGCATATCAATAGGCAAAACTTCATGAGATACGAAAATGGAATGTAAATAAAACTCATTTTTTTGTCTCCTGTCGGTTGGGGTGCTGTTTTTTTTGTTTTTTCTCCGGAACGGGGTCATATCCGCCCTTGCACAGAGGGTTGCACCTCAAAATCCTCCAAAACGCAAGACAAAGCCCCACCACTACTCCGCGTTTTTGGATCGCCTCCACGGCATACGCCGAGCAGGTGGGAGAAAAACGGCAGCAAGGGGACTTGTGCGGAGAAATATGTTTTTGATAGAACCGTATCGGCGCAATAAACAGCCGTGTAAAAAAACTACTGATCCGTTTCATCCAAAAGGGCCGCCTTTTCCAAAAAATCGGACAGCTCTGACGTCACTGCGGAAATGTGTGCGTCAACTGCCTGCTGTCTGGCGACGATGACGATAATATAACCTGCCTTTATGAAAGGATGAAAGATGCGGTAGGACTCACGGATGATGCGCTTTGTCCTGTTTCTTTTTACTGCGTTGCCGCGGTTTTTTGATACGGTAATGCCGAGTAATGTGCGGGATCTGTCAAGATTACGCAACACGTACATTGCAATGTACCTGCCGGAAAAACACCTGCCCTTGCGGTATGCCTTGGCAAACAGGTGATTTTCCGTCAGTGTTTGTATACGGTGTTTTTCGTTCATCACAAAAGACCCCTTTTTGAGCAAAAAATCAGTATGTGAGTCTTGCTCTGCCTTTTGCACGTCTTCTCTTGAGAACTTTTCTGCCGTTGGCGGTAGCCATTCTCTTTCTGAAACCGTGCTCTGCTTTTCTGTGTCTCTTTTTGGGCTGATATGTTCTGAGCATTTTTTACACCTCCCGTTGGGGTCGTCATTTTTTTCTTTTGTCACACCTTGTTTCCGCTCAAAAAGGAAAAAATCATCCTTTTTGCAAAGTGGAGCAACGTATATTATTACTTATTTTTCCCCGTTTGTCAAGTGTTTTTCGTGTTTTTAACCCGCAAACGCCAACAAAAGGGATGAGCTTGCACCAAAGCATACTGTCAGGGCAATGAGGGCATAAGAAAAGACTTTTCCCGCCATATTGTTGTTTTTTGTGATATTTTTGTGGAGCAGCCCAATATACAGTGCACCTACCACCACTGTCAGAGCGATATATCTGAAATCCATGGAGCAATAATGCGGAAATTTAAATGCAAAGCTTGTGTAAGAAAACATCATCGTTCCGTAAAAAATCAGCATAAAAATTCCAAAAATATACCCAAATCCGTTTTCTTTTTCAAAATCAATTCCCTTGATTTTTGAAAAAATCATTTTTCCGCAAAACCACACAGTCGCTGCCAGCGACAGCATTGCCAAAATTGCGGCAGTCCAAAACAGCAACCTTGCCACCGGCTCCAGATACTTGTCTCCCGCACCGAAATAATACTCACCAAACACAGAGGACTTGAGTATGTTTACCGGCAGGTTGTGGTCAAAGTACAAAAATCCGTATTTTCCCGTCAGATACTCCGTTGCACGGGCAGGGTAGATTCCCTGTTCAAAAATGGAGGATATATCAAAAATTCTTTCACCCACCGTGCGGAACCCCACGTATTGGTCCGCCTTTTCAGACAGTCCGGGTACGTATGTCAGCGGAACCTTGAACAACAAAAAGTTTCGAACCTGATGCCACAGCGCAATTGGAACGCAGATTATTCCAAAAACCCCAAACTGTGCAAAAAGTCCCTTGAGCTCCACCTTTTTGTCGCACATCTTGGCAAAAAACAAAACTGCCACTGCCACTGCCACCAGTCCGCCGGACAGCTTTGCCATCATCGCCAGTCCGATAGAAAATGCAAGAGGAACAATGTTTCCCATTTTTGGCTGCTTGTACCATTTTATTGCCAGATTTACGGACAAAAGCATCAAAAACAGTGACAAAACGTCATTGTTGATGCTTCCGGACAGCATCACAAATGTGGGATGGAACGCCACCAGTGACACTGCAATGCGAAGCGGCGTGCCTTTCAAACCAAACAGTGAAAAAGTCCTGTGTGATGCCACCATTATTGCACTTGAGCAAAACAGCGACAGGAGCTGAAGATTTTCCACCGCAGTCTGGTATGCAATACCCAAAACCGTCTGAACTCTCAGCCAGAGAGCGCATATCATATGCCACAGGGGCGGATGATAGAACTGCCATATTTTTCTGGGATCAAAATCGGGGATGCCGTTTCCAAAGAAATAATATTCGATATAAGCGGCATGTCCGTTGTATGTTCCGGTAACGTATTCCTCGGGTCCGCCGAAATAATGAACGTCGTGCTGTCTTTCAATAAAATATTTTCCGGAGCTGTATCCGCCCTCGGTGACCAAAATATACGCCAGTCTGAGCAAAAAACCGATACCGATGATCAAAAAAACCATCTGCCTGTCCGACAGCCTTTTTCCTTTTGCGGCAAACAGCGTCACAAACAGCATCAGCGTCTCTGCTCCCAACAAAAACATCACACCGTACGGCTTTGTCATCCCTTTCAACAACGAACCCATACTCCAAAAAAACATACAATTTATACAAAGCAGCAACAAAAACGCATATCTGTGCCTGAATATCACTTTTTTTGCGTATTCCACGTCATTTTCCCCTTTTGCAACATTATAAAAAAAGTATATCAACAAAACCCTCTCTTGTCAACTCTCCCGCTTTTGAAAAAGCTCGTCACTTTTGAAAAAGTGACACAAAACTTTTTATTGCCCTGTCGGGGCAGGTCGATGGGTGAAGCTGTGAATGAAAACGGCTTCCCATCCGCGACAAGGGGTATTCAAAATTTTGGGATCTATTTATAATTACTTTAAATAGCTTGTCACTTTTGAAAAAGTGACACAAAACTTTTTCTTTGCCTGTCGGCGCAAGTCGATGGGTGAAGTCGTAAACGGGAACAGCTTCCCATCCACGGCAAGGGGTATTCAAAATTTTGAAATCTATTTATAATTACTTTAAATAGATTGTCACTTTTGAAAAAGTGACACAAAACTTTTTGTTGCCCTTCGGGGCCGGTCGATGGGTAAAGCTGTGAATGAAGACGGCTTCCCATCCACTCCATTACCTATCGACTTGCGCTGAAAGACAAATAA
>JAZSRP010000041.1:0-3583 GCA_045538555.1 Eubacteriales bacterium
TCAGCACCGTCAAAGATACCGTCGCCGCTTACTTCGATTGCGTCAAGGATCGCCTGATCGATCTCAATTACGGTTGCGTCAACCTGACGTGCAAGAACAAGGTCGTTGCCGTCAAAGGTGCCGTTTCCGTCGATGTCGCCAAAGATTACGACTGCAACGGGAGCATCGACCAGAGCGCCAATGGCATCGTTGATTGCCTTTGTAGCGGCGTCAACGGTTGCCTGATCGGAGATCTTGAGACCGCTTACGTCGGTTGCAAGAGCAGACTCAAGGTCAGCAACGGTGTCGTCTGTGTAGATAGAGGTGTCAACAGCATTTGCGTCGTTGACCGCTTTGTTGTACTCGGTGTAGTCGGCATCCTTTTCAATCAGAGCGCCAAGGGCATCGTTGATTGCCTTTGTAGCGGCGTCAACGGTTGCCTGGTCGGAGATCTTGAGACCGCTTACGTCAACAGAGAGAGCAGACTCAAGGTCAGCAACGGTGTCGTCTGTGTAGATAGAGGTGTCAACAGCATTTGCGTCGTTGACCGCTTTGTTGTACTCGGTGTAGTCAGCATCCTCAACTGCTGTTGTCAAGTCAAAATAAAAGTCAAATGCTACTCTGTCGTCAGCGTGACTGTAAACAACTCCCTCTGAAATACCGTTTGCTGTTGTCAAGGAAAATACACACTGATCAGAAATCGTTGCAAGGGCAGTCGGATAAAAAACAAAATAAAGGTCATAGAGACTGCCCTCAATAAAGGTTGCCCCGTCATATTCTACCCAGTTGGAGCCACCAACCGAATCAATGGTGTACCAGATATGAAAACAACTGTCTGTATAGTCATCTGCAAGTGAAGCATCGCCGTTGATGCTGATGACCGTGGGTTCAAAAACGTCCGTTCCTACATTGGGTTTTTTGGAATCGGTTCCCAGTTCAATGGAGGTGATAACAATGGATTCTTTTTCAACCAAAGCGCCAATGGCATCGTTGATTGCCTTTGTAGCGGCGTCAACGGTTGCCTGATCGTCTGAGGCGAGTCCTCTTACGTCAACGGCGAGAGCGGATTCCAGATCAGCCCATGAGGAAGCGGTGTAGGCCGAAGCATCAAGTTGATTTGCATTGTTGACGGCCTTGTTGTATTCGGTATAGTCCGCAAAATCACCGGAAGTATAGATTGAGATATAAGGCGCTGCGCCAAATGTTTTGTTTTCGACGTCAATGCCGTGAAGCTCCACAACCTGACCGACAGAGGCGTTCAACAGATTTGCGGCATTTTGTTCGCTTCCGGGAACAGTATCTTCCCAGCTGTGCACGGCAATAAAAAACTCGTCGTCTGCAAGGGTGGTTTCTGTATCGACGCCACCGCTTGACCAAACGCTTTTTACAACGAAATTGTTTGTGGAAGAATCCCATTTTGCCACCATGTTGACAGTCCAAACAGTGTTTGCAGTGGTTCCGTTGATAGCGCCAAAGTCAGAGGTGAATATCTGTGATTCTCCTGCGTCGATGTAAGAGTTGAATCCATCAACGTAGACGTAGCCGGAGGCGGCAGTTTCGTTGCTTGCTGCCTTGTCGGCAATTGCTGAATTAAGCTTTTCGGCAAGCTCGTTTTGCTCCTCAAGGGTTGCGTTGGCATCATTGGTCATGGCAACCGCCTCGTCATACAGGCGGTGGAGGGTTGCCAGATCTTCTTCTGTATAATCCGTATATACAGTGGTTCTTGCATTGGAAATGGCGTCGGGTAGTGCTGACTGCATATTATTGTATCCATACCGGAGCATAATTGCGGGATAATCCTTGTATGCCACGTTTACGTCAAGCATTTCTTTTCCCACACCGTCGTATTCATATTCGTACCAAGCATACTGCCACATGCTGCAAATATTGCTGAAATCATATTCCTCTGGGACGTACTGCTCGGAGTTGTCGGTGTTTCCCAGCACCTCTGCTCTCCAGACGTCATATTCTGCCTTGAAAGTAGCAGGAAGTCTGTCGATGAGGTTGTCATAGCTGTAAACACCGGGGAAAAATCCTGCGTTCTCCAGCGTCTCGCACCAACCTCTGCAGAGAGAATCAAGATCGTCGGAGTAGAGCCCTGACTGTGCAACGGTCTCTACGTCATAATAGAGAGGATATTCAAAATAAAGACCGTATGTATTGATAACGTTTATGACCCACTGAGCGTCCTCTGCCGCCTCATCGTAGGTGGTGGCAAGGGCATAAAAATATATACCGATGTCCATTCCCGCCTCACGTGCGGCATAATAGAGGTCAAGAAAAGGATCGTCAATAACGTTGTATCCGGTGGAACTTCCTTCATATCCAATGCGAATGATAACAAAATCACATCCGTCGGCTTTCATTTTTTCAAAATCAAGATAACCGATGTCATAATTATCGTCATCCACAGACACGTTCCACCATGAAACGTCACATCCGTATGCAACAATCGGTGCCTGAACCAATCCCGCACCCGGCATAGCAAGAGCTGTGATGCCGGAGCCGAACACCAACAGTATTGCAATAAAAAGAGAAAAAAACTTGTTTGCGGTTCTCATATCTTTCCTCCGATTCATTGATGTCAAAAATAATTATAGCACGGCTTTTGTCAAAGTGTCAAGGTTTAGGAATAACGAAAAGCCGAGGTGAAAGGTTGCTTCTCATAAGGATGTTAAAAAACCGACAGATAATAAATCCGTCGGTTTTTTGTTAGACTGCTTGGGGTTTATTGCTTCATATTCTTTATTCCGTACGCAGATATCAATCCACCCGCAATAAATAGTACTAACAAAATAATAAAAAACCAGAGTGTATCTGTTCCGATCAGAAAACCGATCAATCCTTCAAAATACCAGCTTCCAATAAGTGCTCCCCAAGGATTCAACGCCGAACAGATGACAAAGACTATAATCCCTATAAGTGATACTCCTAAAATAATGGCACCTAAATAAACACATAATTTGTATGTAGCAACGCTGCGTGACATTAGTTTAGTATGTGAGTTCCTTTCTTCTAAATCAGAGTTGTTGCAAGGGAGATCATTATTGAATTGTTTTCCTTTGATCAAAAAGTCAGTAGACACAGCAAAAAAATCGCTTAGTCGCACAAGATAATAGAGGTCAGGTGTTGATTGATTAAGCTCCCATTTTGAGATTGTTTGTCTTGTTAAGCCAAGTTCTGCAGCCAGCTGCTCTTGGGATAAACCTTTCGCTTTCCTCAAGTTAGAGAGTGTTTCGCCAAATGCCACAAGAGAACCTCCATTCTATAGTGTGATTGAATTATACCACAAATCCTCATTGCAATCCACCAACAAGCAAAGGAATTTCCGCAACGAATCGTTGCGGAGTATAGACTCTTACTTATCAAACTGTTTCAGAAGAAGAACTAGCATCGCATTTGTAAGTACAAATGCTTTATTGGGCTATGCCCAAACCCATTTTATCATAACAATTTGTATTACTCAAGTTTTATTCCGACTTTGTCGGAGTGATATTATTGCCTTTTCGGCAATAGTGTTATTGAAACCTTGCGGTTTCAGTGTTATTTTATTCGCCAAACTCGGCGTAGCCGAATATCACGATGCGTAAGGGTCCCCGCGAAA